>NZ_JBEXQX010000016.1:0-198300 GCF_040612795.1 Streptomyces sp. NPDC006335
TCCTCCGCCTTGCAGCTGCACGCACCAGACCCCGCTCGGCTCGGCCGAAACGCACCGCACCTCACGGCCGACCTGATCCAAACGACAGGGCCTAGTACCACGGCATCATTCGCCCGTTCCCGTCTCCTCCCCAGGTCGGAACTTCCGGTCACTCGGCGGGTGAAGCCGCAAAACCGCACGTACCGTCGAATGCATGACGCACACCGACGCGGGCGCCGAACTCGACCGCACGACGGGCCGGTCTCCGGCGGTCACCGGCCTGTCCGCCGCCGAGGTCGCCGAGCGGGTGCGGCGCGGACAGGTCAACGACGTGCCGGTGCGCAGCAGCCGGACCCTGGGGGAGATCGTCCGGGCGAACGTCTTCACCCGGTTCAACGCGATCATCGGTGTGCTCTGGCTGGTCATGCTGTTCGTCGCGCCGTTCCAGGACAGCCTGTTCGGGTACGTCATCCTCGCCAACACCGGGATCGGCATCGTCCAGGAGTGGCGGGCGAAGAAGACCCTGGACTCGCTCGCGGTGATCGGCGAGGCGAGGCCGACGGTACGGCGGGACGGGACCGCGACCCCCGTCGGCACCTCGGAGATCGTCCTCGACGACCTCATCGAGATCGGCCCCGGCGACAAGGCGGTGGTCGACGGGGAGGTCGTGGAGGCCGACGGCCTGGAGATCGACGAGTCACTGCTGACCGGCGAGGCCGACCCGGTGGTGAAGCGGCCCGGCGACCAGGTGATGTCCGGGAGCTTCGTGGTCGCCGGCGGCGGCGCCTTCCGCGCGACCAAGGTGGGCCGCGAGGCCTACGCCGCCCAGCTCGCCGAGGAGGCCTCCCGCTTCACCCTGGTCCACTCCGAACTGCGTTCCGGCATCTCCACGATCCTCAAGTACGTGACGTGGATGATGGTCCCGACCGCGATCGGCCTGGTCGTCAGCCAGCTCTTCGTGAAGGACAACGACCTCAAGGACTCGATCGCCCGGACGGTCGGCGGCATCGTGCCGATGGTCCCGGAGGGACTGGTCCTCCTGACCTCCGTCGCCTTCGCCATCGGCGTCATCCGGCTTGGCCGGAAACAGGCCCTCGTCCAGGAACTCCCGGCCATCGAGGGCCTCGCCCGCGTCGACACGGTCTGCCTCGACAAGACCGGCACCCTCACCGAGGGCGGCATGGACGTCACCGAGCTCAGGCCGCTGCGGGGCGCCGACGAGTCGTACGTACGCAAGGTCCTGGGCGCCCTCGGCGAGTCCGACCCGCGGCCCAACGCCTCCCTCCAGGCGATCATCGACGTCTACCCGGACGTCCAGGAGTGGCGCTGCACCGAGTCGCTCCCCTTCTCCTCCGCCCGCAAGTACAGCGGGGCCACCTTCAGCGAGGGCGACGGCGAGTCGAGTACGTGGCTGCTGGGGGCGCCGGACGTGCTCCTGTCCCCCGACGACCCGGCCCTCGCCGAGACCGGGCGGCTCAACGAGCAGGGGCTCAGGGTCCTGCTGCTGGCCCGCGCCTCCCGTGACCTCGGCGATCCCGAGGTCGCCCGGGGAGCCCGGCCGACCGCCCTCGTCGTCCTGGAACAGCGGCTGCGCCCCGACGCGGCCGACACCCTGCGGTACTTCGCCGAGCAGGACGTCCGCGCCAAGGTCATCTCCGGGGACAACGCGGTGTCCGTGGGGGCGGTGGCGGCCAAGCTGGGGCTGAACGGCAGCACGGTGGACGCACGTCGACTGCCCGCCGACCCGGATGGGATGGCGAAGGAGCTCGACGAGGGCACGGTGTTCGGGCGGGTCACCCCGCAGCAGAAGCGGGACATGGTGGGCGCCCTGCAGTCGCGCGGGCACACGGTCGCGATGACCGGCGACGGCGTCAACGACGTGCTCGCCCTGAAGGACGCCGACATCGGGGTGGCGATGGGCTCCGGCTCGGAGGCCACCCGGGCGGTCGCCCAGATCGTGCTGCTGAACAACAGCTTCGCGACGCTGCCGTCGGTGGTCGCGGAGGGCCGGCGGGTGATCGGCAACATCACCCGGGTCGCGACCCTGTTCCTCGTGAAGACCGTGTACTCGGTGCTGCTGGCGGTCCTCGTGGTGTGCTGGCAGGTCGAATACCCCTTCCTGCCCCGGCACTTGACCCTGCTGTCGACGCTGACGATCGGCGTCCCGGCCTTCTTCCTGGCTCTCGCCCCCAACAAGGAACGCGCGCAACCCCACTTCGTGCGGCGGGTGATGCGGTACTCGATCCCCGGCGGTGTGGTCGCGGCGGTGGCGACCTTCGTGACGTACCTGATCGCCCGTCACCACTACACGGGCGCGGGCGCGTTGGACGCGGAGACCAGCGCGGCGACCCTGACCCTGTTCCTGATCTCGATGTGGGTGCTGGCGATCATCGCCCGCCCGTACACGTGGTGGCGGGTCGCGCTGGTCGCTTCGATGGGACTGGCCTTCGTCCTGGTCCTGGCCGTGCCCTGGCTCCAGCACTTCTTCGCACTGAAGCTGGTGGGGATGACGATGCCGTGGATCGCGGTCGGCATCTCGGTGGTGGCGGCGGCCGCCCTGGAACTCCTGTGGAGGTGGGTCGACCGCCGCGTATCCGCTTAACGCCGGGCTTCAGCCGGGACGGGCCCGTGCTGCTTACTGGACGTCGACGAAGTCGCCGGCCGCGCTCACGGGCGAGGTCGTCGTCGTGCCCGCGAAGCTGAAGCGGTAGTAGCCGTCGGCGGTCGCCGTGGTCGTCGTCTTCAGCGTGCCCGTGGACGTCGTCTTGACGGTCTTCAGGGTCGTGTAGGTGCTGCTGCCCTTCTTGCGGAACTGGAGCTTCACCGGCTGGGTCGAGTAACCCGCGTACTTGTTGGTGTCCCAGTTCGCGCGGGCGAGCTTGCCCGTGACGGTGATGGTCCTGCCCTTCTTCACCGGCTCCGGGGAGGCGTCGGTGGTGAGGGTGGCCCGGCGCTGGAGGTGGGTGGTGCCGAGGTCGCCCTGCCAGGTGGTCGCGGCGTCGGCGTCGGCAGCGAGAGCGCCCAGCTTCCAGGTGCCCGCCTCGCTGCTGAGCAGATCGAGGTCCTGGTCGGAGGAGTTTGGACGGAACTGGATCTTCGCCGAGCACTTGAGAACGGTTGAGGAGGACGTCGTGCACGTACCCACGTCGTCGCCGGCGAGCAGGTCGTCGGAGTTCGTCCCGAGGGTGTCGCCACGGTAGAGGACCGGGAGGGTGGCGAAGGAGTTCGGGTTCAGGCTCGCGGGCTTGGTCACGGTGTAGGTCGCCGAGACGGTGACCATGGACGTCGACCCGACGACGATGTTCTTGCCGCTGTTGACCTTCAGGTTGGAGAAGGTGACGGCGGGCCCGGCCGTGGCGGCCGAGGCGGACGGCACGGCAAGGGCGGAGAGGGCCACGGCGCCGGAGGCGGCGAGGACGAGGGCGCGTATGCGCATGTGCGTTCCCCATGAGGAGAGAAGGATCTCGGAGTCTGCTGACTCACTCCGTAGATCCGTGACGCAGGGGACTGGTTGTACGGGTGGGCCGTGATTTTCCCCGCACATGCGCAACGCTTTGCTTCGGCTCGACCTACTTGACGTCGATGAAGTCACCCGGGGCGTTGACCGCCGGGGTGGTGGAGGTGCCCGCGAAGCTCCAGCGGTAGAACCCGTCGACCGTGGCCTTGACCGTGGTCTTCAGGTCACCCTTGCTGTTGGTCTTGACCGTCTTCACGGTGGTGTAGGTGTTGGAGTCCTTCTTCCGGAACTGCAGCTTCACCGGCTGGGTCGAGTAACCGGCGTACTTCCGCGTCTCCCAGTTGGCCCGCGTCAGCTTGCCCGTGACGGTGATGGTCTTGCCCTTCTTCACCGGCTCGGGGGAGGCGTTGGCGGTGAGCTTGGAGAAGCGCTGCACCTTGTGGGTGCCGTAGAAGTCGTTCCAGTAGTAGGTGCCGGCCTCGTCGGCGGCGATCGCGGCGGCGGTCACGTGCCAGGTGCCGGCCAGCGAGTTCATGTACAGCTCGCGGCGGAAGTCGACCGTGATGGTGAGCTTGCAGGTCGAGGTGGTGGCGTTGACCGGTGTGCAGGTGGCGTTCTGCTCGTTCGGGACGAACAGGCCGTCGTAGTGGGCGTGCTCCACGCCGTGCCACACGTCGACGTACGCGTCCTGGATACCGGCGGAGTGACTGGCGGTCAGCGAGACGTCGAAGGTCTTGACGCCGGTCAGACCGGCCACGATGCTCTTGCCGCCGTTGACCGTCACCTTGGAGACGACCGGCAGTTCCACGTCGTCCGCGGCGGCGCTCATCGCGGCTCTGGAGACGCCGAAACGCTCCGCGGCGGTGGGCTTGTGGAGGCCCCCGCCGTCGGCCTGTGCGACCGGGACGGCGAGGGCGGCGAGGACGAGACCGCCGGAGACGGCGGCCACGGTGGTGCGGATGCGCATGCGTTCCCCCAGGGACTGGTCGTGGAGCCTGACGGCTCGTGGGGTCAGATGCGCGACCGGGGTGAAGCGTTGCAGACCTGGTAAGAATTTTGTGTGAGCATCGTCTACACCATCACCCGTTACCCGAAGGACGGCGACTCCCCCGACTTGTCCGTCGACGTCACCGCGGTCGGCGGGGCAGCCTGGGCGGAACTCGTGCGGATCCCGCTGGAGCACCTGGTCAACGTCTATCCACTGACCCATGAACACGCCGAGCGTGTCCGGCAGTTGGCCGGAATCAGGCTCGACCTGGAGAGCTACGAGTACTTCCTGGAGCCGGCATGGGACCCGTCCGTATGAGACTCGCCATCTCCCGTTACCCGAAGGACGGCGATTTCCTGGACTCGTCCGTCGACGTGACCGCTGTCGGCCTGGACGCCCTCGCGGACCTCGTGGACATTCCACTGACCGAACTCGTCGGTGATGTGCCCCTGACCCGGGAACACGCCGAGCGTGTCCGGCAGTTGACCGGAATCACGCTCGACCTGGAAACCTACGAGTACTTCCTGGACCCCAGCTCCGACTGAGCCGTCAGTCGAACCAACGGTCCCGTGCCAGTTCCTCCGTGCGGGTCGGGTCCTCCAGGAGGGCCGCCACCTCGAAGCGGCGGGGCCACTGACGGGCCGCCCAGGCGAGGCCCGCGGCCACGCCCTCCAGGGTGGCCGCGTGCAGGACGCCGTCGTTCGTCAGGCGCCAGTCGATCTCCACGCCGTCGACGACGAGTTCCTCGTGCTCGACGTACGAGGCCGGGGTGCTCGCGCCCAGCAGGATCCGTACCGGCTCCGGGACCTCGTGCTCCGTGCCCTCGGAGTCCACCGAGCCCGTCACCGACTCGCTGAGCCGGCGGACCTGGAAGAGTTCGGCCAGCTCCCCCGCCCGGGACGGGCGGACCGGGAGCAGGGGGACGCCCTCCGTGAAGGGGAGCAGGTCCGGCGAGTCGACGACCACCGCGTCGGCCGCGTCCACGACCTCCACCCGGCCGTCGGTCACGGCCCGCAGCTCGTCGGGCAGGGTGACCTGTTCGGGGTCGAGGTCGGCCAACGCGCTGTAGAGCGCGTGCAGTTGTGCCCCGGTGACCGAACGCGAAGGGTCGGCCAGACGGTCCAGCAGTTCCGCCGCGCCCCCCGGCTCCGCCAGCAGCGCGGCCACGGACGTCCGCACCCCCAGCGCCCGCAGCACCTGCTCGTCGTCGAACCCGGTCGCGTCCGCCTCGTCGTACAGGCCGCGGAGCAGGGGGTCTCCCCCGGCCGCCAGCAGACCGGCCGGGCGGCGGCCGTCGAGCACCGGGTTCCCGCGCAGCCACCAGGCGGTGTACGGCCGTACGACCTCGTGGGTGCCGTCCGGCAGGAGGATGCGGACCTGCTGGGTGAGGGCGTCCCTGAGCGGGGGCTGGGCGAGCAGGGCCAGGGCCTCGGGCCACTTGTCCTCGTCGACCAGGTCGAGATCGCGTACGGCGATCAGCTCGGTGGCGACCGGCGGTACGGGTGTGTCGGGGAAGCGGTCGAGGATGTCCTCGCACCACACGTCGACGGCGTCGAGGAGCCCGGCGTCGTCCGGTTCGGCGAAGTCGCCCTCGCGCGGCTCCAGTTCGTCCGGGTCGAGGACCACGTCCGTGGCCCGGACCAGGGCGAAGTTGGCGAGCACCCCGCAGGCGGCCAGGGGTTGTTCGCCCCACTTCGCGGCCAGCTCGGCGTCCACGTGGGCGAGTTCGTCCTCGCGCATGACCCGCGCGAACGGGCTGCCGGGGAGGACGAGTTCACCGGCGGGGACCAGCTCGCCCTCCTCGTCGGGCAGGGCGAGCGCGCCCAGCCACGGCTCGTCGCCGGGCTCCAGGCCCGCGTCCCGGACGAGCGCAAGGACGGTGTCGGCCAGCTCCTCGGCGTCCGGGGTGTCCTCCTCCCAGCTCATTCCACCGTCGTCGTCCAGGGAGGCGGCCACGGCGGCCCGCACCTGGGGTGTGGTGAGCACCGCGCGCGGGGTCGCGGGCAGCGCGCCGAGCTTCTCCAGGAGCGGGTGGGCGGCGTCCGGGTGGGCGACCTTGAGGCCGAGCCGGGCGAGGACTCCGGGGTCGATCAGGGGCCCGTCCGAGGTGGGCAGCAGCACCTGCCGGGGTCCGATCGTCGTGCGCCCGTCGGCCAGCGGGACGGGAAGCCCGGAGAGCCGGTCGGGGTCGACGCCCGCGAGGCTGTCGTAGAGCCGCTGCCACCACTCCGGCTCCTTCTCCAGACCCGCCAGCCGGTCGATCGCGTCGGTCAGCGGGACCCGGGCGACGCCCAACGTCCTTAGTTCCACGCGCCGTTCGAGCCCGGCGGGCAGCAGGGTGGGCAGGACTTCGGCGAGCACCCGCACGGTGTCGGCGCCGGCGCCCTCGACGACCTCGGCCTCACGCGGGCGCAGGGCCTCCGGGAGATCGTCGGTGGGTTCGAGCGCGGGCGGGAGGAACGCGGCGCGTGGGAGGCGCTCCAGAATCGCCTGCCGCAGCGCGCCGTCCAGCTCGCCCTTGCCCAGCGGGCCGGGCACCAGCGCGATGATCCCCTCGCTCACCGGCCGCCAGCCGGCGAGGAGTTCGGTGTAGGTGTCCGCCGCGCGCTGCACGAGGAAGTCGGTGAGGGGCCCGGGGGCCGCGTGCCGGCGGGTGGTGTCCAGCGGGAAGGACGCGATGAGCAGCGCGGGGACGCCGAGCGGTTCGTCGCTGGGTGTCGGGGCGTGCACGACGGGGCTGGTGCGGGGGTGGGCCGGGGTGCCGTCGGTGTCGGCGGGCACGGCCCAGGTGAGCGACCAGTGCGGCCGCAGCCGCTCCTCGACGGGCCGGTCGGCGAGGAGTTCGGGGGTGAGGGGGCCGTGCGCGGACGCGGTGCGCCACCGGGTCGTACCGTCCCGCGAGTCCTCGACGACGGTGAGCTCGTCCTCGGTGCGGCGGCTGATCGTGCGGGTCGTGTCGGTCGTCTCGATCACGACCTCCTCCAGCCCGGGCAGGGCGAGCAGGAGGGCGTCGTCGACGGCGTCCAGGAGACGCTCGGCGAGGTCGGCGGCGGCGGTGTCGCGCAGCGGGAGGATGACGACGGTGTCGTACGGTTCGGGCGCGCTGCCCTCGGCGGCGAACGGGAGCCGCAGCAGCGGCACATGGCCGTCGCGGCGGCGGATCTCGTCGCCGAGCCCGGGACTGTGCCGTGCCGTCTCGGCGGCGTGGTGGCGGGCCTCGGCGAGGGACCAGCGGACCCCGCCGTGGCGGCCGACGACGGCGGGTTCGTCCGTGACGGCGAGGACGGCGGCGAAGCCGACGCCGAAGCGTCCGACCGAGCCGTCCGGGCCGTTCTGCGACTCGCGCTTGGCGGAGGCCCGGAGGGTGGAGAGGGACTCGACACCGGCCGCGTCCAGCGGGGCGCCGGTGTTGGCGGCGAACAGGACGCCCTCGCGAAGGGTGAGCCGCAGCCGTCCGGGCACGCCGGCCCGGGCCGCCGCGTCGGCCGCGTTCTGCGCGAGCTCGACGACGAGCCGGTCCCGGTACCCGCCGAGGACGAGGTCCTCCTCGGCGTTGGCGTCCTCCCGGAACCGGGCGGGGCTGGTGGCCCAGGCGTCCAGCACCCCTCGCCGGAGCCGGGCGGTCCCGAACGGGTCGGCACCCTCGGCAGCGGGCCGCACGAACTTGCTCACGTTGACTCTCCTCATCGGCGTGACGATGAAGGTACCGCGCGGAGGGAGGACCGTAACTCCGCACCTTGCGGCCCTCACACCTCGTCCCCATGGGAACCGGATTCCCGCGAGTGGCGAAGTACGGGTGAAAGCCCGAGCTTCACAGCGCCACAGCGACGAAAGGAGCCCCGATGACCGTCGAACCAGGCGTCAGCGTGGGGCAGGACAGCGACGCCT
Organism: Streptomyces sp. NPDC006335; assembly: GCF_040612795.1. NCBI lineage: Bacteria > Bacillati > Actinomycetota > Actinomycetes > Kitasatosporales > Streptomycetaceae > Streptomyces > Streptomyces sp. NPDC006335. Next base: position 8,313 of record NZ_JBEXQX010000016.1, read on the forward strand.
CGGTGATCGAACGGTCGTGGGACGAGCCCGAGGCGTTCGCCGCGCTCTTCGACCGTCATGCCGACTCCGTGCACCGTTACGCGGCCCGCCGGCTCGGTGCGGAGGCGGCCGAGGACGTGATGGCGGAGACCTTCACCACCGCGTTCCAGCAGCGCTTCCGGTACCGCACGGAGGCGGCCGACGCCCGTCCCTGGCTGTTCGGCATCGCGACCAACCTCATCGGCCGCCACCGGCGAGCCGAGGCCCGCCGACTGAGGACCCTCGGCCGGCTGCCCCCGGCGGCCCCCGCGGGGCAGGCCGAGGAGACGGTCGCGGACCGGGTGGCGGCACGGGTCAGCGCCCAGGCGGTACGCGGCGAACTCGCCGGTGCCCTCGGCCGGTTGCCCGCCCGGCACCGGGACGTGCTGCTGCTGGTCGCCTGGGCCGACCTCGGCTACGAGGAAGTCGCGGCCGCCCTCGGTGTGCCGGTGGGGACGGTCCGGTCACGGCTGCACAGGGCTCGCAGAAAACTTCGTGAGGCATTGGGCGGATCCGATCCGACCGCTCTTCGAGAGGAATCCGACGATGAATGAGATCGAGCTCCTGAGGGAGTGGGACGCGGACGCGCCCCCTCTCTCGGACGCCGCCCGCGCCCGCGCCCGCTTCCGCCTCCACCAGGCGATGCAGGCCCCGGCCGCCCGCACCCGGTTCCCCGTCCACCGCCGTCAGCTGTTGCGGGTCGGCGTGGCCTGCGCCACCGCGGCGGCCGTCACCGCGACCGTGGTGGTCTCCCAGGACACCGGGGAGGACGCACCCCGCACCCGGACCGTGAGCGCGACCACCGTGCTGCGGGGGGCGGCGGCCGAGGCCCTGCGGACCGAGAAGCCGCTCGCCCCGCGCGACGACCAGTTCATCTACACCAAGGAGGTCATCGAGCGCAGGCCGGTCTCCGGCGGCCCCGTGAAGAAGTGGGTCGACGAGAGCTGGAGCTCGGTCGACGGGTCCAAGAAGGGCTACGTCAGCGAGCTGGGCCACAAGCAGTGGGTGCCGGTGTTCCAGCCGGGTCAGAGCACCTGGCCGCCGTCCAAGTGGTCCGAGCTGGAGAAGCTGCCCACCGATCCGGGGAAGCTGACGGCCGCCCTGCGCGACATGGGCGGCAAGCCGGACTACGGCCGGCCGACCAGGGCCGACGAGTGGCCGATGGTCCAGATCTTCCTCTCCGGACTGCTCCGCCACTCCGTCCTGCCCAAGGGGCTGCGCTCCGCGGCGTTCGAGGCGCTCGCCACCGCCCCCGGGGTCAAGGTGCTGCCGGGCCGGACCGAGTTCAACGGCCACACCGCCATCGGCGTCCGGTACGTCGTCGGCCCGCCCGGCACCTCCGCGAAGGACGGCGGGCGGCTGCTGCTCTTCGACGCGAAGACGTACCGGTACCTGGGGCTGCGTGAGCGGACCACGGCGAAACTGACGAGCAAGGTCTACGAGCAGTCGCAGTACATCGTCGCCGACGGCGTCGTGGACCGGGTGTTCCAGCGCCCGTGAGCCGAAGGCCCTACGAGTGGCCCAGTTCCGCCGACGCCTCGTCCGCGGTCTCCGGCACCGAGCCGGAGTCCCGGGCGGGGCGCAGCGGGAACGGGTCCACCCGGGTCTCGTCGATCACCGGAGGGGCCGGCTGCGGGGGCTTCGGCATGACCGCGGCCTCCGAGTGGCCTCCGCAGCCGTAGGACAGGGAGACCACGCGGCCGTCCGCCGGGGCGAACTCGTTGGCGCACAGACCGAAGGCCTGGCCCAGGGAGCCGCCGAGCGGGACCAGGAAGCCGCAGCTCACGCAGGGCGCCGGGGCCGCCTGGGCCATCGGCGTCTTCGCGCCGAACGACTCCTCCCAGCGGTCGGCGGCGACATGGAGGCCGTAGCGGGACAGGACCCGGGCCCGGCGCATGCCCAGTTCCTCGGCGACCGCGGCGATGGAGCCGCGGGTCGGGGCCACCGGGAGGTTCGAGACGGTGCCCGCCGTGAGGTCCGCGTCCTCCGCCTCGACCAGCTCGGCCATCTCCTCGGAGACCGGCGCGTTCGGCAGGGGCTCGTCCTCGCCGGTGTAGCCGGGCTCCAGGCGCAGGTCCTCGGCGTCGGTGGGCAGCAGATCGCCGGGGCCCATGTCGCCGGGGCGCAGGCGTTCGCTCCACGGCACCCACTCCGGTGCCAGCAGCGCGTCCGGGCCGGGGAGCAGGACGACCTCGTCCAGCGTCACCAGCTTCGCGCGGGAGGCGCGCGCCACCGTGACGGCCCAGCGCCAGCCCCGGTAGCCGAGTTCCTTGCACTCGAAGAAGTGCGTGACGACACGGTCCCCCTCGGAGACCAGGCCCGCGTGCTCGCCCACCACCCCGGGCGCGGCGGCCTCCTCGGCGGCGGCGCGGGCGAGGTCGACGGCCTCGGCGCACAGGCGGTCGGGGGTGCGGCTTCGCGTTGTCGCTGCGCTCACAGGTATCGCTTCTCTCCTACGCCGTCACTCGGGTGCGCCGGCCTGAAGGCGGTGGGTGCGGACGGAGCGGACCGGAGGACCGCGTCGACGTCCGCGCCCGATCGCGCTCGGGCGCACCTGCTCCCATCCATTCTGCGGGATGTCGAAGAGGCGCGCGGCCGAGAACGTTCGCCACGGCGCGCTACGCACGCTACCTGTTCGCCGCCGCTCGGCCTACACCGACGTGATGGTTCGTTGCCTCAGGTGGCCCCCGAGCAGCCCTCCGGTGGCACTTCATATGCGTTCATACGCGCGGTAACCGCACTACTCACAGCTTTCTCGGGGCACTATGACGGGGTGGCAGCCACGAGGACACCCCAGGGAGCCACCAGGATCGGTGGCGGTTCGGGCCGGATTACCCAGATGACAGGGCCCGTGCGCGCGGTCGGCCGTGCCCTGCACTTCCCGTTCACCGGTACGGCCCGCGGCATCCGCAAGGCGACCCACGCGCACGGAGCGGGCGAGTCCGGCCTCGGCAAGCTGATCGAGCTGCACGCGGTCAACGGCGCGGGGGACGTGATGATCACCGTCGCCCTCGCCTCCACGGTGTTCTTCTCGGTGCCGACCGACGAGGCCCGTGGGCGCGTCGCCCTGTACCTGGCCATCACCATGGCGCCCTTCACAGTCCTCGCGCCCGTGATCGGCCCCCTCCTCGACCGTCTCCCGCACGGCCGCCGTGCCGCCATGGCGGGCGCCATGCTCGCCCGGGCGATGCTCGCGCTGATCATCGCCGGGGCGGTCGCCACGGGCAGCCTGGAGCTGTATCCGGCGGCCCTCGGCGTACTGGTGGCCTCCAAGGCGTACGGCGTCGTCAGAAGCGCGGTCGTGCCCCGTCTGCTCCCGCCCCGCTTCTCCCTCGTCAAGGCGAACTCCCGCGTCACCCTCGGCGGACTCCTCGCCACCGGCATCGCGGCCCCCGTCGGCGCGGGGCTCCAGGCCATCGGACCGCGCTGGCCGCTGTACGGCGCCTTCGTGATCTTCATCGCCGGCACGTTCCTGTCCTTCTCGCTGCCGCCGAAGGTCGACTCGGCCAAGGGCGAGGACGTGGCACTGCTCGCCGCCGACGAGGAGCATCTGCACGGGCCGCACCTCAAGCCGCTCAAGCGGCCCGGGCTGCGCACGGTCGGCACCGCCGTCACCCACGCCCTGGGCGCGAACGCGGCCCTGCGCTGGCTCTCCGGCTTCCTCACCTTCTTCCTCGCCTTCCTGCTGCGCGAGCACCCGCTGACCGGCGAGAGCGCGGCGGTCTCCCTGGGTCTGGTGGCCGTGTCGGCGGGCGCGGGCAACGCGCTCGGCACGGCGGTCGGCGCCTGGCTCAGGTCGCGGGCGCCGGAGATCATCATCCTGACGGTGGTGGCGATCGTGCTGGGCGCGGCGATCACGGCGGCGATCTTCTTCGGGGCGTTCCTGGTGGCGTGCCTCGCCGCGGTCGCCGGGTTCTCGCAGGCCCTGTCCAAGCTGTCCCTGGACGCGCTGATCCAGCGGGACGTGCCCGAACTGGTCCGCACCTCCGCCTTCGCCCGCTCCGAGACGCTGCTCCAGGTGTCGTGGGTGTTCGGCGGCGCGGTCGGCATCGTGATGCCGCTCAACGGCTACCTGGGCCTGTCGGTGGCCGCCGCGGTCGTCGCCGCGGGCTGGCTGGGCACCGCGAGGGGCCTGCTCAGCTCGGCCCGGCACGGCAGCTCCCCCAAGGCGCGAGTGGCCTGACCCGGTCCCCGCGCACGGCACGCCGTACCCCGCATAAGGGGACCGTAGGGCCTGCCCGATAGCCTTCCGCCATGACCACGCTGCAATCCGATGTGCGACGCCGCCGCGCCGTCGCCGCCGCCGGCCTCGTTTCCGCCGGACTGCTCGTCCTGTCGGCCTGCGACAAGCCGACGCCGCGCGTCACCGTCACGGTCGGTTCGACCTCGGTGAGCTCCGAGGCCGTCTGCTACGACGACGGCGACGACCTCGGCAAGGCGAAGGCCGCCAAGTGCGCCCTGGAGAAGTCCGACGTCAAGACGATCAAGGTCAAGCAGAGCGAGACCCTGCGCGTCGGCGTCGACCCCGAGATCGCCGACACCGGCTGGGCGCTGTGGATCAACGGCCAGCAGATGACGTACGCCTACAAGAAGACGTACTACTCCTTCGACGGTGTCGACCTCTTCGCCCAGCAGCAGGGCCAGGCCCCGCAGAAGACGCTGTACATCAGCATCGTCGAGCAGGACAAGCAGACCTCCGGCGAGAGCAAGGCGTACAAGGGCGTCTGGAACTTCAAGCTGGAGAACTCCGACTACTGATCCGCCGTATCCGATGCGCATCCTCGTGGCCACCGCGGTCCCGGTCGAACGGGACGCGGTGGCCCGTGCGTTCACGGGCGACCGCGTGACCGTCCTCGCGGCCGGGGTGGGCCCCGCGCTCGCCGCCGCGACCACCGCGACCGCCCTCACGACGGCCGCCCTCCAAGGCACTCCCTACGGCCTCGTCGTCTCCGCCGGGATCGCCGGCGGCTTCCTGCCGCACGCGCCGGTCGGGTCGCTCGTCGTCGCCGACGAGATCACCGCGGCCGATCTCGGGGCGGAGACCGCCAAGGGGTTCGTGCCGGTGACCGAGCTGGGGTTCGGGGCCGTCACCCACCGCCCGCCCGCGGCCCTCGTACGGGCCGCGGTGGCCGCGACCGGGGCGCGGGCCGGAGCCGTGCTCACCGTCTCCACGGTGACCGGTACGGCCGCCCGCGCGGCCGCCCTGCGCGCACGCCATCCCACCGCCCTCGCCGAGGCCATGGAGGGCTTCGGGGTCGCCGAGGCGGCCGGGGCGCACGGGGTGCCCGTGCTGGAGATCCGTGCCGTGTCCAACCCGGTCGGTCCGCGCGACCGGGCCGCCTGGCGCATCGGCGACGCGCTCGCGGCCCTGACGGAGGCGTTCGGGAAGCTGACGCCCCTACTGGAGAGTTGGAAGCACCATGACGACTGAGCCGCTGCAGATCGCGTACTCCCCCTGCCCGAACGACACGTTCGTCTTCGACGCCCTGGCGCACGGCCGCGTGCCGGGGGCGCCCGCGCTGGACGTGACCTTCGCCGACATCGACATCACCAACGGGATGGCGGAGCGCGGCGAGTTCGACGTGCTGAAGGTGTCGTACGCCGTGCTGCCCTACGTCCTCGACGAGTACGCGCTGCTGCCGTGCGGGGGTGCGCTGGGGCGGGGGTGCGGGCCGCTGGTGCTGACGAGGGAGGCCGGCGTGGACCTCACCGGGCGTACGGTCGCCGTGCCGTCCGAGAGGTCGACGGCGTACCTGCTGTTCCGGCTGTGGGCGGCGGATGTGCTCCGGGGCGGGGTCGGGGAGATCGTGGTGCTGCCGTTCCACGAGATCATGCCGGCCGTGCGGGACGGGAAGGTCGACGCGGGGCTCGTGATCCACGAGGCGCGTTTCACGTACCAGAACTACGGTCTGCACAAGCTCGCGGACATGGGCGAGCACTGGGAGTCGACGACCGGGCTGCCGATTCCCCTCGGGGCGATCATCGCGAAACGGTCCCTGGGCGCGGAGCGGCTGTCACTGCTCGCCGAGTCCATCCGTACGTCCGTGCGGGCCGCCTGGGAAGAGCCCGAGGTTTCCCGGCCTTATGTCATGGAACACGCGCAGGAGATGGATCCCGCGGTCGCCGATCAGCACATCGGTCTGTACGTCAACGAGTTCACCGCGGACCTCGGCGAGGACGGATATGCGGCGATTCGGGGGCTGTTGACCCGGGCGGCCGCGGAAGGACTTGTTCCGGCTTTGCGGCCCGACGCGTTGTCGTTTATCTGACGCCCTTTGGGGCGATCGGCCATTGCGCCAGTTTCAACATTCCCAGGACCCGGTGGATCAGGAAGCCCGCCAGCGGGAGTTCCACGCACACCGCCAATGCCGCCGACCACCAGACGTCCGGGGTGCCCAGGGCCAGCGACACGTCGAACCAGGCGTCGCAGACCAGCAGGGCACCCGTCGTCACCGCCGCCACCACGACCCCCCGGTGGCGACGCCATCCGAGCAGGGCCGTGGCGGCCATCGCGAGCAGGAGCAGGACGTCGAAGCCGACCCAGGTGGTGCGCCACTGACGGACCGTGTACCCGCTGGGCAGCGTGAACGCCAGCAGGATCGTCCACGGGACGAGGCCCAGGGCGCAGACGGTCAGCACTTCCAGGGTGTGGCGCCGCTGCCGCCGGATGTGCTCCAGCAGTTGGGGCGACGGCGCCTCGGCTCCTGCCTCGCTCACTAGACGTCGAGCTGGTCGGCGACCGCTCGCAGGAGACCGGCGATCTTCTTGCCGGCGACCTTGTCGGGGTAGCGGCCGCGCTCCAGCATCGGCGTGATGTTCTCCAGGAGGGTCGTCAGGTCCTGGACGATGGAGGCCAGTTCGTCCGGCTTCTTGCGCGTCGCCGCCGCGACCGACGGGGTCGGGTCGAGGACGGTCACCGAAAGCGCCTGGTCACCGCGCTGACCGGCGACCACCCCGAACTCCACCTTCTGTCCGGGCTTCAGCGTCTCGACTCCGGCGGGGAGGACCGAGGAATGGACGAAGACGTCACCGCCGTCGTCACGGGAGAGAAAGCCGAAGCCCTTCTCGCTGTTGAACCACTTGACCTTGCCGGTAGGCACGTCTGTCCTCGTCCTCGTACTCGTCGGAAAACTGCTTCTGAAACGGCTCTTGATAGCACTGGGGCGGGTCGTCGGGACCCGCCGGTTCCAAGGCTAATGGTCTTCAGGCCGGTGACAAGACGTCGCCCGGTTGTTCCTTCGGGCAGGGAACTACCCTGGTCGGGTGCGTGACAAAACCCAACCGAATTCCGCCGCTCCCGGTGACCGACTGATCCGTGCCGGAGCCATCGTGTTCTTCATCGGTGCGGTGGCCACTCTGGTCACCGTGGCCCCGTTCCTGCTCGGAACGAAGCCATTTCCGACCTACATGTTCGGATTGAGCATGCTCATGGCCGTCGGGTTCGTGGTGGCCGGTGCCGGCGTCCTGCAATCGGTCGCGGCGGGAAGGCGTCAGGCGCGGGCGGGAACGGAGTCCGGACGGTAGTCCGAAAACCACCCCGGAAACTCGGTGAGATCGCCGAGGACGACATCGGCACCGGCCTCGGTCAGTTCCTCCGCGGAGCACGGGCCGGTGGGTACCGCGACCGAGAGCGCCTCGGCGATCCGCGCCCCGCGCACATCGCCGACGTGGTCCCCGACGTACACGCTCGCGGCGTGCTCGCGCAGGGCCTCGCCCTTGCCCTCGGCCCACAGGTTGCCGATCACCGCGTCGGGCTCCATGCCCAGGTGCTCCATGTGCAGCTTGGCGTTGGGCTCCCACTTGGCCGTCACGACGATCGCCCGCCCGCCGGCCGCCTGTACGGCGCGTATGGCCTCGCGGGCGCCGGGCATCGCCCGGGTGCCGCTGATGGCGTACGTCGGGTAGAGCTCGCGGTACAGGTCCGCCATCGCCGGGACCCGCTCCGCGGGGAACCAGTGCGCCATCTCCTCCTGCAACGGCGGCCCGAGCCGCGTCACCACCAGGTCGGCGTCGACGTACGTCCCGGTCCGCTCGGACAGTTCCACCCAGCAGGCGTGGATGCCGGGGCGGGAGTCGACGAGCGTCATGTCGAGGTCGAAGCCGACGGTCGGCGCGGAGGTGCATGTAGAGGCCATATGAGCCATTGTGCCCAAGGGGGAGGGCCGTCGGACAACGATTTCCGGTGCCCTAGCGCCGCCGCTGGGAGCGCCACACCAGGAACAGCGCCGAGGCCACGGCCGCTCCCCGTACGACCCATGGCCAGGTCTCGGCGACCGCGTCGTTCATGTGCCCCTGGGCGATCGGCTCGCCCCAGCGGCCCTCGTTGCGCCCCCACAGCCAGACGATTCCCGCGGTGAGCGACAGGCTCGGCAGGAACACGACGGCCCATTTGGTCTCGGCGTCGCTCAGCCGGCGCGAGGCCCACGCGATGAGCCAGCCGACGAGGAGGACGAGCAGGTTGCCGAGCACGGCACCGGCGACGAGCAGGGCGGCGGCGAGCAGGAGGAGGGGGTTGCTCCAGCTCCCGGGCCCGGAGAAGGGGCGTCGGCGGGCCGGGGCGGCCTCGACGACCGGTCCGGCGGCCTTCGTCGCCGCCCTGCGCTTCCACCAGGCCGTCCGGGCCTTCACCACCGGCACGGGCGGCGCCTGTTCCACGGCGGGCGCGGGCTCGGGCTTCTTCTCCTCCTTGGGCGGCGGTGGCTTCAGCAGTTCCGGGATCTCCACTCCGCCCACGAAGCCCGGCACGCTGTCCCCGACCCCGAAGGGACTGCTGTCGACCCGCCACCAGTCGGGCTGCGCCGCGCTGTCGCCGAGTTCGTCCAGGCCGGCCAGGTGCGGCCCGTGGGACGTGTCGCGGTCGGCGGTGGGGGCGGGCTGCGGCGGGGTGCCGGGGCGCGGCCGGGGGACGACCTTGCGCAGGCCCTTGGGCCGCTCGGTCTCCTTCGTCTCCCGGTCCCGCTGTACGGGCATGGCGACGACCGGCGCCTGCGGGGCACTGTCCGCGCTGCCGCCGGCGGCGGTGACCACCTCGTCGGGGCTGCCCAGCTTGGCGATGATCCGGCGGACGGCGGCGGGCGAGTCCACGGTGACCTTGGCGCGCCGCCGGTCGATCTCGTTGCGCAGTTCCGAGACGAGCCGCATGCGGGTGGACGACGGCAACTGCCGCTGCTGCGCGACATCGCCGACGCGGCTCAGATACTCGTAGACGACCTGGTCGCTCTCGATACCCACGAAGTCCCCTCCGGGGCGGGTGCGTTGGATACCCCGTGGGACGACGTTAGCGCAGGCAGCCGCCGACCGGACGGGCCCCGGCGCCGAGGAGGACGGTCGCGTGGGCGCGGCGTACGTCACCCCTGGGCCGCCCCGCCACCCGCTACCGTTGGTCGGATGAGCAACCCGGCCGTACCGCCGCGCTCCCTCGCGGAAGCGCTCCGGGCCAGGGACGACGTCTCCCTGGCCGCGCTTCTGCGTGCCCGCCCCGACCTGATCACGCCCGTGCCGACGGACCTCACCCAGCTCGCCACGCGGGCCGGGACGCGGGCGTCGGTGGTGCGGGCGCTGGAGCGCCTCGACCGTTTCGCGCTCCAGACGGCGGAGGCGCTGGCGGTGGCGGCCGACCCGGCCCCGTACGGCGAGCTGCTGGCGCTGCTGACCGGTGACGGCGGCGACCCGGCGGTCTCGGCGGCGCTGCCGCGTGCCCTCGGCACCCTGCGGGAGCAGGCCCTGGTGTGGGGCGACGACGACCGGCTGCGGCTGGTGCGCACCGCCCGTGAGCTGCTCGCGCCCTCGCCGCAGCATCCGTCGCCGACGGGGCTCGGGCCGACCGTGCGGGAGGCCACGGCGGGGATGTCGCCGGGCCGCATCCAGGACATCGTCACGGCTGCGGGGCTGGGTTCGACGCACGACGCGGTCTCCGCGGTGGCGTCGCTGACGGCCCTGTTCACCGATCGCGAGCGGATGTCGGCGCTGCTGGCCGGGCTCCCGGAGGAGTCGCGGGAGGTGCTCTCGCGGCTGGTGTGGGGCCCGCCGTACGGCCAGGTCACCGCCGATCCGGCGGCCCATCTGCGCCGTCTGCTGGACCTGGGGCTGCTGGTGCCGACGGCGCCCGGGACGGTCGTGCTCCCGCGGGAGGTGGCCCTGCATCTGCGCGGCGGCCGGGCGCACCGGGAGGTGGAGCCGCTGCCGCCGGCCGTGGAGCCCGCGGCGACGCACCGTCCACAGGTTGTGGACGCGACGGCGGCCGGGCAGGCGTACACCGCGCTCGCGACCGTCGAGGAGCTGCTGAAGGACTGGGACGAGGGCGGGCCCGCGGTGCTGCGGGCGGGCGGTCTGAGCGTCCGTGACCTCAAGCGCACGGCCGTCGCCCTGGACGTGGCGGAACCGGTCGCCGCGTTCTGGGTCGAGCTGGCGTACGCGGCGGGCCTGCTGGCCTCCGACGGTGAGGCCGACGAGCGGTACGCGGCGACCCCGGCGCACGACGAGTGGCTGGAGCAGCCCCCGGCACAGCGCTGGGCCCGCCTGGCGGAGGCCTGGCTGACGGCGACGCGGGTGTCCGGCCTGGTGGGCGGCCGGGACGCGAAGGACCGCACGCTGTCGACGCTGGGCCCGGGGCTCGACCGCAGCGCGGCGCCGGAGGTACGGCACCGGGTGCTGACGCTGCTGGCGGGGCTGCCGGAGGGGGCGTCGCCGTCGCGGGAGTCGGTGCTGGCCCGGCTCCGCTGGGAGCGTCCGCTGCGGGGGCCGCAGCGCGGGGACGATCTGCGGTCACGGCTCGCCGAGTGGACGCTGACGGAGGCGGAGCTGCTGGGCGTGACGGGACGGGGGGCGCTGTCGGGGCACGGGCGGGCGCTGCTGGGCGCGGCCGCGCCGAAGACACCGGACAGGGCACCGCAGGGCCCCGGCGACAAGCTGCCCGTGCACCACCACCGCCCCGCCGTCGCCGAACCCCTCTCCCCCGCCGAGCAGGCCACCGCGTCCGCCGCGGCCGCCCGGCTGCTCGCGCCGCTCCTGCCCGAGCCGCTCGACCACGTCCTGCTCCAGGCCGACCTGACGGCGGTGGCCCCCGGCCCCCTTGAGCGGTCGCTGGCCGAGGTCCTGGACGTCCTGGCCGACGTGGAGTCGAAGGGCGGGGCGACCGTCTACCGCTTCACCCCCGCGTCGGTACGGCGTGCCCTGGACGCCGGCCAGTCGGCCTCCGACCTGCACGCCTTCCTCGCCGCGCACGCGCGTACGCCGGTGCCGCAGCCGCTGACGTATCTGATCGACGACGTGGCGCGCAGACACGGGCACCTCAGAGTGGGCGCGGCCTCCGCGTATGTCCGCTGCGACGACGACGCCCTGCTCAACGAGATCCTCGCCGACAAGCGTGCCGCGGGCCTGCGGCTGCGCCGCCTGGCCCCGACGGTGCTGGCCGCGCAGGCCGATCCGGCGGCCCTGCTGGAGGGCCTGCGCACGATGGGCTTCGCCCCGGCCGCCGAGTCGGCGGAGGGCGATGTCCTGATCACCCGCGCGCACGCCCACCGCACCCCGCCGCGCACGGCTCCCGAACCCGTGCCGGAGGGCCCCCCGATCCCGGACGCGACCCTCCTGGCGGCCGCGATCCGGGCGATCCGGGCCGGTGACCTGGCCTCGACGACCCCTCGACGGCAGGGCGACCAGGCGCTGCCCGCCACCGGTGAGCTCCCCCGCACCAGCTCCGCCGAGACCCTCGCCACCATGCAGGCCGCCGTTCTGACCGGTGGGGCCCTGTGGATCGGCTACGTCAACGCCGAGGGCGCCGCCAGCCAGCGCGTCATCGCCCCCATCCGCGTCGAGGGCGGCTTCGTGACGGCCTACGACCACACGGCGGACGAGGTCCGCACGTATCCGCTGCACCGGGTGACCGGGGTGGCGGAGCTGGCGGAGGAGTAGGGCCGGTCAGCACTCCGCGACGGGCGAGTCGGCGGGCAGACCGAAGTGGGTCCGGGCCGCGGACTCCAGGGGGCCGGAGGCCACACCGGTGTCGAGGGCGACCGTCGTGGCGTGGCCGAAGTGGCTGGTCAGCCACTCCGTGCCGCCCGCGCCGTCGGGCGGCTCCTCCTGGGACACGACCGCGTAGTGGCCGTCTGCCTCCCTGCGCAGCCGCAGCACCTGCGGGACCTCGGCGCCGCTGCATTCCACCAGGCGCCCCCCGCGCACCCCGTACTCCACGCACAGCGTGCTGACGCCGGCCCGCACGAGTCCGTCCCGCTCGTCGAGGTCCAGCGCCTCGGCCCGGCAGAACCACCTCGCCCCGAGCCCGGGCGCGCTCTCCCCGTACCCGGAGCCGCGCGACTGGTCCACGAGCCGCGCCTCGATGGCCGGGCGCACCTGGTTCCACAGCCGGGGGTCGGCGTCCGACGACGAGCGGGCCCACGCCCCGGTCGCCACCAGCACGACGACCGCTCCCCCGCCGGCCGCCCATCTGCCCGCAGACATCCCCATGTGTCCTCCCCAGCCCGCTCCCGCCAGTCAAGACACCCGAGCGGGGGCCGGGGTTGCATCGAGAAGACCTCCACTGCCTTCCCCGGCCTTCCTCGGCCTCCCTTGATCGTCCCTGGTTGAGGCACACTGGACGTTTGGCCCGTGCGGAAGGATGCATGTACGTGAACGGTCCTCTCATCGTCCAGTCCGACAAGACCCTGCTGCTCGAGGTCGACCACGAGCAGGCCGACGCGTGCCGTCGGGCCATCGCGCCGTTCGCCGAGCTGGAGCGGGCGCCCGAGCACATCCACACCTACCGGGTGACACCGCTCGGGCTGTGGAACGCGCGGGCCGCCGGGCACGACGCCGAGCAGGTGGTCGACGCGCTGGTGCAGTACAGCCGGTATCCGGTGCCGCACGCCCTGCTCGTCGACGTCGCCGAGACGATGGACCGGTACGGGCGGCTCACGCTCAGCAAGCACCCCGCCCACGGACTCGTGCTCACCACCACCGACCGGCCGGTGCTGGAGGAGATCCTGCGCTCGAAGCGGATCATCCCGCTGGTCGGCGCGCGGCTCGACCCGGACACGGTGGCCGTGCACCCCTCCGAGCGCGGGCAGATCAAGCAGACGCTGCTGAAGCTGGGCTGGCCCGCCGAGGACCTGGCGGGGTACGTCGACGGCGAGGCGCACCCGATCGACCTGGCCGAGGACGGCTGGGCGCTCAGGCCCTACCAGAAGCAGGCCGTGGAGAACTTCTGGCACGGCGGGAGCGGTGTCGTGGTGCTCCCGTGCGGCGCGGGGAAGACCCTGGTCGGCGCCGGGGCCATGGCCCAGGCCAGGTCGACCACGCTCATCCTGGTCACCAACACCGTCTCGGCGCGGCAGTGGAAGCACGAGCTGGTGAAGCGGACTTCGCTGACCGAGGACGAGATCGGCGAGTACAGCGGGACGCGCAAGGAGATCCGGCCCGTCACCATCGCCACCTACCAGGTGCTGACGACTCGCCGGAAGGGCGTCTACCCGCACCTGGAGCTGTTCGACTCCCGGGACTGGGGGCTCATCGTCTACGACGAGGTGCACCTGCTGCCCGCGCCCGTCTTCAAGTTCACCGCCGACCTCCAGGCCCGGCGCCGGCTCGGGCTGACCGCGACCCTCGTGCGGGAGGACGGGCGGGAGTCGGACGTCTTCTCGCTCATCGGGCCCAAGCGGTTCGACGCGCCGTGGAAGGAGATCGAGGCGCAGGGGTACATCGCGCCGGCCGACTGTGTCGAGGTGCGGGTGAACCTGACCGACTCGGAGCGGCTCGCCTACGCCACGGCCGAGCAGGAGGAGAAGTACCGCTTCTGTGCCACGACCGCGACGAAGCGGAAGGTCACGGAGGCTCTGGTACGGCGCTTCGCGGGCCAGCAGATCCTGGTCATCGGCCAGTACATCGACCAGCTCGACGAACTCGGTGAGCATCTGGACGCGCCCGTCATCAAGGGCGAGACCTCCAACGCCCAGCGCGAGAAGCTCTTCGACGCCTTCCGGGAGGGCGAGATCAGCGTGCTGGTGGTGTCGAAGGTCGCGAACTTCTCCATCGACCTGCCGGAGGCGACGGTCGCCATCCAGGTCTCCGGGACGTTCGGGTCGCGGCAGGAGGAGGCTCAGCGGCTCGGGCGGGTCCTGCGCCCGAAGGCGGACGGCCACCAGGCGCACTTCTACTCCGTGGTCGCCCGCGACACCATCGACCAGGACTTCGCCGCGCACCGCCAGCGCTTCCTGGCGGAGCAGGGGTACGCCTACCGGATCGTGGACGCGGACGAACTGCTCGCGGAGAGCTGACCGGCGGCTACCTGCGGCGGACGCCGGCCTCCTCGCCGTACTCGCCGAGTATGACGACGTCGAAGGCCGCGCCGGCGAAGACGCGGACCGCGCGGAGGGCGTTGCCCAGGCGGTGGGTGCTGTGGATGTCGGAGAGGGGGGTCGCCCCGGACGGGCGACCGGGGGCCGGGGTGAAGGTCGCTGCGCTCATGCCTCCATAGTGGCTTTCGAGGCATAAGGAGGGCATCGGTCCCAGGTATCCCCTTCTTGTGCTACCTGGGTACAGCTCGTGGGGGGAGCCTCCCCTGGCAGAGGGAGGGGTGACCCCCTAGGGGACGGAAAAACGGTTGGCGTCCGGCCCGGGGCCTGTCCTAAGATCTCCGCTCTTGCCCGCCTCCCTCACGGAGTGCCGCCGTCCGGACGGAAACCGGTCGGCATCCCACCACGCGGCCCGCAGCACCTTCGGAGGCACCCCCTTGTCCAGGCCGTCCACTCCCGTGCCCGCAGACGACGACCCCCTCGCCCGCGAACGCTCCCACCTCGCCCGTTCGCGCGCCGCGTTGCGCGCCATGCGCGAGGACGTCGAGTCGCTGGACATCAAGGACGTCACCGCGAACTGGGTCAACGCCGAGGTCCTGGCCCGCCAGATCGACGAGCGGATCAAGGCGCTGGCGGACCTCAGCGACACCCCGCTGTTCTTCGGCCGCCTCGACTACCTGCACTCCCCCGGCGCCGACCGGGCCGAGGGCGCGCAGGGAGAGCGCTTCTACATCGGGCGCCGGCACGTCCACGACCACGACGGCGACCCGATGGTGATCGACTGGCGGGCGCCGGTCTCGCAGCCGTTCTACCGGGCGTCCAAGAAGGACCCGATGGACGTCGGGCTGCGCCGCCGCTTCGGGTACACCCGGGGCGAGATCACGGCGTACGAGGACGAGCACCTCTCCGACCCGGCGGAGGCCGCCACCACCAGCAAGCTGCTCCAGCAGGAGATCGAGCGCCCGCGCGTCGGCCCGATGCGCGACATCGTGGCGACCATCCAGCCCGAGCAGGACGAGATCGTACGGTCCGGTCTGGGCGGCACGGTCTGCGTGCAGGGAGGTCCGGGTACCGGGAAGACCGCCGTCGGCCTGCACCGGGTCGCCTATCTCCTCTACGCCCACCGCGAGCGGCTGGCCCGCACCGGCACGCTCGTCATCGGACCGAACCGGTCCTTCCTGCACTACATCGAGCAAGTGCTGCCCGCGCTGGGCGAGTTGACGGTCAGGCAGGCCACCGTCGACGACCTGGTGACCGCGGGTCTGGAGGTGCGCGGCACCGATGACGCCCCCGCCGCGGTCCTCAAGGGCGACGCGAGGATGGCGGAGGTGCTGAGGCGGGCCGTCTACTCCCACGTGAGCATGCCCACCGAGCCGGTGATGGTGGTGCGCGGGTCACGCAGGTGGCGGGTCCCGGCGTACGAGATCGAGGAGATCGTGCGGGAGCTGCTCGACCGGGGCATCCGCTACGGCGCCGCCCGCGAGGCGCTCCCGCAGCGCATCGCGCACGCCGTGCTGGTGCAGATGGAGCGGTCCGGGGAGGCGCCGGACGACCGGGTGCAGGACGCGGTGGCCCGCAACCCGGCGGTGAAGGCGGTGGTCAAGCAGATCTGGCCGCCCGTCGACCCGGCGAAACTCGTCCTGCGCCTGCTGACGGACGCGGACTTCCTCGCCGTGCACGCGGAGGGGATCCTCGACGAGGACGAGCAGAAGACCATCCTGTGGGCGAAGCCGGTGCGGTCGGTGAAGTCGGCCAAGTGGTCTTCCGCGGACGCGGTGTTGATCGACGAGGCGACGGACCTCGTGCAGCGCACCCATTCGCTCGGGCACGTGGTGCTCGACGAGGCGCAGGACCTCTCCCCCATGCAGTACCGCGCGGTCGGCCGCCGCTGCTCGACGGGTTCGGCGACCGTCCTGGGCGACCTCGCGCAGGGCACCACGCCGTGGGCGACGCGGAGTTGGCAGGAGGCGCTGGCCCACCTCGGCAAGTCGGACGGGGTGGTCGAGGAGCTGACGGCCGGTTTCCGCGTGCCGACGGACGTCATCACGTACGCCTCCCGGCTGCTGCCGCACATCGCGCCGGGCCTGACCCCGGTCGCGTCGGTCCGTGAGAACCCGGGCTTCTTCGACGTCCGCGAGATCGGCGGTACGGCCGAAGTGGTCGCCGCGTGCGAGGAGTTGCTGCGCCACGAGGGCTCGACCGGTCTGATCGCGGCGGACGCCCGCGTCCCGGCCCTCGCCAAGGCGCTGACGGCGGCGGGGATCCCGTATCTCGCCCCGGGTGAGGAGACGACGGCCGAGGCCCGGCTGACCCTGGTCCCGGCGTCCCTCGCCAAGGGTCTCGAGTACGACTACGTCGTCCTGGACGAGCCGCGGGCGGTCGTGGACGGCGAACCGGACGAACGCACGGGCCTGCGGCGGCTGTACGTGGCCCTGACCCGAGCGGTGTCGGGCCTGATCGTGACGCACACCGCGCCGCTGCCCGGGGCGCTCGCCGAGTAAGGTGCTGCTGCGTTTCGCCATGTCCCCCCGGAGAGGCCCCCGTTGAGCACGCCGCCGCCCTCGCACCCCGCCTACCAGCCCACTTCGGGGCCGTACCCACCCGTGGCGTACCCACCCGTGGCGGCCTGCCAGATCTGCGGAGCTGCCCCCGCCGCCCCGGTGACGGTCCGGGGTCACCAGGGGATGGTGGTGGTCATGCGGTTCCTGAAGCGCGAGGGCGTGTTCTGCCGGACCTGTGCGCTGGCGAGCTTCCGGGACATGCAGGCGGACACGATGGTGATGGGCTGGTGGGGGCCGCTGTCGGTGCTGATCACGCCCTTCACCCTGCTGAGCAACCTCGGCGCGCTGTCGGGCATCCGGCGCATCCCCGAGCCGGCCGCGCCGGGGTTCCGGCCGCCGTTGGATCCGGGCAAGCCGGTGTTCAAGCGGCCGGCCGGGATCCTGGCGCTGATCCCGTTGGGACTGCTGGGCCTGGCGGTGTTCGCGTTCACGGCGCTCCTGCTGGTCGGCCTGGTGGCCGGGGCGGGTGACCGTGCCGACCGGCCGACGCTCACGGCCGGCTCGTGCGCCCGCAACGACGCGGCCTGGCCGGAACAGGACCTCGAGCCGGAGTCCTGCGACTCCTCCGACGCGGAGCTCCGTGTCACCGCCCCGGCGAACGGCTCCTGTCCGGCCGGGGACTACCTCGCCCACCTCGAGTACAGCGAGGACGGCAGCACATCGCTGTGTCTACGGCCGTTGAAGCGCTAGCGGGACCCGCCGTCCACCGCCCGCCGCCACTCCCCGACCGCCTCCGCCGAAACCGGCGCCTCCCAGCCGCCCGGCCGCGCCGCGCCACCGATGTGGAACGCGTCGATTCCGGCGGCCCGCAGTCCCGGCACGTGGTCGAGCCGCAGTCCGCCGCCCACCAGCAGCTGCTGCTCGTACCCCGGTTCCCCCGCCCGCGCCGCCTCCGCGAGCAGCACCGGCGACCCCTCGTCCACGCCCGACGCCGACCCCGCGGTGAGGTAGGTGTCCAGGCCCGGCAGATCGGCCAGTTGCTTGCGCAGGGCGTCGCGGTCCGCGGCGTGGTCGATCGCCCGGTGGAACGTCCAGCGGCACCCGTCCAGCACCTCCACGACCTGCTCCACGGCGGCCAGATCCACCTCGCCGGAAGTGTCCAGGAAACCGAGCACGAACTCCTCGGCCCCGGCCTCGCGCAGCTCCCGCGCCGTCCGGGCCACCCGCGAGACGTCCCCCGCCGCGAATCCGTCCGACAACCGCAGCATCACCCGCACCGAGATGTCCACGGCGGCCCGGATCGCGGTGACCGTGGAGACCGTCGGCGTCAGACCGTCCGCCGCCATGTCGGTCACCAGTTCCAGCCGGTCCGCGCCTCCGGCCTGGGCGGCGATCGCGTCCTCGGCGTCGAGGGCGATCACCTCCAGGACTGCACGCTTGCTCATGGGACCCCATTCGTCGACGGTCTCGGGCGGCTACAGGTCTAGTCCAATTTCAAGAATACGCCGCCACGGGGTCCCTCTCACCGGCGCGTCTCAGCCGAAGATGTTCAGCTCCTTCGCCTCCGCCCCCGCGAGCTCGTACGTCCGCCCCTCCACCGGACGCCCCGAGTACAGCCGTACGAGGGTCGCCGCGTCCCCGATGAAACGGGCCGGCGTGCGGTCGCCGGCCGTGTCGCCCAGGCGGAGCGGTTCGTCCAGGTCGTCGAGGTCGGCGTGGAGGGGAAGGTGGCCGCGTTCCCGGGTCGTACGGGCGAGGAGGCTCAGCGCGTCGGGCAGCCCGGCGCCCCCGTACGCGCCCGGCACCCCCCACACCTCCCGTACGTCCCCCGCGTGCACCCACTCGCCCAGCCCTACGATGTCCAGCACCCCACCCGCCCCGGCGATCACCGGCCCGGCCTCCGTCATCCCGCGCTCCAGCTCGTCGACGACCTGCTGGTTCGTCCAGTCCGCGCGCTCGGCGATGTCCCGGTCGTTCGACTCCGGCGAGAAGACGCCCTTCTCGAACCGGCCCTCCACGACCCGCATCAGCGCGGACGAACAGTGCGCCAGCACATCGCGCACGCTCCACCCCGGACACGCCCGTGTCGGCAGGGCGAAGTCGGTGTCCGGGCGGGAGCGCAGAAGCGGGATCAGGGCGTCGCGTTCGGTGGTCAGGAGGCGGCCGGGGAGCTCTGGATCACGGTCGTGGGTGGCGTCAGCAGTCATGGGGCCAACCTGCCAGGGGGTGGGGCGCGGGACAATGAGGCCATGGCCGATCTCGACGACCTCCGCGACCGTTTCGCCCGTGCGCTGGAGAGCGCCCGCCCCGGGACCGACGGCCCCGATCCGGCGCCGTACGCCGACGACCTCCTCGCCCGCTGGCAGGAGCCGCAGCGCCGGTATCACACCGTCGAACACCTCACCGCGGTCCTCGACCACATCGACGTGCTGGAGGAGTACGCGCAGGACCCCGGCCTGGTCCGCCTCGCCGCCTGGTTCCACGACGCCGTCTACCTCCCGGACCGCTCCGAGAACGAGGAGCGCTCCGCCCGTCTGGCCGAACGCGCCCTCCCCGAAGCCGGAGTCCCGGCCGCCGCGACGGCCGAGGTCGCCCGCCTGGTCCGCCTCACCGTCACCCACGCCCCCGCCGACGACGACCGCGACGGCCAGGTCCTGTGCGACGCCGACCTCGCGATCCTCGCCGCCCCGCCCTCCGCGTACGCCGCCTACACGGCCGCCGTCCGCGAGGAGTACGGCTTCGTGCCCTCCGACGCCTTCCGCGAGGGCCGGTCCGCGGTGCTGCGGCAACTGCTCGATCTGCCCCGCTTGTTCCGGACTCCGTACGGGGCACGGACCTGGGAGGCCACGGCCCGCTACAACCTCGCCTCGGAGCTGGAAATGCTGTCGCTCTGAGGCGTCCGGCGCCATAACCTGCCCGCATGGCAGACATGGGCGCGGAACGGGTGACGGAGGCTGTCGCGGACGCGGTGGCGGTACTGCGGACGGCGGTGGACCGGGACTGGTCCGGGGTGCCGGCCGGCCGGGTGGAGTGGAGCTGTCTGAAGACGGCCGAGCACATCGCGAGCGATCTGATCGCGTACGCGGGGCAGTTGGCGGGCCGGGCGCGGGAGAAGTACGTCCCCTTCGAGATCTTCCTGGAGGACGACACGGACGCCGAGGGCGCCCTCCAGGTCATCGAGACGGCCGGCACGCTGTTCTCCGCGACCATCCGCACGACCCCTCGCGAGGTCCGCGCCTTCCACCCGTACCCCTTCCGCAGCGCGAACCGCGTGGGCTTCGCCGCGATGGGCGTCGCCGAGGTCCTGCTGCACGCGTACGACATCGCCGAGGGCCTGGGCCTGGCGTACGAGCCTCCCGCCCACCTCCCCGAGTACGTGCTGACCCGGATCTTCCCCGAGGTCCAGCCCGGCCCCGACCCGTGGCGCACCCTGCTGTGGGCCACCGGCCGCGGCGAGCTGCCCGACCGCGCCCCGCGCACCCAGTGGCGCTGGAGCAACAACCTCGTCCTGCCCACCGAGCGCCTCACCCTCCAGGGCGTCACGCCCGCGTCCGCCGCCGAACTGGCCGCGGGCGGCGACGGCGACTTCGAGTGGGTCGAGGACGGCCCCTTCGACGGCACCCGCGAGGCCGCCGGCATGGCCGTCAAGGCGTACGAGGCGGGCGTCCACCGCCCGGAGTTCGGCCTCTTCGTCCTCGTCCGGCGCGAGGACGGCCGCGCGATCGGCGGCATGGGCTTCCACGGCGCCCCCGACGAGGACGGCCGCGCGGAGGTCGGCTACGACCTGGCCGAGAGCGCCCGCGGCCAGGGCTACGCCACCGAGGCCCTGCGCGTCCTGAGCGACTGGGCCCTGGCCCGCGACGACGTGTCCAGCCTCTGCGCCACCATCGAGCCCGACAACGCCGCCTCCCAGCGCGTGATCGCCCGCGCCGGTTACATCAGGGCGACCGTGGAGCAGGAGCAGTCGTACGGCGAGATGGAGACGGGCCTGCGGCTGTACGTCCTTTCGGGCGGCGCCGGTTAACGGCCTTTGGGCCGGCGCAACCCCGCCGCCGTCAGCAGCCGCACCACCTCGCGGCTGCTGACCTCCACCGCGCCCGCCGCGACCACGTCCGGGTACCGGTGCGAGGGGATGTCGTAGTGGTCGCGTTCGAAGGCGCGGGAGGGTACGCCCAACTCCTCGGCGAAGGCGTGCAGTTCGTCGAAGGAGGTGTCGCTGATCAGGTGGGACCACATGCGGCCGTGGCCCGGCCAGGTGGGTGGGTCGATGTAGACGGTCACGAGGAGGAGGCCCCGCCCACCGCGGTACCGAGGGAGCCGACCGCCGCCACCTTCACGCCCGCCTTGTGGCACACCCAGTGCGGGTCGGGACCGAGCTCCGGCTCGACCTCCAGGGCGTGCGGGTCGCCGGAGCCGCACACCGGGCACAGGGGCCAACGGCCGTAGGCCTCCAGCAGCGCGTCCTGGACGTCCTGGGCGACCAGCCCCGCCACGAACTCCGCGCCCTCCGGCCACTGCTCCACCCACCAGCGCCGCTGTACGACGGAGTCCTCGACCATCGACACGACATCCGCGGCGGCGACCTCGCTCGCGGCCAGGTCGGCGAGCACGAGCGCGCGTGCCGTGTGCAGGGACTGCTCAAGTGGACCGATGGACTCCATGCAGCCATTGTGCGGGCTCTTGACCACGGCACCGAGCCGAAAATATCTTTCATACGTGCCCCAGGACGTGAAGGAAATTTTCGGCAGCGCTCTCGCCGCGAAGGTGCGCACGATGGGTCCGTCCATGACCCGTTCCATGCAGCGGGTCGCCGAGGCCGTCGCGAACGACCCCGCGGGGTGCGCGGCGCTCACCGTCACGGGCCTCGCGGAGCTGACCGGGACCAGTGAGGCGACGGTCGTGCGGACGGCCCGGCTGCTGGGTTATCCCGGGTACCGCGACCTGCGGCTCGCCCTCGCCGGACTGGCCGCGCAGCAGCAGTCCGGGCGGGCGCCCGCGATCACCACGGACGTCGCGGTGGACGATCCGATCGCGGACGTGGTCGCCAAGCTCGCCTACGACGAGCAGCAGACCCTCGCCGACACGGCGGCGGGGCTGGACACCGCGCAGTTGGGGGCGGCGGTCGCCGCGACGGCCGCGGCGCGGCGGATCGACGTGTACGGGGTGGGGGCCTCCGGTCTGGTCGCGCAGGACCTCACGCAGAAGCTGCTGCGGATAGGACTGATAGCGCAGGCGCACAGCGATCCGCACCTGGCCGTGACGAACGCGGTGCAATTGCGGGCGGGGGACGTGGCGATCGCGATCACGCACTCGGGGTCGACCGGGGACGTCATCGAGCCGCTGCGGGTCGCCTTCGAGCGCGGGGCCACCACCGTGGCCATCACCGGGCGGCCGGACGGGGCCGTGGCACAGTACGCCGACCATGTGCTGACGACGTCCACGGCCCGGGAGAGCGAGCTGCGCCCCGCGGCGATGTCGTCGCGCACGAGCCAGCTCCTCGTGGTGGACTGTCTGTTCGTCGGGGTGGCGCAACGAACGTACGAGACGGCGGCGCCCGCGCTGGCCGCGTCCTACGAGGCGCTGGCGCACCGGCACCGTCGCTAGACACGAGTTCCCGGTAGACGTCGGTCACGAAGAAAGAGCCACTCCTCCATGACCTCCACCTCCGACCCCCGTGATCTGCGAGCCCAGTTGGAGACGCTCACCACCGAGGCCTTCCGGCCCGAGCTCGCCGACATCGACCGGCTGCCGACCCTCGACATCGCCCGGCTGATGAACGGCGAGGACGCCTCCGTGCCCGCCGCGGTGTCCCGGCAGTTGCCGAGGATCGCCGCCGCCATCGACGCGATCGCCGAGCGGATGGCCCGCGGCGGCCGGCTGATCTACGCCGGCGCCGGCACCGCCGGACGTCTCGGTGTCCTGGACGCCTCCGAGTGCCCGCCGACCTTCAACACCGACCCCGCCCAGGTGGTGGGCCTGATCGCGGGCGGCCCACAGGCCCTGATCACCTCCGTCGAGGGGGCCGAGGACTCCGCGGAGCTGGCGCGGGCCGACCTGGACGGGCTCGCGCTGACGGCCCTGGACACGGTGGTCGGGGTGTCCGCGTCCGGCCGTACCCCGTACGCCGTGGGCGCGGTGGAACACGCCCGCACGCGGGGGGCGTTGACGGTCGGGCTGTCCTGCAACGCCGACAGCGCGCTCGCCGCGGCCGCCGAGCACGGCATCGAGGTGGTCGTCGGCCCCGAACTGCTCACCGGATCCACCCGCCTCAAGGCGGGCACCGCCCAGAAGCTCGTCCTCAACATGCTGTCGACGATCACGATGATCCGCCTCGGCAAGACCTACGGAAACCTGATGGTCGACGTGCGCGCTTCCAACGACAAGCTGCGCGCCCGCTCCCGCCGCATCGTCGCCCTCGCCACCGGCGCCGGTGACGAGGAGGTCGAACGCGCCCTGGCCGCCACGGACGGCGAGGTGAAGAACGCGATCCTGACGATCCTGGCCGGTGTCGACGGGCCCACGGCGGCCCGCCTGCTGGAGGAGTCGGGGGGCCACCTGCGGGCGGCTCTCAGCGGCGGACCAGCACCGCGTGGGTGACGTTCGGCGAGCTGACCAGCTCGGCCACGCGGTAGCCGTCGATCCCCTCGCCCAGGCCGTCGAGCAGCCGCTCACCGCGCCCGATGAGCATCGGCGCGATCACCAGGTGAAGCTCGTCGATCAGCCCGGCGCGCAGGTACTGCCGGATGGTCGCCGCCCCGCCGCCGATCCGTACGTCCTTGCCGCCCGCGGCGTCGAAAGCGCGCCGCAGGACCGCCTCCGGCTCCTCGTCGGTGAAGTGGAAGGTCGTCCCGCCGGCCATCTCCAGAGACGGGCGCGGATGGTGGGTGTGGACGAAGACGTCGTGGTGGTACGGCGGATTGTCCCCCCACCAGCCCTGCCAGGACTCGTCCTCCCAGGGCCCCCGCTGCGGGCCGAACATGTTCCGTCCCATGATCGTGGCGCCGATGTTCTCGTCGCCGCGGACGAAGTACTCGACGTCGGTCCCGCCCTTCCCGGCCGCCAGGTCCTCCGTCGCGGAGATGAACCAGCGGTGCAGTTCGTCGCCCCAGCCGACGCCGTCGCCGAACGGGGCGTCCAGCCGCTGGTTCGGACCGGCCATGAAGCCGTCGAGGGAGATCGTCACGTTGTGCACTCGGACCTTGGGCATCGCCTTCACCTCTCGTGTGGTGTCGTGCTCTCACCCATACGTCGTTCCGAGCCTGCCTGAATCGACATCCCCGCGCACTTTTTTCCAGACGAGGGTGTGGCGCCAGAACAGCCGCCGCCGCACCCGGACCCCGGGCAGCACCCGGCGCGCCTCGCGTACGAACTCGGTGTAGGGGACGTCGGCCGGGCGGGTCGGGGCGGTCATCGCGACGGGGCGCCCCGGTGCCGTACGCCCCCTGTTCTTGGCCCAGCCGATGACCAGGTTGAGGGGGACGGACACAAGACCCAGGAAGGTCTGGACCCGGGTGTCCTCCCGGGTCAGCCCGACGATCACCAGCGTGCCGCCGGGGGCCAGTTGCTCGCGGAAGCGGCTCAGGGTCTCGGTGAGGGGGAGGTGGTGGAGTACGGCGACACAGGTGATGACGTCGTAACGTCCACCCCCGTCGTACGACAGGGCGTCCGCGACGGAGAAGGCCACGGGCAGTCCGGGATCGGTCGACTCCCTCGCCTCGCCGATGATCCGTTCGTCGCTGTCGATGCCGTGGACCTCCCTCGCGCGCGTGGCCAGCAGCCGGGCCAGGTCTCCGGAACCGCAGCCGACGTCCAGGGCCCGGTCGAAGCGGCTGGGCAACTGGCGCGTGATCCACGCGTGGAAGTGGGCGTTGTGGCTCCAGGGGTGGGCGTCGTTGAAGCGGGCGAGGGCGTCCAGGAGAGGCATGGTTCATTTCAACAGGACATCCGCCCCTCCCTGTTGACCTTCCGCACCCTCGCCCGCAGCACCTCGCCCTGCGGCGCGGGCCCGGTGGACTCCGGCGGACAGTCCCACTCCCGCCCACCGCCGAGAGGCCTGAGCTGCACTCTCCCGCCCAGGTGCCCCCTCACCTCCCCCACCCGCCCGTCCCGCACGTCCACGACGTACGCCCCGACCGGCGGCTGCTCCCCGCGCAGCACGGACGCCAGCCGCTCGGCCGTGCGTACGTTGCACCGGCCCAGGTCGACCAGCGGGAACGGCTCGTCACCGGCGCCGGTGAGGGGGTCGACGGCGAGGGACGGCAGCGTCACGCCGACGCCGGTGAGGGCCTCCCGCAGGGACTCCAGGACTTCTTCGGTGGACCGCACGCTTTCCTCCATCGGCACGGTGAGTTTCCTTTTCGCGACACAGCGTGTCCGGTACGGCTCTAACCTGGCCAGACAGGGCGTCCCAACAACGTCAACTGGTGGACCGGGGGCTACGCATGGCAGGACCGAAGGATCTGGACCCGTCGTCATCACCGCGAGCACTTCTGGGAGCAGAGCTGCGGCACGCGCGGGAGAAGGCGGGACTCAGCCAGGAGGAGCTGGGTCAACGACTCTTCGTGAGCGGGTCGTTCGTGGGGCAGTTGGAGGCGGGGACGCGGAGGATGCAAGCGGATGTCGCGCGACTGCTGGACGAGGTGCTCGGGACGGACGGGTTCTTCCAGCGGAACTGCGCGGCGGCGGCGAAGTCCAAGTACCCGGAGCATTTCGCGGAGGCGGCGGAGTCGGAGGCCCAGGCGACGGTGATCAGGGAGTACGCACCTCTCCTCATCCCCGGCCTGCTCCAGACCCCCGCCTACGCACGGGCCGTGAACCGCGCCTACGACCCCACAACGCCGGAGGAAACCATCGACGTGTGGGTGGAGGGCCGGATGGAGCGGATCCGGCTCCTCGACCATCCAACAAAGCCGGTGTTGTGGGTGGTGCTCGACGAGGCGGCACTGCGCCGGGAGACCGGTGGCCGGGCGGTGATGGCGGAGGCACTGCGTCACATCGCCGAGCTGGCCCGCCGAAACCGAGCGATCGTGCAGGTGTTGCCCTTCCGCGCAGGAGCACATTCCGCGATGGAAGGCGCCCTGAAACTAATGGAGTTCGAGGACGCGCCTCCGCTGGCCTACTACGAGGGAGTGCGCTTCGGCCGACTGGAGGACGACCCGGCCACGGTCGTCCAACTGCGGTTCACGTTCGACCTCCTCGTGGCCTCCGCACTCTCGCGGGAGAAGTCCCTGGCCCTGGTGGAGTCGTTGGCGCAGGATTACGTCCATGAGGAAGAACCCTGAGATCTGGCGCAAGTCGACCTACAGCGGGGGCGGCGGAGGCAACTGCCTCGAAGTGGCCCTCGGCCACCCCACCACCGTCCCCGTCCGCGACTCCAAGGCCCCCCACGGCCCGAAGCTCATGCTCCGGCCGGAAGCGTGGTCAGCCTTCGTCGAGGCGGTCATTGAGGTCAGGATCTGACCTATACGGCTCCTAGCGTGGTCCCATGACCAACACCACGCACGCCACCGCCACCGCCACCGCCACCGACGAGCGCACCGACCTCCTGGAGGCGCTGGCCCACAGCCGGCGCTTCCTGCGCTTCACGACTCGTGACCTCACCGACGAGCAGGCCGGACAGCGGACCACCGCCAGCGAGCTGTGTCTGGGCGGCCTGATCAAGCACGTCACGTCGGTGGAGCGGCACTGGGCGGACTTCATCGTCAACGGCCCCTCCGCCATGCCCGACTTCACCGCGATGACCGAGGCCGACTTCGCGCGGCGGGCCGACGAGTTCCGGATGCTGCCCGGCGAGACGCTGGCCGGTGTGCTGGCCGACTACGACGAGGCGGCCCGCCGGACCGACGAACTCGTCTGGGCCCTGCCCGACTTGAACACCGCCCATCCGCTCCCCGAGGCGCCGTGGAACGAGCCCGGGGCTCGATGGTCGGCGCGCAGGGTGCTGCTGCACATCGCCGCCGAGACCGCCCAGCACGCGGGTCACGCCGACATCATCCGCGAGTCCTTGGACGGCGCCAAGAGCATGGGCTGACCGCTCCCGAAGCTCAAGCGTCCAGCTCCGAGCCCTCTTTTCAAGGAACGGGTGGAGGGCCCCAACCCGCCCTCCCACCCCGCATGTTGACTTGACGCGTTCGACTTGCCACGCAGCGTTACGATCGTCTAGCGTGCCCGGATAACGAACAGCCCCCGCCAGGTGCTACCAACACCTGCGGGGGCTTGACCTACGAGATCGATCGCG
The DNA here is from genome assembly GCF_040612795.1 of Streptomyces sp. NPDC006335. Taxonomy (NCBI): domain Bacteria; kingdom Bacillati; phylum Actinomycetota; class Actinomycetes; order Kitasatosporales; family Streptomycetaceae; genus Streptomyces; species Streptomyces sp. NPDC006335. The sequence goes on from NZ_JBEXQX010000016.1 coordinate 35,354, forward strand.
AGCATCGACCTGTGGCTGCCACCAATCTTAGTCCTGCCTTCCTGCCCGCGCACGCCTCCCCGCACCCCATGGCGAACCCGGGATACGGCAAACGCAGCGCCCCCGACCAACGCCCCCGCACCGCGCACGACTTCGCCCACCTCCCACCCCGCGAAGCCGCCATCGCCGCGTACGTCGACCGCCTCCCCGACGGCGCCGACATCTCCGTAAAAACGCTGGCCAAGCAGCTGCCGTACGGACAGTGCGCCCTCCGCACCGCCCTCAACCGCCTCCAGAACGCAGGCCACTTGCGCCGGGGACGCGAGCGCCTGGACTCGGATACCGGCGGCTCCCGTTGGATCACCCGAACGTGGTTCACCCGTACCGCACGCAATGACGAGTGGTGGGCTGCCTTCACGAGAGGTGACGTACCGAAGGACAGCGAACCCCGCCCGCCGACCCGTACCCGCGCCCACATCCTCCTGGCGGCCCTCGGTCGCGAAACCCCGGCACTGTCCCTGTCCGCCGCCGACTGCACGGCCCTCGCCCCGCTGGTCGCGGAGTGGTTCGCCCGAGGAGCCGGCGAGGACGCCGTACGCCACGCCCTGACCAGCGGCCTGCCCACCCCGGTCCACCACCCGGCCGCCCTGCTCCGTCGCCGTCTGACGGACAAGATCCCTCCGGAACCACCCGCCCCACAGCCGCCCCGCCGGATCCTGGAGTGCGCGGAGTGCGGGGTGCTGGGGCGTCCGGAGGCCCTGCCAGGGGGCGTATGCAAGGGCTGCCGAGGCGAACAGGCCACCACACGCCCCACCGCACTCCTGCCCGCACTCGAAATCCACGCCCGCGCGGACGCGATCCGGGCCGCGATGTCCAAGAGGCAAGAAGAACGCACGTACACATGACGACCGCCCCCATCCCAGCTCTGTCACGGGAGCCAGCACACACCAGCAGGTGTGTACAGTTTCCCCATGGACACGTATCCGCTCGTCGAAGCCCGCAACCAGCTCGGCCAACTGGTCGGCCGGGTTCGGCACGGACAGGAGCAGATCCTGATCACCGAGTACGGCAAGCCCGCCGCCGCACTCATCCCGATAAGCGAACTGGAAGAGCTGCAGCGGCTGCGCGACGAGGCGGACATCGCCGAGGCGCGCGCTCGTGAGGCCGCTCCGGCCGGCCCGTCGATGTCGCACGACGACTTCATGGCCCAGTTGGAGGCGGAAGATCGCCGAGAGGCCGCTTCGTGACGTACACCGTGGTGTGGGAGAACCACGCCATGAACGAGTTCCGACGGCTCCGCGTCCTCGATCCGGTAGGAGCCAAGGCGACTGCCGTGGCAGTACGCGCCCTCGCCGAAGATCCCCGTCCCGACGCGGCACGGGCCTTGGGAAGTTCCGGCTACTACCGGCTGCACGTCGGAAGTTGGCGCGTGCTGTACCGGCCGGACGCACCCACCGTCACCGTGCATGTGCTGAAGGTCGGCCGCAGCAACTGAACCCGGCCCCCGCGACAACCGGAGCCACCCATGAACCACGCCCAGCTCACCCATCTAGGCCGTGCTCTCCGTGTGCTCGGCGAGCACGGCGACTCCCTCACGGCCGACGCTCCGGACGCCAAGCTGCACGAGGTCAGAGCGGACCTGAAGCGTGCCCTGGACCTCCTGGAGGACAGCGTCACCACCGCCGCCCCCAGCACCCGTTGCGCCGAGCATCCGAACGGCCCGGTCGACGAGAACGCCCCCGACCTGTGCCTGCTGTGCGAGACGCGCCGCAGGGCGGCCCGCCGCGCCGAGATCAACGGACCGTACGCGCGCCCCCGCTCCGCCGAGCCCGCCCCCTCCCGGTACGGGGTGCGGGAGGACCGGCCCCAGCCCCAGCAGCGCTGGCTTCCGGAGCAGTGGACCGGCCAGGAGTGGCAGCTGTGCGGGACGCCGAGGCGGGACCGGCACGAGGCCGAGCTCTACCTCAACGCCCAGCGCCGCGGGCCGCGCGCCGCGATGGCGTACCGGCTCGTCCACGAGTTCACCGACTACGAGGTGCTGCGCGTGTGGGGCACCCCGGTCAGGGTCGACATCGAGCCGCTCGGCAACCTCTAGAGCCCGATAGACCCCAGCCGCCTACTTCAGCAGCGGCAGCGCCGGGATGTCGTACCCCTCCCACAGCCGCCGCGAGACCTCCTCCGGGTACGGCAGCACCTGCGCCGCCGCCCCGTCCAGCACCTGGGTGAGGCGGCCGCCCGACGGCTCGAACGCCGGCCATCCCGGCTCCCCGGTCCGCGCGAACCCGGTCCACGCCGACTGGAAGAGCGCGGTCAGTGCCCTGGCCTCGTCCGGCACCCCGGTGCCCGCGAACAGCAGGGCCCCGAGGTCGGCGTCGTAGGTGCCGAACAGCAGCGGCACGTCCAGCCCGTGGCAGGCGCCGAGCGCGCCGCCGAACGCCGGTGCGGTCCAGGTCAGTTCGTACAGGTGGGCCCGGCCGCCGCCCGCTGCATGCGCCTCCGCCAGCCGAAGCGACGGCAGGGCGAACAGCCAGTCCGTCTGCACGCGTTCGTAGAGGTCGGTCGGGGTGGCGTCGGGGAAGGCCTCGCGGTAGGAGCGCTCGCCGTCCGGGCCCGGCGCGAACATCCGCAGGGCCGCGGCCGCCTGTTCCTCGGTGATCCTGCCGAGCTGCTCGCCGAGGGCGAGGAAGAGCCGGAACTCGTCGCGGGTGTGCCCGACGAGCAGGTCCACGTCCCGCCCGGCGCCCGCCGCCAGCGCCTCCCAGGGCGTGCACGGCAGCACCTCCCCGTCGACGACCGGCGAGAAGGGAGTGACCGTGGGCGCCACCTGCCCCCACCGGTCGTCGTACTCCCGCATGCGCGCGCTCAACCGCTCACCGGCCGCCGGGAGTTCACGCGGGTCCACGGCGGCCAGCGCGGCGGCCGTGGGAGCGAGACCGGCCTCCTTGCCGAGCTCCACCGCTATGTCCCGGGCGAGTTCGGCGGAGAAGTAGGTGCCGGGGACGCTCTGCGCGACGGCCCGCCGGAACAGTCCCCGCGCGCGGGGCATGGCCAGCAGCGAGGCGACCGACCCCGCGCCCGCCGACTCCCCGAACACCGTGACCTGCCCGGGGTCCCCGCCGAACGCCGTGATGTTGTCCCGCACCCACTCCAGCGCCGCGACCTGGTCGAGCAGCCCCCGGTTCGCGGGCGCGCCCTCCAGCAGGGCGAAGCCCTCTATGCCGACGCGGTAGTTGAGGGTGACGACGACCACGTCACCGGCGCGCGCGAGGTGCTGGGCGTCATAGCCGGGGCTGCCCGCGTGACCCAGCTTGTAGGCACCGCCGTAGATCCACACCATCACGGGTCGGCGGGCCGCCGGGTCCGTCGCGGGGGTCCAGACGTTGACCGTCAGCCAGTCGTCACCGGTGGGCGTCTCCACCGCGCCCGCGCGCGCCTGGAAGGCGGACTCCTGCGGGGGCGGGGGCCCGAAGGCGTACGCCTCCCGGGTCCCCTCCCAGCTCCCGACGGGCCGGGGCGCCTGGAACCGGGCCGCTCCCACGGGCGGTTCGGCGAAGGGGATCCCCCGGAAGACCACCAGTCCGTCCTCGGCGCGCCCGCGTACGGCACCGGCCGCGGTGCGTACTTCGAGACCCTCGGCTGACGTCATCGGTCGAACTCCTCACAGGTCGGGGCTGCTTCGCCTCACTCCAGCCCACGTCCCTTGCCTGAGTCAACCAAGCCGAGGGTCCCTTGTGCCGTCAGCTCAACGACTTCAGCGCGGACGCGTCGTACGGCTGGAGTTCGTCGAAGCGGCCCGCCAGCACCTTCGCGGCCCACTCGGGGTCCTGGAGCAGCGCCCGCCCGACGGCGACCATGTCGTACTCCTCGCGTTCCAGGCCGTCGAGCAGGTCGTCGATGCCCTTGACCGGGGAGCCCTCGCCCATGAAGCCCTTGATGAAGTCGCCGTCGAGGCCGACCGAGCCGACGGTGATGGTGGTCCGGCCGGTGAGCTTCTTGGTCCAGCCGGCGAGGTTGAGGTCGGAACCCTCGAACTCGGGGAGCCAGTAGCGGCGGGTGGAGGCGTGGAAGGCGTCCACACCGGCCGCGGCGAGCGGGGCGAGGATCGCCTCCAGCTCCTCCGGCGTCTCGGCGAGCCGCGCCTTGTAGGCCTCCTGCTTCCACTGCGAGTACCGGAAGATGATCGGGAACTCGGCCGACACCGTCTCGCGTACGGCCGCCACGATCTCCGCCGCGAACTTCGTACGGGCGACCGGGTCACCGCCGTAGGCGTCGGTGCGGCGGTTGGTGCCCGCCCACAGGAACTGGTCGAGGAGGTAGCCGTGGGCACCGTGCAGCTCCACGCCGTCGAAGCCGATGCGCTCGGCGGCGGCCGCGGCCTCGGCGAACGCGCCGATCACGTCGTCCAGGTCGCGCTGGGTCATCGCCTTGCCGGTGGGCTCGTCGGCGCCGGGGCGGATACCGGAGGGGCCGACCGCGGGGGCGTCGGCGTAGGGCGCCTGCCCCTGCTCGCGCACCATGCCGATGTGCCACAGCTGCGGGACGATGGTGCCGCCCGCCGCGTGCACCTGCTCGGCGACCTTCGCCCAGCCCGCGAGCTGCTCGTCGCCGTGGAACCGCGGGACGCTGTCGCTGTTCCCGGCCGACTCGTGGCCGACGTACGTCCCCTCGGTGACGATCAGACCGACTCCGGCGGCCGCGCGGCGGGAGTAGTACGACGCCACGTTCTCGCCGGGGATGCCGCCCGGGGAGAACATGCGGGTCATGGGCGCCATCGCGATGCGGTTCGGGACGGTCAGGCCGTTGATGTGCACCGGGCGGGAGAGGATCTCGGCGGCACGGGTGGGAGCGGGGGCGGTCACGTGTGGATACTCCTCGGTATGTGCATGCGCATGGACAGTACCCAGGTGCCAACCGCCTCGCGCGCTCCAAGATTCCCGCCACGCTGTGACTCCGGCCACGCATGGAAGAAGCCCGCCCCACGACCGTGGGACGGGCTTCGTCTTGAGCGCTGGGCAGGCCTTGCACCTGCATTTCCCCGCAGGAAGCGGGGCGTCTTTCCTTGGACCACCAACGCGTAGTCGACCGACGGGAGTTCACGTCGAGCGGCTCGTGATCAAGCATAGCGCAAGAAAGGACCGGGGGCGGCCACCCCCTGTTCCCAGGAAGGGCCGCCCCCGGCGAGGACGTTGATCAACCGTCAGGCCTCACGGCCCGGAGTCGATCAGAAGTCCATGTCACCGCCCGGCATGCCGCCACCGGCGGGCGCGGCGGCCTTCTCCGGCTTGTCGGCGATGACGGCCTCGGTGGTGAGGAACAGCGCGGCGATGGAGGCGGCGTTCTGCAGGGCAGAGCGCGTGACCTTCGCCGGGTCGATGATGCCCTCGGCGATCATGTCGACGTACTCACCGGTTGCGGCGTTCAGGCCGTGGCCGACGGGCAGGTTGCGGACCTTCTCGACGATGACGCCACCCTCGAGACCACCGTTGACGGCGATCTGCTTGAGCGGGGCCTCCAGGGCGAGCTTCACGGCGTTGGCGCCGGTCAGCTCGTCACCCTCCAGGTCCAGCTTCTCGAAGACCGAGGAGGCCTGGATGAGGGCCACGCCACCACCGGCGACGATGCCCTCCTCGACGGCCGCCTTCGCGTTGCGAACGGCGTCCTCGATGCGGTGCTTGCGCTCCTTGAGCTCGACCTCGGTCGCGGCACCGGCCTTGATGACGGCGACGCCACCGGCGAGCTTGGCCAGGCGCTCCTGGAGCTTCTCGCGGTCGTAGTCCGAGTCGCTGTTCTCGATCTCGGCGCGGATCTGGTTGACGCGGCCGTTGACCTGGTCCGAGGAACCGGCACCGTCGACGATGGTGGTCTCGTCCTTGGTGATGACGACCTTGCGGGCGCGGCCCAGGAGGTCCAGGGTCGCGTTCTCCAGCTTGAGGCCGACCTCCTCGGAGATGACCTCGCCGCCCGTGAGGATGGCGATGTCGCCGAGCATGGCCTTGCGGCGGTCACCGAAGCCCGGGGCCTTGACGGCGACGGACTTGAAGGTGCCGCGGATCTTGTTGACGACCAGGGTGGACAGGGCCTCGCCCTCGACGTCCTCGGCGATGATCAGCAGCGGCTTGCCCGACTGCATGACCTTCTCCAGGAGCGGGAGCAGGTCCTTGACGGAGCCGATCTTGGAGTTGGCGATGAGGATGTACGGGTCGTCGAGCGACGCCTCCATCCGCTCCATGTCGGTGGCGAAGTACGCCGAGATGTAGCCCTTGTCGAAGCGCATACCCTCGGTGAGCTCCAGCTCCAGACCGAAGGTCTGGGACTCCTCGACGGTGATGACGCCTTCCTTGCCGACCTTGTCCATCGCCTCGGCGATGAGCTCGCCGATCTGGGTGTCGGCGGCGGAGATGGAGGCCGTGGAGGCGATCTGCTCCTTGGTCTCGACATCCTTGGCCTGCTCGAGCAGGGCGGCGGAGACGGCCTCGACGGCCTTCTCGATACCGCGCTTGAGGGCCATGGGGTTGGCGCCGGCGGCTACGTTGCGCAGGCCTTCCTTGACCAGGGCCTGGGCGAGCACGGTCGCGGTGGTCGTACCGTCACCGGCGACGTCGTCCGTCTTCTTGGCGACTTCCTTGACCAGCTCGGCGCCGATCTTCTCGTACGGGTCCTCGAGCTCGATCTCCTTGGCGATGGAGACACCATCGTTGGTGATCGTGGGCGCGCCCCACTTCTTCTCGAGGACGACGTTGCGGCCCTTGGGGCCGAGCGTCACCTTGACGGCGTCCGCGAGCTGGTTCATGCCGCGCTCGAGGCCGCGCCGCGCCTCCTCGTCGAACGCGATGATCTTGGCCATGTGAAGTGGTCCCTCCAGGACTGGGGGTGATTCCTTCGGACCGCGCCCGCGCCCGCGACGGACGGCTCGCCGGCCCGTGGATCCTTGCCCCACAAGGCCTGCGGGCCTCACCGACCCGGTCCATCTTTGTCACTCTCACCTTCAGAGTGCTAACGCCAATGATTAGCACTCGGCATGGTCGAGTGCAAGCGCCTACCGAAGACCGGGCACGGGTTCGCTGTGTTCCGGGCGCCCGGACTGCGCGCCGCGGGAGGCCGGGTCGGGCTGCCGGGCGGCCACCGGCCGGTGGGGGCTGATCGCGCAGTTCCCCGCACCCCTGGGGAGGTTGCAGTCACCCAGCGCCACGATCAGGGGCCGCCGCACACACTCAGGGGCGCGGGGAACTGCGCAGAACGCCCGCCCCCACCGGACCCGCGCACGAAACCGCCCAACCACCCAAAACACATGCCGAAGGGCCCGTACCCATGACTCCCCATGGGGTACGAGCCCTTCGAAGAAGAACGAAGAACGACGCTGTTGTTACCCGGCGCGTGCTTCAGCCAGTCGCGAGACGGACCATGTCCGCCTGCGGCCCCTTCTGACCCTGCGAGATCTCGAACTCGACCCGCTGGCCCTCTTCAAGGGTGCGGTAGCCGTCCATCTGAATCGCGCTGTAGTGGACGAATACATCCGCACCACCGTCGACCGCGATGAAGCCGTACCCCTTCTCCGCGTTGAACCACTTGACGGTGCCCTGAGCCATGCCTAACTCCCCTATTACTGGCCCTTGCACGGATCCACACTTCATGGATCCGGGTCAGACCTCACCCCCCACATGGTTGGGGGCGTGCGCCGGAACGCGTCGACCGCGGCTGAATGTATCTGTCCAACTGCCGTCTGCAACAGGTCAATCGGACGAGAATTCTGGACGGAAGGGGTCCGGAATGTAGTGAGAATTCGCCCGAATTCGGGGCAAGTCGGGCCCCACAAAAGGAGCATAAGACGCAAAGAACCCACACACTTTGGCTACTTCTCGCCGCATCCGAAGTCGCAACTCATATGCGCCCGGCATGAAGGAAGCAGCGGGTTCCCCAACTGTACCGTGCTCAACCATAGAGAATTGCCCCCTCCGCTTCTCTCGCGGAGGGGGCAATCGGATGAACACTCGGTAATTTCTGTTACCGAAGGTAATGACCAGTCATATGGTCACCCGCCGGCGACCGCCGGGATGATGGAGACACCGGCCCCGTCGGGCGTAGCCGTCTCCAGCCCCTGCTCGAACCGCACATCGTCGTCGTTCACGTACACATTCACGAACCGCCGCAGCTTGCCCTGGTCGTCGAGAACGCGCGCCGCGATACCCGTGTGGTTCTTCTCCAGATCGGCGATGACCTCGGCGAGGGTCCCACCCTCGGCCTGCACCTCGGCCTGGCCGCCGGTGTAGGTGCGCAGGATGGTGGGGATACGGACGGAAACGCTCATGGTTCAAGACCTCCGGTCAGGTAAACGAACAACGACTACGCGAGGCCGGCCTCACGGAACGAATCGAGGTTGGGACGAATGGTCGCCGTCAGACCCGTACCCGCCACCGCGTCCAGCGTCTTCAGACCGTCCCCGGTGTTCAGCACGACGGTCGTCAGCGAGGGATCCAGCAGCCCGTTCTCGATCAGCTTCTTGGTGACACCCACGGTCACCCCACCGGCGGTCTCCGCGAAGATCCCCTCGGTCCGCGCCAGCAGCTTGATCGCGTCGACGACCTGCTCGTCGTTCACGTCCTCCACCGCGCCACCGGTACGCCGCGCGATGTCCAGCACGTACGGGCCGTCCGCCGGGTTGCCGATGGCCAGCGACTTGGCGATGGTGTTCGGCTTCTGGGGCCGGACCACGTCGTGGCCAGCCTTGTACGCCACCGACACCGGCGAGCACCCCTCCGCCTGCGCACCGAAGATCTTGTACGGCTTGTCCTCGACGAGCCCGAGCTTGATCAGCTCCTGGAGCCCCTTGTCGATCTTCGTGAGCTGCGAGCCGGAGGCGATCGGCACCACGAGCTGGTCGGGAAGCTTCCAGCCGAGCTGCTCGCAGATCTCGTACGCCAGGGTCTTGGACCCCTCCGCGTAGTACGGCCGCAGGTTGACGTTGACGAAGCCCCAGCCCTCGCCGGCCGGGTCGCCGATCAGCTCGGAGCAGAAGCGGTTCACGTCGTCGTAGTTGCCCTCGATGCCGACGAGCTCGCCGCCGTAGACCGCGGCCATGACGACCTTGCCCTGCTCCAGGTCGTGCGGGATGAACACGCAGGAGCGGAAGCCCGCCCGGGCCGCGGCGGCACCCACCGCGCCGGCCAGGTTGCCGGTGGAGGAGCAGGAGAGCGTGGTGAAGCCGAAGGCACGCGCGGCCTCCAGGGCCTGCGCGACGACGCGGTCCTTGAAGGAGTGCGTCGGGTTGCCGGAGTCGTCCTTGATGTACAGGCCGCCGGTCACGCCGAGCTCGCGGGCGAGGTTGTCGGCCTTGACGAGGTGGGTCCAGCCGGGGTTGATGTTGGGCTTGTCCGCCACGTCCGCGGGGACGGGCAGCAGCGGGGCGTAGCGCCAGATGTTCGCGGGTCCCGCCTCGATGCGCTTGCGGAGCTCCTCGGTTTCGTAGGCCGAGAAGTCGTACGCGATCTCGAGCGGGCCGAAACACTCCTCGCAGGCGAAGACCGGGCCGAGCGGGACTCGGTGGCCGCATTCGCGGCAGCTCAGTGCCGCGGCGGGACCCAGGTCGACGGAGTTCGTGGTGCTTGCAACAGTCTGCGCAGCCATGGAGGCGAGGCCCTTTCTCCTCATCTTCCTCACGACGCACTTCGCCGTGAGACGGATTTGGCACCTTCCCGAGTCGGGAGCCTCGCGGAGACGATCGTCAGTGATCGCTGCAAGAGCCGACTGGAGGGTTGCCGGGGCTTCATCGGGCCGTATCCCTCTGCCCCTCTGGATGAGCGGTATGAAGTTGTGAACGGCGGGCCACCCTGGACATGCGATGGTCATCCGCGTTGTTCAAGACTGTAACCGACGGCCGGGACAGTTGAGAGAGTCGTCCGAACGGCGAGATGGATCACCCGCAGATCACACGCAGAGGAGCCGCGCACTGTGCTGAACGAAGTCGAGCGCTGGCTGGCGACCCGTTCCTGGTCCGTGACCGATCGCCCGCTCCACCGGATCATGGCGGCGAAGCGGGCCACGGGCCGGACGGTCAGTGTCGTCCTGCCCGCACTCAACGAGGAGGAGACGGTCGGTGACATCGTCGCCGTGATCCGTCATGACCTCATGCAGCAGGTCCCGCTCGTCGACGAGATAGTCGTCGTCGACTCGGGATCGACCGACCGCACGTCGGAGGTCGCCGCGGCGGCCGGCGCGCGGGTCGTCCACCGCGACGACATCCTCCCGCGCATCCCGGCCGTGCCCGGCAAGGGCGAGGTCCTGTGGCGGTCCCTGCTGGTCACCACCGGGGACATCGTCTGCTTCATCGACGCCGACCTGAAGGAGTTCTCCTCGGACTTCGTCTCCGGCATCGTCGGCCCGCTGCTCACCGACCCCGAGGTCGACCTGGTCAAGGGCATGTACGACCGTCCCCTGGGCGGTGCCGCCGGACAGGGCGGCCGGGTCACCGAGCTGATGGCGCGCCCGCTGCTGAACATGCACTGGCCGCAGCTCGCCGGTTTCGTGCAGCCGCTGGGCGGCGAGTACGCGGCCCGGCGCTCCCTGCTGGAGCAGTTGCCGTTCCCCGTCGGCTACGGCGTGGAGCTCGGCATGCTGGTCGACGCCCTGCATCTGGTGGGCCTGGACGCGCTCGCCCAGGTCGACGTCGGGGTGCGCAAGCACCGCCACCAGGACGGGCAGGCCCTGGGCCGGATGTCCGCCGCGATCTACCGCACCGCCCAGCTCCGGCTGGCCCGCGGCCACCTGATCCGGCCCGCCCTGACCCAGTTCGAGCGCGGCCGGGAGGGCTTCGAGCCGCGTACGTACTCCGTGGACACGGAGGAGCGGCCGCCGATGACGGAGATCCCGGAGTACATGAAAAGAAGGGCGGCGTAGGAGCGCCCCTTCCGGAGCGCTCCCAAAGGGAACGTTTGAGCGGTTGGACACCGGGCTAGATGTCGAGGCATGGCTCCCTCGCACAACGCCCACGTACTGGTCGCGTCCAACAGAGGTCCGGTCTCCTACGAGGTCCAGGACGACGGTTCGCTGAAACCCAAACGGGGTGGCGGCGGGCTGGTCTCGGGTCTGTCGGCGATCGGGCCGGAGGCCGACGCGCTGTGGGTGTGCTCGGCGCTGTCCGACGGTGACCGCGAGGCGGTACGGCAGGGCGTCGGCGAGGACGGCGTCCGGATGCTCCCGATCCCGGCCGACGTGCACGCGGACGCGTACAACGGCATCGCCAACTCGGTCCTCTGGTTCGTCCACCACCTCCTCTACCAGACCCCGCTGGAGCCGTCCTTCGACGCGGAGTTCCGGCGGCAGTGGGCGTCGTACGAGACGTACAACCGTGCCTTCGCGGAGGCGCTCGCTCAGGAGGCGGCCGAGGGGGCGGCGGTCCTGGTGCAGGACTACCACCTGTGCCTGGTGCCGGGGATGCTCCGCGAACTCCGCCCCGACCTGCGCATCGCCCACTTCTCGCACACGCCGTGGGCGCCGGTGGAGTACTTCCGGATGCTGCCGGACGACATCCGGGCGCAGTTGGTGTGGGGCATGCTCGGCGCTGACCGGCTCGGCTTTTTGACCTGGCGGTGGGCGTTCGGGTTCATGGCCTGCGCGAACGAGATCGACGCCGAGCGGATCCAGGTGTACAGCCCGGTCCCCAGTGAGCCGAAGAGCATCGAGCACACCGCGACGGGCGTGCCGCCCCTGAGGACGACGTGGATCGGCGTGCACGGCCTTGGCGCGGACGCCGAGTTCCTGCGCGCCCGCTCCCACGAGGCCGACGTCGAGGAGCGGATCGTCGCCCTGCGCGAGGAGATCGGCGCGGGCCGCAAGACGATCGTGCGGGTGGACCGGACCGAGCTGTCCAAGAACATCGTGCGCGGCCTGCACGCCTACCGGCGGCTGCTGGAGTCGCGGCCGGAGTGGCGGGAGCGGGTCGTGCACGTGGCGTTCGCGTATCCCTCGCGGCAGGACCTGGCGGTGTACCGGGACTACACGGCCGAGGTGCAGCGGGTGGCGCAGGAGATCAACGACACGTTCGGCACACCTGGCTGGACCCCGGTCCTGCTGAATCTGAAGGACGACTTCGCGCGCTCCCTCGCCGCGTACCGGCTGGCCGACGTGGCGCTGGTCAACCCCATCCGGGACGGCATGAACCTGGTCGCGAAGGAGGTGCCGGTGGTCTCCGACGAGGGGTGCGCGCTGGTGCTGTCGCGGGAGGCCGGGGCGTACGAGGAGCTCGGCGAGGACGCGATCGTGGTGAACCCGTACGACGTGGAGCAGACGGCGGCGGCCCTGCACGAGGCCCTGACGATGCCGGCCCACGAACGGGCCGAACGCGCGAAGCGGCTCGCCGCGGCGGCGACGGCGCTCCCGCCGGCGCAGTGGTTCCTGGACCAGCTGAACGCGCTGAAAGCGCTGAACGGGTGAGCATGAACCTTCCTACCCCCCTCACCCCCGCCGGTCAGGAGGGCCTGCGCGCGCTGCTCGCGGAACCGCACCGGGCGCTGATCGGCCTGGACTTCGACGGGACGCTCGCGCCGATCGTGGCGGACCCGGAGAAGGCGGCCGCCCACCCCGAGGCGGTGCCGGCGCTCGCGGCCCTCGCGCCGAAGGTGGCGTCCGTGACGGTGATCACCGGCCGCCCGGCCGCGGTCGCCGTCCGCAACGGCGGTTTCGCGGGCGTCCCGGGTCTGGAGCACCTGACCGTGCTCGGCCACTACGGGGCGGAGCGCTGGGACGCGGCGACGGGCGAGGTGACCGCCCCCGCCGCGCACCCGGGGGTGGCGGCGGTCCGTGCCGAGCTGCCGGAGCTCCTGGCCGGAACCGGCGCGTGGATCGAGGAGAAGGGCGGCCGGGCGGTGGCCGTCCACACCCGCCGGGCCGCCGACCCCCAGTCCGCCTTCGAAGCCCTCCGCGGGCCCCTCACCGACCTGGCCGCCCGCAACGGCCTGATCGTGGAACCCGGCCGGCTGGTCCTGGAGCTGCGCCCACCGGGCGTGGACAAGGGCGTGGCCCTCCTGAAGCACGCCGGCGAGGTGTCCGCCCGGTCCGTGCTGTTCGCCGGTGACGACCTGGGCGACCTCCCGGCCTACTCGGCGGTCGACGAACTGCGTGCCCACGGCACCGCGGGCCTCCTGGTGTGCAGCGGCAGCGACGAGGTCACGGAACTGCGCAAGCGGGCCGACCTGGTGGTGGACGGCCCGGCCGGCGTGGTGGGCCTGCTGCGGGGCCTGGCGGAGCGGCTCGCCTGACCCTCAGCGCTCGGCGCGCCGGGCCTGCCGCACTCTGCGCAGCCGGTTCACCGTCACCGGGTCGTGGGCCAGGGCGCGTTCGTCGTCCAGGAGGGCGTTGAGGAGCTGGTAGTAGCGGACCGGCGCCAGGCCCAGCTCCTCACGTATCGCCCGCTCCTTCGCGCCGGGGCCCGCGAAACCGCGGCGCTCCAGCGCGAGGATGTCCCGCTCCCGGCGGTCGAGTTCCGCGTGCTCCATGCCGGGAACCGTAACGCCCGCCACTGACAGCGGCTACTCCGCGTTCCGTGCGGTGAGCTGGAGCGCGCGCAGCACCTCCGCGGGGTTCCCGTCGGAGCTCACCGCGGAGCCGATCCGCTTCTTCACCGCGGCGCTGACCGAGGCCCAGGACGTCTTGCCGACCGGCGGCAGCTCCGCGGAGGGCAGCGCGGCGAGGAAGGGCTTGAGGTCGGCGTCCTGGGAGCTCGCGCTCATCGCCGAGGACGCGGAGTTGGTGACCGGCAGCAGGTCGTACTCCCGTGAGAACGCGAGGACGTTCTTCTCGCTGTAGACGAAGTCGAGGAAGTCGCCCACCTGCTCGGCGTGCCCGTTCTGCCGGAAGGCCATCATCCAGTCGGCGACGCCCATGGAGTTCCTGGTCGGCCCGTCCACGCCGGGCATGGGCACCATCCCGAACTTCACCCCCTTCGCGGCGGCGGTCTTCATCAGCGAGGGGTGCCCGTTGAGCATCCCGACGTCCCCGGCGGCGAACGCCGAGAACGCGGCGGCCCGGTTCAGGTTCTCGGGCGCGACCGGGCCGGTCAGTCCCTTGCCGACGAGGTCGTCCTTGAGCCAGGTCAGCGTGGCGATGTTCTCGTCGGAGTCGATGCCGTACGTGCCGACGTCGTCGACGTACCCGCCGCCCCCGCTCAGCAGCCACTGCATGGTCTCGGCCTGCGCCTCCTCGGGGCCGAGCGGGAGCGCGTACGGGTACTTCACCCCGTCCGCCTTGAGCGCCTCGGCGTCGGCGGCCAGCTCCTTCCACGTGGTCGGCGGGGTGAGCCCGGCGTCGGCGAAGAGGGTCTTGTTGTAGAAGAGCAGCCGGGTCGACGCGGCGAACGGCATCCCGTACTGCATGCCGTTGATCCGCCCCGCGGAGCCGAGCTGGGCGACGAAGTCGGCCTGCTCCCGGATCCCGATCAGCTCGTCGGCCTTGTAGAGCAGTCCCTTGTCCGCGTAGTCGGCGTAGGCGCCGATCTGCGCCATGTCGGGCGCCTCCCCGGCGTCGACCTGTTCCTTGACCTTGCGGTCGACGTCGGTCCAGGAGTACACGCTGACGTCGATCTTCACGCCGGAGTGCTTCGCCTCGTACTCCTTGACGAGCTTGTCCCAGTACTTCTGGGAGCTGTTGGCCGAGCTGTCGCCGTAGTCGGCGGCGACCAGCTTCAGCGTCACCTCGTCCGACCCGCCGCCCAGGCCGCAGCCACCCAGTACCGCCGTCATCCCCAGTGCGGACACCGCCGCGATCGTTCCCGTCCTACGCCGCCGCACCGACAACCGCCCCAAACTCACGTTCGAAAACTTTCGAAAAGTCATACATATCTCAGACTAAGGTCTACACCACGCGAGTGGACTAGACCTCTTGCGGGTCCACGGGTCACACTGTCCCCCGTGAGACATGTCATCGCCCTCGACGTGGGCGGCACCGGGATGAAGGCGGCCTTGGTCGGCGCGGGCGGCGAGCTCCTGCACCGGGCCCGCCGGGCGACCGGCCGCGAGCGCGGACCGGACGCGGTCGTCGACGGCATCCTCGACTTCGCCGCCGAGCTGCGCGCGTACGGCACCGAGCACCTCGGCGCCCCCGCGGTCGCGGCCGGCGTCGCCGTCCCCGGCATCGTCGACGAGGACCGGGGCATCGCCGCCTACGCCGCCAACCTCGGCTGGCGGGACGTCCCCCTGCGCGCCCGGCTCGCCGAGCGTCTCGACGGCGTCCCGGTCGCCCTCGGCCACGACGTCCGCACCGGCGGCCTCGCCGAGGGCCGCATCGGAGCCGGCCGGGGCACCGACCGCTTCCTCTTCGTCGCCCTCGGCACCGGCATCGCGGGCGCCATCGGCATCACCGGGCGGGTGGAGGCGGGCGCCCACGGCTTCGCGGGCGAGATCGGCCACATCGTCGTACGCCCGGACGGCACGCCCTGCCCGTGCGGCCAGCGCGGCTGCCTGGAGCGGTACGCCTCCGCGGCCGCCGTCAGCGAGGCCTGGGCCGCGGTCACCGGGAACCCGGCGGCGGACGCGGCGGACTGCGCGAAGGCGGTGGAGGCCGAGGACCGGCAGGCCCGGGAGGTCTGGCAGCACGCCGTGGACGCCCTCGCCGACGGCCTGGTCACCGCCCTCACCCTCCTGGACCCCCGCACCCTGATCATCGGTGGCGGCCTGGCGGAGGCGGGGGAAACCTTGTTCACACCGCTGAGGGAGGCGGTCCGCAGCCGGGTCACCTTCCAGAAGCTCCCGACGATCGTCCCCGCGGCACTCGGCGACACGGCGGGCTGCCTGGGCGCCGGCCTCCTGGCCTGGGATCTCCTCAACAAGACCGACGGTACGGAGGTAACGCCCTGATGGCAGCCGACTCAGGGGCGCGGGACAGCGTCGAATTTGCGGCTACCGCCGCGCGGGCGCGACAAGCCACGACGCACCCGCACCCCGCAACGGACAAGACCCCCCTCGTCCTGTCCGGCGCGACCGTGGTCCTGCCCACGGGAACGGTCAAGAACGGCCAAGTCGTCATCGACGGCACCCGAATCACCGCTACCGCCCCAGAAAACGCCCAGGTCATAGACGTAACCGACCACTGGCTGGTCCCCGGCTTCGTCGACCTGCACAACCACGGCGGCGGCGGAGCCTCCTTCACCTCCGGCACCCCCGACGAGATCCTCAAGGGCATCCGCACCCACCTGACCCACGGCACCACCACCCTCGTCGCCTCCACCGTCACCGGCGACATGGACTTCCTGGCCCAGCGAGCCGGTCTCCTCTCCGAACTCGCCGAGCAGGGCGACATCGCCGGCATCCACTTCGAGGGCCCGTTCATCTCCCCGTGCCGCAAGGGTGCGCACTCCCAGGAGCTCCTGCGCGACCCCGACCCGGCGGAGGTCCGCAAGCTGATCGACGCGGCGCGCGGGCAGGCGAGGATGCTCACGCTCGCCACCGAGCTCCCCGGCGGCATCGAGTCGGTACGTCTCCTCGCCGAGCACGGGGTCATCGCGGCGATCGGCCACACGGACGCGACCTACGAGCAGACCGTCGAGGCGATCGACGCGGGCGCGACCGTGGCCACCCACCTCTTCAACGCGATGCCGCCCCTCGGCCACCGCACCCCCGGCCCCATCACCGCCCTCCTGGAGGACGAGCGGATCACGGTCGAGCTCATCGACGACGGCACGCACCTCCACCCGGCCGCGCTGCAACTGGCGTTCCACCACGCGGGTGCGCAGAGGGTCGCCCTCATCACGGACGCCATGGACGCGGCCGGCTTCGGCGACGGGCGCTACATGCTCGGCCCCCTGGAGGTCGAGGTCAGCGAAGGGGTCGCCCGCCTGGTCGAGGGCGGTTCGATCGCCGGCTCGACGCTCACCCTGGACCGCGCCTTCAAGCGGGCGGTGACCGTCGACCGGCTGCCGGTCGAGGACGTGGTCGCGGCGATCTCCGCCAACCCGGCCCGGCTGCTCGGCATGTCCGACCGCATCGGCTCACTGGAGCCCGGCAAGGACGCCGACCTGGTCCTCCTCGACCGTCATTTCGACCTCAAGGGCGTCATGCGCCGGGGAGAATGGGTGGTCGGTCCCCAACTGGGGTGATGTGTCCGGCTGTTGGGGCCGGGATCGTCCTGGGAGACTGGACGGGCACGTTTTCGTCTTCGGGGGAGGTCGGCCCGGGTGATCCTCACGGTCACGCTGAACACCGCTCTCGACATCACCTATCGCGTACGGTCACTGCGGCCGCACACCAGCCACCGGGTCACCGAGGTCAGCGAACGTCCCGGCGGCAAGGGCCTGAACGTGGCCCGGGTGCTGGCCGCCCTCGGCCACGAGGTGACGGTCACCGGCTTCACGGGCGGCGCCACCGGCCGCTCGGTCCAGGACCGCCTCACCCGCGTACCGGGCCTGGTGGACGCGCTCGTCCCGGTCACCGGCCCGACCCGGCGCACGATCGCCGTCGTGGACGAACGCTCCGGCGACACCACCCAGCTCAACGAACCGGGCCCGACGGTGACGCCCGCGGAGTGGTCGGCCTTCCAGGAGGCGTACGAGGATCTCGTCCCGTCCGTGGCGGCGGTGGCCCTGTGCGGGAGCCTGCCGCCGGGGGTGCCGGTGGGGGCGTACGCGGGCCTGATCCGCACGGCGAAGGCGGCCGGGGTCCCTGTCCTCCTGGACACCAGCGGCGAGGCGCTGCGCCGCGGGGTCGCCGCCCGCCCCGACATCGTGAAGCCGAACATCGAGGAACTCGCCGAACTGACCGGCTCCCACGAGCCGCTGCGCGCGACGCAGGACGCTCGGCGGCGAGGCGCCCGGGCGGTGGTCGCGTCCCTCGGCAAGGAGGGCCTCCTCGCGGCGACCCCCGAGGGCCGCTGGCGCGCCACCCCGCCCGCCCCGGTCCACGGCAACCCGACGGGCGCGGGCGACTCGGTGGCGGCGGGCCTGCTGTCGGGCCTGGTGGAACAACTCCCCTGGCCGGACCGCCTGACCCGAGCGGTAGCCCTGTCGGCGGCGACGGTCCTGTCCCCGACGGCCGGCGAGTTCGACCGGGCGGCCTACGAGGACCTGCTGGGGCGGGTGACGGTCACGGGGGAGGTCAGCGCGGCGTGACCTACTGGTCGACGTTCTCGGTCACGGAGAACTGGTCGAGCAGCGCGTTGCACTTGTTGCCCTGCTGGCACGAGAGCTGGATCGTGTTGGTGCCCTTGGTCAGGGAGACCTGCGCCCAGGTCTCCTGCCATTCGTTCGCGGGAAGCCCACCGAAGTTCTTCATGTTCAACGGCCGGGCGGAGGGTTTGCCGTTGACCGTCACCGTCGCGTTGGCGTCCTCGGCGGGGAGGCCGTAGCGGACGTAGACCCGATAGGTGCCGGCCTTCTTGATGCCGTTGACCGTCCAGGTGACCGAGGCGCCGACCTGGTTGAAGCCCTGGACGTAGACGCCGCCGTCGGACTGGGCGCCCTTCACGTCGGAGGCGAGGGTCGTGCCGCCCTCCAGCCGCATCGTCTTCGCGTCGGCCTTCGGCAGCTCCTCGGCGTCGGCGCCGGCGCTGCTCGACGGACTCGGCTTCGAGCTCTGCGAGACGCTCGGCGTCGTCGCCGCCTCGTTGCCCTTGTCGTCCTTGTTGTCGTCGCCGCCCGCGATGGCGATGGCGATGCCGATGACCACCGCGGCCACGACCGCGATCGCGCCGATCAGCAGACCCTTGGTGTTGGGGCCACCGCTGCGGCCGCCGCCGCTGTAGCCGGGCATGGGCTGCTGGCTGGTGGGGGCACCGCCCGGGAGGGTCTCGGGGGCCTGGTAGTGCGCGCTGGGCTGGCCGTAGCCGACCTGGCCCTGCTGCTGCGGAACCTGGCCGTACGGGCCGTTCGGGGCGGCCGGTGCCTGCTGTTGGCCGTACTGCCGCTGGCCGACCGCGCGCGTCCGGTTGACGGAGTTCGGGTAGCCGTAGCCGTAGCCGCCGCCGGAGGGCGGCTGGGCCCCGTTGGCCTGGCCGTCGGCGTAGAGGTAGCCGAACGGGTCTTCGTCCTCTGGCGTGCTCGCGCCGTTGTTGCCGGACGTCATCCCTTGGTACTCCTCAACAGGTGCGGATCGGATGCGATACGTGGAGTCAGAATGGCGAGCCTACCCGCTCCAGATGGCCCAAACGGGTGACTCGGATCGCATCGGCTCGCTGACCTGGGGCTCAGCCCGCGCGTCTGTGTTGTTTGGGACGAGATCGTTTCTCGACGTACATCCGCTCGTCGGCCGACTTCAGCACTTCGTCCGCGGTCATGCCGCAGTGCGCCCAGCCGATACCGAAGCTGGCACCCACCCGCACGGCCCGTCCCTCGGCCCGGATGGGCTGGATGATCTCGTTGCGCAGGCGGACCGCGAGGTCGGCCGCGTCGGCCTTGCCGAGGCCGTCGGCGAGGATCACGAACTCGTCGCCGCCGAGCCGGGCCACGGTGTCGCCGTCGCGGACGCACTGGGACAGCCGCCGGGCGACCTCGATGAGCACCGCGTCACCCGCGTTGTGCCCGAACCGGTCGTTGATCGACTTGAAGCCGTCGAGGTCGCAGAAGAGGACCGCGAGCCCCTTGGAGCCGTCGTCGCGCTCCCCCTGGGGGGCGACGGTGTGCACATGGTGGTCGAAGGTGTCGTACGCCTCGGTCCCGCCCTGCCGGAAGTCGAAGCCGTGGCCGCCCGCGTCGAAGGCCGGGTGCCCGAAGGCCGCGTCGACGGACTCCAGGGCGCCCGTGTGGGTGGGGCGCTGACAGAGCCGGGAGGACAGCCGCGAGCGCAGCTCCGCGGAGTTCGGCAGGCCGGTCAGCGAGTCGTGGGAGGCGCGGTGGGCGAGCTGGAGCTCGCGGCGCTTGCGCTCCTCTATGTCCTCGACGTGGGTGAGCAGGAAGCGCGGGCCGTCGGCCGCGTCGGCGACGACGGAGTTGCGCAGGGACACCCAGACGTAGGTGCCGTCGCGGCGCGCCAGGCGGAGCTCGGCCCGTCCGCCCTCCGCCGAGGTCCGCAGCAGGGTGCCTATGTCCTCGGGGTGCACGAGGTCGGAGAAGGAGTAGCGGCGCATCGCGGACGCGGGGCGGCCCAGCAGACGGCACAGGGCGTCGTTGGTGCGCAGGATGCGGCCGTGCTGGTCGCCGCCCATCTCGGCGATGGCCATGCCGGAGGGGGCGTACTCGAAGGCCTGCCGGAAGCTTTCCTCGCTGGCCCTGAGGGCCTGCTGCTCCCTTTCGAGCCTGACCAGCGCACGCTGCATGTTCGCGCGCAGGCGCGCGTTGCTGATCGCGATGGCGGCCTGGAACGTGTACATCTGGAGCGCCTCGCGGCCCCACGCGCCCGGCCTGCGGCCGTTGCGCGGTCGGTCCACGGAGAGCACGCCGATCAGTTCGCCGCACTGGCCGCCCTGCACGCCCGGCGTGTACATCGGCGCGAACAGCCGGTCGGAGGGGTGCCACTCGTCCTCGAAGCGGGGCGCGGGACCGTCGGTGTACCACTGCGGGACGTCGTCGTCGTCGAGGATCCAGCCCTCGGTGTGCGGGATGAAGACCAGGTCGCCCCAGGTCTCTCCCATGCTCAGCCGGCGTTCCCAGGACTCGCGGGAGCCCACCCGACCGGTGATCAGCGCTTCGGCGGCCTGGTTCCCGGCGAAGGCCGCGACCACGAGGTCCCCGTCGGGGCGCACGAGATTGACGCACGCCAGTTCATAACCGAGTGCGGTGACCACGCCGTTCGCGACGGTCTGCAGTGTGTCGGCCAGGCTGCGGGCCGTGTTCATGTCGGCCATGACCTGGTGCAGCTGTCGCAGGGACGCAAGGCGGACGTACGGCTCCGACTCGCTCTCCATTGCTCGCCCTCCCCCCGAGACCTCGCAGTGAATCAAGGGTCATCTGTCCAGCCACTGAATCACAGCGCGCTGCCCGCTCGGTACACAGGGTCAACAATTGGCTTCTCTTGTGACTCAAGTCACAGTGAAAGCTGAGCAATTGAACGGTGTTTCTGCGTTTTTCCCGTGCGCTTACTGCACACAAAGTTTGGGTGTTTGTGGAGGCGCTGGTAGGCGGTCCGCCGGGAGACCTAGGTCCGGTCTCGGGCGAAGGCCCGATGCGGGGCGCGCGGCACCCGGACTAGCGTTTCCGGTGTGTCGAACACTCACGTCCCCACCGCCCCGATGATCCCCTCGCCCACCTACGGGCATGCTGTGGGGGTGAGCAACGACGAGTTCCGCGCCGCCATGTCCCGGCTGGCCGCGGGTGTGGTCCTGGTGACCGCGTTCGAGCCCCCGTTCGACGCCGAGGGACCCAAGGGCGAGGACGTCGGCATGACCGCGACCGCCTTCCTGTCCGTCTCCCTGGACCCGCCTCTGGTGCTGGTCAGCCTGCGTACCGGCTCCCGCATGGACGACCTGCTCGACGAGCAGCCGCTGTGGGCGGTGTCCGTCCTGTCCGAGAGCCAGCGGCACATCGCGGGCCGCTTCGCCATGAAGGGCCGCATCAGCGACCGCCTGCTGTTCGAGGACATCCCGTACGTCCGCGGCGCCGCGACCGGCGCCGCTCTGGTGGGCGGCGCCCTGGCCACGCTGGAGTGCCGCACCGAACAGCGGGTGGAGGCCGGCGACCACACCCTGGTGATCGGCCGCGTCCTGACGGCTGACGTTCCGAGCGCGGACGGCGGCCCGCTCACGTATTTCCGCGGCAGGTACCGGCAGTTGGGATGAATTCAGTGGCAGCGCGCCACTGACCCGCCCTAAGGTCCCCGGATGACATTCGCACCGCGCCTCGAAGAGGTCACACCCGGGAATTTCGAAACCGCGACCGGCATACGCGTCCGCCCCGAGCAGGAATTCGCGGTCTCCCCCGTGATGCAGTCCCTCGCCGAGGCGTACGTCCATCCCCCGGGCGTGGCCTGGCCCCGCCTGATCGTCGACGGTGACCGCACGGTCGGCTTCCTGATGGCCTTCCTCGACATCGACTGGCACGCCGACGGCGGCACCGTGCGCCGCTCCGGGCTGTGGCGCCTGAACATCGCGGCCGACGCCCAGGGCCAGGGCTACGGCCGTTTCGCCGTCGAGTCCGTCGCCGCAAAGCTGCGCCGCCGGGGCACGAAGGAGCTGTACGTCACCTGGCACGAGGGTCCCGAGGGCCCGGCGGAGTTCTACCTGAAGCTCGGCTTCCGCCGCACCGGCGAACTGAGCGAGGGAGAGACGGTGGGAGTCCTGGACCTCGCCTAGAGGCTAGAGAAGGGTGACGTCCAGCCGTGCCGCCCTCGCCGGGTCCGTGGTGATGTCGATCACGGCGATCCGGTCGTGTACGAACGTGAACGCGAGGGTCCGCTCCACCCGGTTGTCCCGCAGCAGCGCGATGCCGCTGCGGCCCGCCACGAGAGCCGGTACTGCGACACCGGTGATGTGCCGCGCGTAGCCGGTCGCCCCCTTGGCCACGGCGAGGGCCCCCGCCGTCACCCCGGCCTCCGTGCGCACCACGACATCCGGGTCGAGGACCTCCAGCAGCCCCTCGAAGTCACCGTCACGCGCGGCGGCGAGGAAGGCGTCGACGAGTTCCCTCCGACGCGCCGGATCGGCGTCGGTGGCCTGGGCGCCCCGCACCCGGCGCCGGGCCCTGCTGGCGAGCTGGCGGGTGGCCGCCGGGGACTTGCCGACGACACCGCCGATCTCGTCATAGGGGACGGCGAAGAGGTCGTGGAGGACGAAGGCGAGCCGTTCGGCGGGGGTGAGGGTGTCGAGGACGACGAGCAGGGCGCTGCCGACCGAGTCGGCGAGGAGGACGTCCTGCTCGGGATCGGGAACGGCGGCCGCGACCGGCACCTCGGGCTCCAACGGCTGCTCGGCACGGGACCTGCGGGCGCGGAGCATGTCGAGGCAGACCCGCCCGACGACCGTGGTCAGCCAGCCGCCGAGGTTGTCGACGTGCGTGGTGTCCGACCTGCTCATCCGCACCCAGGCCTCCTGCACGGCGTCCTCCGCCTCGGCGACCGACCCGAGCATCCGCTGCGCCACCGCCCGCAACTGTCCGCGGTGCGCCTCGAACCGCTCGGCCTGGAAGTCCTCGTCGCCCATGGGTCACCGCTCTCGTCGTCGTCCGCCGTCGATGAGTTGACGGATGAGACGGCGAGAATGTGACGCGCCCCGTAGGGGCGCGGGGAACTGCGCGACAAGCCACGACGGCGCCGCGCCCTACAGACGGCCTGTTACCCCCAGTCCCGCCCCGACCGCCCCCGCTTCGTGTCCGACCGCGCCTTCTTCTCCCGCAACCGCCGCTCATTGATCCCACGAGGAATCCGCGTCGGCCGCCGAGGCTTCGGCGGCGGCGCCGTCGCTTCCGCCAGCAGCGCCGCAAGGCGTACGGCCGCGGTCTCCCGGTTGCGCCACTGCGAGCGGTGCTCGGAGGACCGTACGGTCACGACCCCGTCGACGAGCCGCGAGGCCAGCTTGGTGAGGGCCCGCTGCTTCCAGACGTCGGGCAGGGCCTCGGTGCGGGCGAGGTCGAAGCGCAGCTCCACCTGGGAGTCACTGGTGTTGACGTGCTGACCGCCCGGACCGGACGACCGCGAGAAACGCCACATGAGCTCGGCCTCGGGAAGCGAGACGGAGCCGCGGATGACGTAAGGACCGGACATGGGGTCCATGTTCCCGCCTCTGACCGGTCCACGTCACCCCAATATCCCCTGTCCGCCGCCCGCGTCCGCTTGGGTAAAGAAAGTAAAGAAGCGGGGAACCTTCGACACCGCTCGCGGCGTTCATAGAGGTAGCTGTAGCTTCGTGCCCGTTACTTAACGAGGGAAGGGACTCCCAACAATGGCTGTAAGCCTGTCCAAGGGTGGCAACGTCTCGCTCACCAAGGAGGCTCCGGGCCTGACCGCCGTCACCGTGGGCCTCGGCTGGGACGTCCGCACCACCACCGGCACGGACTTCGACCTCGACGCCTCGGCGATCGCGGTCAACACGCAGGGCAAGGTCTACTCCGACGCCCACTTCGTGTTCTTCAACAACAAGCAGACCCCGGACAGCACCATCGTCCACACCGGTGACAACCGCACCGGCGAAGGCGCCGGCGACGACGAGGCGATCAACGTCAACCTGGCCGGCCTCCCGGCCGACATCGACAAGATCGTCTTCCCGGTCTCGATCTACGACGCGGAGAACCGCTCGCAGAACTTCGGCCAGGTCCGCAACGCCTACATCCGCATCGTCAACCAGGCCGGCGGCGCCGAGATCGCCCGCTACGACCTCTCCGAGGACGCGGCCACGGAGACGGCGATGGTCTTCGGCGAGCTGTACCGCAACGGCGCGGAGTGGAAGTTCCGCGCGGTGGGCCAGGGCTACGCGTCCGGCCTGGTCGGCATCGCCCAGGACTTCGGCGTCAACGTCTGACGTGTCGCCGCGCTGAGCTGAGCGGGAGCCCCCGGCCGTACCGGCCGGGGGCTCCGGCGTCAGGTCTGCGACACGAACGCGGTCCAGCTGGCCGGGGTGAAGGCCAGGCGGGGGCCGACGGTGTCGTTCTTGGAGTCACGGACGTGGACCGTGCGGGGTGCTACCGCGATCTCGACGCAGGAGTTGCCGTCATTGCCGCTGCTGTAGCTGCTCTTGAACCACGCCAGGTCGGAGACGTCCCCGGCAGCGGACTTACGGATCATGTTGCTCCCAGCAGTTGTTCGATGAGGACCAGCGACTCTCTTGGTGAGAGAGCCTGCGCGCGGATCGTGCCATACCGCAGTTCCAGGATGCGCAGCTGTTTCGGATCCGAGGTCGCGCGACCGTCGGAACGCCCAACCGCCGTGCCATCGGGAAACTTGAGCATCTCGATCTTTCCGTCCAGACCGGAGTGCACCTCGGAGTTCAGCGGCATCACCTGAAGCACGACGTTGTGCAACTGCCCCACCTCCAGCAGGTGTTCGAGCTGGCGTCGCCACACCATTGTGCCTCCGATGGGACGACGCAGGGCCGCCTCTTCCAGCACGAAATGGATGGACGGCGCCGGAACGCGATCGAAGACCGACTGCCGCGCGACCCGAGCGGTCACCATGCGCTCCACGTCGTCCGGCGAATAGGGCGGCTGCGCGGCGGAGATCACGGCCCGTGCATGCTCGGGTGTCTGCAACAGCCCATGGACGCTGTTGCACTCGTACACCCCGATCTCGACGGCCTGCCCCTCCAACTTGGCCAGCTCCCGCACCTTTTTGGGGTACCGGACCTTCTTGACGTCCTCCCAGGCCGCGGAGAGCAGCCCACCGGCCCCCAACACCTCGTCCGCCCTGTCCAGATACTCCTGCCGGGGAATCCGCTTGCCGCCCTCGATCTTGTAGACGAGGTCCTCGCCGTATCCCACCGCCTCTCCGAACTCCGCGGCCCGCATCCCCACGGCCTCGCGTCGCAGCTTCAGTTGCCTCCCGACCGTCGCGATGACCGCGACACCCCACTCGTCGTCCGGGTCGACCGTCTCGCCATCCACACTCATCCCGCGCCCCTACCCTTGCGACGACCTCCGACAGCCCGGACACGACCGGACAGCTTCCGGACAGTCACCGTACGTATCGACTCGATCACTGTTTACGGTAAGCGAGCGCCACCACGCTGAGTGACGTGAATCAAGAAACCGCCGTCATCAGGAACTTCAGCGTCCTGCTCTCCCCCACGCCCCGCGGGGCCCGCCTGGCCCGACTGCTGGCGACGGAGCAACTCCGTGAGTGGGGACTCCCGTTGCACCCCGCGGAGCACATCGTGGCGGAGCTGGCGGTGAACGCGGCCACGCACGGCCGGGTCCCGGGGCGGGACTTCCGCGTGACGCTGTACGTCGTCGGGGGCACCCTGCGCATCGAGGTCACGGACACCCGGGGTGACCGTCTGCCGCGCGCCGAACTCCCCGCACCGGACGCCGAGTCGGGCCGGGGCCTGGTCCTGGTGGACGCGCTCGCCGACCGCTGGGGCGTGGCCCCGGGCCCCCGTCCGCGCAAGACGGTGTGGGCGGAAATCGCCCTGTCACCGCATCCCGGAAACCCGTACATCGGTGGCGCGGGCGGCCTTTCCCAAAGAACCCTGGGAAGAAAGAACCCAGACCAAGCCCCACCTTTCCTCCCGCCTCGCGGCGCAGCTCACCCGGGCGAGTGAACATCGCCAACTCAGCTGGATTTCGCCCCGGTTGCCTGCCCTACAGTCGGCGCAACACAACCGCAGACATGCAACGGCCCTCGCTGGGACTGGCATCCCGATGCGAGGGCCTGACCACCAAGGAAGAAGAGACCTTCCCGGTGGCGCCCACCAAGGAAGAAAAGACCTTCCCGATGGACACCCAAAACCCTAGCGCGCCCTCGCGCGCCCGGTCCCGCAACGCGGGCAAAAACCACTCCCACGCGGGGGGCCTCGTTCACGAGAACGCCCGGCACACCACCCGCTTCACGGTCATCGGCAACCACCTCGCCCAGCACCCGGAGCTCTCGCTCGTAGCCAGAGGCCTGGCCCTGTACATCCAGTCCCTCCCCGCCGGTGCCCCCGTGGACATCAAGACGCTCGCGGCCCGCTTCCCGGAGGGCAGGGACCGTATCGCCGCCGCCCTGCGGGACCTGGAGACCCACGGCTACCTGCGCCGTAGCCGCGAACGCGTCTCCGGTGGCCGCATCGTCACCCGCACGATCTCCTGCAACCGGCCAGGTCACCGCGGCCGGGCCGGCGAGGACCAGGCCCCCGGGCCGCCGAAGAAACGGCAACCGGCCCGCAAGCGGCTCCTGCCCGCCGTACCGCAGCCCGGCTACCCGGCCCCCGCCCTCCTTCAGCGGGCCATCGACCTGCTCAGCACCCTGCGCCGCCACGACCCCCGCCTGCTCCTGTCGGCCACGGACACGGAACACCTGGCCCCCGGAGTCGCCGCCTGGCTGGAACGGGACCTGACCCCCACCGCCGTACGGGACGCCCTGACCGCGCGCCTCCCCATGGAACCGCTGCAACGCCCGGCGGCCCTCCTGGCCCACCGCCTCACCGCCCAGCTGCCACCCCCGCCCCCGATCCGGCCCCCGGCCCCACCCCCGGAAATCCGACACCCGCTCCAGACCTGCGACAGCTGCGACCGCGCCTTCCGCGCCCCCCGGCCGCTGCCGCGACTGCCGAGGCGATCTCCCGGGGGCCGCCTAGCATGGACGTGACGATTCTGGACCCTGGGCACAGACGAGGAGCGAGCGCCATGACCATCGCCCCGGACGACGCGCAGCAGAGCGCTTCCCACGTCTACCGAGCCATGCGAGACGTCGTTCAGTCCATGGACGACAACCTCCCCGGAAAATTCGAGATCACCAAGGAAGGAATCGTCCACGACATGATGTCGCCGGGGGGACCCCACGAAGTGACGGCAGCCCATATCAGCCGCCGTTTGGAGAGGGTCATGCCGGACGAGTTGCTGGCACACAACGGCACACCGGATGTGGAGAACGCACCAGAAGGAATCACACGTCACCCCGACGTCATGGTGATCGCATGGGACGACTTGGACGTCGAGGGTTCCATCGATCCACGCACCCTCATCGCCGCCATCGAGGTCGTCTCCCGCTCCAACCCCGACAACGACTGGGTCGGAAAGATGCGCGACTACCCCCTGATCGGCATCCCCATCTACGCGATCTTCGACCCGCGCAGCGCCACCGGCGCCGTCCTCACCGACATCCACTCCACCCCCGACGGACCGCGCTACGCGACCCGCAAGGATTTCGTCTACGGCGAGGACGTCACCATCGGCGACTGGACGATCCCGACGGACGGCCTGCCGCGCTACCAGGACTAGGGTGCTCCTTTCGGATCTTCCTCCGGAGGGTTCCAGGCGGCCGATAGAGTGCGCGCCGTGGGCATACCCGGTTGGTTCGTCTGGATCTTTCTCGTTCTGTTCTTATGGCAGGTCCTCGGTCTCTTCCCCGTCATTCATCGACTGCGGGAAGCCAACTCCGCGATGCGTTTCAAAGCGCGCCTTGACCTGCTGGAGGTCGCCGGCTCCCTGCTGCTCTTCGGCGGCAGCCTGTTGAGTTTCACGGTGGAGCGATCCTGGTTCTGGCTCGGCCTCGCAGGCTTCCCGCTCCTGACCGCTGTCTACGCCGTGAAGGGTGCCCACTGGCTCCGCGCCCGCCGCCACCCCACGGCCTGATCCAAACGACGGGGCCTGGGCGTCACAGTCGCTCAACTACTCTGCCCCGCATGCTCCTCACCCCCTCGACCTCACCCCCGACCACGACATCCCGGGCCCCCTCCTGACCGAGCTCACCGCTCTCTACGCCGCCAACCACGAGTTCTTCGCGCTCAGCGGTGACTTCCCGGACCCGGACGACATCCGGCCGGAGCAGGTGGCGGCGGCGCTGGCCGAGGAGCTCGCGCATCCGGACGCGGAGGTGCTGCTGGCGCGGAGCGAGGGCCGGCTGGTCGGCATCGCGATCACCCTCGCCCACCACCCCGACCCGGCCGACCCGGACCCGTGGATCGGGTTGCTGATGATCGACGCGGGCGTGCACCGGCAGGGCTACGGGCAGCAACTGGCGCGACTCGTCGAGAACCGCTTCCGGGAAGAGGGCCGCACCGCCGTACGCCTCGCCGTCCTCGACGGCAACGACCGCGCCCTCGCCTTTTGGACCGCCCTCGGCTACGAGGTCGTCGACCACCGCCCGGACCGCCAACACGCCCGCCCCTGCGCGGTGTTGTGCAAGAAGCTGTCAGCCGGTGGGGGCCGCGCGGAAGGCTGACGGCATCAGGGTTCCGTCGGCTTGCCGTCCCCGTACAGCCACTCCTCCCAGACCGGACCGAAGTCCTCGTCGGGGGCGAGGTCCTCGACGTACGACGTGAAGTCCTCGGTGTCGGCGTTGCCGTGGCGGTGGGTGGTGGCCCAGTCGCGCAGGAGGGCACGGAAGGCGGTGTCGCCGAGTCGCTGCCGGATCTTGTGGAGGACCATCGCGCCGCGCTGGTAGACGGGGCTGTCGGAGAGGTGCGCGGCGCCGGACGGCTTGCCGGGCGGGAAGTCCCAGAGGTCCTCGTGGTCGTCCTCGCCGTGGTCGTAGAGGGCGTCGAAGGTCTCCTGCGCGCTGTCTCCGCCGTGGTCCTCCGCCCACAGCCACTCGGCGTAGGTCGCGAAGCCCTCGTTGAGCCACATGTCCCGCCAGGTCCTCGGGGTGACCGAGTCGCCGTACCACTGGTGGGCGAGTTCGTGGACGAGGGTCCCGGTGTCGGGGGCGCCGGGGAAGTAGGGGCGGTTCTGGGTCTCCAGCGCGTACCCCGCGTCGCCCTGGCGGTCGACGATCGCGCCGGTGGACGAGAAGGGGTACGGGCCGAAGGTGTCCTGCGCCCACTTCAGCACCGCGGGGATCTGTGCCAGCACCTTCCGGCTCGCGTCGGCCTCCTCCGGGTCCACCGCGGTGTACACGGGCAGCCCGTCGGCGAGGGTGGAGGTGTGGATGTCGTAGTCGCCGATCGCGAGGGTGGCGAGGTAGCTCGCCATGGGTTCGGCGGTGTGCCAGGTGGTCGTCGTACGGCCGCCGCTGGTCCTGCTCTGCGTCAACTCGCCGTTGGAGACGGCACGGAGGCCCTCGGGCACGGTGATCGTGAGGTCGTAGGACGCCTTGTCGGACGGGTGGTGACTGCCGGGGAACCAGGCCATCGAGCCGGTCGGTTCGCCGAGGGCCACCGCGCCGTCCTCGGTGGGCAGCCAGCCCTCCTCCGAGCCGTCCGGATCGGTGATCGTCCGGGGGGTGCCGGAGTAGCGGACGGTCACGCGGAAGACGCGGCCCTCGTCGAGGTCGTCGTGCGGGCGTACGGTCAGCTCCTGGCCGGTGCGGTTCCAGCGGGCCGTGTCGCCGTCGACGGTGACCTTCTCGACGTCCAGGCCGTCGAGGTCGAGGTGGAACGCGGAGAGGTCCTGACCGGCGCGGGCGGTGAGGGTCGCCGTGCCCGAGAGCCGGTCGCCGTCCGGGTCGTAGGCGAGGTCGAGGTCGTAGTGGGTGACGTCGTAGCCGCCGTTGCCGGCCTTCGGGAAGTACGGGTCGCGCAGGCCAGGGGCGCCGGGGGTGCCGTGCACTCCCCCGTCGCACGCGACGAGGGTGCCCGCGAGGAGCAGGGCGAGGGCGGTGAGCGGCGCGGGTCGGGGCACCAGGTGATCCTATGAGAGGCCGCGTGACACCATCTCGTACGTGCTCGACATCGGCTACGCCCTCTCCAACCGCTTCCCGGACCCCCCGCAGACCGACTACCGCCGGGCGGACGTCCACGCGCTGCGGCACGACCTGTTCTGCGGGGACGTGTACCTCGCGGACACCAGGGAGGACCGGGAACTGTCCACAGCCTGGGGATGGGTGCCGGTGCTCGACTTCGCGTGGGCGCTGTGCGACATCGTGGAACGCCTCGACCGGGACCCGGCGGGCTCCCGCGCCTCCCGGCCCCAGCACGCCGAGCTCGACTTCACCGAGTCCACCGACCGCATGCTCTTCGAGCGCCGCTTCGGCTGGGTGGACATCGAGGCCGACTGGATGCCGGCCGAGGAACCCCCGCTCACCTTCTCCCACACGGATCTGCGCCGGGAGGCCCGCGACTTCCTGCACGACCTGATCGCGGATCTGACCGACCTGCACGACGACCTGGGCGAGAACCCGGCGATCTGGACGCTCCAGGCACGATTCCCGAGGGTGAAGTGACCACGGAAGCCACGGGCAGCGCCGACAGCACCGGCATCCCGATCGACGAGGGGCTGCTGCGGTCCCTGCTGCGGGAGCAGCACCCCGACCTCGCGGACCTGACGCTCGACCACGCGGCCCGCGGCTGGGACAACGAACTCTGGCGTCTCGGCGAGGACTTGGCGATACGGGTGCCCCGCACACCCCGCGCCCCGGACCTCCTCGTCAAGGAGCACCGCTGGCTGCCCGCCCTAGCCCCGCTCCTCCCGCTCCCCGTGCCGACGCCGGTCCGGCTCGGCCGGCCGTCCCCCCGCTTCCCCTCCCCCTGGAGCGTGGTCACCTGGGTCCCCGGCGACCCGGCCGACCGCGTCCCGGTGACCCGCGCCGACCACGCGGCCGACGCCCTCGCCGGCTTCCTGCGCGCCCTGCACCGCCCGGCTCCCACCGACGCCCCGGCGAACCCCGACCGGGGAGTGCCCCTCGCGACCCACGCGGCCGGGGTCGACAGGGCGCTGAGGACGATGGACCTGGGCGAGTTCGCACCGGACCTCGTCCGGCGGGTGTGGGAGGCGGGCCTCGCCGCCCCTGTCTGGCAGCAACCCGCGCTGTGGCTGCACGGCGACCTGCATCCCGCGAACGTCGTCACGGCGGACGGGACGCTCGCGGGCGTGATCGACTTCGGCGAACTGTGCGCCGGTGACCCGGCGACCGACCTCGCCGCCGCCTGGCTGCTCCTCCCGGACGGCGCAGCCCCCCGCTTCTTCACGTCCTACGGCACCGACGACCCGGCCCTCGTCCAACGCGCCCGCGCCTGGGCGGTCCGCAGCGCCTTCGGCCTCCTCAGCATCGGCCAGGCCGGCGAGAAGGGCCTGCCCGGAGGCAAACCGACCTGGGGACCGGCGGGAAGGGCGGCACTGCGGCGGGTACTGGCGGACGGCTGACCTGGTCCCTCACCGGACACGGGTGAGATCGTGCCGTCTCCGGCGCGAGTCCCGTCAGCTGGCCCTCCACCCCGGCGCGAGCCCCGTCAGCCCGACACCCGGGGCGAGTCCCGTCAGCCCTCCACCCGGCGCCAGCCCTGTCAGCCCTCCACCCGAATTCCCAGCTCCGCCGCCAACACCGGTGCCAGGTCGAGGAGTTGGGACGGGCTGATCAGCGCCCCCGCCAGTCGGTCCACGCCCCGGGCGATCTCCAGTGACGCGGCGCCGCGCAGGTCGACGTCCTTGAGGGTCACCGCCGTGAGGTCCGCGCCCTTCAAGGCGCAGTCGACGAACTCCACGCGCTCCAGGCGGGCCCCGCCGAAGTCCGGTTCCACCAGCACGCAGCTCTCGAAGACGACGTCCTTCAGGACGGCCGTGCGCAGATTCAGGTAGTCGATCTTGCCGCCCCGGATCACGACCCGCTCCAAGGCAGCGCCGTGCATCTGCACCCCGCCGAGGCGGGCGTCGATCAGCTCGACGTCACGCAGGGTCGACTCCGCGAGGTCGGTGCCCACGCCCCGTATGCCGGTGAGGACCGAGTCGAGGAAGCGGGCGTGGTGCAGCCGGGCCTCGTCCAGCGCGCAGCTTCTCAGCGCGCAGTCCATGAAGCGGGCCCCCGCCCCGTCCTGCCCCGCGAGGTCCGCCTCCAGGAACTCCAGGCCGTCGTAGTCCCCGTCCGGTTCCAGCTCCCCTCCCCCGTACGGCTCCAGCGGCGGCAGCCGCACCTCCGGCCGCCGCGCCCCCTTCACCCTGCTCGCGCCCGTCCCTCGACTCACCATGCCCCGCATCCTGCACCCCACCACTGACAACCCCCCTGACCTGCGCGGACAACCCCCATGTCACATTCCGGTGCCCTCGATCGGTCATACCGACGAAGCCACGACCACCGACCCCGAACAACCAGCGACCCCGAACCGACCCCGAACAGCAGAGGGAGACCCCAGCCATGCACCGCATCACCGTCATCGGCGGCGGCCTCGCCGGGCTCACCGCGGCGATC
The DNA here is from genome assembly GCF_040612795.1 of Streptomyces sp. NPDC006335. Lineage (NCBI taxonomy): Bacteria > Bacillati > Actinomycetota > Actinomycetes > Kitasatosporales > Streptomycetaceae > Streptomyces > Streptomyces sp. NPDC006335. Next base: position 67,927 of record NZ_JBEXQX010000016.1, read on the forward strand.
ACCGCCGCCGAGGCGGGCGCCAAGGTCACCGTGTACGAGGCCCATCACACGCTCGGCGGCCGGGCCAGGACCGCCGAGGGGCCGTACCGCACGAACGACGGCCCGCACGCCCTCTACAACGGCGGCCCGCACTGGTCCTGGCTCCAGCAGCGCGATCTCATCGGACCGCTCGCCCCGCTCCCGCCCCTGGAGGCGGCCCGGCTGCGCCTGCGGCACAAGGGCGCACTCCGCCGCACCCCGCCCTTCGCGATGCTCAAGCTGCTGCGCCGCGGCGCCCAACAGGCGCCGGTCGACGTGGACTTCATGTCGTGGGCCACCGCTCAGGCCGGCGAGGAGGGCGCCCGCGCCGCCGCCCACTACTCCGCCGTCGCCCTCTTCCACCACGACCCGGGCGCCCTGTCCGCCGCGTTCGTGCAGGAACGGCTCCGGCGCGCCACCAAGCTGCCGCCCGAGGCGCACTACCCGCGCGGCGGCTGGGCCGCGGTCGTCGACCGGATGGCCGCCCGCGCCTGGAACCTGGGCGTCCGGATGGAGACCCTGTCCCGTGTCGACGCCCTGCCCACCGACACCCCCGTCGTCGTCGCCACCTCCCTCGACGCGGCCCGCCGCCTCCTTCACGACGACTCGCTGACCTGGCCGAGCGGCCGTACGACCCTCCTCGACCTCGCCCTGCGCACCCGGCGCGGCGACGCCTTCGCCGTCTCCGACCTCGACTCCCCCGGCTGGCTCGAACGGTTCACCGCCCAGGACCGCACCCTGGCACCCGCGGGCGAGCAGCTCCTCCAGGGGCAGATCCCGATCGCCCCGCACGAGTCCAAGGCCGACGGGGTCGCGCGCGCGGAGGAGCTGCTGGACCTCGCCTTCGACGGCTGGCGCGAGCGCGTCACCTGGCGGCGGGAGTCCGTCGCGAACGGCCGTACGGGAGCCGTCGACCTGCCCGGCACCAGCTGGCGCGACCGGCCCGCCATCGACCGGGGCGACGGCGTCTACCTCGCGGGCGACCAGGTCGCGGCGCCCGGGGTGCTCTCGGAGGTCTCCTTCAACAGCGCGCTCACCGCCGTGTCGCTGGCCCTGGGCCGCAACGCCCTTGACCTCAAGCACGCTTGAGGTCGGAGAGTGGGCGCACACCGACACACGGGAGGGTTCCGCCCATGCACGCCATCCGCCTGCACGCCTTCGGCCCCGCCGAGAACCTCACGTACGAGCGGACCGAGGACCCGGTACCGGGCCCCGGCCAGGTCCGTATCGCCGTACGAGCGGCCGGAGTCCACCTCCTGGACACCGCCCTGCGCGAGGGTCACCAGGGACCGCTGCCCGAGCCGACCGTCCTGCCCACCGTCCCCGGCCGTGAGGTCGCCGGCACGGTCGAGTCCCTCGGCGAGGGCGTCGCCGGGCTCTGGCTCGGCAAGCGGGTGGTCGCCCACCTCGGTTTCGCCCCCGGAGGCTACGCCGAACTCGCCGTCACCGATGTCGACCGCGTCCACGAGATCCCCGCGAACCTCGACTTCGCCCAGGCCGTCGCCATGATCGGCACGGGCCGTACGGCCATGGGGATCGTCCAGTTCGCCGAGCTCGGCCCCAGCTCCGTGGTCGTGATCCCGGCGGCGGCCGGAGGCATCGGCACCCTGCTCGTGCAGTACGCGAAGAACGCCGGGGCGACCGTCATCGGCCTCGCGGGCGGATCGGCGAAGACGGCACGGGTGCAGGCCAACGGAGCCGACCTCGCCGTCGACTACACGGACCCCGCGTGGCCGGACAAGGTCCGCGCCTTCCTCGGCGGCCGGCCCGCCACGGTCGTCTTCGACGGCGTGGGCGGCGAGATCGCCCGCGAGTCCGTCGGCCTCCTCGGCGACCAGGGCCGGCACATCGTCTTCGGCTGGTCCGGCGAGGGCATCCACGACGGCCGGCCGTACCTCGTCGAGGGCGTCTCCGAGCAGGTCCTCGGACCCGTCATGGCGCGGAAGGCGGGTGGGCCCGACCCGATCCGCACCCTCGAACTGCGCGCCCTCACCGAAGCCGCAGCGGGCCGCCTCACCCCCGCCGTACAGCGCTTCCCGCTCGCCGAGGCGGCCGCCGCGCACCGGGCGCTGGAGACGCGCGGCACCACCGGAAAGGTGGTCCTTGAGCCCTGACGCCCGGGAGGGGTCAGTGCCGCCCGGCGACCCGGTCCGCCCACCGCGCCAGCCGCGACGACTGCGCGCTGTGGCTCGTCGACTCCCGCCGGTCCGCCGTGCGGTAGGTGGCGTACATGCCCTGCACGCCCAGCCAGCGCAGCGGTTCCGGCTCCCACTTGCGCACCCTGTGGCCGACCCACGGCAGTTCGGTGAGCTCGGTCCGGCCGCCCTGCCCGGAGTCCTGTTGGACCAGGTCCCGCAGGGTCCGGGCGGCCAGGTTGGCGGTGGCGACGCCCGAGCCGACGTACCCGCCCGCCCAGCCGATCCCCGTCGAACGGTCCAGGGTCACCGACGCGCACCAGTCGCGCGGCACACCGAGGACACCCGACCAGGCGTGCTCGATCCGCGTTCCGGCCAGCATCGGGAAGAAGCCCACGAGGATCTCCCGCAGCGCCTCGACCGTCTCGGCGCGCGTCCGCCCGTCGTTGTCGGTGCGCGACCCGAAGCGGTACGGCACTCCGCGCCCGCCCAGCGCGATCCGCCCGTCGGCGGTGCGCTGCGCGTACATGTAGGCGTGCGCCATGTCGCCCAGCGTCTGGCGCCCCTCCCAGCCGATCGCCGCCCACTGCTCGCCGGTGAGCGGTTCGGTGGCGATCATCGAGGAGTTCATGGGCAGCCAGGTCCGCTTCTGGCCCTTCAGCGCGGCGGTGAAACCCTCGGTGCAGCGCAGCACATAGGGCGCGCGGACGGTGCCGTACGGCGTGAGAGCGTGCTTGGGCCGGATCTCCGTCACCGGCGTCTGCTCGTGGATGACCACGCCCAGGGACTCGACGGCCGCCGCGAGCCCCTTCACCAGCTTCACCGGATGCACCCGCGCCCCGTGCGGCGTCCACGACGAGCCGACCGCGTCCGCGACCCGGATCCGCTCGGCCGTCTCCCGGGCGCCGTACAGCTCCCGGTCCTTCTCGCCGTACGACAGCTCGTGCTCGTGGAAGGCCCGCAGCCGCGCCAACTGCGCGGGTGTACGGGCGACTTCGAGGACGCCTCCCTTGTGGAGCCCGGCGTCGAAGCCCTCTTCGGCGACGGTACGGACGACCTCGTCGACGGTGTCGTTCATGGCCTTCTGGAGGCGTACGGCGGCCTCGTGGCCGTGCAGTCGCGCGTACCGGTCGCGGCCCGCGACGCCGTTGTAGAGCCAGCCGCCGTTGCGCCCGGAGGCGCCGTAGCCGCAGAACTTCTGCTCCAGGACGGTGATCCGCAGGAAGGGCACCGCCTTCTTCAGGTAGTACGCCGTCCACAGTCCGGTGTACCCGCCGCCGACGATCACGACGTCCGCCGAGGCGTCACCGCCGAGCGGCTCCCGCGCCCCGGGGAAGCCGTCGTCCGCGTACCAGAAGGAGATGCCGCCGTTCACGGCCCCGCTGCTCATGGCCTGGGACGTTAACCCGCCGGCACACCCGCTGTCTGCTTCGGATTCCGTGCTTTCTCCCGCCCCGCGACCAGCGGACCGCACCCGAACCCGATCAGCACCGAGGTGAAGTGCCCCAGATCGGTGAAGGTCCGCCCGGTCACCAGGGGCACCGCGTACACGACGAGGACCGCGAAGCCGTACACGTACCGCCAGGGCTCCGGAATCCGGTACACGAGCACGGCGATCACGCCGGCCAGCGCGTAACTCACCCCGATGTCGAGCGTGTTGACCGCGGAGGCGGGCGCCATCCCGTGCCGGATCCCCCACAGCAGCGCGCCCTCGCTGATCAGCGTGGCCAGGACGTGCGCCGCCGCGCACACCGCCAGCCAGCGCGAAGTACCCAGCCAGCGCTCCGCCGGCGCGTGGAAGAGGGAGTAGAGCACGACGTACGGCAGCCAGTGCCCGCTGTCGATCCACATCGCGCTGGAGACCAGCACCCGCACCGGATTGCTCGACAGCTCACGGATGTTGGTCGAGCGCTGCCGCAGGAACTCCTCCTCGAACTCCGGCGACATGTGGTGCAACGCCACCGTCGTCACGAAGAGGACCGCCAGCCACACATGGGTGCCGGGGGCGCTGCGGACGTACGCCCACACCCTGTGGACACCCCGGTTAATTCGCATGAGTCGATTCACGCACGCCGGTAGGGTCCGGCACGTGATCGACATCCCGCAGGAACTGGCGGCGACACAGGAGCTTTACAACGGCGACCGGGGCCGGGAGTTCATCGCCGGACTGCCGACGCTGATCGAGGACTTCCTGGAACGCTGGGAACTCACACCGGACGGCCCGCCGATGCACGGGGTCGCCGCCCTGGTCCTGCCGGTCGTCCGCCGCGAGGACGGCACCCGGGCCGCCCTCAAGCTGCAACTCCTCGACGAGGAGAGCGCCGGCGAACCCGTCGCCCTGCGCCTGTGGCACGGCGACGGGGCGGTCCGCCTCCTCGACCACGACCCGGTCACCCACACCATGCTCCTGGAGCGCCTCGACTCCGCCCGCATGCTGTCCACCCTGCCCGGCACCCGGGACGCGGTCCTGGTCATCGCCCGTCTGCTGGCCCACCTGACCGCACAGCCCGCCCCCGCCGGAATGCGCCGGCTCGACGACATCGCGCGCACCATGCTGGACCGGACCCCCGAAGCCCTCGAACGCATCCCGGACCCGCGGACCCGCCGTACCGTCGCCGACTGCGCGGCCGCCGTACGCGAGGTCGCCGACGAACCCGGCGACCGGCTCCTGCACTGGGACCTGCACGACGAGAACGTCCTCGCCTCCGAGCGCGCCCCCTGGCTCGCCATCGACCCCAAACCCCTCGCCGGGGACCCCGGGTTCGAACTGTGGCCCGCCCTCGACAACCGCTACGAGCCCGACGAGGTCCTCTGGCGCTTCGACGCCATGACCGACGTCCTCGGCCTGGACCGCGCACGCGCGCGTGCCTGGACCCTGGGACGCCTCCTCCAGAACGCCCTCTGGGACATCGAGGACGGCCGCCCCCTCGAACCCCGCCAACTCGACATCGCCCACCGCCTGCGCACCCCCCGGAGCCGACAGCCGTGATCCGCCCCGCCACCCCCGCCGACATCCCCGCCCTCCACACCCTGATCCGCGAACTCGCCGACTACGAAAAGGCCCTGGAGGAAGCCTCGGCGACCGAGGACCAACTCCACGAAGCCCTCTTCGGCCCCCATCCCGCCGCCTACGCCCACGTGGCCACCGACTCCACCGACACGGTCGTCGGCTACGCGATCTGGTTCCTCAACTTCTCCACCTGGCGCGGCGTCCACGGCATCTACCTGGAAGACCTCTACGTCCGCCCCACCGCCCGCGGCGGCGGCCACGGCAAGGCCCTGCTCACCGAACTCGCCCGCATCTGCGTCGAACGCGGCTACCAGCGCCTCGAATGGTCCGTCCTGAACTGGAACACCCCCGCCATCGACTTCTACGAGTCCCTCGGCGCCCGCCCACAGGACGAGTGGACGGTGTACCGCCTCACCGACGAAGCCCTCGTCAAGGCGTCCGGCACCGCGTGACCACCCCCGCCTTCGTCCCCGGCCTCGAACTGGCCCGCCGCTTCTACACCGAAGCGGTGGGCCCCCTGCTCGCGCAGGCCGCGCCCGGCATCCCGCACTCCGCCACCCGCATCGGCCCCGGCTCCGAAGTCCTCGGCTACGACACCCCGCGCTCCGCCGACCACGAGTGGGGCCCGCGCCTCCAGCTCTTCCTCCGCCCCCAGGACGCCTCCCGCCACGCGGCCCGGATCGGCCGCGTCCTCGCCGAACGCCTCCCGAAGACCTTCCACGGCTTCCCCACCCACTTCGCACCCACCGGCGAGACCCGCGACATCCGCGTCATGCGCGCCACCGACGGCCCCGTCCACCACCGCGTCGAGATCACCCACGTCTCCGCCTGGTTCACCGACACCCTCGGCTTCGACCCGACCACCGGGATCACCCCGGCCGACTGGCTCCGCACCCCCACCCAAAGCCTCGCCGAGGTCACCGCCGGAGCCGTCTTCCACGACGGCCTGCACGCCCTCACCCCGTTGCGCGCCGCCCTGCGCTGGTACCCCCTCGACCTGTGGCGGTACGTCCTGGCCTGCCAGTGGCAGCGCATCGCCCACGAGGAGGCCTTCGTCGGCCGCTGCGCAGAGGTCGGCGACGAACTCGGCGCGACCGTCGTCGCCGCCCGCCTGGCCCGCCACCTGATGCGCCTGTGCCTCCTCATGGACCGCCGCTACCCCCCGTACGGCAAATGGCTCGGCACCGCCTTCGCCCGCACCACCGCGGGCGACCGCCTCACCCCGGTCCTCACCGCCGCCCTCACGGCCACCGACCACCACGAACGCGAACACCGTCTCGCCACCGCCTACGAGACGGTCGCCGCCCTGCACAACCAGCTCGGCCTCACGGACCCGATCGACCCCACGACGAGGCCGTACCACTCCCGCCCCTTCCGCGTCCTGCGCGCGGACCGCTTCGCACAGGCCCTGCTGTCCGGTGTCACGGACCCGGCGATCCGGGAACTGCCGCTGCCGGGACCACCGGACACCGAACCGGAGAACGCGCCACAGCCATGAAGCGCCTCCACACGCCTCACCAACTGATCGCGGCCGCCACCGGACGGTGGTCACTGCCCGTGGCCGGCAGCACCCAGGAACGCTCCGGCTCCACCCCACGCACCAGGATCTGATCGATCCGCGCCACCGGGAACGCCGCCGGCCAGGTGAAGCCGAAACCGTCCCCGGCCCTGTCCTGGACCGAGTGCAGCCGCGAGGTGAGACCGGCGAAAACACGGTCGTCCGTGGTGCCGTTCAAGTCCCCCAGCAGCACCACCCGACCGCTCCGCTCGGCGGCCACGGCCCTCGCGAGCGCCTTCGCGTTGCGGTCCCGGCTGTCCGTCCAGAACCCGGCCCGGGGCATCACCCGCACGGACCCCAGGTGAGCCACGTACACCACCAGCGGGCCCCGGTCCGTCGCCACCGTGGCACGCAGCGCCCGATTGGAGGGCAGCTTGTCGGCCGCCGACTTCGTGGCCCCCAGCGGCCCGGCGTCCTGCGCGGTGTCGACCACCCGGGTGTCCGACAACGGCAGCCTGCTCCACAGCCCGACCGTGCCCAGCACCACGTGGTACGGATACGCCCCCGCCAAAGCCTTCTCGTACACCGGCACCGCCCGCGTAGTGATCTCCTCAAGCCCCAGCACGTCCGCCCCCGACGCGGCCAGGTCACGCGCCGTACCGATGGGGTCGGAGTTGCCGGCGCCCACATTGTGGCCGACCACGACGAGATCACCGCCCGAGCGGGACTTGTCGCCGAGCAGCCCCCCGAAGAGGCTCAGCCACACGATGACCGGCAGCAGCAGCGCGACCACCGCGGACGCGGACCGACGCCACAACGCCCCCGCCAGCAGCACCGGCACGAACAGACCGAACCACGGCAGGAACGTCTCCACCAGGCTGCCGAGACCGCCGTAGTCCGGGATCCCCGCGTGCAGCAGCATGACCAGACCGAGCAGCAGCGCCAGCGCGGCCAGCACCGGGCCCCGCCTCCACAGGCCAGGGCGGAGGCCGGCGCGAACGATCCGGCGGACGGGCCCCTCCTGCCCGGCGTCCGCCGTGTCCGCCGTGTCCACGCGCGCCTGGTCACGCTCACCACCGGTCACTGTGTTGCTCACTACGTCGTCCTCGGGTCCTGAGTGGGGTCGGCACACATCCACCACCAGTGAAAGCAGCGCGATGTTGCCGGCACGTATGCGGTTTTCGATACGCCCGCGATATGCGCCCGCTCGTAGCATCGAGGACATGCGTGTGCTGATCGTCGAGGACGAGCTCTACATGGCGGAAGCCATCCGCGACGGCCTGCGCCTGGAAGCGATCGCGGCCGACATCGCGGGCGACGGCGGCACCGCCCTGGAACTGCTGAGCATCAACACCTACGACATCGCCGTCCTCGACCGGGACATCCCCGGACCCTCCGGCGACGAGATCGCCCAACGCATCATCGCCTCCGGCAGCGGCATGCCCATCCTCATGCTCACCGCCGCCGACCGCCTCGACGACAAGGCCTCCGGCTTCGGGATCGGCGCCGACGACTACCTCACCAAACCCTTCGAACTCCAGGAACTCGCCCTGCGACTCCGCGCGCTCGACCGCAGACGCGCCCACAGCAGACCTCCCGTCCGCGAGATCGCCGGCCTGCGCCTCGACCCGTTCCGCCGAGAGGTCTACCGCGACGGCCGCTACGTCGCCCTCACCAGGAAACAGTTCGCCGTACTGGAAGTCCTCGTCGCCGCCGAGGGCGGAGTCGTCAGCGCCGAGGAACTCCTGGAACGCGCCTGGGACGAGAACGCCGACCCCTTCACCAACGCCGTCCGCATCACCGTCTCCGCCCTGCGCAAGCGCCTCGGCGAACCCTGGATCATCGCCACCGTCGCCGGCGTCGGATACCGCATCGACACCCAGTCGGGGACCGGACACGAGGGAGCGGACCGTGGATAGAGCGCCCGGCCTGAGCGTCCGCCTCAAACTCGCCCTCAGCTACGCCGGGTTCCTCATGCTCGCCAGCGTCCTGGCCCTGTCCGCCGTGGGGGTGTACTTCCTGCGGAACGGGCAGTTCAGATACAACGAGACCGGGGCGATGCAGGCGACCCCGGGCACCTTCTTCGTGAAGGGCTTCGCCCCGACGGCAGCCGCGGTCATGGCGTTCCTGCTGGTGTTCGGCCTCCTGGGCGGCTGGATCCTCGCCGGCCGCATGCTCGCCCCCCTGACCCGCATCACGGACGCCACCCGCACCGCCGCGACCGGCTCCCTCTCCCACCGGATCCGGCTGCCCGGCCGCAAGGACGAGTTCCGCGAACTCGCCGACGCCTTCGACGGGATGCTCGCCCGCCTCGAAGCCCACGTCGCCGAACAGCGCAGATTCGCGGCCAACGCCTCCCACGAACTGCGCACCCCGCTCGCGATCTCCAAGGCCCTCATCGACGTGGCCCGCACCGACCCCGGCCAGGACACCGGCGAAGTCCTCGACCGCCTCCACACCGTCAACACCCGGGCCATCGACCTCACCGAGGCACTGCTCCTGGTCAGCCGTACCGAACAGCGGTCCTTCACGCGGGAACCCGTCGACCTGTCCCTGCTGGCGGAGGAAGCCACCGAAAACCTCCTCCCCCTCGCGGAGAAGAACGGCGTCACCCTCGAGACCTGCGGCGACATCGCCCCGACGACCGGTTCCGAGGCTCTCCTGCTGCAACTGACCACGAACCTCGTCCACAACGCGATCGTCCACAACCTGCCCGACCGGGGCACGGTCCGGGTCACCACGGGCGTGCGCCCCACAACGGTGATCCTCACGGTCGAGAACACCGGCGACCGGCTCACCCCGGAACTGATCTCGACCCTCGCCGAACCCTTCCGGCGCGGCACCGAACGCATCCACACCGACCACGCGGGCGTCGGCCTGGGCCTCGCCATCGTCAAGACCATCACCCAGGCCCACGACGGCACCCTGAGCCTCGCCCCACGCCCCGACGGCGGCCTGCGCGTCACCGTGGAACTACCGGCGACGGCCCCCTCCACCCACAACAAAAGCCCAGGTCAGAGGTGATCCGACCTGGGCTTCCAGAGAGCCCCCTGTCGGATTCGAACCGACGACCTACGCATTACAAGTGCGTTGCTCTGGCCAGCTGAGCTAAGGAGGCGCCCGTGCAGTGTACCCAGGTCACCAGGGCGCCCCGTCGAAAATTTCCGCGAAGTTCACAGTCCGCCAGGTACTGACAGACGGGTGAACGCCAGGTACCGTCCTGACCCAGTCCACCTGCGTGGACTACACCACCACCTTCCTACAACGGATCGTCCGGCACGTTCCTGCCGGTAGAAGGGGGCCTCTGAGCCATGGCCACTGTTTCGTTCGACAAGGCGACCCGCATTTACCCGGGTTCCACGAAGCCCGCCGTCGACGGTCTCGACATCCACATCGAGGACGGCGAGTTCCTCGTCCTGGTCGGCCCGTCCGGCTGTGGCAAGTCCACCTCGCTCCGCATGCTGGCGGGGCTCGAGGACGTCAACGGCGGCGCCATCCGCATCGGTGACCGCGACGTCACGCACCTGCCGCCGAAGGACCGGGACATCGCCATGGTGTTCCAGAACTACGCGCTCTACCCGCACATGACGGTCGCCGACAACATGGGCTTCGCGCTCAAGATCGCCGGCGTCAACAAGGCGGAGATCCGGCAGAAGGTCGAGGAGGCCGCGAAGATCCTCGACCTCACGGAGTACCTGGACCGCAAGCCGAAGGCCCTCTCCGGTGGTCAGCGCCAGCGTGTCGCGATGGGCCGCGCCATCGTGCGTGAGCCCCAGGTCTTCCTCATGGACGAGCCGCTGTCGAACCTGGACGCCAAGCTCCGTGTGTCGACGCGTACGCAGATCGCCTCGCTCCAGCGCCGCCTCGGCATCACCACCGTCTACGTCACCCACGACCAGGTCGAGGCCATGACGATGGGCGACCGCGTGGCCGTGCTCAAGGACGGTCTGCTCCAGCAGGTCGACTCCCCGCGCAACATGTACGACCGCCCGGCGAACCTCTTCGTCGCCGGCTTCATCGGCTCCCCGGCGATGAACCTCGTCGAGGTCCCGATCACCGACGGCGGTGTGAAGTTCGGCAACAGCGTGGTGCCCGTCAACCGCGAGGCCCTCAAGGCCGCCTCCGACAAGGGTGACACCACCGTCACCGTCGGCGTCCGCCCCGAGCACTTCGACGTGGTCGAGCACGGCGGTGCCGCCGCCACGGCCCTCTCCAAGGACACCGAGGACGCCCCGGCCGGTCTCGCGGTCTCCGTGAACGTCGTCGAGGAGCTCGGCGCCGACGGTTACGTCTACGGCTCCGCCAAGGTCGACGGCGAGCTGAAGGACCTGGTCGTCCGTGTCAGCGGCCGCGCGGTCCCGGAGAAGGGCGCCACGCTGCACGTCGTGCCGCGTCCGGGCGAGACCCACGTGTTCTCGACCTCGACGGGCGAGCGCCTCTCCGACTGAGGACGAACAGCAGCAAAACACCCAGGTTGACGAGAAGGGCCCCGCAGCGCGTCTGCGGGGCCCTTTCCGTGCCGGGAGACTGTCGCCGGATACCCCGGCACACCGGTCATTTCGAGCAGTGTGCGTCAACGCCCTACCCAAAAAACGGCACCGTCTCATCCCCCGAACCGGTGACTAAATGTCGCCAAATCATTACCGCACGCTACCCTCACACGCGTGAAGCACTCCACTTACCAACAGACGCGACGCGGCCGGGGCCCCGCCCGCCGTATCGGCCGCTCCCTCGCCCTTGTCCTGCCGGTCGTCCTGGTGCTCTCCGGGACCCTCGCGGTCACCCGAGTCAACTGGTCGGGGGATCCCTCGAGCTCCTCGGTGCTCACCGCCTCGGACGCGACGGTCTCGGACAGCAAGCCGCGCAGCGCGCGCCTCGCCCCGCAGGACGCCCTGCGCGACCAGCTCCTGACCGAGCTCCAGGAGAAGAACCCGGGCATCGCCCTCACGCACCTCCAGGAGGCCGTGAACGAGCGTCCGTCGCTCGCCGAGCACTGCGCGTCCATCGCGAGGGCCCTGGGCCGCGCCGCGGTCCGTGTGTACGGCCCCACGCGCGCGCAGTCCTACGCCCGCCCCGTCTGCGACACGTCGTTCGCGACGGGTGTGGCCGCGGCACACGGCTGACCCCGCGAGAGGGGACGCCGACCGAGGTCGGGGAAGGGGCGCGCCGTACAGTTTCGGGCATGACCGATCCGAACGCCGCGTCCCGTCCGACCCAGGCCGTGATCCTGGCCGGCGGCCAGGGCTCCCGGCTGCGCCCCTACACCGACGACCGGCCCAAGCCGATGGTCGAGATCCCCGGTACGGGGACTCCGATCATCGGCCATCAGCTTGTCTGGCTCGCCGAGGAAGGCGTGACGGACGTGGTGGTGAGCTGCGGGCATCTCGCCGAGGTGCTGCAGGACTGGCTGCGGACGGCCGACCTCCCGGTGCGCGTCCAGACGGTGATAGAGACGGAACCCCTCGGCCGGGGTGGCGGGCTGAAGTACGCGGCGGCGCGTCTGCCGCACCCGGACCGGGCCTGGTTCGCGACGAACGGTGACATCTGGACCCGGTTCTCGCTGCGGGACATGGCGGACTTCCACACCGAGCGCGACGCGGTGGCGACGGTCGCGCTGGCGCGCCCGCGGATCCCGTGGGGTGCCGTGCAGACCGACGGGTTCGGGCACATCACGGACTTCATAGAGGCACCCCCGTCGACGTTCGAGATCAACGCCGGGGTGTACGTGTTCTCGCCCGGTTTCACCGACCTGCTGCCGGAGCGGGGGGACCACGAGCGGACCACGTTCCCCACGCTGGCGCGTGAGCTGCGGCTCGCCGGGTTCCCGATTCCGCAGGGCGCGTACTGGCGGGCCATCGACACGGCGAAGGACCTGACGGAGGCGGCGAGGGAACTGGCGGCACTCGGCCGGTAGCAGGCGTACGTCGACGCCGGAGCGGCGCGAAAAGGTCCCGCACCTCGACAGGTGCGGGACCTTTTCGTGGGCCCGTGTCTCTCAGCCGGTGGGGTTGCCCAGTACGTCGCCCACCGGCCCGCCTACCCCAACAGGCCGCCCACCAGGCCCGGTTCGCCGGAGGAGGAACCTCCGGTGCCGGAGCCGCCCGTCGATCCGCCGGAGGTGCTGGTGCCGCCGGTCGGGCCCGCGGTGGTGCTGGGGGCCTCCTGCTGGGCCGGGGAGGACTGCTGGGGCGAGGTCCGGCCCGTGGTGCCCTGGGTCTGGCTGGGCGAGCCGCCGGTGGCGGTGCCGGTGTCGCGGGTGGCGCCGGGGGCCGCCGAGGCGCCGACGGACGGGCCGCTGGTGGCGCCGTGGCTGGGCCGGGTGGACGCCGAGGGCTTCTTCTTGTGGGCCCTGGCGGAGTCCTGCGGGAGCGGGGAGCCGGGCAGCTCGTTGCGGGGGGCCTCGCCGGGGCCGGGGACGATGATCCGGTCGGCGTCCCGGACGGCGCCGCCGAGGACGGAGCCGATCAGGAGGGTGATGCCGGTGACGATGGCCGTGATGAGGGCGCCGCGGCGCAGGACGAAGCGGCGCAGCTCCCAGATGTCGGAGTGGGGTCCGAGGCGGCGCCAGGCGTTGCCCGCGAGGCGGCCGTCGATGGAGTAGACGGGGGCGCCGGCGATGATCAGCGGGGACCAGGCGGCGAGGTAGATGATGTCGGGGGTGTCGTAGGCGGGGACGCTCTTCCAGCTCACGGTGACGAGGAGCGCGGCGGACAGGCCGGCGCCGACCACCGCGGCGACGCGCTGCCAGCAGCCCAGGATCGTGAGGACGCCCACGATGACCTGGAGGAAGGCGATGACGAGGCCGGAGCCGACGGGGTGCTGGAGGGCGAACTGGCGTAGTGGTTCGGCGACTTCCCACGGGTGCAGGGTGTTGAGCCACTTGACCATGGAGCCGCGTTTGCCGCCGTCGAAGTAGACGGGGTCGCAGAGCTTGCCCATGCCGGCGTAGATGGAGATGAAGCCGAGGAAGATCCGGAGCGGGAGGAGGACGACGCCGAGGTTCATCCGGCGGCCGGGGTAGTACGCGTGCCGCGCGGCTTCGTCGCCCTGTCGCTTCGTGGCGCGGTCGGCGCGGGCCTCGTCGAAGCCGTCGTCGAACTCCTCGCCCTGGTAGGCGGGTTCGTCGTAGGCGCTGCCCACCGTGCGCATGTGGGGCAGGAGTCGGGTGCCGTCGCCCTCGGGGGTGCGCTGGGCGCCGACGACCGGGGTCTCCATGGTCTGGGCCAACTCGTCGCCGTAGTCGGCCTGGTAGCCGTGGTCGACGTCGACGCGAGGGATGACCTGGGTGGCTCCGGCGTCGGCGGCGGGCGGCTCGGCGTGGCCGACGCTGCCGCCCCGCACGGCCTGCAACAGGCGGTGGGCGCCGGTGTCGTCGGGGGCGGACTTGCCGCTCCACACGACGGGCCGACGGCGCCCCGCGGCGGGGGCCGCGCCGGTTCTGCCCGCCGTGGCGCCGACGACCGGAATGCGCGCGGTGTCCTCGGCGGCGCTCAAATGCCGTGCGATCCGCTGGGATTGGGCGGTGCGCCGCGTCGACGCGCCCAACTGGACGCGGAAGCTGGCGTGGTTGACGATGATCTGCGCCGGATCGCTCGGCACCTTCACCATGCTCAGCGCGGGAGCGTCATCGAACCCGGTATCGAATCCCGACGAGCGGCCCCCCGTGGGTGTGCGGGGTGTTCTGGTGTCCACACTCATCTAACCGAGTGACGTGTGGTTAGGACACTGCTTTGACTCGCCGGATCTGTCCGGACCCCGTCAAGCTTGCCCCGTACGCCAGGAACACCCCGTGTGGGGGACCGCGCCGAACAGTCGTTCAGGCCCGTCGGCGGGCCGCTTCGTACAGCACGATCCCCGCCGCCACACCGGCGTTCAGCGACTCGGCGCCGCCCGGCATGGGGATCCGCACCCGGTAGTCGCACGTCTCACCGACCAGCCGGGACAGGCCCTTGCCCTCGCTGCCGACGACGATGACGACGGGGCCGCCGAGGGCTTCCAGGTCACCGATCTCGTGCTCACCGTCGGCGGCGAGACCGACGACCGCGATGCCCTGCTTCTTGTACGCCTCCAGGGCGCGCGTCAGGTTGGTGCAGCGGGCGACGGGGGTGCGGGCAGCGGTACCGGCGGACGACTTCCACGCACCGGCGGTCATGCCGGCCGCGCGCCGCTCGGGCACGAGGACGCCGTGGCCGCCGAAGGCCGAGACGGAGCGGACGGCGGCACCGAGGTTGCGGGGGTCGGTCACGCCGTCGAGGGCGACGATCAGCGGGTCCTCGCCGTCGTCGTAGGCGGCGTTGGCGAGGTCCTCGGGGTGGGCGTACTCGTACGGCGGGACCTGGAGGACCAGGCCCTGGTGGTTGAGCCCGTTGGTCATGCGGTCGAGCTCGGGACGGGGAGCCTCCATGAGGTGGACGCCGCCGCGGTCGGCGACGAGCTGGAGCGCCTCGCGGACCCGCTCGTCGTTGTCGATGAACTGCTGGACGTACAGCGTCACCGCGGGTACGCCCTCGCGCAGCGCCTCGACGACGGGGTTGCGCCCGACGACCATCTCCGAGGTGCCCTTGCCGCCCCGGCCGCGCGGCGCGGGCCGGCGTACCGTCTGCTTCGCCTTGGCGTTGGCGATTCGGTTCTTCTTGTGCCCCTTGCGTGCCTCGGCGGGCGGGGTCGGCCCCTTGCCCTCCAGGCCCTTGCGCCGCTGGCCGCCACTGCCGACCTGCGCGCCCTTCTTGCCGGACATGCGGCGGTTGTTGGCTGCCATGACCTACCTGTTCTACGTCGGTGAAATGGGCGTACGTCTATGCAGTGTGCCGCCCGGAGGGCCGGGCGGCACAATCGATCAAGAAAACCGGCTAGCGGGGACCCAGCGTCCAGCGCGGTCCCTGCGGGCCGTCCTCGATGGTCAGGCCCGACTGGCCGAGCTGGTCGCGGATGGCGTCCGCGGTCGCCCAGTCCTTGCGCGCGCGGGCCCCCTCGCGCTGGTCGAGGACCAGGCGCACGAGGCTGTCGACCACGCCGTGCAGGTCTTCGCCGCGGTCCGACTCGCCGGCCCAGTGCGCGTCGAGCGGGTCGAGGCCGAGGACGCCGAGCATGGCGCGCACCTCGGCGAGGCGGGCCACCGCGGCTTCCTTGTCGTCGGCCGCGAGCGCGCTGTTGCCCTGCCGGACGGTGGTGTGCACGACGGCGAGCGCCTGCGGGACGCCCAGGTCGTCGTCCATGGCCTCGGCGAAGGCGGGCGGCACCTCGGCCGAGGGTTCGACGGGGCCGGCCTTCTCCACGACCCGTTGCACGAAGCCCTCGATCCGCGCGAACGCCGACTCGGCCTCGCGCAGGGCGTCCTCGCTGTACTCGATCATCGAGCGGTAGTGGGGTGTGCCCAGGTAGTACCGGAGCACGATCGGCCGCCACTCCTTGACCATCTCGGAGACGAGCACCGAGTTGCCCAGCGACTTGGACATCTTGTCGCCGGCCATGGTGACCCAGGCGTTGTGCACCCAGTACTGCGCGAAGTCGTCGCCGTAGGCCTTGGCCTGGGCGATCTCGTTCTCGTGGTGCGGGAAGATCAGGTCGAGGCCGCCGCCGTGGATGTCGAAGGCGCTGCCCAGGTACTTGTGGGCCATCGCCGAGCACTCCAGGTGCCAGCCGGGGCGGCCGGGGCCCCACGGCGTCGACCAGGTCGGCTCGCCGGGCTTGGCGGACTTCCACATGGCGAAGTCGCGCGGGTCCCGCTTGCCGGTCTCGCCCTCGCCGGACGGCTGGAGCAGGTTGTCCAGCTCCTGCCGCGACAGCTCCAGGTAGCCCGGGAAGGAGCGCACGTCGAAGTAGACGTTGCCGTCGGACTCGTAGGCGTGGCCGCGCTCGATGAGGCCCTGCATCATCTCGACCATCTCGGTCACGTGCCCGGTGGCACGCGGCTCGTAGGTGGGCGGGAGGCAGCCGAGGGCGGTGTAGCCGTCGTTGAACGCGCGCTCGTTCTCGTACCCGATCGACCACCAGGGGCGGTTGTGCTCGGCCGCCTTGGCGATGATCTTGTCGTCGATGTCGGTGACGTTGCGGATGAACGTGACCTCGTAGCCGCGGTACTCGAACCAGCGGCGCATGATGTCGAAGTTCAGGCCGGAGCGGATGTGCCCGATGTGCGGGGCCGCCTGCACGGTGGCACCACACAGGTAGATCGAGACACAGCCCGGTGTGAGCGGGGCGAAGTCACGGATCTGCCGGGCGTTGGTGTCGTACAGGCGAATAGTCACGGGACCTAGGGTAGTGGGCCGGAGGGGATGCGTGGAGCAGTCCTTTTGTCACCCTTGCCTTACGACCAAGGCCGTCGCCACCGCCATCAGACCCTCGCCGCGCCCGGGGAAGCCGAGGCCGTCCGTGGTCGCCCCCGACACCGACACCGGGGCGCCCGCCGCCTCCGACAGGATTTTCTGCGCCTCGTCCCTGCGCTTGCCGATCTTCGGGCGCGGACCCACCACCTGTACGGCGATGTTGCCGATCCCGAAGCCCGCCTCGCGGACGATCCGGGCCGCCTCCGTCAACAGCGTGACGCCGGACGCGCCCGACCACTCGGGGCGGCCGGTGCCGAAGTGCTGACCGAGGTCGCCGAGTCCGGCCGCGGAGAAGAGGGCGTTGCAGGCGGCGTGGGCGACGACGTCCGCGTCGGAGTGGCCGGCCAGACCGGTGCCCTCGCCCTCCCACTTCAGGCCGGCGCACCACAGGTCGCGGCCCTCCTCGAAGGCGTGGATGTCGGTGCCGATGCCGACCTGAGGGAGGATCACGGGCTGCTCAGAAGCCATCGTTGAGCCTCCTGCGGGCCAGGACCGCCTCCGCGAGGACCAGGTCGAGCGGGCGGGTCACCTTGAAGGCCTCCTCGTGACCGGGCACGACCACGACGGTGTGTCCCAGCTGCTCGACCATGCTCGCGTCGTCGGTGACGTCCTCGGTGACCGTCTCGTGGGCACGGATCAGGGTGGCCCGGTCGAAGCCCTGCGGGGTCTGCACGGCACGCAGGCGCGCGCGGACCGGGGTCGCCACCACCGGCTCCGGCTCACCGGGAGCGGCCGCCGGCTCGACCTCCTTCACGGTGTCCGCGAGGGGCAGCGCCGGGACGACGGCGGGCGCGCCCTCCCGTACGGCCTCGATGACCGCGTCGACGGTGTCGACCGGGACGAGCGGGCGGGCCGCGTCGTGCACCAGGACGATGTCGTAGTCGGAGGGCAGGGCGTCCAGGCCGAGCCGGACCGATTCCTGACGGGAGTCGCCGCCCGGGACGACGAGGAAGTCCGTCCGCTCGGGCAGCGCGTGGGCGTCGAGGAGGGACTTGACCTCGCCGGCGCCGTCGGGCGGGGCCACGACCACGACCAGGGAGACGGCGCGGGAGGCGGCCATCGCGCGGACCGCGTGGATCAGCATGGGGGTGCCGTTCAGCGCTCGGAGCGCTTTGGGGGCGCCCGGACCGAGGCGTACGCCCCTTCCGGCGGCCGGAATCACCACCGCGGTGCGGGCCTCCGCACGGGCTTCGGCGGGCGAAGGACGCGAAACGTCAGACATCGGTTCCTGTCAGGTTTGTGTGCTCGGCCAACGTGGGTACGGAGACAGCGTGCCGGGCGCGACGCCTTGACCGGACCCTTCCGTGACACCGGTCGAGCATGCTGCCCGGGCCCGGCACGCCAAGTATCGGGGGATCTTTCTCCGAGAGGAACAGGCGCACGGCACTTCGGGGGCGTCGGGGCGGTTCCCCGTCCGGCAGGGCGTGGGGGCGGTTCTCATCCGGCGACCGGCATCCGGAGACAGACATGCCGCAGCGCCCGGCGACAGCTTTCGCGTCATCGGGCACCGCGGCATTTCAGTGCGGCAATTCAGATTCAGGGTGCTGAGCTGAGCGGGCGAGGTGCCTGCACAGGGACGCTCAGGACGCGAGAACCTCGTCGAGCAGCGCCTCGGCCTTGTCCTCGTTGGTGTTCTCCGCGAGAGCGAGCTCACTCACCAGGATCTGCCGAGCCTTGGCGAGCATGCGCTTCTCACCTGCGGAGAGTCCGCGCTCGCGCTCACGACGCCACAGGTCACGCACGACTTCCGCGACCTTGATGACATCGCCGGAGGCGAGCTTCTCCAGGTTTGCCTTGTAACGACGGGACCAGTTAGTGGGCTCCTCGGCGTACGGCGCGCGCAGCACCTCGAAGACCCGGTCCAGCCCGTCCTGACCGACCACATCACGCACGCCGACGAACTCCGCATTGTCCGCTGGCACACGTACCGTCAGGTCACCCTGGGCGACCTTCAGCACCAAGTAGGTCTTGTCCACGCCTTTGATCTGGCGAGTTTCGATAGCCTCGATCAGCGCGGCCCCGTGATGGGGATAGACCACGGTGTCGCCAACCTTGAACGTCATGTGACAGGTACCCCTTCCGTGGCTATCCAGGGTAACACGGAAACTGCGGGTTCTGAATGGCGTTTTCGCAGGTCAGGGCATATCTCGGGGCTTGACAACAGCAACAGGAACGTGCTGCGGAGGCCGAGCGGAAGAAGGAATTCGCAGGTCGGAGCGGCTCTCCGGGCGAGGTGAAACGCGTACGTTACACGCATCCGGAGGCCCCTCCGAGTGGGCTAACGTCCCCAAATGTCCGGTTCCATGTGTGCGACTTCCGCTACTCCGTTCGGTGTCCGGAGTCACTTCCCCGCCGAATCCGGAATTGATCACGTACGGCCGACGGATCAGGTGGTGATCAATTCCGGGGACGATCGCGCATTCCTTCACGGAAGATTTGCCTCTGGCTGCGAAGACTCTTATCCGAATGCCCGACGAGCGCCGGAGTGCGGTGCAGAAGTGACGCACGGGTCAGCTGTGAACCGAGTGACACGCCCCTTGGGGAGGGTCGGGTGCGGCCCCGCGGGAACGGCTCGGTAACCTAAGGCCGCTGACAGACACTTAGCGCGGCTTTACGGGCCGCCCCGCTCAAGTCAAGGAGTTGCCGCCGCCGTGAGCAGCAGCCTTCGACGCGGCGCCCTCGCCGCCTCCGCCATCGCGTTCTCGTTCGCCGCGCTCTCCGCGTGCGCGGCCGGCAACAACGCCCAGACCCTGGAGGTCAAGCCGGACAACGCGGAGGCCCGCGTGGGCGACATCAAGCTCCAGAACGTCGTGGTGATCACCCAGCCGACCCCCGAGGCCTCCGGTGAGACCAAGGGCCCTGCCGTGGTCTCCGCCACCGTCTTCAACTCCGGTGACAAGCCCCAGACCCTGGACTCCGTGAGCATCGACGGCGGCGGCAGCGCCAAGCTCACGCCCGCCAAGGGCAAGGGCGAGGTGACCGTCCCGGCCCACGGCTCCATCGTCCTCGGCGGCAAGAACAACGCCGCGGCCGCGGTGAGCGAGCTCGGCCCGAGCGTCAAGAACGGCAACGCCCAGAAGGTGACCTTCACCTTCAGCACGACCGGTGACGTGAGCCTGCGCGCCTTCGTGGTCCCGGCCGACAGCTACTACACCCAGTGGGGCCCGAGCGCCGTCCCGTCCGCGCCGGCGGCCTCGCCGAAGCCGACCGGCTCCGCGACCCCGACCGGTTCGGCCACGCCGAGCGGCTCCGCCACGCCGACGGGCTCCGCGCCCGCGAGCGCCTCGGCCGGCGAGTCGGCCGCGAGCCACTGAACGGCCTCACGAGACGGTCGTAACCGTCGTACGACACGAAGGGCGGGACCTCCGAGGAGGTCCCGCCCTTCGGCGTACGTGAGCTGTCCCGGCTTACGGCTCGAACCTGTAGCCGAGACCGCGGACCGTCACCAGGTACCGCGGGGCGCCAGGGTCCGGCTCGAGCACCCCTCTTGACGCACCACTCGCACCGCTTCGCAGGCTTCGAGGTGCTGCGCCGGACTCCGTCCGTCGGCTCCGGTCAGCGTCGGCCTACGGCTCGAACTTGTAGCCGAGACCCCGCACCGTCACCAGGTACCGCGGGGCGCCAGGGTCCGGCTCGAGCACCCCTCTTGACGCACCACTCGCACCGCTTCGCAGGCTTCGAGGTGCTGCGCCGGACTCCGTCCGTCGGCTCCGGTCAGCGTCGGCCTACGGCTCGAACTTGTAGCCGAGGCCCCGCACCGTCACCAGGTACCGCGGGGCACCCGGGTCCGGCTCGAGCACCCCCCTTGACGCACCACTCGCACCGCTTCGCAGGCTTCGAGGTGCTGCGCCGGACTCCGTCCGTCGGCTCCGGTCAGCGTCGGCCTACGGCTCGAACTTGTAGCCGAGGCCCCGCACCGTCACCAGGTACCGCGGGGCACCCGGGTCCGGCTCGATCTTGGCGCGCAGGCGCTTGACGTGGACGTCGAGGGTCTTGGTGTCGCCGACGTAGTCGGCGCCCCAGACGCGGTCGATGAGCTGCATGCGGGTCAGGACGCGGCCGGCGTTGCGCAGCAGCATCTCCAGCAGGTCGAACTCCTTGAGGGGCAGGTCGACCTTGGAGCCGGAGACCGTGACCACGTGGCGGTCCACGTCCATGCGGACCGGACCGGCCTCCAGCGCGGCCGGGGTGACCTCCTCGGGCTCGCCGCGGCGGCGCAGGACGGCGCGGATACGGGCGACCAGCTCGCGCGAGGAGAACGGCTTGGTGACATAGTCGTCGGCTCCTATCTCCAGGCCCACGACCTTGTCGATCTCGCTGTCCTTGGCGGTCACCATGATGACGGGGACGTTGGAGCGGCCGCGCAGCTGGCGGCAGACCTCGGTGCCGGGCAGGCCCGGCAGCATCAGGTCGAGGAGGACGAGGTCGGCGCCGTTGCGCTCGAACTCGTCGAGTCCGTCGGGGCCCGTGGTCGCGACGGCGACCTCGAAGCCCTCCTTGCGGAGCATGTACGAAAGGGCGTCGGAGAAGGACTCCTCGTCCTCGACGACGAGCACTCGGGTCACGGAAGGACCTCCGGGGCGGGAAGCGGGTCGTAAGAAGCCGACTCGGTGGTGGAATGCCCGTCCTCGTGGTCGAGGTCGGGGTGCTGGAGCGCGCGGTCGCGGGCCGCGCCCGCCTCCGGCAGCCTGAGGGTGAACGTGGAGCCCTGTCCCTCCGAGCTCCACACCGTGACCTCCCCGCCGTGCGAGGCGGCCACGTGCTTGACGATCGCGAGACCGAGGCCCGTGCCGCCGGTCTGGCGGGAGCGGGCCGGGTCGACGCGGTAGAAGCGCTCGAAGATGCGCTCCTTGTCCTTGTCGGAGATGCCGATGCCCTGGTCGGTGACGGCGACCTCGATCAGGTCGCCGCCCGGCACGGACACCCGGCGGGCGGCTATGCCGACGCGGGTGCGGGCGGGCGAGTAGTTGACGGCGTTCTCGACGAGGTTGCCGAGGGCGGCGGCGAGCTGGCCGCGGTTGCCCCAGACCCGCAGGTCGGCCGCGCCGGCGGCGGCCATGGTGATCTGCTTGGTGCCGGCCTGGTGCCGGCAGCGGTCGATGGCCTCGGCGACCAGCTCGTCCACGCGGACCGGCTCGGCGTCCTCCAGCGGGTCGTCGTTCTGCACCCGGGAGAGGTCGATGAGCTCCTGGACCAGGCTGGTGAGCCGGGTCGCCTCGATCTGCATGCGGCCGGCGAAGCGCTCCACGGCCTCCGGGTCCTCCGAGGCGTCCATGACGGCCTCGGACAGGAGGGAGAGCGCGCCGACGGGGGTCTTGAGTTCATGGCTGACGTTCGCGACGAAGTCGCGCCGTACCGCTTCGATGCGCCGGGCCTCGGTGAGGTCCTCCACGAGGAGCAGCACCAGCCGGGAGCCGAGGGGTGCGACCCGGGCGGAGACCGCGAGGGCCTCCCCCCGTCCGGTCCCCCGCCTGGGCAGGTCCAGCTCGACCTGGCGTATCTCGCCGTCCCTCCTGGTGTCCCGGGCCATCTGGAGCATGGGCTCCACGGAGAGCTTGCCGCCGCGGACCAGCCCGAGGGCGTACGCGGCGGAGCTCGCCTTGACGACGGCGTCGGCCTCGTCGAGGACGACGGCCGAGGAGCGGAGCACGGAGAGGACGGTGTCCACGCCCGGCGGAAGCACCGGGTCCGTGTGCAGGGAGGTGCGGGTGGGGCGTTTCTGCTCCCGCTCGCTCCAGCGGAACGCCAGCATGGCGATGACACCGGTGAGCACACCGGCGATCGCTGCCGCTGCGGCGACCGCCGCGTTCACGTCCATGCCTCCAGGTTAGGCATGGGTTCCGTCCTGGCCACAGCCGTCCGAGTGCGAGCTCGAACACTCGTCGCCCAGAGTTCACCTTGGAGCCAGTGCGGGTTCATTTGGGAGGGCGGAAACGGACGCGTAGGGGGCCGAACGTGGGAGCGTGGGGTACGCAGCACCGGTTTCACGGCCGGTTTTGGCCCCTGGCACCCACAGGAATGACGTACGAGAGGGAACCGACAATGCGGGACGCGTACCACGAGGAACTTGATTCGATCGGCGACGGTCTGGTGGAGATGGCCCGGCTGGTCGGCTCGGCGATCGGACGCGCCACGACGGCCATCCTCGACTCCGACCTGAAGCTGGCCGAGAGCGTGATCGAGGCCGACCAGAAGGTGGACGACCTCCAGCACGACCTGGAGGCCAGGGCGATAGCACTGCTCGCCCGCCAGCAGCCGGTGGCGACGGACCTCCGTATCGTCGTCACCTCCCTGCGCATGTCGGCCGACCTGGAGCGCTCCGGCGACCTGGCCCAGCACGTGGCGAAGCTGGCCCGGCTGCGCTTCCCCGAGAAGGCCATCCCCCACGACCTGCACGCGACCATCCTGGAGATGGGCCAGCTCGCCCAGCGCCTGATGGCCAAGGCGGCGGAGGTCATCATCACCAAGGACGTCGACCTCGCGCTCCAGCTGGAGCAGGACGACGACGAGATGGACCTGCTGCACCGCACGCTCTTCCAGCACCTGCTGGACGACAAGTGGAAGCACGGCATCGAGACGGCGGTCGACGTGACGCTGCTCGGCCGCTACTACGAGCGGTTCGCCGACCACGCGGTGTCGGTGGCCAAGCGGGTGGTGTACCTGGTGACGGGTGAGCACGCGGACGAGCTCCAGCAGGACATCCAGCCGGTGACGGGGGTCGAGGGGGCCTGACGGAGCCTGTGGGGCCTGAACGTGGTGGTGGGCAGGAGCCTGAACCGGCGCCTTCGGGTCCGTACGGGGCGTGCGCGAGCCTCGATGCGCCGTTGATGCGCCCAGTGGGGCGGGCATGCAATGGGCACAGGGCCCGATCCGACAGTCGGTCCGGCAGTCGGCACGTTCTGGCTCTCGCCTCGAGGAGGGACCCATGGCCGAATCCCCCAGCACTCCCCAGCCCGACCCCACGCAGGAACGCCCGACCGAGCAGCCCGCCGCGATCAGGACCCTGACGGTCATCGGCGCGTGCGGCTGCGGCTCGGGGTGCGGGTGCGGATGCCAGTCGGGCAGTCCGTGCCAGTGCGGCTGAAGCCGGCACGGCTGGATCTCGTACGACCGTGAGGGGCCCCGGGTGATCCCGGGGCCCCTCGTCGTCCCGGCTCGACCGGGCGGGCGGGGAGGGGGAGCATGGGAGGGAGGTGACCGTCCGGCTCGGGGAAGGCAGGGAGGTGGAGGCCATGGCACGGTTCATGGACGTACACCGTGGGATGCAGGGCATCACGGCCGACCAGTTGATGGAGGCCCACCAGGCCGACCTGGCGATAGAGAAGGAAGAGGGCGTGCACTTCGAGCGCGCCTGGGCGGACCCCGAGTCCGGCCTCGTGTACTGCCTCTCGGAGGCACCGTCACCGGAGGCGGTCCAGCGGATCCACGAGCGGGCGGGGCACAAGGCGGACGAGATCCACGCGGTGCCGTTGCAGGTGTGACGGGGGCGGCGGCGGTCCGGGCGGCCGCCTGGTGTCCCGCGGTGGCGACGGCGACGACGGGGAGCGTCCCCGGAACGCCGATGCGAGGTACGGCATGGACATCGAGCTGACCTATCGAAGGGGCCTGCTGCGCGGTATCGGTGGTGTGGAAGTCACCTACGGTCCGCGGGAGTGGCTGGACAGCACACCGCGTGCCCTGGGTTCCTGGCCGCTGGAGTACCAGCGGTTCAGCACGACCCTGCGGTCGGTGGCCGGTATCGAGATCACCTACCGCAGATGGTCCGCCCTGCCGCTCACCGTCGGCGAGTGGAGCTGCGAGCACAGCAGGTTCGGCAGCCGCATGCTGCGCCTCGGCCCCTATCCGCTCAGCCACGACAGGGGCGGCAACCGCGTCCGGACCGTGGGCCCACTCGAGATCTCCTACGACCGCTTCGGCAGCCGCCCCGTCCGCGCCCACCTCCCCGGCGACGCGGCCGAACTGTCCCCCGACCTCCTCCTGGCCCTCTTCCTCACTCTGTTCTGGCAACAGCAGTCCTGGGAGGCCCAGCAGCGGAGCAACTCGTAGATGATGGGCGCCTGCCCACGCTCAAGATCGTCTGCTTGTGCGCTCAGCGACGGACGCGGTAGCGGATGTGGGTGGCCTGCGGTGTGTCGATCACCTGGACGATCTCCAGCTCGATCTCTGACGGCAACACGTCGAACAGCCGCCGGCCACGCCCGAGAAGCACCGGGACCTGATGGATCTGCACCTCGTCCAGCACCCCGGCCTCGAGCGCCCGCTGCGCCGTGTACGCGCCGCGCACCTGCACGTCTTTGCCTCCGGCTGCGGCCTTGGCCTGTGCCATCGCGCTCTCGATCCCGTCGGTCACGTACGTCACCAGTGGATAGCCCCAGCGGGCGGCCGGGCCGGGCGGGCGGTGGCTGGGCACAAAGATCGGGAGACCGCCGTGATCACCACCCCAGTGGTCCATGAGCTCGGCGGTCCGCCGTCCCGCGAGCACCGCACCGGCCGCATTCCACTCGTCCTGGAATTGCGCGGCCGGCCCGGACGGCCGGCCGGACTCCCCGTCGGCGTCGGCCCACTTGTGCAGGCGCTCGCCGTCGTCGCCGCCGAGGAAATCGTCGGTGTCGGCGATGTACCCGTCGACTGACACCGACATGTCGAGCACTGATCTAGACACTTCGACCTCCTGTGGTCTTCCTCCAGGCTGATTTCACCGCATGTAGACCTGGCGCGGCGGCCTTACTCATCGGCCTGCCAGACGATCTTCACCACGGGCACCCTCCCGGGCCCAGCCAAGGAGACGCCCCCGACCCATGGGTTCCCGCCTGTGGACATCGAGCTCTTGTGGATGCGAGCGAACGGTCCCATCAACGCGGAAGGTGTACGCGCGTCTCATGCCGAGCAGTCGGGACCAGGCCCGGAACACCATCGGTCGCGCGCTCAGGCCGCAATGTCCGGGGCACTGGGGGCCCACAGTGCCCCGGCCATGAAAACGCCCCTGACTCGCGCCATGTGCACAGGTCAGAGGCGTGATGTGCTCTCCAGCCCCCGCCGTCAGGGATCCGTCCCACCTTCTTCACATCGATGTGGACCATGTGGCCGGGGCGGCGGGCGGTGATCTTCCGCGGCTCCCGGTTCGAATCGCCGCTCGGGTCCATGAAGCGGCGCCTGTTCAGTCCGAGTGAGAGCAGGTGCCGCGACACCGTGCGGCGACTGATCGAGGGGCCTTCGGCTGGAGCTCGGATGCGATCCGCGACGCCGACCACTTCCTGGCACGGCGGAGCGTTTCGATCCTGGCGACGACGTCGGCATCGGTCGTGGTCGGCTGGCGTCGAGGTGTTGGAGAACGGTCCAACAAACCGAGTTCACCGTGCCGTCGGTAGCGGTTGACCCACTTCGACGCGCACGCACGGGAGATCCCCGTCTCGGCAGCGACGTGGGCGACCGGTCGGCTCTTGCATCGTTCGATGAGAAGACGGCGTCCCTCGCCGGACAGGGGTGCCTTGCCGTGTGGCAAGAGGAGTCCTTGTCAGTGAATGTTCTGCGGCACCTGCGCTTGTCGCCGGGGCCACGAACGGCAACGGACCTCGGCGTCCCCGGCCGCGTTCGGATGAACGCGGCCGGTTCCAGATCTGTCGGAGAAGCATGCGATGTACCTCAGAAGGTGATGAGGACCTTGCCGAGGAGTCCGCCGGCTTCGAAGCGCTCGTGGGCGGTGCGGATGTCGTCGAGCGGGAAGCGGTCGGCGATTCGCAGCCGCAGCTCATCGGTGTCGACGAGCTGGGCGAGGTGGGCGAGGTCGGCGGCGTTCTCCTGAACGTAGCTCTTGCAGGCGCCTGGTACGTCGGGCAGGGGACAGTCGGCGATGGAGACGAAACGCCCTCCGGGGACGAGGGCCGCAGCCACGTCCGCGCCGACGGTGTCGAGAACGGCCTGATACCGGCTGCGGGGCAGGTCCTGCGGGCGGTGCCAGGCCTGCTTCGCACGGAGTTCCATCGCTGCCTGCTCATGGCCGGGCCGGGAGACCAGGGCATCGACGTGGGCGCCGGTCAAGCGGGCGAGTTGGACAACCAGGCCGCCGACCGCCCCGGCGGCACCGACGACCAGAATGCGCTCGCCGACGCTCAACTCCGTGGCTCGCAGGGCCTGCAGGGCGGTCGTCCCGGCCAGCGGAAGGGCCGCCGCGTCCGCCAACGGCACGGTGGCCGGTGCGGGTGCGAGCAGGTGGCCGGGCAGGGCGACCAGCTCCGCCCAGGTGCCGCGGCCGGTGGCGATCTGCGCGGACATGGCGATCACGTGGGCGCCCACCTCGTGGGCGGGGTCGTTGCTCGCGACGACCCGGCCGGAGATGTCCCAGCCGAGCGTGGCCGGCAGCGGCGGGCCGACCTGCCAGGCGCGGGTCTTCCAGTCCACGGGATTGAGGCTGCTGGCCGCGGTGCGGATGAGGACTTCACCGGCGGCGGGTTCGGGTGCGGCAACCTCGCGGAGGGCCAGGACGTCGGGACCGCCGTGGCGGTCGATCTGGACAGCGCGCATGGTCAGAAGGGACCTTCCAGGCAGGGTGGGTTCGGGAATCAAACGGCGGTGCCCACTGGGGCATTGCCGGTGTGCTGCGCGGTCCCGGTTCGAGGCAGGACCAGGTAGGTCAGGGCCAGACCGCTGAGGCTGAGTACGGCCCCGGCCAGGCCGGTCCAGCGCAGAGCGTCGGCGGCGACGATGACCCCGCCGAGAGCAGAGCCGGCGGCGGCGCCGAGGTTGAAGGCACCGACGTTGACCGCGACGGCCAATGTCGGGGCGGAGCCGGCATGGCGCAGGATCAGGCCCTGCAGCGGGGCGATGGTGGCGGTGGCCAGCAGGCCCAGGACCAGGACCGCAAGGATGGCGGTGGGCTGCCAGGCGGCGGCGAACGGCATGGCCACCAGCACGCCGGTCAAGCCGCCGAACACCCCGCGCACGGTGGCGGACATGGACCTGTCGGTCAGCTTGCCGGCAGCCAGGTTGCCCAGGAAGCTGCCGGCACCGTAGGCGAAGAGCAGGGCGGAGACTCCGGCCGGGGAGAAGCCGGCGATGCGGATGAGCAGCGGCGCGATGTAGGTGAAGACAACCGCGACGCCGGAGAAGCCGACCGCGGTGGTGGCGATGGCCAGCAGCACCGGCTTGCGGCTCACCACGCGCAGCTCGTCGCGCAGGCCGGCGGACGACGCCTGCTGCTTGGGCAGCACCAGCGCCAACAGCGCGATGGCGGCCAAGGCCAGAGCGGTCAGCACCGCGAACGGGGCCCGCCAGCCGGCCGCGTGTCCCAGCAGCGAGCCCAGCGGTACCCCGAGCAAGGTAGCGACGGTGAACCCGGAGGCCACAGTGGCGATCGCCGAGCCGGTCTTGTCCTCGGGCACGACGCTGGTGGCCATCACCAGCGCCAACGCCAAGAACGCGGCGTGGCTGAGCGAGGAGACCACCCGCCCGGCCAGCAACATCGAGAACGAGGGGGCCAAGGCACTGAGCGCGCTGCCCGCAGCGAACAGCAGCATCAGCCCGAGTGCCAGAGGCTTGCGGGGCAGCCGCGCGGTCAGCATGGTCACCGCGGGCCCGCCGATCACCACGCCGAGCGCGTAGGCGGTCACGGCCTGCCCCGCAGTGCTTTGCGACACCTGAAGATCCGCACCGACCTCGGGCAGCATGCCCGCGACCAGGTATTCCGACGTACCGACAACGAAGACGCTCGCGCACAAGGCCGCGAGCGAGGCAGAGTTTCTCCTCATGCCGGGGAAGTTAGAGTCTCACATCGGTGTGAGAGTCAAGCGGCGTTGCCCGCCCGGGACATCCATGAGGAGGATGACGTGCGAATCGGTGAGCTGTCCCGCAAGACCGGCGTACACGAACGGTTGCTGCGCTACTACGAAGAGCAGCACCTGCTCCAGCCCGAGCGACGGCCCAGCGGCTACCGCGAATACAGCGAGGCGGACGTGGACACCGTGCGCCGCATCCGCAGCCTGCTCGCCGCCGGCCTGAACACCACCACCATCGCAACGATCCTGCCCTGCCTGCGTGACGAGGGCGAACGCCTGGTGCCGACCTGCTCCGACCTCCTCGCCGACCTGACCAAAGAGCGCGAGCGGATCACCAAAGCCATCATCGATCTGCAGACCTCCCGCGCCGCACTCGACAAAGTCATCGCCGCCGCCCCCGCCGATGTCGCAAAACGCGCGACGAGCGGCGCAACATCTGACTTCTTCGGCGTGTGAGTCCTCCGTCGGCGCTCGAAGGTCGTCGGCGGATCGCCCACCAACGCGTAACGGAGCAACTGCCCCAGCTGCTCGACCTCGTGCTCGACCCCGATGATGCGCACCTGCGCCTGCTCGGCCTGCTGCCACTCCTGAGCGTTTCGTCGCGGGCTCGGACGGCCCTGTGGAGCACTCAACTTGGCCCCCGTTCACGCGCACCTCATGCCGTCCAGCCAGGTGCGCAGCCGCAAGGCCGTAGCCACCATCTTCGACGCCGTAAAAAACGATGCGACATGACGGCTGAGGGTTCGTACGCTCCGAACCGGAGAAGGGCGAGGCAGGACATGGCGGACGAGTACTTCTTGCTGGTGTGTGAGGACGTACCCCACGACGTGGTGCTCACCGACCCCGGCGTCCGCGTGATGGACGTCGTTCAGGTCGTGCGCCGGCTGATGGGACTGAGTCTCTGGCGCAGCAAGGTCCTGGCAACGCAGGTTCCCGCCGTCCTTCTCGCCGGCGTGCCCGAGGAGGACGCGGCGGCAGCCGTCTCGGCCCTCCGCGATGCGGGAGCCCGGGCGGAGACGGCCCAGCCCCACCAAAAAGCCCCCGACCTGCCGAGAAACCGCAGGTCAGGGGCGTGATCGGAAAACCTACTTCTTCTTGCCCTGGTTCTTGACCGCCTCGATGGCTGCCGCGGCCGCCTCCGGGTCCAGGTACTTGCCGCCCGGGGTCACCGGGTTGAAGGACGCGTCGAGTTCGTAGTACAGGGGGATGCCCGTCGGGATGTTCAGGCCCGCGATGTCGGCGTCGGAGATGCCGTCCAGGTGCTTGACCAGGGCGCGGAGGCTGTTGCCGTGGGCCGCGACCAGGACCGTGCGGCCCACGAGGAGGTCCGGGACGATGCCGTCGTACCAGTAGGGGAGCATGCGGACGACGACGTCCTTCAGGCACTCCGTGCGGGGGCGCAGCTCCGGGGGGATCGTCGCGTAGCGGGGGTCGTCCGACTGGGAGAACTCCGTGCCGTCCTCGAGGGGCGGGGGCGGGGTGTCGTAGGAGCGGCGCCAGAGCATGAACTGCTCCTCGCCGAACTCCGCGAGGGTCTGGGCCTTGTCCTTGCCCTGGAGGGCGCCGTAGTGGCGCTCGTTCAGGCGCCAGGAGCGGTGGACCGGGATCCAGTGGCGGTCCGCGGACTCCAGGGCGAGCTGCGCGGTGCGGATCGCGCGCTTCTGGAGGGACGTGTGGACCACGTCGGGCAGGAGGTCGGCGTCCTTCAGGAGTTCGCCGCCGCGGACTGCCTCCTTCTCGCCCTTCTCGTTGAGGTTGACGTCCACCCAGCCGGTGAACAGGTTCTTCGCGTTCCATTCGCTCTCGCCGTGGCGGAGGAGGATCAGCTTGTACGGTGCGTCGGCCATGCGTATGAGCGTAATCCACGCCTTCGGTCCGGGCGGTGCCCGCTCGACAGACGGACGGTTGACGGGATCTGTTAATTGAGTGGTCCCCGGTCCCCTCGTCTTCGTAAGTTGTGCTCGGCGCCGGAGGCACTTACACCCGGGCGCCCAGAAGCCAGCCGCTCGCAGCCGTAGCACCAGCCCTGGGGGAACCGTCATGCCACTCGCCGCCCTGAGACGTGCCACCCGCGAGACCGTCTCCGGGCTCCCGCGCGAGTTCTGGTGGCTGTGGACCAGCACCCTCGTCAACCGCCTGGGTGCCTTCGTCGCCACCTTCATGGCCCTCTATCTCACCCTCGACCGCGGCTACTCCGCCTCCTACGCCGGTCTCGTCGCCTCGCTGCACGGGCTGGGCGGAGTCGTCTCGTCGATCGGGGCCGGGGTCATGACCGACCGGCTCGGGCGGCGGCCCACCCTGCTCGTGGCCCAGGCGTCGACCGCCGCCTCCGTCGCGCTGCTCGGGTTCATGCACCACCCCGTCGCCATCGCCGCCGTCGCCTTCCTCGTCGGCATGGCCTCCAACGCCTCCCGGCCGGCCGTGCAGGCGATGATGGCCGACATCGTGCGCCCCGAGGACCGTATCCGGGCCTTCTCCCTCAACTACTGGGCCATCAACCTCGGTTTCGCCCTCTCCTCCATGGGCGCCGGGTTCATCGCCGAGTACAGCTACCTCGCGGGCTTCCTGATCGAGGCCGCGATGACCGCCGTCTGCGCGGTCGTCGTCTTCCTCAAGCTGCCCGAGTCCCGGCCCGCCGCACGACAGGACGTGAAGACGCCCGATGACGTCCGCCTCGGCACCGTCCTGCGCGACGGGCGGTTCATGAGTGTCGTCGGGCTGTCCTTCCTGGTCGCCGTGATCTTCCAGCAGGGTTCGATCGGGCTGCCCGTCGCGATGGGCGAGGCCGGGTTCACGCCCGCCGACTACGGCCTGGCCATCGCCCTCAACGGCGTCCTGATCGTCGCGCTCCAGATCCCGGTGACCCGGTTCATCCAGGACCGGGATCCCCAGCGGCTCCTCGTCGTCTCGTCGCTCCTCGCGGGATACGGCTTCGGACTCACCGCCTTCGCCGGGTCCGTCGGCCTGTTCGCGCTCACCGTCTGCGTGTGGACCCTGGGCGAGATGATCAACGCACCCACCCAGACCGGCCTCGTCGTCCGCCTCTCCCCCGCCCACGGCCGCGGCCGCTACCAGGGCATGTACACGCTGTCCTGGTCGGTCGCCGCCCTCGTGGCGCCCCTGATGTCCGGTTTCGTCATCGACCGGTTCGGGGCGGAGTGGCTGTGGGGGCTGTGCGCGGTCGTGGGGACGGTGGCGGCGGTGGGGTACGCCGCCCTCATGCGCCGCCTGTCCACGGAGACGGTCGCCGAGACCGCCGTATCCGAGAGATCCGCCGCCACCGAGGCCAGCCCGGCCTGATCCGTCACGGATGCATGCGCGCGCCCTTGAGCACCTTGTCCACGGCATTGCGTGGGCCGTACACCGCGAGGCCCACCAGGTCCAGCTCCTCGGTCGTCACCGCCCGTACCGCCGCGCGGTTGTCCCGGTCGTTGCCCGTCGCGAAGAGGTCGCTCGTGAAGAGCGCGCGCGGGAGGGCACGGGACAGCACGCGCGCGTGGGCCGCCTTCAGCGTCTCCTTCGTGCCCTCGAAGACCAGCACGGGCTGCCGGAACATCGGCAGATAGGGCACACCGTCGGCGTCCTCGTACGGTTCACCGACCACCTCGGGGGCCTGCGTGCCCAGGCCGCTGACGAGGAACGCGGTGACGTTCAGGCGCTGCCAGGTCTCCAGGTCCTCGCGCAGCAGGACGGCGATCTTGGTGTCGAAGCGGATGGGTTCATCGTTCATACGGTGAGACTGGCGGGCGTCGCACGACCCCGTCTTGTACGTTCTTTGCATGGCGGCCCCGACCATGCCCGCGCAGGAAGTCACCGCGTGGCGACCCGCCGTCCCGGGCGTCACCGAGGTCTTCCACGCCCACTTCACCGAGTACGCGTACCCGATGCACGTGCACGAGGCGTGGACGCTGCTCATCGTGGACGACGGGGCCGTACGGTACGACCTCGACCGGCATGAGCACGGCACCCCGGACGACACCGTGTCGCTGCTGCCGCCGCACGTCCCGCACAACGGCTCGCCCGCCACCCCCGACGGCTTCCGCAAGCGGGTCCTCTACCTCGACCGCACCCACCTCGGCGACGAGCTCATCGGGCCCGCCGTCGACGGTCCCGACCTGCGTGATCCCGTACTGCGGCAGCGGGTGGGGCAGTTGCACACGGCCCTGACCGGGCCCGGCGAGGAGTTCGAGGCGGAGAGCAGGCTGACGCTCATCGGCGACCGGCTCAGGACGCTGCTGCGGCCCTCGCTGTACGAGGGGCCCACGCGCCGCGACCCAGCCCTCGCCCGCCGACTGCGCGAACTCCTCGACGAGCGGGTCGTGGAGGGGCTGTCCCTGGAGGAGGCGGCAGGGGTCGTACAGGCCCATCCGGCGCATCTCGTACGGGCGTTCAGTGCCGCGTACGGCATCGCCCCGCACCAGTACCTGACCTCCCGCCGGGTCGACCGGGCCCGGCGTCTGCTGCTCGCGGGGCAGGGTCCCGCCGAGGTCGCCGTGCTCACCGGTTTCCACGACCAGGCCCATCTCACCCGGCACTTCAAGCGGCTGGTGGGGGTGACGCCGGGGCGTTACCGCGGCGGCGCCGGGAGATCCACGGAAGGCGTCCGTCCGGTGATCGGCGCGGGTTAGCGTCGGCGGCATGGATGACAGACAGAACTCCTTACCGTTCAGACGTCTTTCCGTGGCCGTCGCGGGCGCCGCGGCCCTGGTCGCCCTCAGCGTGGGAGGCGCCATCGCCGCGAGCTCGGACGACGAGCCCACCGCCGAACCGAGCGCGTCGGCCACCTTCCCGGGGGATGTGGGTTCCGGCGGCAGCGTGGGCCTGAGCGAGGGCTCGGACGGCGGGTCGGACCCCGACACCTCCGGTGGCACAGGCGGCACTGGCGGCACCGGCCCGAGCCCGAGCCCGACCTCCACGTCCCCGGACGAGCCCCCGGTCACCGAGGGGCCCACGGAGGAACCCTCCACCCCGAGCGAGCTGGACGAGCTCAACCGCCGGATCGCCGAGCTCGACAGGAAGATCGACGAGCTGCCCACCAAGAAGGAACTCGCCGACGCGCTACGGGCCATGGCGGACCAGCTGGACAAGCCGGGCCCGCCCGAGGATCCCGGCCACGAGCCCACCAGCGGGCCCCAGCCCACCAGCTCGCTGCCGCCCAACTAGGCGCAGACACAACGCAGAACAACGGGGACGACCGGGGGTCAGTCCTGCGCGCGCTGCGTGAGATGCGCGAACGCGTCCAGGTTGCGCGTCGACTCGCCCCGGGCCACCCGCCACTCGTACTCCCTGCGGATCGCTGTGGCGAACCCCAGCTCCAGCAGGGTGTTGAAGCTGCCGTCGGCCGCCTCCAGGACCTGGCCGAGGAGGCGGTCGACCTCGTCGGCGGTGACCGCGGCGAGGGGGAGCTTGCCGGTGACGTAGACGTCGCCGAGCCGGTCGACGGCGTAACTCACGCCGTACAGCTTGAGGTTGCGCTCCAGGAGCCAGCGGTGGACGCCGGGTTCGTTCTCGTCGGGGTGGCGGATGACGAAGGCGTTCAGGGAGAGGGAGTGGCGGCCGACGAGGAGCGAGACGGTCGTCTTGAGCTTGCGGGTGCCGGGGAGCTGCACGACGTAGTTGCCGGGCGCGGGGCTCTCCCACTCGACCTCGGTGTCCTTGAGGACGCCCTCGATGACCTGCGCCGCCTTCTCTGCCTCAGCCATGCAGCGAGCGTACGTGACGCCGGTACGACTGCGCGGCGGCCACGTACACGTCCGCCGTCGCCGCGGCCGCGGTGTCCCAGCCGAAGGACCGGGCGTGCCGGGCGGCCGCCTCGCCCATGCGGGGCGTGAGCGTCGGGTCGTCGGCGAAGTCGCGCAGCACGCGCGCGTAGGCGGCCGGATCGTGTCCGCGTACGAGGAAACCGGTCCGTTCGTCGGCCACGGCCACCGGCAGCCCGCCGACCGCCGCCGCGAGCACCGGGGTGCCGGCCGCCTGGGCCTCTATGGCGACCAGTCCGAAGGACTCGCTGTAGGAGGGCATGACCAGCACGGACGCGGCCCGGAACCAGTCGGCGAGCTGCTCCTGGCCGACCGGCGGCTGGAACCGTACGACGTCCGCGATACCGAGGCGGGAGGCCAGTTTCTGCAGGCCCTCGGGTTTGGAGAGGCCGCTGCCGCTGAGGCCGCCGACGACCGGCACCAGGATGCGGGAGCGCAGGTCGGGGCGCTGGTCGAGGAGTACCGCGACGGCTCGCAGGAGGACGTCCGGGGCCTTCAGGGGCTGGATGCGGCCCGCGAAGAGGGGGATCAGGGCGTCCTGGGGCAGCCCGAGCCGGGCACGGGCCGCCGCCCGGCCGTCCGCCGGGCGGAAGCGCTCGAGGTTCACGCCGGGGTGGACCACGGCGACCTTGGCGGGGTCGGCGGCGTAGTGGAGCACGAGTTCCTCGCGCTCCTCGGCGGTGTTCGCGATGAGGCGGTCGGCGGCGGCGACGATCTGGGTCTCGCCGATGACGCGGGCGGCGGGCTCGGGGGTGTCGCCGTCGGCGAGGTTGGCGTTCTTGACCTTGGCCATGGTGTGCATGGCGTGCACGAGCGGGGTGCCCCAGCGCTGGGCGGCGAGCCAGCCGACGTGTCCTGAGAGCCAGTAGTGCGAGTGGACCAGGTCGTAGTAGCCGGGGCGGTGGCCGGCCCAGGCCTGCATCACGCCGTGGGTGAAGGCGCAGAGCTGGGCGGGGAGGTCTTCCTTGTTCAGGCCCTCGTAAGGGCCCGCGTCGACATGGCGGACCAGGACGCCGGGGGCCATCTCGACGGTGGGCGGGAGACCGCCGGTCGTCGCGCGCGTGAAGATCTCGACCTCGATGTTGATCGCGGCGAGTCGCTGCGCGAGCTCCACGATGTAGACGTTCATGCCGCCCGCGTCGCCGGTGCCGGGCTGGTGGAGCGGGGAGGTGTGCACGGAGAGCATGGCGACGCGGCGGGGGCGGCGGTGCAGGCGCAGCCGGTGGGGAGCGGCCTGGGAGCGACGCTGGAGCCTGCTGACGTACTGGCTCACGTGGCGTTCCTCCTTGCAGCGGGCATGCCGGACGGAGGGCGTGGGACACCCTCCGAGGGCGGCAACACCGGAGGGAGCCATTCCCATTCCGATCGGAGTGGTTTTTGCCGAGGTATTACCGGAGTTCGCTCAACCGTTCGAAGGCGTGGCGCGTTGCGGTGCCAGTGGGGGCGGCGGGGACTGTGGGGCGCCACCCCTGGCACCTGACACCGGCGCCCGGTGCCGTGCTCGCCGCCGCATACCCGCCGCATACCCTCGTAGGCATGACCTCCCGCGCCGCCTCCCGCCCTGTGGGCACGGTCACGCGCGGGACGACCAACCCCAACCGGCTGCGCCGCATGGACCGCTGGATCGCGGCCGCACACGGAGCGGAGCTGCGCCGCGCCACCGATCCGGTCGCCGTCGACCTCGGGTACGGGGCCGCGCCCTGGACCGCCGTCGAACTGCTCACCCGGCTCCGCGAGACCGCTCCCCGCACGCGCGTGGTCGGCATCGAGATCGAACCGGCCCGGGTGGCGGCG
Organism: Streptomyces sp. NPDC006335; assembly: GCF_040612795.1. Lineage (NCBI taxonomy): Bacteria > Bacillati > Actinomycetota > Actinomycetes > Kitasatosporales > Streptomycetaceae > Streptomyces > Streptomyces sp. NPDC006335. The sequence continues at coordinate 104,237 of NZ_JBEXQX010000016.1, forward strand.
GCCAGGCCGTACCAACGCGAGGGGCTGGTCTTCCGGCACGGCGGCTTCGAGATCCCGCTCCCCCAGCGGCCACTGCTCATCCGGGCGGCCAATGTGCTGCGCCAGTACGACGAGGGAGACGTGGCCGACGTGTGGGCACGGCTGTGTGCCCGGCTGGCTCCGGCCGACCCGGCGCGAGGGTCGCTCGGCGGACTGCTCGTCGAGGGGACCTGCGACGAGATCGGGCGCCGGCACGTGTGGGTCGCGCTCGGCCCCGAGGGACCGCGGACGGTCACCTTCGCGACCCGGCTGGGCTCGCTGGAACGCCCCTCCGACCTCGCCGAACGACTGCCGAAGGCCCTGATCCACCGCAACGTCCCGGGCGAGCCGGTGCACCGTTTCCTGCGCGACTTCGACCGCGCGTGGGCGGCCGCCGCGCCCTACGCGTCCTACGGCGCCCGACAGCGCTGGATCAGGACGGTACGGGCCCTGACAGCCGACTGGCCGGTGACGGACGGCCCTTCACGGTGGCGCCAGGGGGAAGTGACGGTGGCCTGGGGGGCGTTGGCGCCGGGAGCGCCGCACTAGGGCGCCGCTCGCTGAACTGCGGGGCTCCACATGGGGTACGGCTGATTGAAACCGCGCGCCCCCGCGAATTCCGGTCCCCATGGGCGCGGTTACGCCCCGCGGGCCGCAGCACTCGCCCGAACCTCGGCGCGCCGGCGAAGCGCCGTACGACGCCGACCGAGCCCGGCCGTCCGATCCGCCGACCAGCGGTACACCGGCGTTCACCAGCCGAGGTCGGCGCAGGACCGGCCCGCGGCCGGGGCGGGCGGTGCCGCGCCACAGAGCGCTACTTCGACGTGGTGCGGTGCAGGCGGCGAGACGGCGGCGGAGCCGGCGAGGATTCGGCACAGGCGCGGAGCTCCGCCCCTCGCGCGACCTGCCGGGAACGATCTACATGAGTCGTTCGTCACAATGACCGGGAGATCGTCTTCGGGGGACGGGGAGACGGGGAGGCATCGGGGAGCGCCGGGTCGTGCAGGGGTGCGCCGGGAAGGCGAGCCTCTGTCGCTTTCGGCCATGACGTGGCACGATCCCCCGAGCACCGTAAGTTACTGACGGTAAATCAGCTTTGGGGGCAGGGGTATGGGGACGGGCAAGCGCGGTCTGATCGCTACGGCCTTGACCGTGATCGGCGCGGTGGCCGTGCTGGCGGCGCCGGGCACCGCCTTCGCCGCCCCGGGTCCGACGCCCACTCCCACCGCCTCACCGTCGGCGTCGACGCCACCGACCAACAGGGACATCGAAGCCGTACGCCGACAACTCGACGCGCTCTACCACGACGCAGCTGTCGCCACCGACGCGTACAACGCCGCCGAGGAGAAGGCCGAGCAGCAGTCGGCGCAGATCGTCGCGCTGGCCCAGAAGATCGTCAAGGGTCAGGAGAAGCTGGCGAAGCTGAAGGCCCGCGCCGGTGCCGCGGCCGCCGCCCAGTACCGCACCAACGGCCTGCCGGACGAGGCCAAGCTGGTGCTGAGCGACGATCCGCAGCAGTTCCTGGACGCCACCGGCCGCGTCATCCAGGGCCAGCGCGCCACCAAGGCGCTCATCGCCGAACTGACCCGCACCCAGCAGGACTTGAAGCAGTACGCCGACGACGCCTCCGCCCAGTGGACCAAGCTGGAGGCGAACCGCAAGGCCAAGGCAGCGGCCAAGAAGAAGGTCGAGCGGCAGATCGCGGCGGCCGAGAAGCTCGAGTCCCAACTCGAGGCGAAGGAGAAGAAGCGCCTCGCCGAACTGCAGGAACAGGCCGCCCACCAGGCACAGACCGCCTGGCTGGACTCCGGCGTCCTCGACGAGATCAGCGGCAAGGCGAGCGAGGCCGGCAAGACCGCCGTCGCCTATGCGACCGCCCAGATCGACAAACCGTACGAATGGGGCGCCGAGGGCCCGGACTCGTACGACTGCTCCGGACTGACCTCGCAGGCCTGGGCGAGCGCCGGCAAGCCCATCCCCCGCACCTCGCAGGAGCAGTGGAAGCAACTCCAGCACGTCGACATCAAGGACATGCGGCCCGGCGACCTGATCATCTACTTCGGCGACGCCAGCCACGTGGCGATGTACCTCGGCGACGGCGCGATCGTGCACGCGCCGCGCCCCGGACGCACGGTGACGATCGCCGGAGCGGGCTCGATGCCGATACTCGGGGTCGTGCGGCCGGACGCGTGAGCGTCGTCGCTCGCCCGGATGAGACCCGGGTCATGTGACGCGAGGCACGCCCGGCGCTTCCGCAAACCTGCCGCGAACGTGACGTTCGTCATCCCCACGACACCCTCCACCTGTCCAACTGCGGTGGATAACGCGGCATATGACAGTGGCCACCGGCCAAGGAGCGTGTCTCACGCCATTCCTTTCCCGGCCCGCCACCCGCTATGGTCCCCGTCGGTGGATCGAGACCCCTCGCCCCACCATGCCCTCGGGGGGAGGGAAGGAATCCGAGACCATGCCCGTACCCATACCGCGGCAGCGAGCGATCCCGGCCGTGGAGAGTGGTCAGGCGCCGGCCGCACCCCAGGACGAACCCTCCAAGGAAGTAGCCCCGCGCAAGGAAGCCACGGTCGACAACAACGCCGCCACCCAACTGAGCCTGCTGGTGATCGAGGACGATCCCGGCGGGTCCACGGTCGTCCCCGAACTCCTGGACTCGGCCGGCAAACCGATCCGCGTCCGCACCGCCCGCAACCTCACCGAGGCGGAGCGGCTGCTCACGGATGACGTGCACTGCATCCTGCTCGACCTCGCCCTGCCCGCACCCGGCCGTTCCGACGACGACGAGCTCGCCGTACTCCGCCATGTCCTGGAGCTGGCACCCCGGCACGCCGTCCTCGCGCTCACCGCGTCCGGTGACGCCGAGCGCGGCGCCGAGGCGGTGCGGGTGGGCGCCCAGGACTACCTCTTCCGGGACGAGCTGGACGGGCGGCTGCTGAGCCGGGCGATCCGGTACGCGGTGGAGCGGAAGCGTTCCGACACAGCGGAGCGCAGGCTCGCCGAGGGACGGGTGCGGGCGCAGGAGAACCGGCGCCTGGAGCGCGGGCTGCTGCCCACACCGCTGCTGGAGGGCTCGTCGCTGCGGTTCGCCGCGCGGTACCGGCCGGGCCGCTCGCGTGCGCTGCTCGGCGGTGACTTCTACGACGTCGTACGGACTCCCGACGGAACCGTGCACGCCATGATCGGTGACGTCTGCGGGCACGGCCCCGACGAGGCGGCGCTCGGTGTCGAACTGCGGATCGCCTGGCGCGCGCTGACCCTGGCGGGCCTGTGCGGGGACGAACTGCTCGGCACGCTCCAGGAGGTGCTGGAGCACGAGCGGTCGGACGACGAGATCTTCGCGACCCTGTGCACGGTGGACATCGCGCCGGACGGACGACGGGCGGGGCTGTGCCTCGCCGGGCATCCCTCGCCGCTGGTGGCCGTGCCGGGCCGACCCGCGCGACTGCTGCCGTACGACAACAACGGGCCCGCCCTGGGGCTGCTGCCGGGAGCCCGCTGGCCCCGGATGCAGGTGGAGCTGGGAGCCGAGTGGAGCCTGATGCTCTACACCGACGGCCTGATCGAGGGGCGTGTCGGGGAGGGCCGGGAGCGACTGGGCCAGGACGGGATGGTCTCCATGATCCGCCGCCAGCTCTCCGAGGGGCTGCGGGGCGAGGCCTTGCTCCGAGCCGCGGTGAACGAGGTGCGCTCGCTCAACGGCGGCGAGCTGGCCGACGACGTGGCCGTGCTGCTGCTCGACCGGGAGACGTGACGGTCGAGCGGGAGGCGTGACGGTCGAGCGGGTACGACCCCGAGCCCCTAGCGGCCGCCGTTGTACGGGCCGTACGGGCCGTCGCTGCTCGAACCCCTGCCCCGGCCGCTGCGGCCGCCGCCCGGCAGGGCGCGGATCGCCGGGCGTACGTCGACCATGTAGACGATCGTCGCGACGAGGCCGATGATCGGCAGGAACGACAGGATGTTGAAGATCAGGTTCACCACGAAGGCGAGCCCGAGGATGATCAGCCAGAAGGGCTTGGTCTTCTTGTCGGCCGCGCGGTAGGCGTCCTCACGGCGGATGGCCGCGTCGAACAGCGCGAAGCCGCTGAAAACGATCAGGGCCATGCTCAGCAGCCACATGAAGCCTGCGAACCCCTGCATCAGCACAACGTCCACCACCCGACTCGGCTCGTCATTTCGCGGTTTCGCGGTTTCGCGACTACGCGGTCACCGTACCCGCTCCCGCAAGGTCGCTACCCGCACAACGGGCCGGGCACTCGGTAAGTGCCCGGCCCTGAGTCGTGAAGCGTCCCGCGGTGCCCTACTTGGCGGGCGGGGTCTTCTTCGCCGTGGTGGTCTTGCGCGGCGTGGCCTTCTTGGCGGTGGGAGCCGCCTTCTTGGCCGGGGCCGGGGCCGCGGCGGCGGCCGTGGCGGGCGTGACCGGCTTCGCGACCGGAGTCGTGGCGGCCGGCTTCTTGACCTCGCCCGGCTCGGCGTTCGGCTCGACGGCGATCGCCAGTTCCTCGATCTCCTCGGCGGCCTCGCCACGCCAGGTCTTGACGGCCTGCTCGCCGTGCTCGGCGACCTTCTCGTAGGTCTCACGGGCCTTGACGGCGTACTCGGCGGCGACGCCGACACTGCGCAGAGCGAGGTCCTGAGCGGACTCGCCGAGCTTCTTCAGGTCGGCGTCGAGCGTGCTGCCGAGCTTCTTCAGGTCGCCGTCGAGGCTGCTGATGAACTCGCCGACCTTGCTCTGCAGGGTCTCCTGCGTCTCCTTGACCCTGGCGCCGGCCTCCTTGGCACGGGCCTGGGCCTTCTCCTGGACGGCCTTCGGGTCGGTGCCGCGCACGGCCTCGATACGGGCCGGCGCCTCGGCGCGGAGCTGCTCCACCAGACCGGGCACCTTCTTGGCCTCCTGGAAGGCCAGGTCACCGGCGCCGGCGAGGAAGTAGAGCGGGGTCGGGTCCTTGACGGCCTTGCGGATGTCGTCGGTGATGGCCATGGTGATGGTCCTCCCGGGTCGCTTGCTGATGAGGGTTTTGGGTCCCGCGGTGCCTGTCGGCGTGTGCCGGGCCCTGTCGAACCGTGGGGGGCTCAACTGGCCGTCTGCTGCGGGTCGGCGTCGCCGCCGTCGGTCTTGAGGGTGGTGCGGGTGGTGCGGGGCTTGCGGGTGGTGCGGGGCCGACGGGCCTGCCCTGCGGCGGTGTCGCCATCCGGGTCGCCGGCGGCCGGGACGCCTGTGTCCCGGAGGCCGTCCTCGGTGTCCCCCGTACGGTCGCCCGGCCTGTCGACCGGCCGGTCGCTCTGCCCGTCGCCCGGCGCGGGAGCCGCGTCCGGCGGGGCGATCTCGAAGCCGTTCTCCTTGCGGAAGGACTCGTAGATCTGGAGCAGCACCTGCTTCTGCCGCTCGTTGAGCGTGGGATCGGCGAGGATGACCGCACGCGTCTCCACGTCGTCCCGGTCGCGCTCGGCGTCGAGGATGCCGGCGCGCACGTACAGCGTCTCGGCGGAGATCCGCAGGGCCTTGGCGACCTGCTGCAGGACCTCCGCGCTCGGCTTGCGCAGCCCGCGCTCGATCTGGCTCAGATACGGATTGGACACCCCGGCGGCGTCGGCGAGCTGCCTGAGCGAGAGCTGCGCACTGCGCCGCTGGTCACGCAGGTACTCACCGAGATTGCCGACGTTGAGCGATGCCATGCGTCCACTGTGCACCACTCTCGCTAACTATTGCAAGCAGGTGCTTGCAATAGTGCGCCACGCCACTCGCATGGGGGAGGGCGGACTGCACACCGGCACACATTCCGATATAGGCATATGATGGCGCCATGGCACGAGCGGCGACGACCTCGGACGCGTTCAACGCGATCGCCGAACCGCAGCGACGGCACATCCTGGTGCTGCTGCGGGGCGGTGAGCGACCGGTGACCGACCTGGCGCGGGACCTGGGGATGACCCAGCCGCAGGCGTCCAAGCACCTGCGGGTCCTGCGGGAGGTCGGACTCGTCCGGGTCCGCGGGGCGGGCAAGCAGCGGCTGTACGGCCTGGACGCCGAGGGGCTGCGGCCGGTCCACGAGTGGTTGGGCGGCTTCGAGCGGTTCTGGAGCGAGAGCTTCGACCGGCTGGACGAGTACGTGCAGGAGTTGCGGCACACAAGGCAGGAGGACCCACATGATGGCGACGACCGCTAGCGGCGACGAGGCCGCGCACGCGACCGAGGACCGCGAGATCGTGATCTCCCGGACGATCGGCGCCCCACGGGAGCTGGTGTTCGAGGCGTTCGCACTGGTCCGGCACCTGTCGCGGTGGTGGGGGCCGGAAGGCTTCACCACCAGGACGCGGTCCTTCGAGTTCCGCGTCGGCGGAGTGTGGGACTTCGTGATGCGCGGGCCGGACGGGACCGACTACCAGGAGTGGATCACCTGGCGGGAGATCGTCCCGCCGGAGCGGATCGCGCTGCTGCACGGCGAGTCGCGTGACGACCCGAACTCCTTCGAGTCGGTCCTCACCTTCGAGCCGGTCGGCGACCGGACCCGGATCGTGATGCGCACGGTGTTCCCGACCAGGCACCTGCGCGACGAGGCCGTGGAGAAGTACCACGCGATCGAGGGCGGCGAGCAGACGCTGGGCAACCTGGCGGCCTACGTCGCCGAACTCGTGGAGGGCGAGGCGGGCTGATGGCCGGGAAGGTGTTCTTCAGCGTCACGATGTCGCTCGACGGATTCATGGCACCCGAGGCCGTACCGGTCGAGGACGTCTTCTCACCCGCGAGACGGAACGACCCGAGTGTCAGACGCTGGACCGCGAAGTGGGCGGCACTACAGGCCTGGTTGTTCCCGCAGCGATGGATCCGGGAGAACCTCAGGCTCGGCGAGGGCGGTGAGGAAGGACTCGACAACGACATCGTCCGGGCGACGTACGAGCGCACCGGCGCGAGCGTCATGGGCAGGCGGATGTTCGACCTCGGCGAGCCGTCCTGGCCGGCGGAGGCGCCGTTCCACACCCCGGTGTTCGTCCTCACCCACACCCGGCGCGCCCCGTGGGAGCGGCCGGGCGGCACCACCTTCCACTTCGTCGACGACGGCGTCGAGAGCGCGCTGCGCCAGGCCCGCGAGACCGCCGGTGACCGCGATGTGCGCATCGCGGGCGGCGCCGACACGATCCAGCAGTACCTGGACGGCGGCCTGATCGACGAGTTCTCGATCACGCTCGCGCCCGTCCTCCTCGGCACCGGCATCCGCCTGTTCGACCATCCGGACCCCGACCACCTCACCCTCGACCAGTCCCGGTCGACCGCGTCGTCCCGGGTGACCCACCTGACGTACAGCGTCGTGAAACGCCGGCCCACGGTCCCGCGGGGCGAGGTGCCGGTCGGTCAGGTCGGATCGTCCACCGGGTCGGGCACCTGACCTCCCGAGCTCGAAGATCTCCTCCACGGCCGGCGGACGCGACTGCATAGGATCGTCGGCATGGCGCTGCGACCTGTGCAGGTGAACATCAAGGCCGTTGACGGGTCGGCGGTCGGCCGGTTCTGGGCGGAGGCGCTCGGGTGGACTGCTTACCGACCCGGCGTGACCACCTACGTCGGCCCCACGCGCACCGGCGGCCTCGTGTGGCCGGACCCCGTCGCCCTGGGCATCGACGTCGTTCCCGTCCCGGAGCCCAAGACGGCGACGAAGAACCGTGTGCACCTCGACCTCGCCACCACCTCCCCGGCCCACCAGGCGGAGTTGGTCGCGCGGCTGGAGGCGCTCGGTGCGACGCCCGTCGACGTGGGGCAGGGCGAAGTGCCGTGGACGGTCCTCGCCGACCCCGAGGGCAACGAGTTCTGCGTGCTGGAGCCCAGGGAGGTCTACCGGGACACCGGGCCGATCGCCGCCGTGGTCGTGGACTGCGTGGATCCGCGGGCCATGGCCCGGTTCTGGGGCGGGGCGACGGACTGGACCCCGCACCAGGTGACCGACGACCAGGCGGTGTTGCGTTCCGCCGGGGGGACCGGCCCGTATCTCGAGTTCCTCCGTACGCCCGACGTGAAGAGCGTGCCGGACCGCGTCCATCTCGACCTGCTGCCGTACCCCGGGGACGACAGGGCCGTGGAGGTGGCCCGGCTGCGTGCCCTGGGCGCCACCGACCTCGACCTCGGTCAGGGCGACGTCCCGTGGACGTGCCTGTCCGACCCGGAGGGCCACGAGTTCTGCGTGCTCGCCCCGTCCTGACGCGGAGCCACGACGGCACCCACCGGGCGTTGTCAGTGCCGTGTGCGACGCTCGGCGCATGGGCTTCTTCGACGATCTGGTGCTTGCTGAGGAACCGGCCGCGGAGCAGGACGTGTTGGCGCGGCTGGGGCCGCCGGGAGAGGACGACGGACGGTACGCGCCGCCCGTCGACCGGTTCGCCCCCGCGCTGCTCCCGCAGCTCGACGTGGTCGGTGAGGGGACCGAGGCGCGGGTCGTGGTGACGGGGTGGTCCGTGTGGCCGGGATCGGTCACGTTGCACCTGGCGGTGTTCCGCAGGACCCGTAGACAGGGCGGGGGCCGGCGGCGGCAGTCGGGGCTGCGGGTGGGGCTGCTCTTCTCCGACGGCCGACGGGTGACCTCGCTGGACGGCACGGTGACGCGGTATTTCTCCTTCACAGGGCCGCAGGGAGAGGTCCAGGAGGCGGCGACGGAGCAGGCGGTCGGACTGATCCCGCTGGATCCCGGCCTGCACCACTCCCACAGATCCCTGTTCAAGACGGACGTCGACCTGTATCTGCCGGAGCTTCCCCCGCCCGGGCAGGCGCAGTTGGTGGTCGAGTGGCCGGACGAGGGCGTGCCCGAGACCCGGACCCCGGTGGACGCGGACGCGCTCCGTGCCGCCGCCCGCCGGACGCTCGAGGTCTGGCCCGGACTCGAACCGCCGGACCAGGACGCGTCGCCGAGTTCGTTCGCCATGATGGAGGTCAGCGGACCGCCGGCCCTCCTGGCGCCGCCCCTCGACCGAGGTCGGCGCGAGGCGCTGCGGCATGCGGAGGAGGCCCGGCAGCGCTACGCACCGCGGGCCGACTGGCAGCACATGGGCTACGCCGAATGGAGCGACGCGGCCCTGGTCAGGGCCCGGTTGGCGGCGGGCGCCCCGGCCGATGCCCGCGTCGGATGGCGGGGCACCACCCCGCTGCACCTGACGGCGGAAAAGGGCTCGGCGGAAGCGGTGGCCGCACTCCTGCCCCACGTCACGGACGTCGACGTACGCGACGACGAGGAGCACACCCCGCTCTGGTACGCCGTCCACAGCATGGACGAGGCCACGGTGCGCACACTGATCGACGCCGGGGCGGACGTGTGGACACCGCAGGCGGAACCCTGGTCACCGGGTCGGCTGCTGCTGACCACTCCCCTCGCCCCGCTCGTCCGGCACCTGCCCGGCGCGGTGGAGTTGCCGCCCGAGGAGGTGGCCGCCCAGCAGGCCGCCGACGCCCTCATCGCGGCCTTCGGCACGGAGCCGATGTGGACCGAAGGGCTCGGTGTCTGCTTCGTACAGGGCCTCGGCGAGGACGAGTTGATACGGCGGCTCGGCACCGACCCCGCACAGTGCCCGAGGACCGATCCCGACCACGCGCCCTTCGACCCGGCCGACTACGACGAGTCCCTGCACTACGTGGGCGTCCGAGGCGTCGACGGCACCCCCGGCGGCTGTGTGATCACCCAGGACGGGTACATGCCGAGCGACGACGCCGTACTGCGCGCGATATCCGCGGGCACCACCGCCTACGGGGTCTACTTCAACCCCAAGGGCGGCACCTTCGGCACCCTGGCCCGCGACGGGGAGATCGTCGCGTCCGAGGAAATCGGCATCGGACCGCACGACTCGGACCCGGCCGCCTACTGGACCTTCCGCTTCTGGCAGCGCGAGCACGCGTTCCCCCATGGCGCCGACATCCTCGCCTATTGCTGCGCCGCGGCCGGCCTGCGGATCACCGACGGCCGGGACGCGGTCGTCGGCCGGGCCCCACGCCGCTGGGTGGCCCTGCCGACCCGCCTTCAGCGCTGACCGGAAGAGCTACGGGAGACACCGACCGGCAGATCTACGGGAAGGAGACCGTGCCACGTCACCTCGGCAGCGCCACGGCCCTCTGTCCCTAGGGGCGCCGCGCCACGAAGACCAGCTCCTTGCCCGGCCGGTCCGGCGCGTCCCGTACGTCCTCCACCACGAACCCCCGCGCGCCCAGTTCCGCCTCGACCTCCGCCCGCTCCCGGAAGCGCAACGTCGAGTCCGAGGTCAGCGTCCGCCCGTCCGAGGCGAACACATAGGTCCATCGGAACGTCACCAACGGCCCCTCCACGCGGGTGACTTCGACCCAGCTCTCCACCACCCCGGCACCGGGCACGTCCGTCACGGCGTACGAGGCCTCCCGGTTCCACCCCTCCCAGGCCCGCCGTGCCGGGTCCCGCGTCTCGAACACCAGCCGCCCTCCGGGCCGTAGCGCCGCGTACGCGCCCCGCAGGGTCTCCCGCCAGGCATCCGCTCCTACGATCTGCTGGGCGACGTTGGCCGTCATGGTCACCAGGTCGACGCTCAGGGGCGGCAGTGCGGAGGCGTCCCCGTGGATCCAGCGCACCCGATCGCTCCCCGGTTTCCCCCGGGCCACGTCCAGCGAGGCCAGGGCGGGATCGACCCCGACGACCTCCACACCCCGCCCGGCCAGCAGCAGCGCGAACACCCCCGTCCCACAGCCGACGTCCAGCACCTGCCGCGCCCCGAACTCCTCCACCATGCGGACGTACGCGTCGAGGTCGCCGCGATCGGCATCGAGCGCGTCGTAGATCGCGGCGAGCCGTGGATGGGTGAATCCTTCGTCAGCCATGCGGGCGACCGTAGGGCAGCGGGGGCCGGCCGACCACTCGATATCGCGCGGTCACCGCCCCCCACCCGTCAGCCACTCCTCCAGCACCGCGAAGTCCCGCTCGGTGAGCCCCACTCGGTGGTCGACCCTGTGCAGGAGAGCCCGTGCGGGATGGTGAGCCGGTCCGGCCAGTCCACGAGGGGCAGCCGGGGCAGTCCGAGCCAGGGCGCCAGACCGGTGTTGGCGTCCTCGCCCCAGGTCGTGGCCCACACGAGCTCACAGCCGAGCGAGGTCAGACGCGCACCGAACGCGGGGTTCACGCGGGTCAGCAGCGGATGGCCGGTGAGGGCGCCGGGCGAGCCGTCGGGCGGACGGCCGGTGGCGACAGTCGATGGTCCAAAGCGCGGTTCGTACAGCGGATACGGCCCCGCCCCGAACGGCAGCAACGTCCCGTCGACGTCCAGGAAGAGAAGCGCCCTCACCCCTCGAACCCGCCCTCAGCGAGGAGCTCGTCGATTCGAGCCCGATGCGCCGCCTCCCAGTCGTCGAGCGTCTCGGCCGCCTCCTTCGCCAGCTTGGCGCGAGCGGCGTCGAGCACGTCGGCCCGCCGCGCGGCGGGGACCACGACGACCCCCTCCTCGTCGGCGACCACCACGTCCCCGGCCTCGACCCGCACCCCGCCGCACCGCACGCTCTCGCCCAACGGCGTCACGGCCTTCTTCACGCCCGGGATCGGGATGACACCCCGCGCGAAGACGGGGAAACGGGCCCCGCGCACCTCGGCGAGGTCCCGGATCACCCCGTCGAGGACGAACCCGGCGATCCCCCTGCGCTGCGCGACCGCGCACACGTTCCCGCCGGCCAGGGCGTGGTCGAGGTCCCCCGACTCGACCACGATCACCGAACCGGCCGGCGCCCGGTGGATCGCCGCGTGCAGCATGAGGTTGTCGCCGGGAGGGCACCGTACGGTGAACGCGGGCCCCGTGACCCTCGGCACCGGCCCCCACAACGGCCGGATCCCGATGTCCATGACCCGGTCACGACCGAGCAGATCGGCCAGGGTGGTCGTGGGAATGTCCGCAAACTCGGTGGTCTCGCTCACGCCCGGGACGTTACCGTGCGGGTATGACTGCCGGGTCGGCCTTGTGCCGTGAGCGAGTTGGGTGCCCGGCCTCTGAGTGAGGCCGCGGCGGGCCAGGAGCCCGCCTCTTTCTCTCCGCCTTCGCCTCCATGAAGACCAGCGAGAGAAAGAAGAGAGAGTGCCCCACCCCGTCCAGGACTTCAACCAGCAGATCATCGACGAGTTCCGCGCGAACCGCGGCCGGGTCGGCGGCCCCTTCGAGGGCGGCCGCCTGATCCTCCTCACCACCACGGGCGCCCGCACCGGCACCCCGCACACCACCCCCGTCGGCTACCTCCCCGACGGCGGCGACCGCATCCTCGTGATCGCCTCGGCGGGCGGCTCGCCCCGCCACCCCGACTGGTACCGCAATCTGGCCGCGCACCCCCAAGTCACCGTGGAGAGCGGGGTGTTCACCTACGAGGCGCGCGCGGTCGTCCTGACGGGCGAGGAACGGGACCGGGCCTTCGCGCGGGCCGTGGAGTCGGACCGTGGCTGGGCGGTGTACCAGGAGAAGACCGACCGGGTCCTCCCCGTGATCGCCCTGCACGAGATCGCCCGCCCGGGTCCACCGAACATCAACGCGTCCTCCCCCGGCGAGGCCATCAAGCTGGTCCATGACGCCTTCCGCCGCGAACTGGCCTTGATCCGACAGGAGTTGACGTCCGACGCCACCACTCTCGGCGCCCAGCTCCGCGTCAACTGCCTGACCTTCTGCCAGGGCCTGCACAACCACCACACCGGCGAGGACATGGCGATGTTCCCGTTCCTGGCCGACCGCCACCCGCAGGCGGGCCCCGCCCTCGACCGTCTGCGCACCGAGCACGAACACATCGCCGCCCTGGTCGAGGAGTTGCGCGAGGCGCTTTCCGGCACCGACCTCGACTCCGTCCGCACGGAGGTCCACCGCCTGACCACCGAACTGGAGGCCCATCTGACCTACGAGGAGGAGCAGTTGATCCCACTCCTCGCCCCCGCCTGACCCACGGGCGAGCGGACCGTCACCTAGGACCACCTGCGGTCTGGTAGCGCCCCGGGGACACCCGGGGGCGGCGGCCACCTCGGGGGACACCCTCGGTGGGCCGCCCCCTCGGGCACCCGCGGACGCCGCCCACCGCGGGCGCCCCGACCGACGGCTGCCCCTGGAGAAACCCCCGTACACTCGCCACCCCCGGCCCCCGCGGACGCCCGCCCCCTCAGGGGCCCCGGGCCGGAAGCCAACCGGGACCACGACCGACGGACATCACTGCTACACGCAGGCACACTCCCCACCCCGGCCCCCGAGGGCGGCGGCCACCTGGGACACCCACGGTCGGCACCTCCTCGGGACCCCCAGGTTCGGGCCGCCCCCTCGGGGCACCGCGGACGCCCACCGCTCAGGGCCCCCGCGGACGCCGGCCACCGCAGGTGCCCCGACCGACGGCCGCCCCTGAGAACCCCCGCAGAGCCCCCCACCCCCCACCCAGACCCCACCGACGCCCACCACCCCTGCCCCCGCCAAATGAGAGCCGCCCCCCACCCCCTAGAACGGCAACGGCCGCCCATGCACCACCACCAGCCGCGACACCGCCCGGGTCAGCACGACGTACAGCCGGTGCAGCCCCCGTTCCTCCGCCTCAGCCTCCGCCTCCGCGATCGCGGCCGGCTCGACGGCCACGACGTGGTCGTACTCAAGTCCCTTGACGACACCGGCCGGTACGACGCTCACCCGCGCGCCCAGCTCGTCCGGCCCGGCGGTGGCGATGCCGGCCGCGTCGAGGGCCTGCCGTACGCGTGGCACGTCGGGGTCGGCCGCGACGACCCCCACGGACCCTTCGTGCGTGAGCGAGTCCCGTACGGCGTCCACGACCGCGTCCGGCAGGCCGTCCAGGGAGGTGGGCCGTATCGCCAACTCCCCGTCCCCGCGCAGGGACCGCCCCTCCGGCACCTCCACGTCCAGTCGCGCGAGGAGCCGGTTGGCGAGCCCGACGACGGCCTGGGGCACCCGGAACCCCATGGTCAGCGGTACGACGGCCGCGTCCGGCTTGTCGAGGTGCCGCAGGACGGTGTGCCACGAACGGGCCGCCCAGGGCGTGGTCCCCTGCGCCAGATCACCGAGTACCGTCACCGACCCGAAACGGGCCCGGCGGGCGATCGCCCGGCACTCCATCGGAGACAGGTCCTGGGCCTCGTCGACGACGAGATGGCCGTAGCCCTCGGGATGTTCCACCAGCCCGGCGACCTCGTCGAGCAGCACCAGATCGGCCGCCGACCACCGCGCCGACTTCCACGACCTCGGCGGTTTGGCCCACAGCAGGTTCTTCTGCTCCTCGGCGTCGAGGATCCCGTCGGCGGCGACGGCCAACTCCTCCCCACTGCCCAGCAGTTCTGCCACGACCTCCTCGGGTCGCACCTTGGGCCACACGGTGTCGAGGAACGCCCCCATCACCCGTGACCGCGAGATCCGCTGCACCCAGGCGCCGTTCTGCGGCCCGGCCCGCCGCTCGGCCTGCACCTGCACACTCCGCACCACCCGCCCGCGCACCCGCTCCCGCCCGACCCCGTACGGCGGTTCCTCCTGCCGTACGTCCGCCACGATCCGCGCGAGTTCGCCGGCGCCGACCCGCCAGCGGTACGAACCGTCCCTGATCTCCAGGGAGTCGACCCGCGCGGTCGACACACGCGCGTACAGCGCCCGGCGCAGCACCTCCGCCATGCGGGGGTCGTGCTTGAGGACGGCGGTGCGACGGGCGTCGGTGGCCGTGACCGGATGCCGGGCGATCTCGTCCTGGAGCGTGGACTGCCGTACGCCGCTCTCGCCGAGCGCGGGCAGCACCTGGGAGATGTAGGACAGGAAGGTCCGGTTGGGCCCGAGGACGAGGAGCCCGCCACGCCGCATGCGCTGCGGGTAGGTGTACAGCAGATAGGCGGCCCGGTGCAGCCCGACGGCGGTCTTGCCGGTCCCGGGAGCGCCCTGGACGCACACGGAGACGGCGAGGTCGCTCCGTACGAGATCGTCCTGCTCGGGCTGGATGGTCGCGGCGATGTCCCGCATGGGCCCGACGCGGGGCCGTTCGATCTCCCGGGTGACGATGTCGCTGACCTGCGGAGTCTCCCCGTCCCTGACGTACTCGCCCGTCGCCCCGGCGAGATGCTCGTCCTCCAGCCCGGTGAGATCGGCGGACTCCCCCTTGCTCCCCGGCGCCCACCCGAACCGCCGCCGTACGGCGACCCCCTGCGGATCGCGGGGGCTCGCCTGGTAGAAGGCGCGGGAGACGGGCGCGCGCCAGTCGACGACGAGGGGCGGGGCGGCGGGATGCTCGGTGATCCGCAGCCGGCCCAGGTGGTACGCCTGTCCGGCATGGTCGCCGTGGTCGAACTCCAACTTCCCGAAGAACAACGGCCCTTCGGGAAGTTCCCGCATCTCCTTGGCCTGACTGCGCAGCCGGTACCCGAGGACTTCGGCATCGGCCCCGGAGGCGGAGACGTCCTCACCGACGACGACCTGCTCCTGTGCCCCGTCGACCATGGCGGCGAGGGCGGTACGGCAACGGTCGTGGTGGACGCGCTCGCGGTGGAGGGCCTCTTTCAGGGCGGGACGGTCCTCTTTCAGGACCGGATGCGAAGCGGGCTCGACTGACGTCATGGGGACGAGCGTACGCCAGAAAATGCAACCGGGTTAAATCTTTTACCCGCTCTCACTCAGGTGAGCCACGGCAACCCGTCCGCCAGCACCCCGAACCCCCGCTCAGCCGCGGCCACGGCGTCTGCGCGTACGTCCTCGGCCCGCTTCCCCTCGGCGATCCGGCGCCAGTTCTCCATCGCGAGGACCCGCCGCACGGCGATGATCTGCCCCGCGGCCAGCCGCGCGTCGAGATCACCCCCGAGCACCTCGGCGAGCGCGGCCTCCTGCCGCTCCAGGTGCCCGTGGGCCCGGGCGACGAGGGCGGGGGTGCCGTAGAGCAGCGAGTGAAAGGCGAGGACGTCCGGGTGATCGCAGAGCCCGGTGACGGGATCGTTCCGCTCCAGCCCTTCCAGGAAGTGCCGCCGCAGGGCGACGAGGGGCCGCTCCCGGGAGCCGGCCACGACCCGCGCGGCCTCGTCCTCGTGATCGGCGATCCGGTGCAGGACGAGGTCCTCCTTGGCCGGGAAGTACCGGAACAGGGTCGGCTTGGAGATCTCGGCCGCAGCGGCGATCTCGGCCACGGAGACGGCGTCGAACCCCTTCTCGAGAAACAGCCGGACGGCGATCTCGGACACGTTCTCGTACATCCGCTGCTTCTTGCGCTCACGCAGGCCGGGGTGGGTCATGGGCCGAGCCTACGCACCGGGGTCCGCGGTCAGGCACCTCGATCGAGGCGGGCGCCTCCGGCACGACACGCCTGCGCAGCCCCGGAGAGCCCGTGGCGGCGGACAGCGTCATCTCGTACGCGTCGACGGCCCGCCGCACGTTCGGCGTGCTCGACGCGGCCCCGGCGATCATCCGGTCCAGGTCACGCGCGGTCGGTACGTCGCCTTCCGCCACACACCCCTGATCAGTTCTCGGCCGACGCCTTCTCCCGTGGCACATGCGGTAGCGCGAGCGCGAGATAGGGGTTGGTCGTGGACTTGGTTCTGAGCCCCAGGGTCGCGGTCGCCGCGGTCAGAGTCATGGCGTAGGTGTCCACCGCGCGGCTGACGTTGGGGGCTTCAAGGCTGTCTCGGGTCACCAGCCGGTCCAGGTCCACGTAGGCGGAGCGCACGGTCTCGATCCAGCGGTACACACGCCAGTCCCGGCGCCAGCCCCTCGTACAGTCCTCCGGCAACAAATGCGACCACCGGTCGAACAGACGTGTCCGGATCTCGGGGAGGGTCGGCGTCAGGTGCATGTGGCGGACCAGGTCGTACAGGGGGTCACCCACCATCGCCATCTCCCAGTCGATCAGTGTCAGCCCCGTGCCGTCCTCGCGGCGGATCATGTTCCAGGGATTCAGGTCTCCATGGAGCAGCACGGCACGTCGAGGTGTCACCGTGTGCCGGCCAAGAATCTGTTCGAGTCGGAAACTGCTCGTGGGCAGCCCGAGCTGTCCCGCCAGTTGCAGAGTCTCCTTCGGCAGTTCCGACACCATCCGGACCAGTTCGTCGCACAGTTGCGCATGGAACCCTGCGGACAGAGCGTTCGAGTCCTCTTCCAGCCGCGTGCAGTCGACCTGAGTGAGGGCGTCGAGCTGCTTCACCAGGTCGTCCGCCTCATGGGGCAGAAGGCCACCCGTGGGGTGATCGGGAGGCCTGATCTCCCCCGCCGCTCCTTCGAAGGAATGGATGGTGAACTGGTCTCCGAGCTCACTGACACCCAACGCCAGCACACGAGGCGCGCGCACAGCGACACCCGAGTCCTCGATCGCCCGCAACACGACGTGCTCGTTCAGAAACCGACGTTCCCGGGCGTTGCCGGCTGTCACCTTGCGCCGCACCATGACCGGGTACTGCACGCCCTCGACCCGCACCGCCGTACTGAGGTGAGCCGTCCCCTTGAACACCCGGTCCGCCGAGGCCGCACCCTCCTCGAACAGGGCTTCCTGCACTGCCGACGCGGGGAACTTGGGATGCTCGGGGACTTTTGCGTCACGTACCCACGAGATGGACGACACCGCGCGGTCACGGCTGTGGCGCTTGCCGTGGGACACATTCCAGCGGAAGAGGATGCGCTCGATGGCCTTCTCGTCCGGGACGTTCTTCAGCCGCAGAGGTTCCTCGGCTGCGTGCAGCGCCCAGTAGACCGCTTCGGTCGCGGCGTCCAGGTCCTTCTGGTCGAACGATTCGCCTAGAGATGTCGCGGCACGCATCACGTCCGGGTAGACGGACTGGGCGCGCTCGAAGGCGACATAGTGCCGCAGATCGCGCTCCAGGCCGTTGACGGCCTTCGGGCGCCGCACCACCATGGCCGAGCGCCAGGCCTCGACCGCCTCGTCCCACTGGTCCGACGGGTAGCCCATACGCACCAGATGGGTCGCGAGGTCGTGCAGCGGGTCGCCGTAGCTCGAGAGTTCCCAGTCCACACAGATCAACGGCGGACCGGCCTCGTACGACACGATGACGTTGTCGCGATGCAGATCCGTGTGGAGGAGACTGAACGGACGGCTGATCATCGCGGGAACCCGCTCGGCGAACCGCACCATGGCGTCCTCGGGAATGCCGAGCGTCGCGAACAGACCACCGAAGCGCTGCCAGTTGCGCTGCCGGACCTGTGTCTCCGTGGCCAGCGCCAGCGTGCGCAGAAACGCCCTGCTGTCCCGGCTGGACCGGGGCCAGTACTGCGGCAGCGGGGGCAGTTCCTTCCGGCCGACCTGCGTCATGTCCGCCAGCAGCTCGGCGAGGGCCCGAACCAGATGCTGGTCCACCGGCTTGCCGTTGGGACAGACGCTCGACAGGGGGACGCCGTCCACGTAGCTCATGACCGCTGTGTCGCCGTACTTCAACAGGCACTGCGGTACGTGTGGAAGGGCGCCCGAGATCGCCTTGAGGATCTCCGCCTCGTCCTGCCAGGTGCGGATCACCACGGGCAGCGCGGCACGCTGACGCTCACGCACCATGACGAACTTGAGACCGGCCGACGGATCAAGCCAGGGTGGGGGCGGAACGATGTAGTTCAGGTTGTGGTGACCGCGGGTGAGTCTTCCCGCTGATTTGGCGTGGGACACCAGCTCACCGAGCGCTTCGCGGGCCGCCCGCCCCGCAAACGCGGTGGCGGGCCCGGATGGAACACCCACGGGCACTCCTGAGCAACTATGCGGCGCCTCCGATTTTCATGCGCAGCACGAGAGGGACCACACTGTAGTGCTCAAGCAACCCCGACACGACCCTTATTCGGAACTGGCTACCCAGTCGAGACCGTCTTCACTCCTTCGCTTCACACAGTTCGAGACTTGTGGACGAACGGGCAACTCCGTCAAGGCGCGTCATAGCGGTGCCAGCAGGAGTCGAACCATTCCTGCCAGCTCTGCATGAACACGGACCCGACGGCGCCGGGGTCACCCTCGTCGTGGACGAGGCGTATCAAAGTCGAGCCCAGTCCGAGGACGTCCCAGGCGTCGATCTCCGTGTCGTCGTCCATCAGGATCCTGCGCTCCACGATCTTGTAGGGGCCGATCAGCCCCTCGACGCCGCGCCGCAGATACAGCTTGTGCGTCGGAACGAGTGGAACCTCTCGGACCAGCACCTCCACCTCGGGCACCAGCCCGTCCGTCTTGAGGTTGCGCAGGGCATTGCGCAGCGAAGAGGTGTGCCTCCGAATGATCTCCCGCGTCCGGGCCTGCAGGATCCGGTCCAATTCGGTCACATCGGGGGCGGGCTTCTTGACTGCTCTGGCCCTCGGATACGGCAGCTCGGTCGCATCGGAAGGCAGCATTATCCGGAGCGTGATGCGCTCCGGTGCAGCGATCTGTTCGTTGCGGATCTTCTCGGCCTGGAGCCGCATGTGAGTGTCGAGGCTCTCCGACGTGAACGTGAAGACGTCCAGTTCCACGACTGGTTGGGCAAAGGCACGGTCGACGAAGGGCCCGAGCGCGATGCGACCAGGGGGCACCTTCGGCTGCGTCGTCACGTGGATGGGGAGCGTGACGCGGACCTTCGAACCACTGCCCCGTCGAGATTCGATCCAGCCCTCGGTCTTCAGCTCCTCCAGGACACGCTGGATCGTGTCGCGCGAGACCTCGAACTCCTCGGCGAGAGCGCGCTGCGGGGGCAGGTTGTAACCCGGCCGGTACTCCCCGCCGGAGATCCGGGACCGCAGCGCTGCCAGGATCGTGGCTCCCTTGCCGCGTTCTTCGCTCACACCGCGACCGTACCTCCATCACCGGGCATGCAAACCGAAGTGGCGGCCCGCTTTTGGTCCACAGGCAGTCAAGGCACCCAGCCAACAGCCCAATATGTGCAGGGCGGTTAGTCGATCAACCAGTCAGGGCACAACCAGATTTGAGGCAACCAGTCCAATTGGACCGCTATTGATCAGTCTCATCAAAGTGGCAAGGGGGTGGACGGCATGGTGGACCGGTTACGTGCATGGAGTGTCCCGCCGTCAGGACGGGCGGCGCAGGACGGCAAGCACCTGAGCCATCGATCCCACGATGTCCTCGGCCCCCGCCTCCCTCAGAATCCGCTCCTTGTCCTCGTTACGCGCGTAGCCGAGAAACGACACTCCCGCCCGCTGCGCGGCCTGAAGGTCCGTGGCGGCGTCACCGATCATCAGCGTGGCCGACGGAACGGCTCCCATGGCCTTGATGGCCTGGTCCAGGCAGTACGGGTTCGGCTTCATCAGGTCGAGGTTCGGGGTGCGGCCGTAGACATAAGGGAAACAACCCGTCAGCTCACGGCTCTCGACGTACGCCGATGCCGCGACCGCCGCGTTGTTGGTGGTGATCGCGAACCGCACGCCGAGCGACGACCACGTCCTGATCAACGGATCGGCGTGCGGAGTGGGCATGGCCTTGGGCACGGCCTGCAGTTCACGCCGGGTGAGCCACTCCTCCAACTCGAGAACCAGGTCACTCCCCGGACGCCGTTCGTGCACACCCCGCAAGGCATCATGCGGGTCGTTGCCGGATCGTTCCTGCTCTTTCAGCAGTCCACCCATGCCCAACTGATCGATCTTGGCGACCAGTTCACCGGCTATCTGGTGGGCCGGATATCCCGCGAACAACCGGCAGATCGGCCCGTCCATGTCCCAGAGCACGTACCGAGCGGAGGCGACCAGTGATGCGAGTCGTGCTGTCTCTGCTGTCACCGGTTCAGTGTGCGTCGTCTCAGGAGTCACTAGGAGAGTGTCAGGTCCGTCGTGATGGTTTCCCAGAGGGCGTCGAACCACTTCTGCGATTGCTCGACGAACGCGGCGTCGCGTTGGCCGGCGTTCTTGTCGAAACGGAAGAGCAGGGATTCCGTTCCGAGGACGTCGTACATGTCGAGCATCCCCGTGTCCGTGGCCTCCTCCCGCCGCGCGACCATGTAGTAGGCGATCAACGCCTCCACACCGTTGAGCAGGTACAGCTTCACCGGTGGCGTGAACGGCAGGGCGCGGAATCTGACCTTGACGTCGATGCCGTGGGAGGAGCGCAGGGAGCGGAGGTTGTGGCGCAGGACGTGACCCTGGGCGTTGCGCATCTCCAGCCAGCGCTGGTGGACCGGGTTGTCGTCGTCAGGGGCCTCGACCGGGACCGGGAAGGCCAGGTTGATGTCGCGGGAGGGCAGCAGGATGCGGACGTCGATGGACTCGGGGTGGATCCGGCCCTCGTGGATGAGGCGGACCGGCTCGCTCAGGGCCACCATCAGGGTCTCGGCCGTGAGGCAGGCCGCGTCGATCCGGACCTGCGAGGCGGCGAACGCGTCGGCCAGGCGGGGCGCCAGGGCCACCATCGTCGGCTGCGGGCCCCCCTGGGTGACCGGCACCTCCGCGATCCGCGGCGGGCTCCCCTTGCTCACGTTGCTGAGCAGTCCGTCCTCCTGAAGCGCGCGCAGCGCCTGGCGGACCGCGCCCCGCTCCACCCCGAACTCCTCCGCGAGCTCGGCCTGGGTGGGGAGGCGGTCGCCGGCCTTGAGGTCGCCCGTACGGATGCGTTCCCGCAGGGTGTCGGCGATTTCCTGGGGCGAGAGCCTTCTGCTGCCGTTCACTGCCACGTTCTCCTGGGTCACGACCAAACGGTACAACTCCAATCCATCTATGGGGAGTTGTTCCGAAGTTGTTTATCAACTGCCACCAAGTGGGGACAACATAGTTAGAGTTGGTTGCCAACTTGGTTGAGTTGGTGGAAGTTTTGCCTCCGCACTGCCCGCCTCGCCCGCCCCGATGCCCGAAGGGGGAACCACCATGCCGGCCCTCGCCCTCCTCTCCGCCGTCTTCGTCGTCGGCGTCGAGCAGACCCTGCAGTGGAAGTACGGTGCCAGCGGCATCATCGGGATGCTCCTGCTCACCATCGGCATCAAGGCCAAGAACCCCGCCATCAGTTCGACGGGGGCCGTGGTGCTCGCTCTTCTGGTCGCGGGACCTGCCCTATGACCCGAGCACATTCGGATCCACCTCTGTGGGAGACGTCAGCCAGTGAGCGCCAGCTCCGAACTGATCGTCTCCCACAGTGCGTTGAACCACAGATGGGACTGCTCCACGAACGTCGTGTCCCGCAGTCCGGCGCCCTGCTCGAAGGCGAACAGCATCGACCGGGTGCCCTCGGAGTCGTACAGCTCCAGGTGCTCGTCGTCGATCTCCTGCTTGCGGCGCGTCAGCGTGTAGTACGCGAAGAGCGCCTCCGCGCCGTTGAGCAGGTACAGCTTCACCGGTGGCGTGAAGGGCAGGGCGCGGAAGGAGACGTGTACGTCTATGCCGTGCGTGGCCCGCAGGGCCAGGAGGTTGTGCTGGAGGACCTGCCCCTGCGCGTTGCGCTGGGCCAGCCAGCGCTCGTGGACCGGGTCGTCGTCACCGCGTCCCTCGACCGGCACCGGGAAGGCGAGGTCGATGTCCCGGCCCGGAAGCAGGACGCGGACGTCGATCTTGGCCGGATTCAGTCGTCCGGCGTGGATCTGACGCAGCCCCTCGCCGATGGCGAGGTTGAGGGACACCGACGTCAGGCACAGGGCGTCTATCTCGACGTGCGGGGCCGCGAAGGCGGCGGCGATCCGGGGGCCGAGGGTGACCATCGTGGGCTGCGGCGCGGCTCCGGGACCGGTGACCGTCCTGCCGAGGCCCAGGTCGGGGGCGACGGTCGCCGGGCTTCCCTTGGAGACGTTGGTGAGCAGGTGCTCCGTCTGCAACAGGTGCAGCGCCTGCCGTACGACCCCCCGCTCGACGCCGAACTCGTCGGCCAGCCGCGCCTGTGTGGGCATGCGCTGACCTGCCCGCAGCGTGCCGGACCGGATCCGGGCGCGGAGCTCGTCGGCCACCTCGTGATGTGACTTCTGTGGCCGCTGTGACCTCTTCCGCCCATTGACGGAGGCGTGTTTCGGGTCCACGACCAAACACTACAACTTCCCGCCATCTTTGGGCAGTTCACTGAAAGGTGGTTATGAGCCGCATCCAAGCGGAGATAAGTACAGTGAAGTTGGTCGCCAACTTGGTCAACCTTGAGAAACATGGTCAAGACTTCACAAGGTTGGCCACGTCGGCGGTCGACAGGGGCCACCGTCCCGAAGGGGGGACCGTCATGCCGTTCATCGCTGTCGCCATCGCCGCCCTCGCCGTCGGCTTCGAAGCGCTCGTCCAGTGGAAGTGGGGCGCGATGGGCATCATCGCGTTCCTCGCCCTGACGATCGGCGTCAAGTCGAAGAACGTCGCCATCGGCGGCATCGGAGCGGTCATCCTCGTGATGCTGCTCGCCCAGTCCGGATGACGCCCGCCCGTCGGGTCCAGGATCCGGCTGACCGGGCTCTCTCCTGGAGGGGAGCCGGGAGCCCGGTCGGTCTGCACAGCCACAACTGAACACCGACAACTGAAGAGCTTCACCGGTACAGCCACAACTGAAGAGCACAGCTACGGATGAGCAGTCAGCCGTCGTCGACAGGAAGGAGGCCTCAGAACATGTCCGGGCACCAAGCCCGCCTGGACGTACGCAGCAGGGCGTCGGCCTCCCGGCCGGCGCCCGCTCGGTCTTCCCGCACCCGCCCCAGTGCCGCGAGCCGCACGGCCGACTCGTCACCGAGCCACAGCGTCGCCAACTACCGTACGTCCAGGGTGAGATCGGCGCTCGCCGTGGTCGCCGTGCAGGACGCCCCGTCGGGCGAGGCCTCCAGCCGGTACCGGCCGCCCGCCATCCCGGACCCGTCCACGACCTCCAGCACCAGCACCAGCGCACCCTCGACGTCGTACGTCCGCGCCTCCAGAGCCCGTACGACATCCAGGATCCGCACCCACATCCAGTCCGACTGCTGGGTGACGCCGGCCGCCCGGGGGTTCGGCAGCAGGTGCGGGAGCAGGTCGTCCGGGGCCCGCCAGCCGCTCCTGACGCGCATGACCCAGTCGATCGAGCACAGGTAGTGCCACAGGGCGCGCTCGGCGGCCGGGGTCGAGGCGATCAGGCCCCGCACGCTCGCCGTGTTCGACGGCTGCTTGGTGTCGGCCCACTTGTCGTCGACCTCGTACGCCATCAGCCCCTCGACGGTGCCGTCCGCCGCCCGGTACAGCGCGAAGAACGGCTCGGTCCACTTCGGATCGGTGCGCACGGCACCCGTGTCGAGCTGCCACCACCAGTCGTCCCGGCTGATCGCCCCCGGCGTGGCCCGGCGCATCCGGTCGTGCAGTTCGGGGCCGACCTTGCGGACGTCGTCGGGGTCCACCAGGTCGATGCGGCCGCCGTCCAGGTCCGGGCCGCGGGGGTCGAGGCCGGCGCGCGGGACGTCGATCGTCCACTCGGTGGCGGAGGTGGCGGGGCCGAAGCCGTAACGGCCGTAGATCCGGTACTCGGCGGCGATCAGCGTGGCCAGGACGTCTCCGCGCTCCTTCGCGGCGGCGAGGTCCTGGCTCATCATGCGGGTGAGCAGCCCGCGTCGGCGGTGGGTGGCGGTCACGGTGACGGCGGTGATCGCGTCGGCGGCCACGAGTCGGCCCCCGACCGCCGTCACCTCCTGCGCGAACGACCGGAAGGTCGCCACGCAACGGTCCCCCTCGAAGGCACCGAGGAACCGGCCGGGCTCGAACCGCCCCCTGCGCGCCTCCAGCTCCGCCTCCGGAACGACCGGCTCCCGCAGGAACCCGGCCCGCAGGGCACGCAGCCACTCCGGGTACTCGGCCTCGGTGATCGCGCAGACGTCGATGTCGGCTGGGGCGCTCATGAGGCCACGGTAGGCGGGCGGGGTGGAGGTGTCGCGCACTTTTCTCCGCCCCCCGGGCGGCCGTGCATCCCTCAGGTCAGCAGATCCTCCACCTGTGCCTCCCCCTCCCGGTAGCGCCGCGCGATCTCCCCGCTGCACTCGTCCGCCGTCCGCTGGAGCCGCTGCCGGCGCCCCGACACCTGCTGCTCGTACCGCACGAGCCGGCCCATCGCGGTGCTCAGTTCCAGGTCGGTGCGCGCGCAGAGGTCCGAGAGCTCGACCTCGGCGAGCATCTCGGCGGCCAGCAGCCGGTACTCCTCGCTGTGCGGGGTGCCCAGCCTGACGTGGCGGGCCGAGGAGCGGTGGCGGGCCGGGGCGTCGGTGAGGATCTCCGGGAGCCGCTCGACCACGGAGGCCTCCGGGAGCCGTTCGAGCACCGAGCCCGTCGGGGACCGGCGCAGCAGTTCCGCGCGGAGGATGTCGATACGGCCCTGGAGCAGCCGCCGTACATAGCTGAGATCGGCCTCGTCCCGCTGGGCGTCCCTGCGCAGGGTGCGCAGTTCGGGCAGGCTCAGCGTGGCGAGGTCCTGCTCGGGTGGATCGGGGGGCAGCAGGGGGCTGTCCGTACGCTGCGCGGGCGGCCGGGGTGGCTCCGGCTCCGACCTGTGGGCAACGCGGACGGGCCCGGAATGCTGCCCGGTACTCGGTGTGCTCATGCGCCTCTACCGTCCCCTCGACCGGCGTGTGGAAGCATCGTGCCACCCCAAGTGGCCGCTATGTGACCGAGTGCCCCCGAACGGCCCCCAACGGCCCCAGATGGGGGGTTAAGGATCAAAAACAAACCCGAACACGGGACCCTCCCGCGGGACCGGCATGATGGGCCCATGCGTGCAGTGGTGCAGAGGGTGGACGGCGCGAGCGTCGTCGTCGACGGGGAGACGGTCGGGGAGATCAGCGGCGAGGGGCTGTGCGTCCTCGTGGGGGTCACCCACGAGGACACCAAGGAGAAGGCGGCCCAACTCGCCCGCAAACTCTGGTCGGTGCGGATGCTGCACGACGAGAAGTCGTGCAGCGACATCGACGCCCCGCTGCTGGTGATCAGCCAGTTCACCCTGTACGGCGACGCCCGCAAGGGCCGCCGCCCCACCTGGAACGCCGCCGCCCCCGGCGACATCGCCGAGCCCCTCGTGGACGAGGTCGTCGCCCAGCTCCGCGCCCTGGGCGCGACGGTGGCCACCGGTCGCTTCGGGGCGCGGATGCGGGTGTCCCTGACGAACGACGGCCCGTTCACGGTCCTGCTGGAGATGTGAGCCCTACGGCTCGACGACGACCTCCTGGGCGGCCGCCGTGCTCTCGGCCAGCAGCCGCGCGTCCAGGGGGACGTTCCGCTTGACCAGGGCGAGCGCGACCGGACCGAGCTCGTGGTGCCGTACGGACGTCGTCACGAAGCCGATCTTGCGGCCCTCGGCGCCGTCGTCCGCGAGCCGGATGTCGGCGCCGGCGGGCGGCAGATGGACCTCGCTGCCGTCCAGGTGCAGGAAGACCAGCCGCCGCGGCGGCTTGCCCAGGTTCTGGACGCGGGCGACGGTCTCCTGGCCGCGGTAACAGCCCTTCTGGAGGTGCACGGCCGTACCGATCCAGCCCAGCTCGTGCGGGATGGTGCGGTGATCGGTCTCGAAGCCGAGGCGGGGGCGGTGGTGCTCGACGCGCAGCGCCTCGTAGGCGAGCAGGCCCACCGCGGGCCCGGACTTCTCGGCGTACGACTCCAGGTCGGCGCGCGGCAGGAACAGATCGCGGCCGTACGGCGTCTCGCGTACGACGACCCCCTCCGGCACCTCGGCGATGGAACCGGCGGGAAGGTGGACGATCGCGAACTCGTCCGTGCGGTCGGCGACTTCGACCCGGTAGAAGAACTTCATCGACTCCAGGTAGGCGATCAGCGCGCCCTGGGTGCCGGGTTCGACGTGGGCCCAGACGGTCGCGCCGTCGTCGACGAGGTACAGGGCGTGCTCGATGTGCCCGTGCGCGGAGAGGATCAGCGCCTCGGTGGCCTGGCCCGTGGGCAGGTCGCTGACGTGCTGGGTGAGCAGCAGGTGCAGCCAGCTGAGGCGGTCCTCGCCGGAGACGGACACGACCCCGCGGTGCGAGAGGTCGACGAATCCGGCGCCTTCGGCGAGGGCGCGCTGCTCGCGGAACAGGTCGCCGTAGTGCGCGGCGACGCCTTCGTCCACGCCCTCGGCTGGGACGGCGCCTGGCAGGGACAGCAGGGGGCTCTTCATACGCCTAAGCCTACGACTCGGTAGTTGAAGCCTTGAGAGAGCAGTCCTTGCAGCGGCCGAAGATCGCGAAGTGCTTCATGTCGGTCTCGAAACCGAACTCCTGCCGGAGCTTCGCGGTGAAGTCGGCGGCCACCGCGATGTCCGCCTCGATGACGTTCTCGCAGTCGCGGCAGACCAGGTGGATGTGGTGGTGGCGGTCGGCGAGGTGGTACGTCGGCGCCCCGTGCCCGAGGTGGGCGTGGCTCACCAGACCGAGCTCCTCCAGGAGCTCCAGGGTCCGGTAGACCGTGGAAATGTTGACCCCCGACGCCGTCTTCTTCACTTCCGTGAGGATGTCGTCGGGGGTCGCGTGCTCCAGGGTGTCCACAGCTTCGAGGACAAGCTGGCGCTGCGGCGTCAGCCGATAGCCGCGCTGCCTGAGGTCGCTCTTCCAGTCGGTGCTCACCACACCGGAAAGTCTAGGACCTCTCGGTGCGGGACCCACTTGAATGCGGGACCTACTTGAAGAAGGCGATGCCGTCGTCCGGCATGTCGTCGGGCAGGGCCTTCGCCCAGCGCTCGACCTCCTCCGGGGTGACGACCTTCTTCAGGTGGGCCGACATGTAGGGGCGCAGCTCGACCTCGGGAGTCTGCTTCTCGCCGACCCACATGAGGTCGCTCTTGACGTAGCCGTAGAGCCGCTTGCCGCCGCTGTAGGGGCCGGAGGCGGCCGTACGCGCCACGGCGTCGGTGACCAGGTCGATCTGCGGCTTCTGGTCGGCCATCTCGCCGTACCAGATCTCGACGACGCCGTCGTCGCGGACCATCGTCACCTCGACCTTGCGGTCGGAGTCGATGCGCCAGAAGCCGTGCTCGGTCTCCAGCGGGCGGACCTTGTTGCCGTCGTTGTCCAGGACCCAGGTGTGGGACGTGTACTCCAGGAAGTCCCGGCCGTCGTGGCCGAAGGTCACCTCCTGGCCGAAGTTGCACTTCTCCGAGCCGGGGAAGTCGTGCACGCCCGCGCCGGCCCAGTTGCCGAGCAGGAAGGCGAGCGGGACGAGGTCCTTGTGGAGGTCGGACGGGATCTCGATCATGAGTGGCGGTTCCTAGCGGGGGATCAGCGCTGGCCCTGGTACAGCTTCTTCACGGTCAGTCCGGCGAAGGCGAGAACGCCGACGCAGACCAGGACCAGCAGGGCTTCGAAGAAGATCTCCACGGGGTGCTCCTCGGATGAGCGGAGTGCGGTGCATGTACACGGGCCGGGCCCCAGCTTACGCGGCCGGGGCCCGGGGGACGGTGCGAGGTTCCCCTACGGCGGCTCAGCCCAGGAGCTGACTCTGGAGGGTGACGGTCTGCTGGAAGGGGACGGCCGGGGCCGAGCCCTTGCGGGACTGGAGGATCACCGCGAAGACGTCTCCCGCCGAGAGATAGCCCTGCCGGACCTGCTCGGCGCCGTAGGGC
Organism: Streptomyces sp. NPDC006335; assembly: GCF_040612795.1. Taxonomy (NCBI): domain Bacteria; kingdom Bacillati; phylum Actinomycetota; class Actinomycetes; order Kitasatosporales; family Streptomycetaceae; genus Streptomyces; species Streptomyces sp. NPDC006335. The sequence continues at coordinate 132,651 of NZ_JBEXQX010000016.1, forward strand.
TTCGGCTCCGTGAAGGCGGTGCGGGTGATCCCCGCGACGGCGGCCGCCTCCGGGAAGGCCTCGTCGTAGACGGCCTCGGCGGCGCCGCGCACCTGATAGGTCGGGCTGGTGTAGGCCTGGACATCGCTCGCGAGCTTGGACTCCACGACGTTCGCCGTACCCAACTGGAGCAGGTAGACCCGGGTCCGGGTGCCGTCCGGGGTGGTCCAGCCGCGGGCCGCGATGTGACGCAGGCCGGTGTCGACGAGCTTCTGCCCGAGCTCCTCCCGCTGCTCCTTGAGCTCGTACTCCGCCAGGAAGTCCTTCGTCGCCAGCCAGCCGTCCGAGCCGCGCAGCGCCTTGTCCTCCACCGCCCCCTCGGGCGCGGGCAGGAGCAGGTCGCGCAGATCGGCGTGGTGGACCTCGCCCGCGTTGCCCGCGGCGAAGGGACCGGGGCTGCCCGACGGCAACGGCGGCTTGGTGAGCCGGGGGAAGTCCCAGCGCCCGTCGGAACGGGTGGACAGTCCCGGCACGTCCGTGCGCTCCATCCCCGAGATCCCGTACGCCGTGGCCGCACCGGCCGTCCCGAGGACGACGGCGGCCGCGGTCCAGCGCAGGACGGCCCGCAGGACCCGGCGGTCCCTTCTCACCTCGGCCGGTGCGGTCGCGTGCTGCGGCGGCACGTCGGGCTGCGGGGGCCCGGCGGGCGGCGGGGGTACGGCGGCGACCTGCTGCTGCTCGGTCATACCGCCTCCCCGGGCTCCGCGATGCGGTCGAGCTGGGTACGAAGAAGCATCGCGACCCCCTTGCTGTCGAGTGGGTGGGCGCCGTACGCCGTGACGGAGACCAGGACGTTCCCCACGTAGGCGGAGCAGAGCATCATGTCGAGGTCCTCGTCGTCGTCCGCGGACAGCCGGAAGCACCGGGCGTCCTTGTGGCCCTTGATCTTCGGACCCTCCTCGAAGACGTCCAGGGCCGCGAGGAAGTCGTTCTGCGCCTCGGAACCGTTGCGGACCGCGGTCCTGTTCGCCATCTGGGCGAGCACGACGCTCACCGAGTAGATGCCGTCGTTGTGGGAGTTGGCGAAGGACTCCCCGCTGAAGTAGCTGCGCATGGCCATGCCGGAGATGCGCTGCCGGTCGATCTGCCGCTCCAGCTGCTTGCGCTGACTGCGGGGCAGGCCGCGCAGCGCCTCCTTGCGCAGGGCCGTGGCACGGGCGCCGCTGAGCTGCGCGTCGGCCCCGAACTGTGCCAGGTCGGGGCCCCGGACCCAGCCGTCGGTGCCGTACGGGACGAGCATGCCGGCGAGGCCCCGCTGGGTCACCGCCGTCTTCTTGTCGACCTTGGTCGCGGGGAACTTCCAGGTCGGAGCCCCGGCGTCACGGTCGGCGCCCCGCACGGTCACCGCCGTGGCGCCCACCCCGGCCACCAGCGCCGCGACCAGCAGCACCGAACCGGCCACAGCGGCGACACGGCCCCGCCGTGCGCGTCCGCGATCCGGGGCGACGACCGGCGCGGGAGCTTCGGCGGCGGGCTCCGGTGCCGTCTGCGGTACCGGTGTCGGTGCCGTCTGCGATACCGGTGCCGTCTCCGGATCCGTTCCCTGTGTCTCGTCTCCGGTCACAGCCGCTCCATCTGCCGCTCGGCAAGATCCATGATCGTCTTCTTGGCGATCGGCTTCGTCCCGTAGATCCAGATCTCCATCGAGACGTCCCCGCGCCATGCGTGCGCCTCGGCCGAGTACTGGGGCAGGTAACCCGGCTCGGTGTCCGGCCGGGTGTGCACATAGGCCATGCCGTCGCCGGTACCGGGGATCGACCAGCTGTCGGTGGCGGTCTCCTCCTCGGCCCAGCCCTGGTGGTTGAGGCTGGAGTCGAGGGCCGCCATGGAGTCCTCCTGGCGGAACTGGACCAGCCGTATCTCCACGCTGTACGAGCTGCCGACCTCCCAGCCCACCACGGCCGCCCTGCGGAATTCGTCGCCGACGAGGCCGGTGAACTTCTCCGACGGATCGGTGAAGTCGTTCGCGTACTCGGCGATGTCCAGCCAGCCGTCACCCGTCCAGTCGGCCTTTTTGGTCCCCGCGGGCTTCGACAGCAGCAGCTTGCGCAGATCACCCTGGGTCTTCACCTGCCGGTCCTGTGCGGCCGACAGCGGCTCCGGGGCCTCCCCCTTCGCCTGCGCCAGCACCGGCTGGGACAGCGGGGGCAGCGGGGTCGGGGGACGGTCGGCCTGGATCAGGTACCCGACACAACCACCGGCCACGACGCCGAGCGCCACGGCGGCAGCGATCAGGAGTGTCGTACGCCCCCGACGGCGCGTACCGGGTCCTTCTTCGGGTGCTTCGGGCGCTTCCCGCACTTCGGGCGCTTCGGGCACTTCTGGCACTTCCAACGGTCCCCCACAAGACATGAAGCGCGCATTCCATAGGCGCGCTTCAACAGGAGACTCTCGGTCAACCCCCGGAGTTGCACCGAGGGTTGATCACGATCCGGACACATCCGCAACGCGCCCGCCCCGAACTCCATCAGCGGTTCCGCTCAGCCGAGGAGCTGGCTCTGCAGGGCCAGGGTCTGCACGAAGGGCACGGTGGCCACGGTCCCCTCACGGGACTGGAGGACCACGGCCAGGACGTCCCCGGCGGACAGATACGCCTGCCGGACGTGCTCGGCGCCGTACGGCCGCCTCTCGTCGTACGCGGAGCGGCGGATCTCCGCGATGCCGGACGCGTCGGGGAGGTCCTCGTCGTAGACGGCCCGTTCGGCGCCGCGCACCCGGTGGGCCGGAGCGTTTCGGGGTGCCATGTGGTGGTGGAACAGGTCGTCCACGACCGCCGCCGTGCCGAAGTGGAGCAGGTAGACACGGGTGCGCGTGCCGTCCCCGGTGGTCCAGCCGCGTGCGGTGATGTGCCGCAGGCCGGTGTCGAGGAGGAGTTGCCCGAGGGCGGCCCGGTCCGGCTCGGCGTACTCCGACAGGAAGTCGTCGGTCTCCAGCCACCCGTCGGCTCCGCGCAGCGCCCGGTCCTCCACCGCCCCCTTCGGCGCGGGCAGGACCAGGGCCCGCAGATCCGCGTGGTGGGCGCCCGGCTCGTCCTGGTCGGCGAACGGGGCCGGGCTGTCCGAGGGCAGCGGCGGACTGCTCAGGCGCGGGTACTCCCACAGGCCCTCCGTCGCCGCCGGGAGCCCGGGCACGTTCTCCCGGTCCAGGCGGGTGATGCCGTACGCGGTGGCGGTCCCTCCCACGGCGAAGACCGCCACGACGGCGATCCAGCGCAGGACAGACGCGGTGCTCGCCCCCCTCACAGCCGCTCCATCTGTCGTTCGGCCAGATCCGTGATCGTCCCCAGGGGGATCGGCTCGTCGCCGTAGACCCAGATGTGCACGGAGAGGTCACCGCGCGACGCGTGTGCCTCCGCGCTGTGGACGGGGTCGCCGCCGGGCTCACGGGTCGGCTCCGGATGGACGTACGCCCTGCCGTCACCGGTGTCCGGTATCGGCCGGCTCTTCACGTCCGGGTCCGTCTCCGCCCAGTAGCGGGTGCTCTCGCTGTCGTCCGCGGGTGCCGTCGGAGCGTTCTTCTGCTCGAACTGGACCACCCAGATCTCCACGTCGTGGTCGCCCGCGTCCCAGCCGGTGACCGCCGCCCGGAAGAACTCCTGCTCGTCGAGGCGGGCGTAGGCGGCCTCGGGCTCTTCCGACATGTCGGCGTAGGCGGACTGGTTCATCCAGCCCTGGGGCTCCACCCACTCCGGCGTGGTCGCCCCGCGCGGCTTCTCCAGCAGCAGCTCGCGCAGGTCGCCGTCGTTCCTGACCTTGCGGTCCTGCTCGGCGGTGAGCGGCTCCGGTTGCGGACCGCGGGCCTGCGGGAGCGTCGGCTGGACGAGCAGCGGCAGCTTCGGCTCCCGGCCCGCCTGGACCAGGTATCCGGCACACGTCCCGGCGACGACACCGAGTACGGCCGCGACGGCGACCGACTGTCTCTTCGGGTACTTCAACTGCGCTCCCACCAGCCAGGGGGCGCACGTTCCGTATGCGCGCCGCAGAGGAGACCGCCGGTCGGCGCCCAGAGTTGTGGCGCCGGCCGATCACGATCCGGACACGCCGGCCACGACCGTGGAGCGGGTGACGGCCGGGTGCCTGGATCACCCGGACCGCTGGATCGTGACGTACGGCCACCACGCCGGCGTACGCACTACGCTGCCCGCATGGCGAAGAAGCTCGTGATCAAGGTGACCGCCGGGACCGACGCCCCCGAGCGCTGTTCGCAGGCGTTCACCGTGGCTGCGGTGGCCGTGGCCAGTGGGGTGGACGTCTCGCTGTGGCTGACCGGGGAGTCGGCGTGGTTCGCGCTGCCGGGGCGGGCCGCGGAGTTCGAGCTGCCGCACGCGGCGCCACTGCCCGAGCTGATCGAGGCGCTCCTCGCGGGCGGACGGGTCACGCTGTGCACCCAGTGCGCGGCCCGCCGGGACATCACGGAGAAGGACGTCATCGAGGGCGTACGGATCGCGGGCGCGCAGGTGTTCGTGCAGGAGGCGCTGGCGGACGGGACACAGGCGCTCGTCTACTGAACGGACCCGCGACGCGCCTTACCCGGCGGGGTTGGGAACTGCTGGGGTTTGACTGGGCCGGAGTGTGTTCTGGCGTGTGTGGGTGAGCGCGGAGGGTCCCGGCGGAGGGTTGTGGCGTTGCCCCGGGAGGGGAATCAGGGTTCGCCCATCGAATGTGTGACCTTTCCGGGTGGGGTTCGTTGGGTGTGATGAGCGGATTTTCGGGGGGCCGTACGGGGGTGTGGGGTGGGCGGGTTGCGGGAGCTGGCGGCGTCTTTCGTGGCGCCCGGTCCCTCGGGGGTGGCGGTCCGTACGAGGCTCAAGGAGCTGACGCCCGCCGATGAGGAGGTCCTCGTGCTGGTGGGCGCGCACCTCGGCTCCCTCGCCTCCCGGGACCTGAAGGTGCGGTGCAGGCAGGGCCTGGCCCATTCCGCACAGACGTGGGCGGACCGTAAGCGGGCTCTGACGGCGGTGTCGTCGTCCCGGTGGGCGGGTTCGCTCACCAAGGCCACGCACGACCAGTGGGCGCTGGCCCGACGTGGCCGGCTGGCGCACATCCAGTCTCTTGAGGCGGGGATCCGGACGATCGCGCACCGGTTGTCGCTGCCGGTCGGCGTGAAGGGCTCGAGGAACACGCCGGGCGGTTACCGCAGCAGGCGGGAGTGGCATGCCAAGTCGCGGCGCCTGCGGGTGCTGGAGGACCGGCTGGAGCGTGCGCGTGCCGACTGGGAAGCCGGGACCGTGCACGTCGTACGCGGCGGGAAACGGCTGGCCCGCACCCGCCATCACCTGCATGCCGCGCAGCTGACCGAGACCGAGTGGCGGCGGCGGTGGGAAGCGTCGCGCTGGTTTTTGCAGGCGGACGGCGAGTCCGGGAAGCGGTACGGCAACGAGACGATCCGTATCAGCCCGGACGGCGAGGTCAGCATCAAGCTCCCGGCACCGCTGCGGGAGTTGGCCAATGCCCCGCACGGCCGGTATGTCCTCGCGTGCCGGGTCGGGTTCTCGCACCGGGGGCAGGAGTGAGCGGACCGGGTGGCGGCCAACCGGGCCGTCGCCTACCGCATCCACTACGACACCGGCCGGGGCCGTTGGTATGTGACCGCCGCCTGGCAGCTCCCGGTCGCCCGGACCGTCCCGCTGGCCGCCGCGCTCGCGCACGGTGTGGTCGGCGTCGACATGAACGCCGACCACCTGGCCGCCTGGCGCCTCGATGGCCACGGCAACCCGACCGGCAGCCCCCGCCGGTTCTTCTACGACCTCACGGGCACCGCCGACCACCGTGACGCCCAGGTCCGCCACGCCCTCACCCGGCTCCTGCACTGGGCCAGAACCTGCGGCGTGACGGCCATCGCCGTCGAAGACCTGGACTTCACGACAGAGAAGACCCGCGAGAAACACGGACGTAAGCGCCGCTTCCAGCAACTGATCTCCGGCATGCCCACCGCCAGACTCCGCGCCCGGCTGACCTCGATGGCCGACCAGAGCGGCATCGCCATCATCGCCGTGGACCCCGCCTACACCAGCCGCTGGGGCGCCCAGCACTGGCAGAAGCCCCTCACCACCACCACGCGCAAGACGACCCGCCACGAGGCTGCCGCCGTGGCGATCGGACGGCGCGCCCAGGGACACCCGATCCGGCGACGGACGACACCGCCCCCACACGACCGGAGTGATCGTGCGGGGCATCGGACCGTCCAGGCCGAGCGGCGTGCCCCTGGGCGCGAGGGACCCCGCCCTCCCGTTCCCGGACCACGCACCAGATGCGTGCCGCCGGACCGCGGAGCGAAAGCGGGCGACCAGAACGCCCAACACCGTTCGGTGCGTTCGGCTGAGCATGAGTCCTGCCAACAGGACTCACTCCTGCCCAGTCTCTAGGAACGGTTAGTCTCACGCTCGACGGCCACCCGTCCGTCGACAACACCGCCGCTCTGGGGGAATCCACCGCATGCGCGCCCTGCGAATACTTCTGATCATCGCCGTGATCCTCGGCGGTCTGTTCGTCGCCGCCGACCGTCTGGCGGTCCACTTCGCGGAGGGCGAGGTCGCGGACCGGCTGAAGACGCAGGAGGGGCTGACCACGACGCCGAGCGTGGACATCAAGGGGTTCCCGTTCCTGACCCAGGTGGCCGGCGGTGAGCTCGACGACGTCCAGGTCGGGATGAAGGACTACGCCGCGGACACCGGGACCAGCGGCGGCACGATCCGCATCGACGACCTGAACGCCGACATGAAGGGCGTCGCGTTCTCCGGCGACTACAGCTCCGCCACCGCCACCACGGCCGCCGGGTCCGCCACCATCGCCTACGACCAGCTCCTGAAGGCCGCCAAGTCCGAGGAGACCCGGCTTCCGCTGGGCGTCACCGCCAGGGTCGTCGGCCTGTCCGACGGCGGGAACGGCAAGATCAAGGTCGACATCGAGGTGAGCGCCCTCAAGAAGCCCGTGACCGTGCTGAGCACCGTCTCGGTGGTCGACGGGGACACCGTCCGGGTGCACGCCGACTCGATCCCGAGCTTCGGCGACTTCACCCTCGCCGACACCGACTTCCGTTCGATCGCCGACTTCGACCAGAAGATCGAGGGCCTGCCCGGCGGCATCAAGCTCGACAAGGTCGAAGCGGGTGCGAACGGTGTGGAGATCGCGGTGAAGGGTTCGGACGTCAAGCTCGCCGGGTAGGACGAGCCTCGTACCGGACACAGCTCGTCCGACAGGCGAGACGGTGACGTCCGTACCGCAGATGTGATGACGGCTACAGCCGCCCGGGAACCGTGGGAGCACGGTCCGGGCGGCTTTTCGGTCCCACATCCCGGACGATCGCATCTCAGCATGCGACACACCGGTGACATGCCGGTATGTCCGTCCCTACGATCGACCACTATGAAGCGACAGGCGGATCTCACGAAGCGGCGGGCAGTAGACCTGTGCCGCGTCGCCGCCATGCTCTGTCGCCCCTTCTGAGCGGACGGCACCGGCCTCCGCATCCCCTCGCCCTGGCGTCCCAGGGCATCCGTGCGCCCCGCGCACCTTTCCGCACGCCCCGCCGTAACTGCCCCGGAGGAGAAAGAGCATGAGCCGCAGCGACGTCCTGGTCGACGCCGACTGGGTCGAGGCCAACCTCGACGACCCGAACATCGCGATCGTGGAGGTGGACGAGGACACGTCCGCCTACGAGAAGAACCACATCCGCAACGCCATTCGGATCGACTGGACCAAGGACCTGCAGGACCCGGTCCGCCGCGACTTCGTCGACCAGGAGGGCTTCGAGAAGCTCCTCTCGGCGAAGGGCATCGCCAACGACACCCTGGTGATCCTCTACGGCGGCAACAACAACTGGTTCGCGTCCTACGCCTACTGGTACTTCAAGCTGTACGGCCACGAGAACGTCAAGCTCCTCGACGGCGGCCGCAAGAAGTGGGAGCTGGACGCCCGCGAGCTGGTCGAGGAGGTGCCCGAGCGCCCGACGACCGACTACAAGGCGAAGCCCCAGGACACCTCGATCCGCGCCTTCCGTGACGACGTGGTGGCGGCCATCGGTTCGCAGAACCTGGTCGACGTGCGCTCCCCCGACGAGTTCTCCGGGAAGCTGCTCGCCCCGGCCCACCTGCCGCAGGAGCAGTCGCAGCGTCCGGGCCACGTCCCGTCCGCGCGCAACATCCCGTGGTCGAAGAACGCCAACGACGACGGCACCTTCAAGTCGGACGAGGAGCTCAAGGAGCTCTACGCCGAGGAGCAGGTCGACCTCGCCAAGGACACCATCGCGTACTGCCGTATCGGTGAGCGCTCGGCCCTGACCTGGTTCGTGCTGCACGAGCTGCTCGGTGTCGAGAACGTCAAGAACTACGACGGCTCCTGGACCGAGTACGGCTCCCTGGTCGGCGTTCCGATCGAGCTCGGCGCCAACAAGTAAGACACCCGTCCAACCCGACCGGCCTTCCTTCCGGTCAGACCCCTCTTTGGAGAAAGACATGTGTGGAGCGAAGGCCGGCGGCCCGGACGCCTCGACGATCAAGCCCGGTGAGACCACGATCCAGGGTCAGGTGACGCGTGACGGCGAGCCTGTGGTGGGCTACGTCCGCCTCCTGGACTCGACCGGCGAGTTCACGGCGGAGGTCCCGACCTCCGCGACGGGCCAGTTCCGCTTCTACGCGGCCGAGGGCACCTGGACCGTTCGCGCCCTGGTCCCCGGCGGCACCGCCGACCGCACGGTCGTCGCCCAGCAGGGCGGCCTGGCCGAGGTCGCGATCGCCGTCTGAGGCAGGTCAGCAGTGCGAGGGCCGTACCCCTGGGGGTACGGCCCTTCGGCCTGTCCGGGCCTACGCTGGAACCATGTTGGCGCGACGACGGCGTGTCTACTTCGCCATGATGGGCACGTGCATCGGACTGTTCGTCCTGGCCTGGGGAGTCGTACGGCTCTGGTCCATCCCGGTGGCCGTGGGGATGTGCGTGGTCGCCATGGTGATCCCGCCGCTCGCCGCGATGGTCGCCAACCGGCGCGGCCCCGACGACCGCTGGTGGGACGACCCGTCCGGCGACCCCAAGTCCGACGAGTGGTGGGACGAACTGGACGGGAAGAGGCGGCGGCAGTAGGAAGGCGGGCGTGTCTTCTTCCGCGAGGCTGTCCACCGTCGTCCTCGACGCCCACGACGCGCACGAACTGGCCGCCTTCTACCAGCGCCTGCTCGGGTACGTGGTGCGCGCCGAGGAGCCGCACTGGGTGCTCATCGGCCCGCCGCCCGGCACCGGGGGCACGTCCCTCGCCTTCCAGACCGAACCCGAGTACGTCCCGCCGGTCTGGCCCACCCGTAAGCCCGGCGACCAGCAGATGATGCTGCACCTGGACATCGAGGTGGACGACCTGGAGGCCGAGGTCGCCCGAGCGGTCGCCGAGGGCGCGCGGCTGGCCGAGTACCAGCCGCAGGACGACGTGCGGGTGCTCCACGACCCGTCGGGGCACCCCTTCTGTCTGTGGACCGAGGCGCCCCCGGCGTCCTAGCCGATCGCGCGGCCCAGTACGTACACCGCCGGGGCCGACGCGGCCAGCGGGAGGGCCACGCCGGCCGTGAAGTGCACGAAGCGGGACGGGTAGTCGTAGCTCGCGACCCGGTGGCCGATCAGCGCGCACACCGCTGCGCCCGCGCCGAGCAGGGCGCCCTTCGCGCCGAGGCCCGTCATCCCGCCGACGGCGATGCCCGCGCCCGCGGCGGCGAGCAGCGCGACGACCACGGAGGCCGGGGTCGGCAGCGGCAGCGCGCGGGCCAGGACCGCCACGGCCACCGCGGCCGCGCCGACCGTCACCGCGTCCGGGTCCGCCGCGAGGTGGCCGGTCGCGACGATCGCCAGGGCCGCCGAGGCGACGGTCGCCATCAGGCCGTACATCCGCTCGTCGGGGTCGGCGTGCGAGCGCAGTTGCAGCACCAGGCTGAGCAGGACCCAGACGCCGAGGGTGCCGAGGATCGCCGCGGGCGCGTTCTCCCGGCCGGCCGTCAGCAGTGCCGCGTCCGCCACCAGCGCGCCGAGGAACGCCAGCGCGATGCCCTGCCGGGCGGGCCACATGCCGTTCAGCCGGAACCAGCCGGCCGCGGTGACGGCCTGGAGGACGACGAGGGGTACGAGCAGGGCGTACGACCCGACGGCCGCCGTGCCGGAGAGCAGCAGGCCGAGCAGCGCGGTGAGCGCGGCGGGCTGCATGCCGGGCTCGATGACCGGGGACCGGCCTTCCATGCGGGCGCGCTGGGCGTCGGTCACGCGGGCGTTGCCGGCGAGGGTGGCGGGGCCGTACTCGGAGGAGGCGGGAGCCGGGGCGGAGCCCTGCTCGCCGGGTCCGGGCGGAGTGGCCGGCGCGGGACCGTAGGAGGCCTGGCCGTAGGGGCCGGGAGACGGGGACGGAGTCGGCGTCGGGGAGCCGTAGGCGGTGGGGCCCTGAACGGGAGCCGCGGGCCCCTGCCGTCCGGGGTCGTAGCCCTGGGACTCCGCGTCGTACGCCTGCTGGGGCAGATACGCCGTCTCCGCGGCGCCCTGGACCGGTGCGTGGACCTGGGTGTCCCAGGTCTGGCCCTGCCACTGCTGGGTGTACTGCTGGGCGGCCTGCGGGTCCTCGTACCCCTGCTGGGCGTGGGCCGGCCAGCCCTGCTGCGGGTACTGGTCGTAGCCCTCGTACGGCTGGTTCGTCATCGTCACCCTCCTGCGAACGGCGGGAGCACCTCGACCGTGCCGCCGTCGGCCAGCCGTACCGTCTCATGTCCGCGGGTGCCCACGGGGTCACCGTCGACGAGGAACGAGCATCGCCGCAGGACGCGCACGAGTTCGCCGGGGTGTCGCTCGCGCGCCGCGTCCAGCGCCTCGGCGAGGGTGGCCGCGTCGAACGGCTCCTCGGCGATCCCGGCCGCGGCCTTCGCGGCGGCCCAGTAGCGCACCGTGACCTTTGGCATCCGCTTCCTCAATCGTTCGGTGGTGTACGGGGCCAGGCTAGCCGCCCGCTGTGACAGCCCAGTCCCCGATACGGTCCAGCAGCTCGTCGCCGACCGCGTGCTCGGCGTGGCCGATGGGCTCGATCCACAGCTCGGCGTGGTCGCCGGCGGCCTCCGCGAGCATCCGCGGGTGGTCCAGGGGGAAGTAGCCGTCGCGGTCGCCGTGGACGATGAGCAAGGGGGTGGGGGCGATCCTCGGGACCGCCTCGACCGGGGAGAGGGGGACGGGGTTCCACTCGCGGTGGTGGATGCGGGTGCGGAAGCCGTAGCGGCCCACCAGGCGGCCCGCGGGGCGGGTCACCAGCCAGTGGAGCCTGCGCATGGGGGCGGTGCCGCGGTAGTACCAGCGGGCGGGCGCGCTGACCGAGACCACCGCGTCCGTGTGGGCGTCGGTCTGCGGCCCGTACAGCGCCGCGTGCCGCAGCGCCACCGAACCGCCCATGGAGAAGCCGACGGTCGCCACGCGCGCGTGGCCGAGTCCGCGCGCCCACGCCACCGCGGTGGCCAGGTCCAGCACCTCGCGGTCGCCGACGGTCGAGCGCCCGCCGGAGGCTCCGTGGCCGCGGAAGGAGAAGGTGACCACGCCCCCGTACCGCGTGAGCGCCTGGACCACCCGGCGAACGTGCGGGCGATCCACGTCGCCGGTGAAACCGTGCGCGATCACGAACACCACGTCACGCGCGGGTGGCCGGGAGGCGTCGTATACGAAGGAGGGCGGATCGTATACGGAATCGATCGTCACACCGTCGTCGGTGTGCAGAAACGTCCGTATAGGTGCATGTCTGCGCGTCTCAGAGTGCGGACGCACCGTGGAACGCACCACACGACCTGCCGGATCCATGCTCATGTGGGCTATTCTCGTCGGAAGAGGACTCGGGCAACGCAGCCCCCGGGTCCTTTTGTGCTTTCGGATACCCCTGTATACGAAGGCCATGACCTCGCGGGACCGAGGAGGAACCAGACGTATGAGTTCTCTGCTGCTCCTGACCAACGCCCTCCAGCCGTCGACGGAGGTGCTTCCGGCCCTCGGCCTGCTCCTGCACAACGTGCGTGTGGCCCCGGCGGAGGGCCCCGCCCTCGTCGACACCCCGGGTGCCGACGTCATCCTCATCGACGGACGCCGTGACCTGCCCCAGGTCCGCAGCCTGTGCCAGTTGCTGCGCTCGACCGGGCCCGGCTGTCCGCTCATCCTCGTCGTCACCGAGGGCGGCCTCGCCGCCGTCACCGCCGACTGGGGCATCGACGACGTCCTCCTCGACACCGCCGGACCGGCCGAGGTCGAGGCGCGGCTGCGGCTTGCCATGGGCCGGCAGCAGATCGTCAACGACGACTCCCCCATGGAGATCCGCAACGGCGACCTGTCGGTCGACGAGGCGACCTACTCCGCGAAGCTCAAGGGCCGGGTCCTCGACCTCACCTTCAAGGAGTTCGAGCTCCTCAAGTACCTCGCCCAGCACCCGGGCCGCGTCTTCACGCGCGCGCAGCTGCTCCAGGAGGTCTGGGGCTACGACTACTTCGGCGGCACCCGGACGGTCGACGTGCACGTACGACGGCTGCGCGCGAAGCTCGGACCCGAGCACGAGTCGCTGATCGGGACCGTCCGGAACGTCGGTTATCGATTCGTTACGCCCGAGAAGGGCGACCGGGCCACCGACGAGGCCAAGGCCAAGGCGGACCGGGCAAAGACGGAGGATGCGGACGAGAGCGCCGCCCTCGAGGACGTAGAGGCGTAACGGGTCCCGCGCATGGGCATGGCTCCGGCACCGACGTACCCCCGCACGCCTCACGTGTGGAGTACGGGACCCTCCTTCACGCCCTGCCCAGAGCGGGTCCATCCGCGTAGACTCCGCGCGTGGCCAAGGTAACCAGGGATGACGTGGCGAGACTCGCGGGAACGTCCACCGCCGTAGTCAGCTACGTCATCAACAACGGACCCCGGCCGGTCGCCCCGGCCACGCGCGAGCGTGTCCTCGCCGCGATCAAGGAGCTGGGGTACCGGCCCGACCGGGTCGCCCAGGCGATGGCGTCCCGGCGCACCGATCTCATAGGCCTGATCGTGCCGGACGCGCGCCAGCCGTTCTTCGCGGAGATGGCGCACGCGGTCGAACAGGCGGCGTCCGAGCGCGGGAAGATGGTGCTCGTCGGGAACTCCGACTACATCGGCGAGCGCGAGGTCCACTATCTGCGGGCGTTCCTCGGGATGCGGGTCTCCGGACTGATCCTGGTCTCGCACGCCCTGAACGACAACGCCGCCGCCGAGATCGAGGCGTGGGACGCCCGGGTCGTGCTGCTGCACGAGCGGCCGGAGGCCATCGACGACGTCGCCGTCGTCCTCGACGACCTCTCCGGCGCCAAGATCGCCGTCGAGCACCTGCTGGACCACGGCTACCCCTACGTCGCCTGTATGGGCGGTACGGCCGACACCCCCTCCGTCGGTGACCCGGTCTCCGACCACGTGGAGGGCTGGCGGCGGGCCATGGAGGAGCGCGGGCTGCCGACCGAGGGACGGCTCTTCGAGGCGCCGTACAACCGCTACGACGCCTATCAGGTGGCGCTCGGGATTCTCGCCGGGCCGCAGCGCCCGCCGGCCATCTTCTGCTCCACCGACGACCAGGCGATCGGCCTGCTGCGGGCCGCGCGCGAGCTGCGCATCGACGTGCCCGGGGAACTGGCGGTCATCGGGTTCGACGACATCAAGGAGGCCGCGCTCGCGGATCCGCCGATGACGACCATGGCGTCGGACCGGTCGGCGATGGCCCGGGCCGCGGTGGACCTGGTGCTCGACGACGGGCTGCGGGTCGCCGGCTCCCGCCGGGAGCGGCTGAAGGTGTTCCCGTCGAAGCTGGTCGTGCGGCGCTCCTGCGGCTGCGAGTGAGTTTCTGAAGACCGTCTGAGAGCACCTGGCCGCAGGCCAGCGACGGCTTTATATCGGGCGAACGAGGTTCTGCCGGGCTTCTCAGGGAGCACTCAGGAAGCTCTCATGGTCGCGGGACAAGCTTTTTGTCATGACCGAGAGCTTCCGCCGCGACGGCGAGTACGAGCAGTACGAGAACCCCTACCAGGGCGCCCAGCAGCAGCACGCTTCGTCGCCCGTGAACCCCGAGTGGCCGCCCCCGCCGGCCCAGCCGCCCGCCACGCCCCCGGGGCAGCAGCAGGCCCAGCCCGCGGCCTTCGCCGCCGGTGCGTACGGCGGTGACGGCGACGGCGGCGGAACCGCTCTCCTCACCGCGCCCCCCGCCGAGCCCGGGGCGCCCGCTCCCGCTCCGAAGCGGCGCACCCGCGGCCCCCTCGCCCTCCTCGCCGCCGTCGCGATCGTCGCCGCGGCCATAGGAGGCGGCACCGCCTACGGCATCCAGGAGCTGTCCGGCAACGACACCGTCGCCTCCAGCAGCACCAGCACCAACGTGGTCCCCTCCTCCGCCAAGGGCACGGTCGCCGGGGTCGCCAAGGCGGTCAGCCCGAGCATCGTCGAGATCAACGCCACCTCGAACGCCGGGGAGTCCACCGGCTCCGGCGTGATCATCACCAGCGACGGCGAGATCATCACCAACAACCACGTCATCTCCGGCGCCGACTCCGTCAAGGTCAGCACCAGCGACGGCAGGACCTACACCGCGAAGGTCGTCGGCACCGACAGCAAGAAGGACCTCGCCCTCATCAAGCTGGAGAACGCCTCCGGCCTGACTCCGGCCACCCTCGGCAACTCCGACGGCGTCCAGGTCGGCGACCAGGTCGTGGCGATCGGCTCCCCCGAGGGCCTCACCGGCACCGTGACCAGCGGCATCGTCTCCGCTCTCAACCGGGACGTGACCGTCGCGACCGACGAGGGCCAGAGCCAGAACCAGGGCGACCGCGGACCGTGGCCGTTCGAGTTCGGCGGCCAGCAGTTCAACGGCGACACCGGCTCGTCCACGACGACGTACAAGGCGATCCAGACGGACGCGTCCCTCAACCCGGGCAACTCCGGCGGCGCGCTGATCGACATGAACGGCAACATCATCGGCATCAACTCGGCGATGTACTCGGCCACTTCGGACTCGTCCACGGCCGGCAGCGCGGGGCTCGGCTTCTCCATCCCGATCAACACCGTCAAGTCCGACCTGGCCACGCTGCGGGCCGGCGGCTCCGACGACTGACACCCCTGGACCTTCGCGAGGAGTACGTCATGACCGAGCAGGTTTCGCACACGGTGGCCGGCACCGACCCGGCCGGATTCGCCCTGGCCCTTGAGGTGGCGTACGAGCTGCATCCACCGGTGACGCGGGCGCCCGAGGTGGCGTCCACGGCGGTCGCGTCCACGGCGGGGGCCCGCCGCGGGGTGAGCGCCGCCCGCGGCCGCCGCCGTACCGTACGCGGCTGACCCCCAAGCACCTCCTTCAGCACCGGCAGGCAACCGTGCGAGGCTGAAAGCGTTCACCTCCTTCAGTCCCCTGTCGTCCCCACCGCCCCCGAGGAATCCCCAGCCATGAGCCCCGCCGAAGGCGACCGTGACCCCCAGCGCATCCTGATCGTCGACGACGAGCCGGCGGTGCGCGAAGCACTCCAGCGCAGCCTCGCCTTCGAGGGCTACGACACCCAGGTGGCCGTGGACGGCGCGGACGCGCTCGACAAGGCCACCGCGTACCGGCCCGACCTGGTCGTTCTCGACATCCAGATGCCCCGCATGGACGGGCTCACGGCCGCCCGGCGCATCCGCGGCGCGGGCGACACGACCCCCATCCTGATGCTGACGGCCCGCGACACGGTCGGCGACCGGGTCACCGGGCTCGACGCGGGCGCCGACGACTACCTGGTCAAGCCGTTCGAGCTGGACGAGCTGTTCGCCCGGGTCCGGGCGCTGCTGCGGCGCTCCTCCTACGCGGCGGCGGCCGGGGCGGCGGCCGCCGAGGACGACGAGGCGCTCACCTTCGCCGACCTGCGCATGGACCTCGCGACACGAGAGGTCACGCGGGCGGGGCGGCCGGTGGAGCTGACCCGTACGGAGTTCACCCTGCTGGAGATGTTCATGGCCCACCCGCGCCAGGTGCTGACCAGGGAGCAGATCCTGAAGGCGGTCTGGGGCTTCGACTTCGAGCCCTCCTCCAACTCGCTGGACGTCTACGTCATGTACCTGCGCCGCAAGACGGAGGCGGGCGGCGAGCCGCGGCTCGTGCACACCGTGCGGGGCGTGGGGTACGTGCTGCGACAGGGTGGCGCGGAGTGAAGAGGCTCGTACGGCGGTACCGCTCCCTGCCCCTCCGGTCCCGGCTGGCGCTGCTGGTCGCGGCGGCGGTGGCGTTCGCGGTGGCGGCGGTCTCGGTGACGTGCTGGTTCATCGTGCAGGGGAAGCTGTACGACCAGGTGGACAATGACCTCCAGAAGTCGCTGCGGGGGCCGGCGCTCGAAGGTCAGGCCAAGGCCGCGGTCGCCGACTGCACCACACAGACCTCCCCGCAGAACACCGACGGCCCTCGCAACTCCTACTTCCAGGTGGTCACGGAGAGCGGCAAGACCTGTGTCTTCCCGTACTCCCTCGGCTCGGTCGAGGTCACCGGGACCGACAAGGACCTGATCAAGACCGGGCAGCTCGGTCAAGGTGTCTTCCACGACAGCACCGACGCGGACGGCAACAGCGTCCGTGTCCTCGCGCTGCCGGGTTACACGGTCACGGACCAGAAGGGGGCTTCCTCCAAGGCGGCCATTCTCATCGCCCTCCCGCTGAACAGCACCGAGAAGACGCTCAACGACCTCGCCCTCATCCTCCTCCTCGTCTCCGGCATCGGAGTCCTGGGTGCCGGTGCCGCCGGTCTCGCCGTCGCCCGGGCCGGGCTGCGGCCCGTGGACAAGCTCACCGAGGCCGTCGAGCACGTGGCCCGAACCGAGGATCTGGGCATCCGCATCCCCGTCGAGGAGGACGCCGAGGACGAGGTGGCCCGGCTGTCCCGCTCCTTCAACTCGATGACGAGCTCCCTCGCCAACTCCCGCGATCTCCAGCAGCAGCTGATCGCGGACGCCGGTCACGAACTGCGCACCCCGCTCACCTCCCTGCGCACCAACATCGAACTCCTCACCCGCAGCGAGGAGACCGGCCGTCCCCTCCCCGAGGCCGACCGCAAGGCACTGCTCGCCTCGGTGAAGGCGCAGATGACGGAACTGGCCGCTCTCATAGGCGACTTGCAGGAGCTGTCCCGCTCGGAGGGCCAGCGCGGCGAACGCGTACAGGTGGTCTCGCTGGAGGACACCGTCGAGGCGGCCCTGCGCCGGGCACGGCTGCGCGGACCGGAGCTGACCATCAACGCCTCGCTGGAGCCCTGGTACACCCGAGCGGAACCGGCCGCTCTGGAGCGTGCCGTGGTCAACGTCCTCGACAACGCCGTGAAGTTCAGCCCCGAGGGTGCGGTGATCGACGTCCGGCTCACCCAGGGCGTCCTGACCGTCCGCGACCACGGCCCCGGCATCCCCGCCGAGGAACTCCCGTACGTCTTCGACCGTTTCTGGCGTTCCCCCAGCGCCCGCGCCCTGCCCGGCTCCGGCCTAGGTCTGTCCATCGTGGCCCGCACGGTCCAGCAGTCCGGCGGCGAGGTCACCCTGGACCACGCCGAGGGGGGCGGCACCATCGCCACCGTACGACTTCCGGGGGCGCCGACTCCGCCCCCGGACACACCCGTGCCGTAGAACGGGCGGTAGGAGGTCTCGATCCGAAGTCCCGCGGCGAACCGGCCGATTCGCGCGGCAACCTTCCGCGCGGGGGCGGCGACTGCATTGCGGTCCCTACCCCCCGCATGGAACGGATGACCCCATGGCCCAGCATCGTCGACGCCGAACCACCGCTCTCGCCCTCGGTGTTCCGCTCGCCCTGACGGCCGCCGGAGGGCTCGCCTACGGCTTCCTGCCCGGCGCCCAGCACCAGGCCTCCGCCGCCACCGCCGCTGCCGTCCCCGCGTGGGCCACCGCCACCGCGGACGGCTTCGCCTCCGTCGACGCGCTGGGCCAGAACGGGACCTACGGCGGCCGGGGCGGCCAGATCGTCACCGTGAAGACGCTCGCCGACCTGGAGAAGTACGCGACGGCGAGTGAGCCGTACGTCATCGTCGTCGCGGCGACCATCGACATGAACCCGGTCGGGAAGGAGATCAAGGTCCGGAGCGACAAGACCATCGTCGGGTCCGGGACGTCCGGTCAGATCGTCGGCGGCGGTTTCTTCCTCGGCGCCGGGGTGCACAACGTGATCATCCGGAACCTCACCATCCGGGACGCGTACCAGGGCGTGTGGAACGACAAGGAGCACGACTTCGACGCCATCCAGATGGACGGCGCCCACCATGTGTGGATCGACCACAACGACCTGCGTCACATGGCCGACGGGCTCATCGACGTCCGCAAGGACAGCACCTATGTGACCGTCTCCTGGAACAAGCTCAGCCAGGACAACAAGGCGTTCGGCATCGGCTGGACGGAGAACGTCGTCACCGACATCACGATCCACCACAACTGGATCCGCGAGACCGAGCAGCGCAACCCGTCGACGGACAACGCCGCCCACGCGCACCTCTACAACAACTTCCTGGAGGACGTCGCCGGGACGGACATCAACTCGTCCTACGGCAACTACTCGCGCGGCGCGACCAAGATGGTCCTGGAGAACTCCTGGTTCCAGGGCGTCAAGAACCCCGTCATCAAGGACAGCACCGCGAGCATCGTCCAGAAGGGCAACACCTTCGCCGGCACGAGCGGCAGGAACGAGAGCGGGGGCACCGCCTTCGACCCGAAGACGTACTACGCCTACACCCTCGACAAGACCGCCGACGTGCCCGCGCTGCTGAAGTCGGGCGCGGGGCCGCGCGGTTCGATCGGTACGACGGCGGCCACCACCAAGGCCGCGGCGGCCACCACGCTCACCGTCGCCAAGGACGGCAGCGGCCAGTACTCGACCGTGCAGGCCGCGGTGAACGCCGTACCGGCGAACAACCCCTCGCGCGTGGTGATCTCCGTGAAGCCCGGGACGTACCGCGAGCTGGTCAAGGTGCCGTCCAACAAGCCGCACGTGACCATCCAGGGCACGGGATCCAGCCGCAACGACACGGTGATCGTCTACAACAACGCGTCCGGCACGCCCAAGCCCGACGGTTCCGGTACCTACGGCACCGGCGGCAGCGCCACCGTCGCCGTCGAGGCCGACGACTTCCAGGCCCGCAACCTGTCGATCTCCAACGACTTCGACGAGAAGGCCCACCAGGACATCGCCCAGCAGGCCGTCGCCCTGCGCACCGCCGCCGACAAGGTGTTCCTCGACGGGATCATCGTCAACGGCGACCAGGACACGCTGCTGGTGGACACCGCGGCCAAGGACAGGCTCGGCCGCGTCTACATGAAGAACTCCTACGTCGTCGGCAACGTCGACTTCATCTTCGGCCGGGCCACCGCGGTGATCGACAAGTCCGTCATCACACTGAAGAAGCGCTGGAACGGCACCTCGGCCGGCTACATCACCGCGCCCAGCACCGCCGCGAACCGCAAGGGCATCCTCATCGCCAACTCGACGGTGAACGGTGACGTCTCGTCCGCGAGCTTCTACCTGGGCCGCCCCTGGCACGCGGGGGGTGACGCGAGCCTCGACCCGCAGGCGACGGTCCGTAACACGTCGTTGAGCGCGGCGGTCAAGTCCACGCCGTGGACCGACATGAGCGGCTTCTCCTGGAAGGACGACCGGTTCGCGGAGTACAAGAACACCGGCGCGGGCTCGGGCGCGGCCTCGTCGAACCGACCGCAGCTCACCGACGCGCAGGCCGCGGACCAGGAGGTCGCCGACTGGCTGGCCGGCTGGACGCCGACCGCGTCCTGACCTGCCGTTTCCTTGACTTCCGCGCCTCTGTCAGACCCTCGATCTAGGCTGGTTCCGTAGATCGAGAAGTCGGACGGGGGAGCGGAACAATGGTGCGAATCGAAAGGCATCGGGTCGGCGAGGCGGCCGTTTCGGCGGTGCGGAAGGACTTCGCGAACAGGATCGGTTCGCAGGTCCACTCCATGTCCAAGGCCGGCCCGGTGACGGCGTGGGAGTGGTGGCTGATCGCCCAGGAGTTCGTCGAGTACCTCGGCGCGCTCTCGGTGGAGACCCCCGACCTCCACTCCCCCGAGGCGAAGGCGGTCCTGGAGGACGCGGCCGAGGCGGCCGCCGGCGCGGTGGCGTACGCGGCCTACTTCCCGCGCGACCACTTCGAGGTCTTCCTCACCTACCCGAACTGGGGCCTGGTCTACGACCGCGAGCCCGGTGGCGTCCCGGAGCCGGTCACCGCCGCCAAGTGGCTGGACGCCTTCTGCCTGGCGGTCCTCGCCGAGAAGGCCCAATGGCACGGCGAGGCCTTCCACTTCGCCCGCGAGGCACCCCAGCAGGGCCGCTCCGGACACCCCGACGCCGAACTGATCAACGGCTTCATGGCGTACGTCCTCGGCGACACCGCCGACGACGACGTCACCTACCCGCCCTCCCGCGAGCAGAAGCTCACCGCGCTCGACGCGGCGCTCGACCGGGTCCGGGCGCTGGCGGCACAGACCGGCCGGCCGCTCACCGACCAGCCGTACGGCATCGGGCTCCAGGCACTGCGCGCGCTGACCGCGGGCGACCGCGACGGCTTCGGCGAGGCGGTCGTACGACTGCTGCGGCCGCTGACCGGCACCCCCGGGCCCGGCGCGCGTCCGGGCAGTCTCCTCCCCCTCCTGCCGATCGCCCTGACGGCGCTGGCGTACCGCGACGAGGGCTGGCCGCCGGCCGTCGACAGCGACTACCTGCCGGACGCGCTGGTCACCGGGTTCAGGGCCACACCCCCGCGGGTGGGGCCCTACGGCCGGGACCGGCGCCCGGACGCGGTGGCCGAACTCGCCGCGGGGGTGGTGGAGTTCGGGCGGTCCCTGGAACCGCGCCCCCTGGACCCGGACAGCGAGGAGCAGTTCGAGCGGTACACCCGGGACGCCGTCACCCCGGTGCCGGGCAAGTCGCTCACCACCTTCGAGCTGGCCTACGCCGTCACCTACCAGGAGCTCCTCTTCCGGACCCGTGCCGCGCACACGTCCGACGCGAGCGACGCCCAGGTGGAGAACCTGCGGCTGGCCGCGGAGCTGGGCGCCGCCCTGTTCCGGACGACGCTGGCGGAGCCCGGCACCGACGTCCCGGTGACGATCGACGGCAGGACCGTGACGTACCCCGCGTGCCGGGACGAGGACGCCGGGCCGGGGGCCTGGCACCGGGCGGTCCACCTCGCGCTGATCACGGGCCGGCGGGAGCATCTGGCGCCGCTGGTCCTGGCGGGCCCGGAGCGCGTCGGCCCGGACCGTTCCGTGTCGGCGTCCTACCGCCGGGCCCTGCACGCCTATCTGCGCGGCGAGGATCCCGAGCCGGCCACGGACCAGGCCCTGCGGGACACCGGGAAGGCCCGCGACCAGGGGTTCCCGCCGCCGCCCGCGGTGCTCTTCTCCCAGCTCGTCGAGGGTGACGAGGAGAGCTTCAACCTGGCCCTCCTGGACGCCCTCGCCGCCCACCGCGACCACTACGCCGTGGCCGACCGCCCCTCCGACCCCGACGCCGTCCTCAGCCTCGACATCCTGGCCCTGGTCTGCCACGCACGCAGGCGAGGATGGCAGATCAGGGTGAGGTCGCCGTATCTGCCGGCACGGATCGTGGCGGCGGCGGAGCCGTTCTGACAGCGAAGGCGGGCAGCTACGGACCGACCGCCAGTCCGGAGCCCTCGACGCGCACCCGGATGCCCTCCCGCGCCACGCGCACGTCCCGCAGGCGCAGTTGGCCGCTGGGCGGCTCGGGCAGCCGGAAGCCGAGGGCGAGGCGGTCGGCGAGGACCGGGCGGGTCAGGCGGGAGAGCGCGCCCAGCAGCGCCGGGTCCAGTCCCAGGCGGTCCAGGAGTTCGGGGTGGGCCAGGGCCAGGTCGAGCAGGTTCAGGCGCATGGCCTGCCGTACGAACTCCGGGCGGCCGGTCAGCCGGGCCAGCGCGGTGTCGGAGCTCTGCGCCTCGCGCACGGTGGCGGCGGGCACGCCCAGCGCGCGCACCACGGACGGGACCGCCAACACGGCTCGGGCCCTGCGCGTCTGGCGGGCCAGGGCCGCGGCGGACCCGGGCGTCAGATGCAGGCCCTCCGAGGCACGGGTGCCGGGCCGGTAGGTCGCCAGGTCCCCGATGTCCAGGCGCATCCCGCCGATCCGGGTCTCGACGCCCCGCTCGCCGTCGCGCGCCACGCGCACGTCGGCCCGCAGCCGCAGATCGTGCCCGGCGACGGGGAGAGTGCCGCGCACGGCGACCCGGTCACGGCCGGCTCCCCTGAACGTCACCTGGGACGCGCCGAGTTCACGGTTCATGTCGGCGAAGGAGAGCAGGACGTCACCGTGCATTTCGGGAACGCGCGCCCCGCGCACGGAAGTCGGCCCGTCGCCGTCGAGCCGTATGTCATGGGCGGTCGCCGACACCGCGGCCAGCGTGACCCGGTCGGCGGCCACGTCCGGGACGGTGACCTTCACGGAGTCCAGCCGCTTGCCCGCGAGTTGGGTGAGGAAGGGGAAGCCGCCGATCTCCACCTCGGGCGCCGCGGTCAGCCGCAGCCGGTCCTTGAGGGTGTCCGCGGCCCGGTGCTCGGCGTAGAGGACGGCCCAGCGGTCGGCGAGGGTGAGGAAGGCGGCCAGAACCAGCAGGGAGGCGACCGTCTTGAGCGCGAAGGGCAGGCCCGTGAAGCGGCCCCGCCGACGCCGCCGCCCGGTACGGCGATGGCTGGTCGGCGGGGCCGGGGGCCCTACGTACGGACTGCCGTACACACTTTCGTACGCACTTCGGTCCGGACCTTCGCACGGACCCTCGTACGGATGGCGATGCGTGGGTATCGGGTGGGGGGAACGCATCGATCCATCCGATCATGCGAACGCCCCCCACCCGCAACCCGCTCCGGGCCCGTGCGACTCAGCTCACGGTCTACTTGACGATCGTGATCCGGTTCGCGGCCGGCGGCGCGATCGGGCTGCCCGCCGACGAGTTGGCCGTCAGGTACTCCACGAGAGCGGCGAGGTCGTCGCCGCCGACGAGGTCGTTCGTGCCCTGGCCCAGGGTGGTGAAGCCGTCCCCGCCGCCCGCGAGGAAGCTGTTGGTGGCGACACGGTAGGTGGCCGCCGGGTCGACGGCCGCGCCGTTCAGCTTCACGGAGTCGACGACGATCCGGTCCGCGCCGGTCTTCGTCAGGTCCAGCGTGTAGGTGAGGTTCGCCGACGGCAGCAGGATCTTCGGCGAGGCCGCGTTGGACCCGCTCACCTGCTCCTGGAGCACCTTGACGAGCTGGGCACCGGTGAAGTCCTGGAGGTTCACGGTGTTGGAGAACGGCTGCACGGTGAAGCCCTCGGCGTACGTCACCACCCCGTCCCCCTCGGTCCCCTTGGCCGCGTAGGTCAGGCCCGCCCGGACCCCGCCCGGGTTCATCAGCGCGAGGTCGGTCCCGGCGTCGAGCTTCTTGCCGTGGGCGAGTTGGGCGTCGGCGATGAGGTCACCCATGGGCGACTCGGTGCCGGTGCTCGGGACGTCGGCGGAGATGTAACCGATCGCGCGGTTGCCGATGGGCGCCGCGAGGGTGTTCCACCTGCTGATCAGCTCGGTCATGTCGGGCGCCTTGGGGACGGTCCGGGTGACCACGTGGTTCGCCGACTTCACGGCCGTCCGGGCGATGTCGCCGGTGAAGCGGTCGTACGTCAGCGTGGTGTCCGTGTAGAGCCGGCCGAAGGAGGCGGCCGAGGTGACCATGCGGGGCTTGCCCGACGGGTCGGGGATCGTGCACACGTACGCGGCGTGGGTGTGGCCGGTGACCAGCGCGTCCACCGACGGCGAGATGTTCTTCGCGATGTCGACGATCGGGCCGGAGATGCCGTCGCCGGCGCCCGGGGAGTCACAGTCGTAGTTGTACGAGCCCGAGGCCGGCTGTCCGCCCTCGTGGATGAGGGCCACGATCGACTTCACGCCCTGCTTCTGGAGCACGCGGGCGTACTTGTTGATCGTCTCGACCTCGTCCTTGAACTTCAGGCCCTTGACGCCCTCGGCGGAGACGACACCGGGGGTGTCCTCCAGGGTGACGCCGATGAAGCCGACCTTGACGTCCTTCTTCTTCCACACCCAGTAGGGCTTGAGGATCGGCCTGCCGGTCTTCTCGTCCAGGACGTTCGCGGCGAGGTAGGGGAAGTCGGCGCCCTCGAACTCCTCGTCGGTGTAGCAGCCGGCGGTGGGGTGACAGCCGCCGTTCTGGAGCCGGGCGAGTTCCTTGGCGCCCTCGTCGAACTCGTGGTTGCCGACGCTCGTCACGTCGAGGTCGAGCTTGTTCAGCGCCTCGATGGTGGGCTCGTCGTGGAAGAGACCCGAGACGAGGGGGGACGCGCCGACCATGTCACCGCCGGCGGCGGTGACGGAGTAGGCCTTGCCCTTGCGGGCCTCGCGCAGATGGGTCGCGAGGTACTCGACACCGCCCGCGTCGATCGTCTTGGTCGTCCCGTCCGCCTGGAGCTCGGTGACCCGGCCGGAGGAGCCGGACGGCGGCTCCAGGTTGCCGTGCAGGTCGTTGAAGGACAGGAGCTGGACGTCCTGGTAGCGGCTCGGCAGCGGTTTGCCGTGCTTGCTGTCGTGCGCGCCCGCGGGCAGTGCGGCGGCGAGGGCGCCGACGGTGGCGAGACCGGCGGCCGCGGCCACGAGTCGGTACATACGTCTGCGGCGCGGTTGCTGCTGGGACATGGCTGGCATACGCCCCCCTGTGTTCGGGATGTGAGAGTGCCCCCGTCCGGCGCAGCCTAGGGTCAACGCGCGTAGCGCGACAGAGGTTTCGTGGTTACATCCTGATTGCTTCTTTGCCGCCGCTTTGCCCGGACTCCCCCTTACCCTCGTAGCCATGACCAGCGACGACATCGCACGCCCCGGCATCTCCCGCTCCATCGAGACCCTTTCGGCGCTCTCGCCGGAACAGACCGAGGCGGTCCTCGGGCTGCTCGCCGAGGCCGCGCGCGAGGACGGCCAGCAGGCGGTGTCCGAACAGGGCCGGTTGCAGCTGCGGGGCGGCGCCCGCGAGGGCGTGTCCCACCTGCTCCTTTCCGTCGCGGACGAACTGGTGGGCTACGCCCAGCTGGAGGACACCGACCCCGTGGAGGCGCCGGCGGCGGAACTGGTCGTCCACCCCGCCCACCGCGGCCACGGCCACGGCCGCGCCCTGGGCTCGGCGCTCCTCGCCGCCTCCGGCAAGCGGCTGCGGGTGTGGGCCCACGGCGGCCACAGTGCCGCCCGCCATCTCGCCCAGGTCCTCGGCCTCACCCTCTTCCGCGAGCTACGGCAGATGCGGCGCACGCTGGCCGGCCTGGAGCTGCCCGACCCGGTGCTCCCGGCGGACGTGACGGTCCGTACCTTCGTACCCGGCGAGGACGACACCGCCTGGCTCGCGGTGAACGCGGCCGCGTTCGCCCACCACCCCGAGCAGGGCTCCCTGACCCAGCGCGACCTCGACGACCGCAAGGCCGAGGCCTGGTTCGACCCCGAGGGCTTCTTCCTGGCCTTCCGGGACGGCGAACTGGTCGGCTTCCACTGGACCAAGGTGCACGCGGCCGAACAGCTCGGCGAGGTCTACGTCCTCGGCGTCCGCCCCGGCACCCAGGGCGGCGGCCTCGGCAAGGCCCTCACCACGATCGGCCTGCGCCACCTCGCCGCCCAGGCCCTGCCGACCGCGATGCTCTACGTCGACGCCGACAACAAGGCGGCGGTCTCGGTCTACGAACGGCTCGGCTTCACGACGTACGAGACGGACCTGATGTACCGCACGGAGACGTGACGAGTCGGGCCCGCGGCCGAGTGCGTGGGGAGTCGAAGCCGGTCGGGGCGGTCACTGGTCGGGGCGGTCACGGGGACGGGGTCCACTCCTTCTCGAAGGCGACCTGCTCGGCGATGGTGGCCAGCGTCTCGCGGGGGGCGGGATGGAAGGAAACAGTCACCCGCCCTGCCGGAGACCTGCCCCCAGGGGCCCTCGACGGTCACGGTGTAGTCGTGGTCGCGGTCGTCGGTTCGGCATCCATTTTCGCTTGGTCCCGTCCGGGAGGATCTCCCGGCCTCCCTTGATGTCAGGACGCCCGGCGTGATCTGAGGCCGCGCACCGGCTCCGGCGCGCAGGACGCCCCCAGCAGGACCGCGCCCACCAGCACCACCGCCCACCGCACGTGCGCCGCCTCCCAGTTCGGGTCTCCCACCGGGACGAACAGGTCCCAGCGGGTGGGCAGCAGGAGGGGGGCGAGGAGGGCGAGGGTCAGGAGGCCGGCCGCCACCGAGGGTCCGGGTTCGGGTTCGTCGGTGAAGCGGACCGCCACCGACGCGGCCGCCAGCGCGAGAACGGCCGTGGCCGCCGCCTCCAGGGTGACCGCTCCCAGGGGCGGTCGTGCCTCCTTCGGCAGCAGGGCCAGCGCCGCCGCCCACCACAGCGCGGCGACCGGGGCGGCCAGCGCGACCCGCAGCCCACTGCGCACCCAACGCCGGGTGGGGACGGGGGTGGTGAGCCGGCGGGCCGGGTCGTCCAGGAGGAAGGTCAGGCCCAGGGCGAAGACGAGGGCGGCGGCCCTGAGAAGGGTCAGGCCGAGCCACGCGTCGGGGGATCCGGACAGCAGCCGTGGCAGCGCGACGACCAGCAGTCCCACGACCGCCCCGGTACCGACCGCCCGCCACGGCACGGTGCGTGCCACGGCCGCCACCAGCGCCCCCCGGGCGCCCCCGTCACTCCTCCGCACAGTCCTGCGCCCCCTTCGGCACCTCGGCCCCCAGTACCCGCGCCACCTGGGCCGTCGAGACCCCCGGCGCGGTCAGTTCGCTCCAGTGCCGCTTGACGGAGGCCGTCACCTCGCCGCGCGGCCGCCCCAGCAACTCCCGTACGACGTCGGTCTGTCCGGCCGTCATGGACAGCCCGCTGGTCGGGGCGAGGACGCTCGCCTCCCCGGTGACGCTGTCGTCGATGCGGACGTTCGCGAGGGAGGCCATCGGGTGCGCGTCCCCGCCCAGAGCCAGCCACATCGTGGTGACCACCCGGCCGTCGCACAGCTCGCTGCCCTTCGACTCGTCACCGGCGACCAGCACATAGGCGACGGCGACCGCGAACTCGGGGACCCGGTTGCCGCCCCACCGCGAGCCGACGGTGACCTGGTGCGGTGTGGTGAGCGGTTCGAGCGCCCCGTCACCGCTCAGCCCGTAGCGGGCCTCGATCCGTTGCCGTACGAGAAGGGGCTGCTGTGCGGCCGTACCGCCGGCCAGGGACCGGACGCGGTCCACGACCTCCACCCAGTCGTCCGCCCGGCCGGTCCACTCGGGGAAGGCGCAGTACGTCGAGCTGTCGCGCCGCACGCAGGTCTGGTCCCGCTGCGGGGCGACCGTGGCCCGTTCGCGGGCGGCCGTCAGCTCGGGTGACACGCCCCCGGACTGGCCCACCGCGCCGGCCAGCGTCAGCGCGAGCGCGCCCGCCGCACCGGCCTTCAGGTACAGCGCCCGGCCGCCGCTCGCCAGGACCGCGCACAGAGCCAGGAGCAGGATCAGCCCGGTCAGGTACAGCGCGTGCCAGGCCGCCGGGCGCCCGACGAGGTCCGACGGCAACGCCGTACTGCTGCTCTCGGTCACGATCGGGGACAGCCACCGCGACCACTCCGCGTCGCTGGTGCCCGCGGTGACGAACACGCTGAGGACGAAGAGGCCGATCACGCCGACCGGCGCGGCGAACGTGGACGGGACCAGTCGGGCGAGCAGCACCCCGAACGCGCCGCACAGCAGCACGTACAGGGGGCCGACGGCCAGTTCGGCGAGCGAGCCGTGGCCCACCGCGCCCGGCCTGAGGGCCTGCCGGGTGAACTCGCCGAGCACCACCAGCGCGGTGACGGCGGCGAAGGGAACCACCGACAGCACATGCGCGACCGTCCGCCGCCACGGCTCCATGAGCAGTACGTCGAACTGCCGGTCGGTGCCGCGCCTGCGGGAGCGCAGCGTGCACCGGTTGACGCACACGAACAGGGCGATCCCCAGCAGCAGGGGTCCGCCCTGGGTGCCGCGGTCGGCGTCCTGGAGCGCCGGGAAGGCCTCCATGCCGTCCTGCTGGTGGACCAGCGTCCAGGCGGTGTAGCCGACGTACAGCACGAGCGTCACCAGCACCGGGATGTACCGCAGCAGGTCGCGGGCCTCGAAACGGGCGAGCGCGAACACGGCGGCCCAGGCGCGTCGCGGATCGTCCTCGGGTACGGCGGTGGACTCGGCCACCGTCTCCGTCACCACGCTCATGCGGCCGCCACCTCCGCGTCCACGTCGTCCAGGGTGAGCAGGTAGCCGTCCTCCAGGGTGGGTTCGAGGAGTTCGGCACCGGCGGGCGGTTCGCCGACGTTGCGGAAGGAGCCGGTGCCGGTGCGCCAGCCCGCCTTGGCGCCGGGGGCGCGTTCCGTGCTGCTCCACACCCGGCCGGCGGCACGGGCGGTCAGGTCGGCGGGGGCGCCCTCGAAGAGGATGCGGCCGCGGGCCATGACGAGGACCCGGTGGCAGAGCATCGCCACGTCCTCGGTCTGGTGGGTGGACAGGAGCACGGTCCGCCCCTCCCCCGCCTGCGCGATCAACTCCCGGAACCGCATGCGCTGTTCGGGGTCGAGGCCGACGGTCGGCTCGTCGAGGACGAGGAAACCGGGGTCGCCGACGAGGGCGGCGGCCAGCGCGACCCGCTGCCGCATCCCGCCGGACAGCTTCTTGATGCGCTTCCCGCGTACGTCCCCGAGGTCGACCTCCTCCAGCACGCGCCGCACCTCGCGGTGGCGTGCGGTGCGGTCGGTGAGCTCCTTGAGGATCGCCACGTAGTCGACGAACTCGAAGGCGCTGAAGTCCGGGTGGAAGCCGGGGGTCTGCGGGAGGTAGCCGAGCGAGCGCCGGACCTCCTGCCGTCCACGTGAGCTGCCCGGGTCGTGCCCGAGGACGGTGAAGGAGCCCCGGTCGGCGGGCACGGCGGTGGCGAGCACCCGCAACAGGGTCGTCTTCCCGGCCCCGTTGGGCCCGAGCAGTCCGGTCACCCCCGGTGTCAGCCGCAGCGACACGTCGTCGAGGGCGCGGGTGCCGCCGTAGCGGAGATGGAGCCCGGTGGCGGAGACGGTGTCGTTGTCGGTGGCGGTCATACGGCGCTCCCGTTGAAGAGATCGAAGCGGTCACGGAGGAGGAAGAGCAGCCCGGCGCCGAGCGCGGCCACCGCTGCGGCCACGCCCTGCCCGGCCGCCGTGAACGGCGCGAGCGCGTCGGTGGCCGTCTGCTGTGCGGCCTGCGCGGCCAGCAGTACGGTGACCCAGGCGCCGCCGACCAGGGAGGGCGCGAGGACCGGGCCGAGTCTCGGGGTGAGGGCGAGGCCGGTCGCGGTGAGGGCGAGGGCGGGCAGCAGCCAGGCCAGGGCGCGCAGGCCGTAGCCGGGCAGGGCGAGGGTGGCGAGCCCGTTGAGGCCGAGGCCCGCGACCAGCACGGCGAGCGTGCGGATCATCAGCAGGCGGAAGCCGTGGGTGGGCGAGACGACCGTCATCTCGTAGGTCGGGTCGAGCGCCGGGCCGTAGGACAGCGCCACGCCGACCAGCGGCAGCAGCGGGGCGAGGGCGAGGAACAGGGTCGGCGACTCGGTCGTGCGCACCGCGCCCACGGTCGCCAGCAGCAGGAACACCACGGCCGCCAGCCAGGAGCGCCTGAGCACCGGCGTGGCCGCGAGCAGCCGCGCGGTGTGGTCGGCGATCCCGACCCGCGTCAGCAGCGACTCGAACCACCCCGGCCGGGGCGCGTCCAGTTCGGCGTCCAGCCGTTCCCACCCGGCGTCCAGCGCCACCGGTTCGGTGACATCGGCGAGCAGCGCCCGGCACTGCGCACAGGCGGCGAGGTGGGTGTCGGCGGACCAGAGCAGGGGGGCGGCCAACTCGCCCCGGGCGTAGGCCCGCAGATCGTCTTCGGCCACATGCCAGGTACTCACGTCAGCGCCTCCCTCAGCTGCTTGCGGGCCCGCATCGCGCGGGTCTTGACCGTGCCGGGCGGGATGCCCAGCAGGACGGCGGCCTCGCGGGTGGTCAGCCCGTCGACGACCGTCGCCTGGAGCACCGCCCGCAGTTCGGGTGACAGTTGGACGAGGGCGCCCGCGAGGTCCCCGTGCTCCACCCCCGCGAGCACGCGTTCCTCCGCGGACACCTCGTCCCGGTGCCGCAGCCGGGACAGGGCCTGCCTGAGCCGCCCCCGCGCCCCGTCGCCGCGCAGCGCGTCGATCAGCCGCCGCGAGCCGATCCGCCACAGCCACCCGGCCACGTCACCCTCCTCGCGATAGCGCGCGGTCCCCCGCCACACCGCGAGGAAGGTCTCCTGTACGACGTCGTCGACCACGCCCGCGTCCGCGCAGCGCCCCCGCAGCCGGGCCAGCAGCCAGGGCGCGTACCGCCGGTACAGCTCCTCGAAGGCACGCCGGTCACCGTCCGCCGCGATGGCCCGCAGCAGATCCCCGTCGCTTCTCGTTTCCCTCACGCCCCCTCATCGGACGACACCCGCCGACCGGTTCACCCGGCGACGAGGAAACCACGCTTGACTTTCAAGACCCCCTTCCATCACCCTTTCACTACTCAATTAGTGAAAGGGTGATCGTCCGCGTGGTCGAGTACCGCATCGACCGGCGCTCCGGCGTCGCCACCTACGTGCAGATCGTCCAGCAGACCAAACGGGCCCTGCGGCTCGGCCTCCTCGAACCCGGCGACAGACTCCCCACGGCCCGCGAGGTCGTGGAGGCCACCGCCATCAACCCGAACACCGTCCTCAAGGCGTACCGCGAACTGGAGCGCGAGGGCCTGGTCGAGGCCCGCCGCGGTCTCGGCACCTTCGTCCGCAGGACACTCGGCGCCGGCGCGCACACCGCCGACACCCCCCTGCGCGCCGAGCTCGACGACTGGGCCCGGCGCGCCCGGTCCGCGGGACTCGGCCGCGAGGACGTCGACGCGTTCTTCACCGCCGTACTCGACGAGCATTTCCCGAAGGGGGACCCCTGAGTTCCACCAGGCGTCCGGCCTGGGCAAGCGGTACGGCAGGCGGGCCGCCGCCCTCGACGGGTGTTCCTTCCGGCTCCCCGCGGGCCGCATCAGCGCGCTGGTCGGCCCCAACGGCGCCGGGAAGTGCACGCTCCTCGCGATGGCCGCCGGTCTGCTGCGGCCCGCCTCCGGCACGCTCACCGGACTCGGAGGGGCACTGACCCGCGACCGGCTCGCCTACCTCGCCCGGAACAAGCCGCCCACCCCCAGCTGACCAGCCCGACCTGATGCCTGGGGGCACCCCCAGCCCGGCACGAGCTGATGGGCACCCTGATGGCGGGCGCCGCCGAGCACGGCACCACCGTGCTGTTGTCCTCGCACATCGTGGCCGAGCTCGCCGACGCCTGCGATCACCTGCCGCGCCCCTGCCGCGCCCCTGCGGGGTCTCGCCCTCGGCGCCCTGATCGGCCTCGCCGTCCGCCGCACCCTGCCCGCGCTCGCCGTCAGCGGTTCCGCGTACTTCCTGGTCCACGCCTTCCGCGGCAACCACTGGCCTTTCCAGGGCCGACAAGGCCTGCCTCACCGCCGTGGCCGTCGCCCTCGCGTTCGGACTCCTGCGACGGCGGGCGGCCGCCGCATGAGCGCCCCGGCCGTCCTGCCGAAGGGGCTCGCCCGGACCGTGCTGCGGCTGCACCGGACGGCGCCGACGGTGTGGGCCGCCTTCGTCGCCGGTTCGGTCGGCCACCTGGTGTGGCCGACCGAGGTCACCGCCGACCCGGCGTACGCACCCCTGGACACCTGTCCCAGGGGCGAAGCCTGCGGGCCAGCCCTCAGCCCCCCAAGCCGAAGAACGCCCCCCACCCCCCAAACCTCGCGAGCCGCCCCCCGATATCCCGAACGCCATGTCGCCGTAACCATCGGTTCAGACAGGCTTGCGAGGCTCACCGAATGAAGCCCGCCGTGCCAGAGCCTTCGCCGCCGCCCCAGGGGCCCGCGGGGAACGGGGACGCCCCGGTCGCCGCCGTGCTCCCGCTCGCTGCATCCGACGCGCCCGTTTCGCTCCTGACGCGGAAGAATGGGGCCATGAGCCAGTCGAACACCCAGGCAGAGGTCCAGCACGTGCAGCCCTCCGTGGGCTCCATAGCCGCGCACCGCCCGCACACCGTGTCGGCCACCGTCTCCGATCTGGAGCCCGACCTCGACGCCGATCTCGACGCGTACGAGGAGATCCCCGTCGACGGAGCCGCCCAGCTCCCGCAGGGCCGTTTCCTCGACCGGGAGCGCAGCTGGCTCGCGTTCAACGAGCGGGTCCTGGAACTCGCCGAGGACCCGAACACCCCCCTCCTGGAGCGCGCGAACTTCCTCGCGATCTTCGCCAGCAACCTGGACGAGTTCTTCATGGTCCGCGTGGCCGGACTGAAGCGCCGTATCGCCACCGGCGTCGCCACCCGCTCCGCCTCCGGCCTCCAGCCGCGCGAGGTGCTGGAGATGATCTGGGCCCGCTCCCGTGAGCTGATGGCCCGGCACGCCGCCTGCTACCACGAGGACGTCGCCCCCGCACTCGCGGAGGAGGGCATCCACCTGGTCCGCTGGAACGAACTCCAGGAGAAGGAGCAGGCCCGCCTGTTCACCCTGTTCCGGCACCAGATCTTCCCGGTCCTGACCCCCCTCGCGGTCGACCCGGCGCACCCCTTCCCGTACATCTCCGGCCTCTCCCTGAACCTGGCCGTGATCGTGCGCAACCCGGTCAACGGCAACCGCCACTTCGCCCGGGTCAAGGTCCCCCCGCTGCTGTCTCGCTTCCTGGAGTCCTCCCCCGGCCGCTACGTCCCCATAGAGGACGTCATCGCCGCCCACCTGGAGGAGCTGTTCCCGGGCATGGAGGTCCTGGAGCACCACACCTTCCGGGTCACCCGCAACGAGGACCTGGAGGTCGAGGAGGACGACGCCGAGAACCTCCTGCAGGCCCTGGAGAAGGAGCTCATGCGGCGCCGCTTCGGGCCGCCGGTGCGCCTGGAGGTCGAGGAGTCCATCGACCGCGAGGTGCTGGACCTCCTCGTGCGCGAGCTGAAGATCTCCGAGGCGGAGGTCTACCCGCTGCCCGGCCCGCTGGACCTCACCGGCCTGTTCCGCATAGCCGGTCTTGACCGCCCCGAGCTGAAGTACCGCAAGTTCGTCGCGGGCGTCCACCGCGACCTGGCCGAGGTCGAGTCGGCGTCCGCGCCGGACATCTTCGCCGCCCTGCGCACCCGTGACGTCCTGCTGCACCACCCCTACGACAGCTTCTCGACGTCCGTGCAGGCCTTCCTCCAGCAGGCGGCCGACGACCCGGACGTCCTCGCCATCAAGCAGACGCTGTACCGCACCTCGGGCGACTCCCCCATCGTCGACGCCCTGATCGACGCCGCCGAGGCCGGCAAGCAGGTCCTCGTCCTGGTCGAGATCAAGGCCCGCTTCGACGAGCACGCCAACATCAAGTGGGCGCGCAAACTGGAGGAGGCGGGCTGCCACGTCGTCTACGGCCTGGTCGGCCTGAAGACGCACTGCAAGCTGTCCCTGGTGGTCCGTCAGGAAGGCGACACGCTACGGCGGTACAGCCACGTCGGCACCGGCAACTACCACCCGAAGACCGCGCGGCTCTACGAGGACCTCGGCCTGCTCACCGCCGACCCGCAGGTGGGCGCGGACCTGTCCGACCTGTTCAACCGGCTGTCCGGCTACTCCCGCCGCGAGACCTACCGCCGCCTCCTGGTGGCGCCCAAGTCCCTTCGCGACGGCCTCATTTCCCGCGTGAACAAGGAAGTCCAGCACCACCGCGCAGGGCGTCCCGCCTTCATCCGTATCAAGGTCAACTCCATGGTGGACGAGGCGCTCATCGACTCGCTCTACCGCGCGTCCCAGGCGGGCGTGCCGGTCGACGTCTGGGTACGCGGCATCTGCGCGATCCGCCCAGGCGTCACCGGCATGTCGGAGAACATCCGGGTCCGCTCGATCCTCGGCCGGTTCCTGGAGCACTCCCGGGTCTTCGCCTTCGGCAACGGCGGCGAGCCCGAGGTGTGGATCGGCAGCGCCGACATGATGCACCGCAACCTCGACCGCCGGATAGAGGCACTGGTCCGTGTCACCGACCCGGCCCACCGGGCCGCCCTCAACCGGCTGTTGGAGACCGGCATGTCCGACACCACGGCGTCCTGGCACCTCGGCCCGGACGGCGAGTGGACCCGGCACGCCACGGACGCGGACGGCCAACCCCTGCGCAACGTCCAGGAGATGCTCATAGACGCCCGGAGGCGCCGGCGTGGCACAGCAACACCTTGAACCGACGGATCCCCTGCCCGGGCACGTCGGGTTCGCCACCGGGGACGCCCTCGCGGGCTACCTGCGGTCCCAGGCCACGGAGTTCCTGCGCGCCCTGCGCCAGCACCGCGAAGGCGGAGCCCAGGCGCAGGGTCCGCAGGACCCGGTCGACGCGGTCCGGGCCCTGCGCCGCTCGGTCCGCCGCATCAGCGCCAGCCTCCACACCTTCCGCCCCCTCCTGGACGCCGACTGGTCGGAGTCCCTCCGCCCCGAACTGGCCTGGCTGTCGGGGACCCTGGGCATGGAGCACGCGTACGAGTCCCGCCTGGAGCGGCTGCTGCTGGCGCTGCACAGGCTGTCCGGGGCGGTGTTCCCGGCACAACCAGGCCCGGCCGGCACCACCCCCGTGCCCCTCCCCGCGCCCGCCCCGGACCGCGGCAACCTCACCGTGGGCGCGGCGAAGGCAGGCGCCCTCCTGGACCGCCAGCTCACCCTCGCCCGCACCCGGGCCCACTCGACCGCCCTCCAGGCCCTCGGTTCCTCCCGTTTCCACGCGGTCGCCGACAACATCGCCTTACTGGCGAGCGAAGTCCCCCTGACGAGAACGGCCGTCACCACCGACCTCCGCCCGATGGCCACCGCGGCACGGGAACGCCTGGAGGACGCGGTGGCCGCACTCCCCCTGGTCGCCGCGGGCAATCCGTACAACGCGGAGGCCCTCGTCCACGGCCTCTCCCCCGACCCCTCGCCCCACCCCCAGGACGCCCCCTGGCACCAGGTCCGCCTGCTGCTGCGCCTGCACCGCTACGCACGCGAGGTCCTGACCTCCTCGGTGGACGTACGGCTCCTGACGGCCGGCCAGTGCCTGGACCGGCACCGGGACGCCTCGGAGGCCGCGTCCGCGGCCGCCGCCGCGGCCCGCACCCCCCGCATAGCTCCGGCGACCGCCTACGCCCTGGGTGTCCTGCACGCCGACCAGCGGCACGAGGTGGAGGCGGCCCGGTTCGCGTTCCAGCAGTGCTGGCAGAAGCAGGCGGTGAGCACATGACCGGTCCCGGATACGACAACGACTGCGTCGTCCAGGCGGCCGGCTGCGTCCTGTGGCGCCACTCACCGACCGACGGCGACCTCGAGATCTGCCTGGTCCACAGGCCGAAGTACGACGACTGGTCGCACCCCAAGGGCAAGGTGAAGCGCGCGGAGGACGCCCTCACCGCCGCGCTGCGCGAGGTCGAGGAGGAGACGGGCTGCCGGGCCGCGCCCGGCGCCGAGCTCTCCACCGTCGAGTACTACGCCAACGGCCGTCCCAAGCAGGTCCGTTACTGGGCGGCCGAGGCCACCGGCGGAGCCTTCACCCCGAACGACGAGGTCGACCGCGTCCTCTGGCTCTCCCCGGCGGACGCCAGGAAACGCCTGACCCAGCCCCGGGACGGGACGCTGGTGGACGAGCTCCTGGCGCGCGTGCTCAAGCACACGTAGTCCTCAGTCCCGCGTGTGTCCCTCCGCGTCCGCCCGCGCCTGGCTGCGGGCTCTGCGGGCCGGTCCGCGCCAGCCGCAGGTGCACCGGGCCAGGCAGAAACGGCCCTGCTCGACCATCTGCGTGTGATGGGCCGGTGGGTCGGAAGGAGGTGGGGGGATCCTGTCCTGCTGCGCCACTCCGACAACGTTACCCAGCTCGGGTAAAGGCCCGGTATACGCGTGACGGCCCCTCCCACCCGTCGTTAAGCGAACGACAGGGGGTCCTTGACGGACGTATCGGCTGGGGGTAGGCGGCGATGGCTAAGCGGCAGCAGAGGCAGGCCGGCGGGTCGGTCGTCGTCGCGACGGTGCTCATGGCCTGCGCCTGCGCCGGCGGTTGCGCGGGAAGCGGCGCCGCCCTGGACGACGCGCGCGCGGCCGACCCGGTCGGGACCCTGCGCGGAGCGGCCGACACCCTGGTGGCCGCGGGCAGTTCGAAGACCCGTACGTCGATGGAGATGGCCACCGGCGGCACCCGGGTCACCATCCGCGGCGAGGGCGTGTACGACTACCGCGAGCGGCTGGGCCGGTTGAAAGTGCTGCTGCCGCAGGACCCAGCCGGCACCAGCGAGCACCGGCCGATCACCGAACTCCTCGCCCCCGGCGCCCTGTTCATGAAGAACCGGGGCGCGGGTGTGCCCGCCGACAAGTGGGTGCGGGTCGACACCGCGACCCTCTCCGACGGCAACCTCGTCACCGGCGGGGCCACCGACCCGCTCGTGGCCGCCGAGGTGCTGCGCGGGACCAGGACGGCGACGTACGTGGGCGCGACCGAGCTCGCGGGGACCGAGGTGCGGCACTACCGCGGCACGGCGGATCTCACGGCCGCGGCCAGGGGTGCCTCCGGCGCCGACAGGGAGGTCCTGGCAGCGGCGGCGAAAGGGTTCGCCACGGCCGCGGTGCCCTTCGACGTCTACCTCGACGACCGGGGCCGGGTCCGCAAGGTGCGCCACCGCTTCAGCTTCGTCAACGGCCGGCAGCGGGGCACCGTCGCGGTCGCCTCGACGACCCTGCTGTACGACTTCGGGGTCGCCGCGGACGTACGCCTGCCGGCGGCCCGCGACATCTACGCCGGCAAGATCGCTGAGTGACGAGGGGGCGTGACGGGCGTCAAGGACTAGCCCGTCCGTGCCATGCGCGGGGTGTAGGCCGCTCCCTACTCTAGGAAGTCGGTAACGGCGGAGAAGAGGTGATGCGCGTGGCTCCGGTCGGCGGTACGGCGGTTCAGGACCACGTGGCCCTCGCCGAGATCGAACTGTGCGGAGAGCTGATCATCGCGGCGTCGGCCGCGGACGACCGGCTCAGCCTGGAGAGCATCGACGAGGTGCTGAAAGTGGCCGAAGAACGCGCGGGCGCCCCCGGCCGGTGAGCCGGGGGCGCCCGTCCCGTCGGAGGGAAGGCCGGATCACGTGCGCAGCAGCCGGCCGATCGCCTTCGTGGCCTCCTCGACCTTCGCGTCGATCTCGGCGCCGCCCTTGACGGCCGCGTCCGCGACGCAGTGCCGCAGGTGTTCCTCCAGGAGTTGCAGCGCGAAGGACTGCAGGGCCTTGGTGGAGGCGGACACCTGCGTGAGTATGTCGATGCAGTACACGTCCTCGTCGACCATCCGCTGCAGGCCGCGGATCTGACCCTCGATCCGGCGCAGCCGCTTGAGGTGCTCGTCCTTCTGCTTGTGGTAGCCGTGCGTGGCGGGCTCGTGGGTCTCGTGGGGGCTGTTTTCCGCCACTGTCTCGGAGGGCGCCGTGGCGCCGGCCTCGGTCGTCGTCATCGCGTCCTCCACATCACGGCCACACCCTGAGGGAATCACATACCCCTCCTGGGTATATCGTACCGAAGTTTCCCGGGTATAGGGCCTGCGGACGGCCCCCGTGCCAACCACTGTGCCTGATGGGCGACACTGGGGGACGGCCCATTAGCCGTGGCCGGATGATGCACTTAGCATCAGCCTGACCGAAACCGATGCACCCCGAGGACCCCTTGTGCGCTTTCGTCTGACCCCCAGGGAGACGAGCTTCTACGACATGTTCGCCGCCTCCGCGGACAACATCGTCACGGGCTCCAAGCTCCTGATGGAACTGCTCGGCGCGGACGCCTCCGCCCGGGCCGAGATCGCAGAGCGTATGCGGGCCGCTGAACACGCCGGTGACGACGCCACCCACGCGATCTTCCACCAGCTGAACTCCTCGTTCATCACGCCGTTCGACCGCGAGGACATCTACAACCTGGCGTCCTCCCTCGACGACATCATGGACTTCATGGAGGAGGCCGTCGACCTGGTCGTCCTCTACAACGTCGAGGAACTCCCCAAGGGCGTCGAGCAGCAGATCGAGGTGCTCGCGCGGGCCGCCGAGCTCACGGCCGAGGCCATGCCGAACCTGCGGACCATGGACAACCTCACCGAGTACTGGATCGAGGTCAACCGGCTCGAGAACCAGGCCGACCAGATCCACCGCAAACTGCTCGCCATGCTCTTCAACGGCAAGTACGAGGCCATCGAGGTCCTCAAGCTCAAGCAGATCGTGGACGTCCTCGAAGAGGCCGCGGACGCGTTCGAGCACGTGGCGAACACCGTGGAGACGATCGCGGTCAAGGAGTCCTGAACCCTTCATGGACACCTTCGCTCTGGTCGTGACCATCGCGGTCGCGCTCTTCTTCACGTACACGAACGGCTTCCACGACTCGGCGAACGCCATCGCGACCTCGGTGTCGACGCGGGCGCTGACCCCACGGGCCGCGCTGGCCATGGCGGCGGTCATGAACCTCGCCGGCGCCTTCCTCGGCTCCGGGGTCGCCAAGACCGTCAGTGAGGGCCTGATCGCTACGCCGGAGGGCTCGAAGGGGATGGGCATCCTCTTCGCGGCCCTGGTCGGCGCGATCGTGTGGAACCTCATCACCTGGTACTTCGGGCTGCCCTCCTCGTCCTCGCACGCGCTGTTCGGGGGCATGGTGGGAGCCGCGCTGGCGGGCGGCACCGACGTCATCTGGCACGGCGTGCTCGACAAGGTCGTCATCCCGATGTTCATCTCGCCGGTCGTCGGCCTGGTCATCGGTTACCTGGTGATGACGGCGATCATGTGGATCTTCCGGCGCGCCAACCCGCACAAGGCGAAGCGGGGTTTCCGGATCGCGCAGACCGTGTCCGCGGCCGGCATGGCCCTCGGGCACGGCCTCCAGGACGCCCAGAAGACCATGGGCATCGTGGTGATGGCCCTGGTGATCTCCGGCCACGAGACGTACGGCGACCCGATCCCGGTCTGGGTGAAGATCGCCTGCGCCCTGATGCTGTCACTGGGCACGTACGCGGGCGGCTGGCGCATCATGCGCACCCTGGGCCGGAAGATCATCGAGCTCGATCCGCCGCAGGGTTTCGCCGCGGAGACGACCGGTGCGGCGATCATGTTCACCACCGCGTACCTGTTCAAGGCGCCGGTCTCGACGACCCACGTCATCACCTCCGCGATCATGGGTGTGGGCGCCACCAAGCGTGTCAACGCGGTCCGTTGGGGTGTCGCCAAGAACATCGTCCTCGGCTGGTTCATCACCATGCCGGCCGCGGCGATCGTGGCCGCGTGCTCCTTCGGCATCGTGAAACTGGCGTTCCTGTAGGAGCCCCGGCAAGGTGTACGACAACGGGCCCGCCCCCGGATTTGGGGGGCGGGCCCTCTGTGTCCTCGCGGTGGCACCGCCATGCAGCACCGCGAGGGGTCTTGGTACGGCGGCCTCGGCTCAGCCGAAGCGGCCGGAGATGTAGTCCTCCGTGGCCTGGACCGACGGGTTGGAGAAGATCCGCTCCGTCTCGTCGATCTCGATCAGCTTGCCGGGCTGCCCGACCGCGGCCAGGTTGAAGAAGGCCGTACGGTCGGAGACACGGGCCGCCTGCTGCATGTTGTGCGTCACGATGACGATCGTGAAGCGCTCCTTCAGCTCACCGATCAGGTCCTCGATGGCGAGCGTGGAGATCGGGTCCAGGGCCGAGCAGGGCTCGTCCATGAGCAGGACCTTGGGCTCCACCGCGATCGCCCGCGCGATGCACAGTCGCTGCTGCTGACCACCGGACAGGCCCGAACCCGGCTTGTTCAGACGGTCCTTGACCTCGTTCCAGAGGTTCGCGCCCTTGAGGGACTTCTCGACGACGTCCGACAGCTCGCTCTTCTTGTACGAGCCGTTCAGGCGCAGGCCCGCCGCCACGTTGTCGAAGATCGACATCGTGGGGAACGGGTTCGGGCGCTGGAAGACCATGCCCACCTCACGGCGGACGGACACCGGGTCGATGCCCTGGCCGTACAGGTCCTCGTCGTCGAGGAGCACCTTGCCCTCGACGCGGCCACCGGAGGTGACCTCGTGCATCCGGTTGAGCGTGCGCAGGAACGTCGACTTGCCGCAGCCGGAGGGGCCGATGAAGGCCGTCACCGAGCGCGGCTCGACCGTCATCGAGATGTCTTCGATCGCCTTGTGGGAGCCGTAGTAGGCGGTGAGCCCACTCACGTCGATTCGCTTGGCCATGACTGCTTCACTTCCAGATCTCGGTCGCTGAGGGGGTGGTCGCGTCAGCGACCGGCCGCGCGGCGGTGGCCGCACATGGTTACCGCGGGGCCTTCCAGCGGGCGATGCCGCGGGCCACCAGGTTCAGGATCATCACGAAGGCGATCAGCGTCAGGGACGCCGCCCACGCACGGTCGTACGCCGCACCGGCGCCCGCGCTGTTCGCGTACTGCTGGTAGATGTACAGCGGCAGCGACTGCTGCGCCCCCTCGAAGGGGTTGGCGTTGATGAGCGAGTTGCCCCAGACCAGGAGCAGCACGGGCGCGGTCTCACCGGCGATACGGGCGATCGCGAGCATGATGCCGGTCATGATGCCGCCGATGGAGGTCGGCAGGACCACCTTCAGGATGGTCCGCCACTTCGGGATGCCGAGCGCCAGGGACGCCTCTCGCAGCTCGTTCGGGACGAGCTTGAGCATCTCCTCCGTGGAGCGGACGACGACCGGCATCATCAGGATCGCCAGGGCGAGCGAACCGGCGAAGCCGAAGGGCTCCATGTCGAACATCAGCATGATCGAGAGGATGAACAGGCCCGCGACGATCGACGGGATGCCCGTCATGACGTCGACGAAGAACGTGACGGCCCGGGCGAGGTTCCCGCGCCCGTACTCGACCAGGTAGATCGCGGTGAGCACACCGATCGGCGCCGCGATCACGGTGGCCAGGCCGACCTGCTCCAGGCTGCCGAGGATGGCGTGGTAGATGCCGCCGCCCGGCTCGGAGTCGGCGACCAGGCCCATCGAGTGGGTCAGGAAGTAGAAGTCGAGGACCTTGACACCGCGCGAGATCGTCGACCACACCAGGGAGACCAGCGGGACGACGGCGAGCAGGAAGGCGACCCAGACCAGCGCGGTGGCGACCCGGTCCTTGGCCTGGCGGCGGCCCTCCACGCGGGCGGCGACGGCGTAGGTGCCCAGGACGAACAGGACCCCGGCGATCAGCGCCCACTGGATGCTGCTGTCCAGGCCGGCGGCGAAGCTGATGCCGACGCCGAGGGCGACGGAGCCCGCGGCGATCGCGTACGGCGACCACCTCGGCAGGCGGGCACCCTTCAGGGTGCTGACGGTGGCTGCGGTGCTCATGCGTTGGCCCCCGAGTACTCCTTGCGACGCGCGATGATCATGCGGGCCGCGCCGTTGACCAGCAGGGTGATGACGAAGAGGACCAGACCGGAGGCGATCAGCGCGTCCCGGCCCAGCTCGCTGGCCTCACCGAACTTGCTGGCGATGTTCTGGGCGAAGGTGCCGCCGCCCGGGTCGAGCAGGCTGGCCTGGATGTCGAAGGTCGGCGAGAGCACGGTGGCCACGGCCATCGTCTCGCCGAGCGCGCGGCCCAGACCGAGCATCGAGGCGGAGATCACGCCGGAGCGGCCGAAGGGGATCACCGCCATGCGGATGACCTCCCAGCGGGTGGCGCCGAGCGCCAGGGCCGCCTCCTCGTGCATCTGCGGGACCTGGCGGAAGACCTCGCGGCTCACGTTGGTGATGATCGGCAGGATCATGATCGCGAGCAGGATGCCGACGGTGAGCATCGAGCGGGGAGCCCCGCCCTGCCACTCGAAGACGCCGGTCCAGCCGAGGTAGTCGTTGAGCCAGCCGTAGAGGCCGTTCATGTGCGGGACGAGGATCAGGGCGCCCCAGAGGCCGTAGACGATGGACGGCACCGCGGCGAGCAGGTCGATCACGTAGGCGATCGGGCCGCTCAGCCTGCGGGGGGCGTAGTGCGTGAGGAACAGCGCGATGGCGACGGCGATCGGGACGGCGATGGCCATCGCGATGACCGAGGAGACGATCGTGCCGAAGACCAGGACCGCGATGCCGAACTTCGGCGGGACGAGCTGGGTGTTCCACTCGAACGCGGTGAAGAAGTTGGCCTCGTCCTTGCTGATCGCGATCGAGGCGCGGTAGGTGAGGAAGCCGGCGATGGCGGCCATGATCACCAGCAGCAGGATGCCCGAACCGCGGGAGAGGCCGAGGAAGATCCGGTCACCGGGGCGGGTGGCGCCACGGGCCGCGCGCTTCTGCTCGGCCGGGCTCGGCTGGGAGATGGGTGGAGGTGTGTCTGTTATCTGTGTGGTGTCCATCGGGTTCTCCGGTCTGCTGAGCCGCACGCGGGGTGCGGCTCCTGGCGGCGGTGCACCGGACGGTGCGGTCCGGCCCGGGACCCCGTGACGGGGGCTCGGGCCGGACCGCACACTCAGGTCAGCTCAGGCCCTCGATGGTGGTGCGGACCTTGGCGATGATGTCCTCGGGGATCGGCGCGTAGTCGTTCTCCGCCAGGACCTTCTGGCCGTCCTCGGAGGCGGTGTAGCGCAGGAACGCCTTGGTGGCGGCCAGGGTGTCGGCCTTGTTGCCCTTGTCGCAGACGATCTCGTACGTGACCAGGACCATCGGGTAGGCACCCTCGGCCTTGGTCGCGTAGTTGAGCTTCAGCGCCAGGTCCGAGCCGGTGCCGACGACCTTGGCGTCGGCGATGGCCTTGGTGGCGTTCTCGACGGTGGGCGCGACCGGGGCGGAGGCGCCGGTGTCGATGCTGACCGGCGTGATGCCGTCCTTGGCGTAGGAGAGCTCGAAGTAGCCGATGGCGCCGTTGGTCTGCTTGACCTGCTGGGCGACACCGGAGGACTGCGCGGCGGACTGGCCGCCCTTGGCCTGCCAGGTCTTGCCGCCGTCGTAGGGCCAGTCGCTCTTGGCGGTGGCGATCAGGTACTTGGTGAAGTTGTCCGTGGTGCCGGAGTCGTCCGAGCGGTGGAACGCCTGGATCTTCAGGTCCGGCAGCTTCACGCCCGGGTTCAGCTTGGCGATCGCCGGGTCGTTCCACTTCGTGATCTTGGCGTTGAAGATCTTGGCGATGGTGGGCGCGTCCAGCGTGAGCTTGTCGACACCGGAGATGTTGATGCCGAGCGCGATCGGGCCGCCGACCATCGGCAGGTCGATGCCCTGGCCGCCGGAGCAGACCTTCTTGGAGGCCGTGACCTCTTCGGGCTTCAGCGCGGAGTCGGAACCGGCGAAGGCGACCTGGCCGTTGGTGAACGCGGTGACGCCCGCGCCGGAACCGCCGCCCTTGTAGTTGATCTGCACGCCACAGGCCTGCGTGAACTGCTTGACCCAGGCGTCGATCGCGTTCTTCTGCGCGGAGGAGCCGTCGGCGAGGAGCTGGCCCTTGGCGTCGTCACACTTGATGTTGCCCGCGGCCGCGGTGGCGGACCCGTTGCCGCTGCCACCGCCGCTCGTGTCGTCGGAGCCGCACGCCGTGAGGGCCAGGGCGCCGGAGACGGCGAGAGCACCGAAGGCGAGGGCCCGCCGGTTCTTGCGCTGAAGCTTCACTTGAGTTCCTTCCGGGAGCCGCCGTCCTGAATCCGGCGGCGTGCGCGAAGTCTGGGTGACACGGATGCGTATGCGAGACGCAGCACGTATCGCGTAAGGCCGAAATTAGGCAGATCAGGTGAAGGCGTTTATGGCCGGAAGTGAACGGGGGGTGAACCCCTGCAGAAGGTGCGGTGAGGTCACGGAACGCTTACGTCGAGGGCACAGTGTGATTCCGGAACCCCCCAGGGAACCCTCACTCCCACAGTCCCGTCTCGTTCCACGGAAGCCGACGAGGCCGACGAAAGGCACGGACACATGGAACGGCGTACGTTCATCGGGGGCGGCGCGGCCGCGATCGCGGCGATGACCACGGTCGCCTGCGACGGCGGCGGAAGCGCCGGCGCCGGGCAGAGCACCTTCGGCCAGACCCTCTCCTCCCGTACGCCCGCCGCGGCCGCCGCGAACTGGGCGGCCCTCGCCCGCGACCTGGACGGCCCCCTGGTCCGCCCCGGCGAAGCGAACTGGGCGACCGCCCGGCAGCTCTACAACACCCGCTTCGACGCGCTGAAGCCCGCGGCGGTGGCGTACGTGGCGCACGCCGACGACATCCGCACCACACTCGCCTACGCCCGCGCCCACGGCGTCCGGGTGGCGATCCGCAACGGCGGCCACTCCTACGCCGGCTGGTCCTCGGGAAACAACCGGCTGATCGTCGATGTCTCGAAGCTGAACCGCGTCCGCGCGAGCGGCGGCACGGCCGTGGTCGGCGCC
Source organism: Streptomyces sp. NPDC006335 (assembly GCF_040612795.1). Classification (NCBI taxonomy): domain Bacteria; kingdom Bacillati; phylum Actinomycetota; class Actinomycetes; order Kitasatosporales; family Streptomycetaceae; genus Streptomyces; species Streptomyces sp. NPDC006335. Next base: position 177,099 of record NZ_JBEXQX010000016.1, read on the forward strand.
GGCGCCAAGCTGATCGACGTGTACCGGGCCCTCACCGCGAAGGGCGTGACGATCCCCGGCGGCTCCTGCCCGACCGTCGGAGTCTCCGGCCTGGTGCTGGGCGGCGGTCACGGCGTCGCCTCCCGGGCCTACGGCCTCACCTGCGACAGCCTCACCCAGGCCACCCTGATCACGGCCGACGGCAAGCAGCTCACCGCGAACGCCACCACGAACAAGGACCTGTTCTGGGCCCTGCGCGGGGCGGGCAACGGCAACTTCGGCGTGGTGACCGAGCTGCACTTCAAGGCCCACCCCGCCCCGCAGGGCGTGACCGCGTACGCGACCTGGCCGTGGTCGAAGGCAGCGGCGGTGGTGAAGGCCTGGCAGGAGTGGGGCCCCGGCCAGCCCGACGAGATCTGGTCCTCCTGCCACCTGGAGAACGGCGGCTCGCCCTCGGTGGCGGTCGCGGCCTTCTCCATGGGCACCTACGGAGAGCTCCAGAACGCGCTCGACCGCCTGGCCGACAAGGTCGGCTCACCGGCCCGCAACGTCACCCTCCGCCGGCACTCCTACGAGAGCGCGATGGAGGCGTACGCGGGCTGCTCGTCCTTCGCCACGGACGCCAAGTGCCACCTGCCCGGCTCCACCCCGGGCCGCTCCCCCCAGGGCGCCCTCGGCCGGGAGACCTACGCGGCCCGCTCGGACTTCTTCGACCGCTCGATCCCGGCGGCCGGAATCCAGACCCTCCTGAGGCAGATCTCCGCGGTCCGGGGCGGCTCCGGCAGCATCGCCCTGACGGCCCTCGGCGGAGCGGTGAACCGCGTCTCCCCCACGGCCACGGCGTTCGTCCACCGCCGCTCCCGCATGCTGGCGCAGTACATCGCGTCCTGGAGGTCGGGCACGACGGGCACGACGGCCCAGTCCTGGCTGACGGGCGCCCACGACGCGATGAAGCCGTACGCCTCGGGAGCGGCCTACCAGAACTACACGGACCCGACGCTGAAGGACTGGCGGAAGGCGTACTACGGCGACGCGGCGACCAAGCTCGCCAAGGTGAAGAAGGAGTACGACCCGCAGGGGTTCTTCACGTTCCCCCAGGCGCTGTAGCCGTGCCCCGCTACGCGGCGAGGTCCCGCTCGGAGGCGGCCGCCTCCTGCCGGGCGCCGGGGATCACCGGGGCTCCCGGCCCGGTCCCTCGCGCGCGGATCAGCCACGCGCCTTTCGGGGAACGCTCGACCGCCTTCAGCAAGGGGGTGAGGAGAGCCATCGCGAGCGGCGAGAGCAACAGGGCCACCGCCGTCCCGAGCGCGAACCCGCCGATGACGTCCGTCGGGTAGTGCACGCCCATGTACACCCGGCAGAACCCTTCGAGCAGCGCCAGCGCGAGCCCGACGAGCCCGAACTTCCGGTTGGCCACGAACAGCCCGACCGCCATCGCCATCGTGATCGTCGCGTGGTCGCTCACGAAGGAGTAGTCGGTCTTGCCGGACACCAGGACCTCGATGCCCTCATGGGTCCGGAACGGCCGGGGTCGCTCGACGAACCCCCTTATGGGCACGTTCACCAGCACGGCCAGCGCGGCGGCGAGCGGCGCCCACACCAGCGCGGCCACGGAGGAGGCGGCGTCCTCACCCCCGCGCCGGCGGCCCGCCCACCAGCACCCCAGGATGAGCAGCACCATGGCGAGCAGGATGCCGTACTCCCCGACGTACTCCATGACCCGGTCGAACCAATGCGGGGCGTCCTTGGCCAGGCCGTTGATGTCGTAGAGCAGGTCGACGTCGGGGTTCGACCCGGATTCGGCGAGAACAGCCATGGTGCTGCGGCCCCTTCGTCGTCTTTCCCGGCGTACCCATGTCCGCTCGGCTACGTGTTCAGGAACGCACGGCTCCCGTTAATACGTTCCACATTCCACTGAATGATCACGCAGACGTTATCGAAGAGAGACACATCGCCGCAGCTCAGGGGGTGGGTTTCACGGTGCGTCACACCGTGGTGGGCAATGCTTTCGCGCCATCTTCGGTGACCCGGGTGGCACCGAAGTACTCAGAAGTGTCGATCGGGTCGAACCGGATCACAGCACCTGTTCTCGGTGCGTCGATCATGTATCCGCCGCCCACATAAATCCCCACATGGTGGATGGCGCGCGAGTTCGTCGGGTCCTTGGAGAAGAACACCAGGTCCCCCGGCAGCAGTTCACTTCTGGCCGGATGCGGGCCCGCGTTGTACTGGTCGTTCGCCACGCGCGGCAGCGTGATGCCCACGCTCGCGTACGCGGCCTGCGTCAGCCCCGAGCAGTCGAAGCGCCCGCCCTGCGCGGCGGTACCGGTGCCACCCCACAGATAGGGCGTCCCGAGTTTCTTCTGCGCGTAGTAGATGGCACCGGCGGCCTGCTTGGAGGGATCGACGCGGGTCGTGGGCGCCGCGAAGCTCTCCTCCAGGGTCGTGATGGTCTTCACGTAATTCTGGGTTTCCCTGTACGGCGGCACGCCCCCGTACTTGATGACCGCGTAGGCGCCCGCGTTGTAGGAGGCGAGCATGTTCTCGGTGATGTCGCCCGGGACGTCCTTCACATAGGACGCGAGCGAGCAGTCGTAGGAAGCCGCCGAGGGAATTGCGTCGGCGGGGTCCCAGACGTCCTTGTCGCCGTCGCCGTCCCCGTCGATCCCGTGCGTGGCCCAGGTCCCGGGAATGAACTGCGCTATTCCCTGCGCGGCCGCCGCGCTCTGGGCCTTCGGGTTGAATCCGCTCTCCTGGTAGAGCTGGGCGGCGAGCAGGGCCGGGTTGATGGCGGGGCAGAGGTTGCCCCACTTCTGCACGAGGGGCTGGTACGCGGCCGGGACGGCCCCCTTGGCCAGGGCCCTGGTGGCTCCGCCCACCCCGCCCGCGAGGTTCCCCGCGACGACGTAGACGCCCACGACGAGCAGCATCACGAAGCTGAGCCCCGCCCCGAGAACGGCGCCCGCAACGAGCCACGCCTTACGCACCGTCAACCGCCCCTCGCCCACTGGGAGTCCGCCCGCGCCAGTCTAGGAGCTTCCCCGAAGGAAACCGGGGTACTCGGCGGGGTCGGCGCGAAGATCAGCGGACGGCGTCCCTATAGAGCGCTGCGGCCTCCGCCCCGAGCACCACGCTGTACGACACGTCGGGCGTCTTCCCGCCCTGCTCGTGGCCGCCCAGCACCCCCACGACCTGCCCGTCCCCGTTCACCCAGGGACTGCCGCTCGTGCCCCCCGTGAAGTCGGGGCACTCGATCCGCTGCTGGGTACGGCTGTGCGCGGTCGGCTTGTTGGTGCAGCCGATCGGCACGTCCCGGGAGGAGGGGTAGCCGGTGACGGTGACGGCGGTGGCCCCGGTGGCGGTGCCGGTCACGAACGGGTTCCCGCCGACGACGTCCTGGACGTCCCCCTCGACCGTGGCGAACGCGACGTCGCTGTCCTCGTCCTGCCCCTTGGACCACCCCTCGGGCATGTACCGCCTTTTCACCTTCCATCTCCCGTACGGCGCCTCGCCGTCCCGGTATCCGGGCACGAACACGAGGCCGCCGTCGCCGTCGTCGAGACAGTGCGCGGCGGTGACGACGAGGTCCCGGTGCGGACTGCGGACGACGGACGCGGTGCAGAAGTGCTGCTTGGCGCCGAACAGGGCCCCGACCCGGGTGTTCGGCGAGTTCGCCGCGGCGACGGTCGTCACCCCGAAGGGCCCCGCCCCGTCGTCGGCGGCCGCCTCGGAGGCCGAGGTGACGGTGAGCAGGACAGCGGCGGCGTGGAGAGCGAGACGTGGCGTGCGCTTCACGGAAGGCAGCATTCCGCACGAAGGTGAGAAACTCGTCAACCAGCGCCCCGGGCGGGAACTCGCCCACAGGGCCGGTCACAGCGGCCCCGCGCACCGGCCCGGACGTACGTCGCGTCATACGGCGAGCCCGCCGACCGGCGGTCCCCCGCGTGGATCCCCCGCCCCGGGGCAGCCGAGCCTCGACGGCGGAGCGCGGGGAGGCTGGTGTGTTCGACGGTTTCGAACTGACGCGGCGCGAGGGCGACGACGGCGTACGACTGCGCGTACGACACGGCGGCAGCGGCCCCGCCGTGCTGCTCCCGCACGCGACGACGGCACCCGCCCGGACGTGGGCCGCCTGCTACCGCGACGCCCCACCCGTAGTACGGCGAACACCCGACCGGCGGTCCCCCGCGTGGATCCCCCGCCCCGGGGCAGCCGAGCCTCGACGGCGGAGCGCGGGGAGGCTGGTGTGTTCGACGGTTTCGAGCTGACGCGGCGCGAGGGCGACGACGGCGTACGGCTGCGCGTACGGTACGGCGGCAGCGGCCCCGCCGTGCTGCTTCTGCACGGCCACCCCCGCACCCACGCCACCTGGCACCGCGTCGCCCCGCTGCTGGCCGCGGCGGGCCACACCGTCGTCTGCCCCGATCTGCGCGGTTACGGCCGGTCCGACAAGCCCGCGACCGACGCGGAACACCGTCCGTACTCCAAGCGCGCCATGGCCGGCGACTGCCTCGCGGTGATGCGCGGGCTCGGGCACGAGCGGTTCGCGGTCGTCGGGCACGACCGGGGCGCGTACGTGGCGACCCGCCTCGCCCTGGACCACCCCGAGGCCGTGTCCGCCGTCAGCGTGCTGGACGCGATCCCCATCGGGGAGGCCCTGCGCCGCTGTGACGCCGGCTTCGCCGCGAGCTGGTGGCACTGGTTCTTCCTCGGCCAGACGGCGAAGCCCGCCGAGCGCGTCATCAACGCCGACCCCGACGCCTGGTACACGGCCACGTCCGAGCAGATGGGCGCCGAGGCGTACGAGGACTTCCGGCGCGCGATCCACGACCCGGCCACCGTGCACGCCATGTGCGAGGACTACCGGGCCGGCCTCGGTGTCGACCGCGAGCACGACGACGCCGACCGGCGGGCCGGCCGGCGCATCGGCTGCCCGCTCCAGATCCTGTGGGCCACGCGCGACGACATGGCGGACCTCTACGGCGACGTCCTGGCAGTCTGGCGCGACTGGGCGACCACCCGTCCGGAGGGCGGTCCGGTCGACTCCGGGCACCACATGGCCGAGGAGGCACCGGAGGCACTCGTCGACGCACTGCGGGCGTTCTGGGACAAGGCCGGACACACGACCGGGGCGCCCTGACTCTCACGCACCGCGCTCCACTTGTGTGCGACGCGTGTAGACGGTCAAGCCGTGACCATCCTCCGCCCATCCGCCCACCATTGATCAGCAATCCCCCAACGCCCTTGAGTAAGGCGGAAGTCAGGATTCCACCGCCCGTCTTGTTGTCACGTACTCAACAAGGGGATGGTCGTCGCGGGTCGCCGCCCCCACCGGGAACCTCACCGGTGGTCCCCCACCGCAGGCCTCTGCAACCACTCTCTGGAGGCTTTACGTTGCGTACGTCCACCCCCAACACCCCCCACTCGTCCGGCAGATGGCGTCGATACGGCTCCGTCGCCGCGGCCACCGGCGCGCTGCTGTTCGCCGGCCTCGGCACCGCGGCGCACGCCGGCGCGGTCACCCCGACCACCACCCACAAGGTGAGCAGCAAGGCCATCGCGGCCGCTGTCGCCAAGGCACACGTGACGTACGAGAGCGCGTGTGGCACCACCCCGAAGAAGGGCTACGCCGCCTGCAACGCGCTGCGCGTCACCGGCGGCACCACCGCCTTCCAGGAGGAGCAGGCCGCGAAGAAGGGCACGAGCCCCGCGACCGTCTCCCCGAAGGCCACCTCCGCCACCCCGACCGGCTACGGCCCGAGCGACCTCCGGTCCGCGTACGGCCTGACCTCCGCCTCCGCCAACAACGGTGCCGGTCAGACCATCGCCATCGTCGACGCCTACGACGACCCGAACGCCGCCGCGGACCTGGCCACCTACCGCAGCTACTACGGCCTGCCGGCGTGCACGGTCGCCAACGGCTGCTTCAAGAAGGTCTCCCAGACCGGCTCCACGACCTCCCTGCCCACCGCCGACAGCGGCTGGGCCGGTGAGATCTCCCTCGACCTCGACATGGTCTCCGCCATCGCCCCGAACGCCAAGATCCTGCTGGTCGAGGCGAGTTCGTCGAGCATGGCCAACCTCGGCAAGGCGGTGAACGAGGCCGTCGCCCTGGGCGCCAAGTTCGTCTCCAACTCCTACGGCGGCTCCGAGTCCTCCTCGGACACCTCCTACGACTCCTCGTACTTCAACCACCCCGGCGTCGCCATCACCGTCTCCGCGGGCGACGAGGGCTACGGCGCCGAGTACCCGGCCGCCTCCAAGTACGTGACGTCGGTCGGCGGCACCGCCCTCAAGACCTCCTCCACCACCCGCGGCTGGACCGAGACGGTCTGGAAGACCAGCTCCACCGAGGGCACCGGCTCGGGCTGCTCCGCCTACGACGCCAAGCCGACCTGGCAGACCGACACCGGCTGCACCAAGCGCATGATCGCCGACGTCTCCGCCGTCGCCGACCCGGCCACCGGCGTCTCCGTCTACGACTCCTACGGTGCCGACGGCACCGGCTGGAACACCTACGGCGGCACCAGCGCCTCCGCCCCGATCATCGCGTCGGTGTACGCCCTCGCGGGCACCCCGGGCAGCAGCGACTACCCGGCCAAGTACCCCTACGCGCACACCTCCGCCCTCAACGACGTGACCTCCGGCAACAACGGCAGCTGCTCGACGAGCTACTTCTGCACCGCCAGGGCGGGCTACGACGGCCCCACCGGCCTCGGCACCCCGCAAGGCCTGGGCGCCTTCACCGGCTGAACAGGTCCATGAGTGTCCCCGTCGGGTCAACGGGGCGCCGCCCTTGAGAGGGGGACGTGGGGTCCCCTCGGCGGCACGACGGCAACGGGCCGCGACATCCGGTCGCGGCCCGTTCGCCGTTCCCACCCGAGTCAAGTGCCCACCGCCCGCAGTCCATCGAGCGGCCATGCGCGGGTAAGCCCGGGACAACTTTCGGTATGGCGAAGGTCAGAATTCCGGCCACTCCCTGTTGTCACGTACGGAACAAGGTGGACCGTCTTCGCAGGCCGCCGCCCGCCGCCGGGGACACCGCACCGACGGCACGCACCCGCACCGCCCCTGTTCCACCACCACCAGGAGGCTGCACCTTGCGTACCGACTTCCCCCACACCCGCCTGAGATGGCACCGCGCCGGCTCCGCCGCGGCCGCCACCGCCGCCCTCCTCCTCGCCGGCCTCGGCACCGCCGCCCACGCCGACGCCGCGAGCCCCACGAAGGTCACCTGGGCCGCGACCCCCTGCGCCACCCCCAAGAAGGCCGGCGAACTCGCCTGCGACTCCCTGCGCGTGACCGGCGGCACCACCGCCTTCCAGAAGGCCCACGGCATCACCCCGAAGGCGACCTCCGCCACCCCGACCGGCTACGGCCCGAGCGACCTCCGGTCCGCCTACGGCCTGACCTCCGCCTCCGCCTCCAACGGCTCCGGGCAGACCATCGCCATCGTCGACGCCTACAACGACCCCAACGCCGAGGCCGACCTCGCGAAGTACCGCTCGTACTACGGCCTGCCGGCCTGCACGACCGCCAACGGCTGCTTCAAGAAGGTCTCCCAGACCGGCTCCACGACCTCCCTGCCCCGAAGCGACGCCGGCTGGTCCGAGGAGATCTCCCTCGACCTCGACATGGTCTCCGCCATCGCCCCCAACGCCAAGATCCTGCTGGTCGAGGCCAAGTCCGCCACCATGGCCAACCTGGGCACCGCGGTGAACGAGGCCGTCTCCCTGGGCGCCAAGTTCGTCTCCAACTCCTACGGCGGCTCCGAGTCCTCCTCGGACACCTCCTACGACTCCTCCTACTTCAACCACCCGGGCGTCGCCATCACCGTCTCCGCCGGCGACGACGGGTACGGCGCCGAGTACCCGGCCGCCTCCAAGTACGTGACCTCGGTCGGCGGCACCGCGCTCTCCCCGTCCTCCACCTCCCGCGGCTGGACCGAGAGCGTCTGGAAGACCAGCTCCACCGAAGGCACCGGATCCGGCTGCTCCGCCTACGACACCAAGCCGACCTGGCAGACCGACACCGGCTGCACCAAGCGCATGATTTCGGACGTCTCCGCCGTCGCCGACCCGGCCACCGGCGTCTCCGTCTACGACTCCTACGGCGTCACCGCCGGCTTCTACACGTTCGGCGGCACCAGCGCCTCCGCCCCGATCATCGCGGCCGTCTACGCGCTGGCCGGCACACCCGGCAGCGGCGACTACCCGGCCCGGTACCCCTACGCGCACACGTCCGCCCTCAACGACGTGACCTCCGGCGACAACGGCAGCTGCTCGACGAGCTACTTCTGCACCGCCGGGTCGGGCTACGACGGCCCCACCGGCCTCGGCACCCCGGAAGGAGTAACCGCCTTCACCAACTGACTCTCCGTCAACGAGCGGGCCGCGGACTCCCCTACCGCGGCCCGTTCGTCATACCGGTGGCCCTCCGGGTTAGCCTTCACCCGCAGAACATCGGTGCCAGAAGCGCCGCAGGTCGTAAGAGGGGTCAACGACGGAACCACACGACAGGTTCCGCTCAGGCCTCATTGCCCGGCGTGACCTGCCGTGATACACAGAGTGACCAGACAGTCATTCGTACGAAACCCGCCGACCAAAGACGCCAAGTCGACATACGACGGCGGAATTGTCGGCGACAATGAGGCCTGACCTCTGCGCACACGCAGGGGAGACGGAACTACCCACCAGGGGCGGTGACTTACATGCTCTTTGCAGCCGACAAGGGAGACATCAACACCATCATCGGCGGGATCGCTCCGGACTGGGGCCCCTTCGGGGCACTGGGTACCGAGGCGAAGACGATGATCCAGGTCGTCATGGCGGTCGCCATCCTGCTCTGCCTCGGCATCGCCATCTGGGGCGCGGCCAAGCAGCGCATCGGCGCCACCGCCCTGCGGGACACCTTCAGCGCGGAACAGGGCAAGGGCCTGATCATCGCGGGCCTGACCGGCGTCTTCATCATCGGATCGCTGGGCACGCTCTTCACCATCGTGTACGGAATGGCCGTATAGCCGCCGCGTCCGGTCGACGCACCTCCGGTCCGGCCGGGCGCGCCCGGTACCCCCTCCACCCCACCCGTCCGCTGTGCCCACCGGCTGAGGTTGCGTTCCCCCGATGTCTCCGATCGCTCCGCTGACTCCCATGACTCTGATGCCGAGTCACCACACCGCGCCCGCGCGGGAACCAGCACGGCTACCGTCGTACCCGTACGCGTTTTCCCGCACTTTCCCGCACCACGTCGAGGGGGCGTAAGCGGCATGAGTCTCGGAGACGACCAGGAGGGCTCCAGCGGCTACGGCGGCACCGGCCAGACCCGCACGCACCTGCCGGGCGGCCCGGACGTGTACGGCGGCGCCCGCCGCTCCGGCCGCTCCTCCTCCCGGAGCCTGGTCACGGTGGTCGCCGTGGTCGTCCTCCTGATCGCCGCAATCGCCTTCGCGAACCGCGGAGAGGACGACCCGTCGACCTCGGCACAGGGGGCGGGGGGTCGGCCGAAGACCGCGCCCACGTCAGCCACCGGGCAGACGCCGGTACCGGCGAACGCGGGCAGTGTCCCGACGGGTTTCGCCCATGACGAGCAAGGGGCGCAGAGCGCGGCGGCCAACTACGCGGTGGCCCTGGGGTCCACCGGCATGTTCACCAAGACCACCCGCGACGCCCTCCTGCAGAGCATCATCACTCCCGCACGGCTCCCCGGCCTCGAGGCCGCGTTGGACAAGGCGTACACCCCCGAGTTCAACGAGACCCTGGGGCTGAGCAGAGAAGGCACCGCGCCCGCGGGCTACACCTTCGTCTCCCGCACCACCCCGATCGGCACGAAGGTCACCGAGACGTCCGCAGCCGCCACGACCGTCGACGTGTGGTGCGGCGGTCTCCTCGGGCTGGCGGGGGAGAACTCCACCAACCCGGTCACCAGCAGCTGGTTCACCATCACGATGAAACTGGAATGGACCAGCGACACCTGGAAGATCGTGACGCACTCCCAGAAGGACGGCCCGTCGCCCGTCCCGGGCGACGACAAGGCCTCCAGTGCCGACGAGATGGCGAAGGCCGTCGAGGAGTACGGAGGGTTCACCTATGCCCGTTAGCCGACGCGTACTCACCCTGGCCGGCGCCGCCGCCGGGCTCCAGGCCACGGCCGTGCTCATGGCCACGCGTGCCTTCGCGGCGCCCACTCCCAGCCCTTCGCCGAGCCCGTCCGAGAGCAGCGACTGCTCGCTGATCGCCCCTCCGGCCAGGGACTACTGCGAACAGGGTGGCGGTACCGGTGGATCCGGTGGTTCGACTCCCAGTCTCACCTCCACCCTCGACCCCATGGCCTCCCTCGCCAAAAGCTGTGCCAAGGCCGCCGCCTGGACCATCGGCAAGCTCAGCGAGGCGGTGAAGGAGACCGCGAACGTCGACTTCACCAACCAGAAGTTCCTCCAGCAGTACGCCGTCGTCTTCGCCGCGTCGACCATCCTCACCCTCCTCCTGTGGCTGCTCGCGGTAGCCAAGCGCGCGGTGCGAGGCGTCCCCCTCACCACCGCCATCAGCGAGGCGATCGGCTTCCTGTGGCTGACCGTGCTCGCGTCCGCCTTCACGCCCCTCATCCTCTACACCGTCGTCTCCGCCACCGACGGCGTCTCCGAGGTCCTCGCCAAAGCCACCGGCGACCAGACCGACACGTTCTTCGGCACCTTCTCCGGCGCCCTGGAGAAGGGCAACGACATCGGCGGCGGCCCGATCATGCTCATCGTCGTGTCCCTCGTGAGCATCCTCGCCGCCGGCGTCCTGTGGCTGGAGCTCGTCATCCGCGCCGCCCTCCTCTACGTCGGCGCCCTCCTCGGCACCGTCGTCTACGCCGGCCTCGTCGACAAGAACCTCTGGGGCCACGTCCGCCGCTGGGCCGGCATCATGATCGCCGTCATCCTGGTCAAACCGGTGATCGTCATCGTCCTCGGCCTCGCCGGCGCGCTCTCCTCCGACGACGGCCCCGACGCCTTCTCCGCCGTCGTCTCCGGCCTCGCCATCATCCTGCTCGCCATCTTCGCCAGCGCGATGATCTACCGTTTCGTCCCCGGTTTCGGCGACGAGATCGCCGGCTCCCGCAGCAACCGCATCATGCAGAACGCCGAGGGCAAGGCCGCCGCGGTCATCAGCTCCCCGGCCACCCTGGTCGCCCAGGGCATCAAGACCCACAGCTCCCGGGCCGACAACAACGGTCAGGCCTCCGGAGGTTCGGGCGCCCGCCCGAGCAACCCGGCGTCCGGCGGAGTCGCCGCCCACAGCTCGCGCACCCCGAACGGAGGCGGCGGATCTGTCCCCTCCGCCGCTCCCGCTCCCCGCGCGGGCTCTCCGGTGAACACCCCGCACGCCAGCAACACCCGCAACGGCAGCAGCAACAGCACAGGAGGTGACGGGCGTTGACGACCGAGTCCCACGTGTCGCATACGGTCACGCCCCGCCGTACATACCTCATCGGCCGCGCCCGGCCGAACGCGATCGTCGGCCGCAACCGCGAGACGGGCGAGATCGCGCTCATCATCGTGGGCGCGTTCCTCGGCATGATGTGCGGGCTCCTCGTCCCGGTCCTCTCCCTGCGCATCGTCCTGCTGATGGGCTTCCCGCTGCTGGCGCTCGCCGCGGTCTACGTGCCGTACAAGCGCCGCACGTTCTACAAGTGGTTCGAGATCAACCGCAGTTACAAGCGGACCCTGCGCCAGGGCACCACCTACCGCTCCTCCGTGATGGAGGCCGGCACCCACGTCGACGGCCGCGAGGTCGAGGTCGGCCCGCCGCCCGGCATCGGCCGGATCAACTGGCTCGCCGCCCCGTTCGGGCCCGACGAGATCGCCGTACTCCTGCACGCGGACCGCCGTACCGTCACCGCCGCCATCGAGATCGAGGGCCCCGGCGTCGGCCTGCGCGACTCCGAGGACCAGGAAGCCCTCGTCGACCGCTTCGGCACCCTCCTCAAGCACGTGGCCAACGGCGACGGCTTCGTCACCCGCCTCCAGATGCTCGCCCGCACCCTCCCCGCCGACCCGGACGCCCACGCCAAGGACGTCGCCATGCGCGGGGACGACAAGGCGCTGCCGTGGCTCCAGACGTCGTACGACCAACTCCAGTCGATGGTGTCGACCAGCAGCGAGCAGCACCGCGCGTACCTCGTCGCCTGCATGCACTACACCCGTGAACTGGCGGCCGAGGCCCACGCGATGGCCCGGGCGGCCCGCCCCCAGTCCGGCCGCAAGCTGGACAAGGACGCGGGTCTGGCCGTCGTCATGGCCCGCGAGCTCACCGACATCTGCTCGCGCCTCCAGGAGGCCGACATCCGGGTGCGCCAGCCCCTCGGCCAGGGCCGGCTGGCCTCACTGATCCACTCCATGTACGACCCGGACCACCCCATCGACCACATCCAGGCGATGACCAAGCGCAACGCCTGGCCGGCCGAACTCGACGCCATGGAGCCGACGTACCTCCAGGCCAAGACCCGGGAGTCCTCCACCCGCGCCCCCTGGTGCCACGCCACGGCCTGGGTGAAGGAGTGGCCGATGACCCCGGTGGGCGTCAACTTCCTCGCCCCGCTCCTCGTCCACACCCCGGACGTCATCCGCACGGTCGCCGTCACGATGGACCTCGAACCCACCGAGATCGCCATCGAACGCATGCTGACCGAGAAGACCAACGACGAGGCGGAGGCCAGCCGCGCCGCCAAGATGAACCGCACGATCGACCCCCGTGACGTGGCCGCCCACTCCCGCCTCGACCAGCGCGGCGAGGACCTCGCGAGCGGCGCGGCCGGGGTCAACCTGGTCGGCTACATCACCGTCTCCTCCCGCTCCCCCGAGGCCCTGGCCCGCGACAAGCGGACCATCCGGGCCTCGGCCGGAAAGTCGTACCTGAAACTGGAGTGGTGCGACCGCGAGCACCATCGCGCCTTCGTGAACACGCTTCCGTTCGCCACCGGCATCCGAAAGTAGGGGACCAAGCATGCGGGATCCGCTGTCCGTCCTCAGCGACGCCTTCACGTCCTTCCTCTTCGGAAAGGTCGAGACGACCCGCCTGCCGGTCCGCACCTCCACCGGTCAGGCGCAGGCGGTCTACCTCCCGACCGCCGCGCCGGGTCTCGGCGACTCGGGCGTGATCATCGGCCGTGAGGTGTACTCCGGCAAGGGCTACATCTACGACCCCTTCCAGCTCTACGGCCAGCAGCTCCCGGCCCCGCACTGGCTGGTCCTCGGCGAGTCCGGCAACGGCAAGTCGGCGCTGGAGAAGACCTACGTGCTGCGCCAGTTGCGCTTCCGCGACCGCCAAGTGGTCGTCCTGGACGCCCAGGGCGAGGACGGCGTCGGCGAATGGAACCTCATCGCGCAGGAGCTGGGGATAACTCCCATCCGCCTGGACCCGATGGCCGCCCTGGACATGGGGATCCGCCTCAACCCGCTCGACCCCGCGATCACCACGACCGGCCAGCTCGCCCTGCTGCGGACCATCATCGAGGTGGCGATGGGCCACGGCCTCGACGAGCGCTCGGGCTTCGCGCTCAAGGTCGCGCACGCCTACGTCAACGAGACGATCGTCGAACGCCAGCCGATCCTCACGGACATCGTGGAGCAGCTACGGCACCCCGAGCCCGAGTCGGCCGAGGCGATGAACGTCGACATAGAGGACGTCCGCGCATGGGGCCTGGACGTGGCCCTGGTCCTGGACCGCCTGGTCGACGGTGACCTGCGGGGTATGTTCGACGGCCCGACCACGGTCGGCATCGACCTGGACGCGCCGCTGATCGTCTTCGATTTGTCCCACATCGACCGCAACTCCATCGCCATGCCCATCCTCATGGCGATCGTCGGAGTTTGGCTGGAACACACCTGGATCCGCCCCGACCGCAAGAAGCGCATCTTCCTCGTGGAAGAGGCCTGGCACATCATCAACAGCCCCTTCGTCGCCCAGCTCTTCCAGCGCCTGCTGAAGTTCGGCCGCCGGCTCGGCCTGTCCTTCGTGGCGGTGGTCCACCACCTGTCCGACGTGGTGGACGGAGCGGCGGCGAAGGAAGCGGCCGCGATCCTGAAGATGGCCTCGACCCGCACGATCTACGCCCAGAAGGCCGACGAGGCACGGGCGACGGGCCGGGTCCTGGGCCTGCCCCGCTGGGCGGTCGAGATCATCCCGTCCCTCACCCCCGGCATCGCCGTCTGGGACGTCAACGGCAATGTCCAGGTGGTCAAACACCTGGTCACCGAGACGGAACGCCCCCTGGTCTTCACCGACCGCGCGATGACGGAGTCCTCCGCCGACCTCACCGACGACGCCCTGCGCGCCGCCGAACTGGAGGCGGAGGAGCGGGCGGCGGCCTTCGTGGAACAGCACATGGGCGACTCCGAGTCGACGGTGGCGTAGGAGGGGCGGGCAGTGGTGAGACCGGACGACCGCCGGCAGGGCGGTCAGGGAGGCCAGGGAGGCGTCCCGGACGGGCTGTTGGTCGGCATACTCGCCTTCCTCCTCGGCATGACCCTGCTGGTCTGGACGGCGACGGGCCTCGCGGGCCTGTTCGCGCGGGGCGACTGGCCCAAGGGCGTCACCTTCACCCGCACACCCCTCGCCATGCGCCACCTCATCGGCCACCCCCAGGACATCCCGGGCGCCTGGCCCGACACCCCGGCCGGCCAGCTCTCCGGCTACGGCCTGGTCTGGGGCCTGTTCATCGGCGAACTGCTGATCCTGATCGTCCTCACGATCTTCGTGATGGGAACCCTGGCCCGCTGGCGAGCGGTCCGCGCGCGGACGAGAGCGGAGAAACTGGCGGCACGGGCACGGCGATCAGAGGCTCCCGAAGAACCGATCCACGAGGTCCCGGCCCCCAGGCCTTCCGCAGAGCACCAGCCGGCCCCGACGGCACCGCTGCCCGCCCCCTTGCCGTCACCCATCGCGCAGCCGCAGCCGCAGCCGACATTGCCGCTTTCCGCGACGCAGCCGCAGCCGCAGCCTCAGGCGACTACGAATGCTGCACGGGTGGGCGGGTGGGAAACCCCCCGCGCCGAAGGCGCGATCCTCTACGCCCCACCAGCGACCCGCCACTCAACCGCCACCCAGACCATCAGGGACGCGGAAGGCCCCACCCTCGTAGTCACCTCGAACCCAGCCGTCTGGCAGGACACCAAGGACGCCCGAGCCAAACTCGGCCCGGTCCACGTCTACGACCCCACCCACCTCTGCGACACCCCGGCCCGCCTCCACTGGTCCCCCACCACCGGCTGCGAGACCAAGGAAACGGCCAAGGCACGAGCACAGGCCCTCCTCGCCCCCGTCCGCCCCACCGCGAAGATCGACCAGGCCGTGGCCGACACCGCCGAAACGCTCCTGCGCAGCTACCTCCACGCGGCGGCCATAGACTCCCGCACCATCCGCCACGTCCACCGCTGGTGCCAGGGCACGCAGGTCCAGGACGCCGTGAAAACCCTCCGCACCAACCCGAAGGCAGCCCCCGGCGCGGCGGGCGAGCTCGAAGCAGCCCTCACAGCCCACCCAGAACGCCGGGACATCGCCCAGGAACTGACGACCCGAGCCCTCTCCGCCCTCTTCACGGTCAACATCCGCGAGGCATGCACTCCCAACCGAAATGATGCCCTCGCCTTGGATTCCTTCGTCGATGAAGGGGGCACGCTTTATGTGGTCGGTGAATCCATCGAGGACCCCAGGACGAATCCGGGCGCGATGCCCCTCCTGACGGCCCTCGCCTCAAGCGTGGTCGAGCGTGGCCGGCGCATGGCCGAACGGTCATCCTCCGGTCGCCTCGACCCACCACTCACGCTCGTCCTGGACGACGTCGCCGCCGTGGCCCCGCTTCCCCAGCTCCCGGAGCTGCTGGCCGCCGGAGCGGACCGGGGGCTACCGACCCTGGCCCTGCTCCGGTCCCGCGAACAGGCCCGCACCCGCTGGCCGGACGCGGACCTCCCGACGTAGCGCTCAGAAGTCGTACACGACCCAGTCGACGGCCGGCACATAGCCGAGCCTCCGATAGAGGGCGTTGCTCGTGGGGTTGGCCGCGTCCGTGAACAGCACGACGTCCGTGGCGCCCGCCGCCAGCGCGGCCCGGCTCACCTCGGCGGTCACGGCACCCGCGTATCCCCGGCCACGCAGAGGAGCCGGCGTGTACACGGGGTCCACCTGCACCAGCCCGGCGATCATCGGGTTCGCGCCCGCCAGGGAGACGGGCGTGCCGTCCGGGGTCTCCCAGAACGTGTAGTTCTTGTCGGCGAACCGGGTGCCCGCCCAGGTGTCGGCGTCGATGGTGACGGCCTCCCCCACGTCCGCGGCGAACCCCCGGCACAGGTCCATGAGTTGCTCATGGTCCCGCTCCCCCACGGGCCGTCCCCGCCCCGCCGGTAGCGGATCCGGCGGCACGAGCGTGCCGAGGCGGCGCAGACAGAGCCGCACCCGCACCCGCGGTGCCTCCCTCGCCCCCGCGTGCCGCTGCCACGCCTCGGCGAACACGGCGGCGGTCCCGTCGTCCGCGCTGACCGAGGGCACGGAGTGGCCGAGCGCGACCAGACGGGCGGCGAGGGCCTCGGCCTGCTCCGCGGTGAGCGGACTCAGGCCCAGGCCGCGCCGGGGCGACAGCCGGTAGAAGGTCGCGTGCACCTCACCGGCCCGCTCCAGCAGGCCGAACACGGCCCCCTCCGCGTCGTACGCGGCCGCCCCGCGTGCGCGCAGTCGCGCCGTCCAGGTGAGCTGCATGAGGTGCGGAACGGGGCGCGAGCGCAGGAACTCCCCGGCCCGGGCGAGGAATTCGTCGATGTCTTCGGTGAGGTGCCAGTGCCAGTCATCGGAATGCATGCTTCATGATCCCCGACCGACCCGGTGGAGGAAGGGCCAGAACTCAGCCCCGCTCCAGCGCGAACTCCAGCTCGGACTCCCCAGGTGCCCCCGTCAGCGCCATGACGACACCCGTGGGCTCGAACCCCACCTTGCGGTAGAACCGCTGCGCCCGCCCGTTCTCCTCGTGCACGATCAGCCGCACCCGCTCGGCCCCGTGCGCCCACGCCCACTCCACGGCGGCGTCGAACAGCACATCGGTGAGCCCGCTCCCGCGTTCCTCGGGCCGTACGAACACCCCGACGAGATGCCCCTGCTTCCGCTCGACCGGAAACCCGGCCCAGTCCGTGGTCCCGGGCTCCTCCAGCAGCACCGTCACCGTCCCGACCCACTGCCCGTCCGGCGCCTCGGCGATCACCATCTGGGCCCCGTCGGCCCCTTCGGCACCCTTGGCCGTGCGCTCCCGCCAGTAGGAGTCGGGCCGTACGACGGCCTCCTCGTAGGTCTCCATGAAGGCGAGGGGCGCCACCGGATCCTGAAGTGCCGCGAGCCGCAACTCCTTCGCGGCGGGCCACTCGTCGGCGCGGACGGACCGGATCACGTAGCTCATGCGGGCCACAGTAGTACCCGGGTACTACCCGCCTCACCTGGAATACTGCCCGCGGTCCGACGCCCGGCGCCCCCGCCCGCACGAGCATCGAAGCATGATTACGGCACAGGACCTCACCAAACGCTACGGCGACAGAACCGCGGTGGCCGACCTGTCCTTCACCGTCCGCCCGGGAACCGTCACCGGCTTCCTCGGCCCGAACGGCGCCGGCAAGTCCACCACCATGCGCCTGATCCTCGGCCTGGACGCCCCGACCCACGGCCACGCCACCGTCGGCGGCCGCGCCTACGCCACCCACCCCGCGCCCCTCACCGAGGTCGGCGCGCTCCTGGAGGCCCGCTCGGTCCACCCCGGCCGCACCGCCCACCACCACCTGCGCACCCTCGCCCTCACCCACGGCATCCCCCGCTCCCGCGTCGACCAGGTCCTGGACCTCACGGGCCTGACCGAGGTCGCGCACCGCAGGGTCAAGGGCTTCTCCCTCGGCATGGGCCAACGCCTGGGCATCGCGGCCGCGTTGCTCGGCGACCCGGCCGTCCTCGTCCTCGACGAACCGGTCAACGGCCTCGACCCCGAGGGCGTCCTGTGGATCCGCAACCTCCTCAAGTCCCTGGCCGCGGAAGGCCGTACGGTCCTCGTCTCCTCCCACCTGATGAGCGAGATGGCCCTCACCGCCGACCACCTGGTCATCATCGGCCGCGGCCGCCTCCTCGCCGACACCACGGTCGACGACTTCGTACGGCAGTCCGGCGCGGGCACGGTCAAGGTCGTCACCCCGCAGGCCCCCGCCCTCGTACGGCTGCTCGCCGCGCCCGGAGTCGAAGCGATCCCGACCGCTCCCGAAACCCTGGAGGTCCGCGGCACCGACGCCCGCCACATCGGCCGCACCGCGGCGGCCCACGCCATCCCGCTCTACGAACTCACGCCCAGCCACGTCTCGTTGGAGGAGGCCTTCATGGACCTCACCCACGACTCGGTCGAGTTCACGACCCCTTTGGAAGGAGCGACGGCATGACCGCCACGACACCGGCCTACCGTGTCACCCCGGCCCGAGTCCTGCGCTCGGAGTGGCACAAGCTCTGGACCCTGCGTTCCACCTGGATCACCCTCATCGCCACCAGCGCTCTGACCGTCGCCATGGGTGTCGGCATCAGCGCCGCCTACGACAGCGGCGACGGCGCCCAGATGGACACGGTCGTCCTGGTCCTCCTGGGCACCCAGTTCGCCCAGGTCAACCTGGGGGTACTGGCCATCCTCTCGACCGCAGGCGAGTACTCGACCGGCCAGATCCGCGCCACGATGACCGCGGTACCCACCCGCCTGCCCGTCCTGTGGTCGAAGGCCGCGGTCCTGGCCACGATCGCCTTCGTCCTCAGCCTGTGGACGAACCTCCTCACCTTCCCGCTCGCCCAGTCCTTCCTCGCCGGCAGCGAGCACGAGTCCGCCCTCGGCGACCCGGGCGTCCTGCGCGCCCTCACCGGCAACGCGGCCGGCCTCGCCCTCCTCACCGTCCTGGCCCTGGGCCTCGGCGCGGTGGCCCGCTCGGTCCCGATCGCGACGGGCGCCTTCATCGGCCTGGTCATGATCCTCCCCGAGGTCCTGGCCATGCTCCCGTACGCCGTCGTCGACGACGCCGTACGCCACTTCCCCGGCCGCGCCATGGAGACCCTCACCACCGCGGACACGGCTTCCTCAGGAAGCGCCCTGCTGGCCATGTCCCTGTGGGCGGCGGCCTCCCTGACGGCGGCCGCGGTGCTGCTGAAGCGACGGGACGTCTGACGGATGACGGCCGAAGCCCTCACCATGGACCCCGTGGCGGAAGAACGGGTGGCGGAACCCCTCACCGAGTACGTCCAGCGCGTCACCAGGCGGGTGCGCGCCTTCGACCGGCGCCACCCTCTCCTGTGGGACCTGCACCTGACCGGCTTCTGGGTGACGGCGGCCCTCATCGACTACCTCGGCGACGGCTGGCGCAGCATCGCCCGCGACACCGACGTCCCCGCCGGCCTGCTCCTCACCCTGAGCCTGGGCCTGTCCGTCCCCCTCCTCTGGCGCCGCAGCCACCCCCGCACGGTCCTCCTCGCCCTCACCCCGTTCGCCCTGGCCAACGCCTGGACCGGAGCCGTGCTCCAGGCGGCCATGCTCCAGATGCTGGTCGTCTTCCACATCGCCCTGCGCCGCCCCCACCGCTCCCTGTGGTGGGCGCTGCCAGTCGTCCTGGCCCCCGTCACCGTGATCGCCGTACGCCATCCCCACGGCAGCGCCGACCAGGAGATCCTCCCGACCCTGCTGACCTTCGTCTCGGCGGCGGCCATCGGCATCACGGTCCGCACCCGCCGCAACTACACCGAGGCCCTGGAGGACCGCGCCCACCGCCTGGAGATCGAACGCGACCAGCAGGCCCGCCTCTCCGCCGCCGCCGAACGCGCCCGCATAGCCCGCGAGATGCACGACATCATCGGCCACAACCTCTCCGTCATCACGGGCCTGGCCGACGGCGGCCGCTACGCCGCCCGCAAGTCCCCCGACCGCGCGGCCGAAGCCCTGACCGCCATCTCCACGACCAGCCGCCAGGCCCTCACCGAACTCCGCCGCCTCCTGGACGTCCTGCGCGAAGACGACCCCCCGGAAGCCGCGCTGACCCCCCAGCCCGCCCTGTCCGACCTCGACCCCCTCATCGAGGGCGTACGCAGCGCGGGCCTCCCCGTCCACACCACCGTCCACGGCACCCCGACCCTCCCCCCGGGCCGCCAGCTCACCGTCTACCGGGTCGTCCAGGAAGCCCTCACCAACACCCTCAAACACGCGGGCCCCGGCGCCACCTCGACCATCGAGATCTCCTACGACGAAGGCGGCGCCGTCACCGTCACGGTCACCGACACCGGCCGCGGAGGCGACCCCATCAGCACCGACGGCCGAGGACTTCCCGGCATGCGCGAACGAACGTCCCTGTACGGCGGCACACTTGAGGCCGGTCCCCGCCGCCGGCCCGAACAAGGCTGGCGCGTCCGCCTGCACCTCCCGGAGGAAACCCCGCAGTGACCACCGTCCTGATCGCCGACGACCAGCCCCTCCAGCGCTTCGGCTTCCGCATGCTGCTGGAGAGCCAGGACGACCTGACGATCCTCGGCGAGGCGGCCAACGGCTCCGAGGCGGTCCGCATGACGGCCGAGTTGCACCCCGACGTGGTCTTGATGGACGTCCGCATGCCCGGCCTGGACGGCATCGAGGCCACCCGCCGCATCATCGCCACCGGCGACCGCACCCGCGTCCTCATCCTCACGACCTTCGACCTCGACGAGTACGCCTACGCCGGCCTCCGCGCCGGAGCCTCGGGCTTCCTGGTCAAGGACGCCCAGCCGGAGGACCTCCTGTCGGGCATCCGCGCGGTGGCGACCGGCGACGCGGTGGTCGCCCCGAGCCTCACTCGCCGCCTTCTGGACGCCTACGCACACCATCTGCCAACGGGAACCCAGACCGCGGCGGAACAGGACGACCCGCGCCTCGCACCCCTCACCGAGCGGGAACGCGAAATCCTCACAGTCATCGGCAAGGGCTGGACGAACACGGAGATTGCCACCCGCCTGCACCTGGCGGAGTCGACGGTGAAAACCCATGTGGGCCGCATCCTCGCGAAGACGGGCTCCCGCGACCGCATCCAGGCGGTGATCCTGGCGTACGAAACAAAGCTGGTGAAATGAAATCGCTTGGAACGCAGAAAACCCCCGTGCCGAATGGCACGGGGGTTTTCTCAATAATTGTTCGGCGGTGTCCTACTCTCCCACAGGGTCCCCCCTGCAGTACC
>NZ_JBEXQX010000017.1:0-186300 GCF_040612795.1 Streptomyces sp. NPDC006335
CCGCGCGCCTCCCGCACCCCGACGTTGCGGGGCTTGCCCGGCCAGCCCGAGTTCTCCTGATGGATCACCCGCACCTGCGCGTGCTCGGCGGCCAATTCGTCGAGCCGCTGCGCGGAGTCGTCGGTCGAGCCGTCATCGACGTAGATGATCTCGTACGCGTCCTCCCCCAGCGTCTGGCCTAACAGCGACGGCGCACACATGTCGATATAACGGCCCGCGTTGTACACGGGCACCACGATGCTCACCTTGAGCATGAACGCTCCCCCTAAACGGAGACAACGTGTCTCCTGTTGTTCTTTGGACGTTCAGACTCTGGCAAAGGTTGTCCAATCCGAAGCAATCAAACGATTGTCTTCAGAAGTCGCCGCCCCCGCGGTGCGGTGCCGGTTCGCTGTGGGGGCTGCGCAGCGATCCTGGACTCCCCCGCCATGTCGGCGCGACCTGCGCGAGAGCATGGACGTGATCCCTCCGCGCGGACCGGCCCCGGGCCCCTTGATCTTGCTCGGGCAACCGGTCCACGGGTCGTATCCGGAAGGCTCCGGCGCAGGCACTTGGCCGCACGTCGTCCTCTACGCCCACGGCCAGGAGCGCCTCGTCATCGGCAAGTACTGCGCCATCGCCACCGGCACCACCTTCCTGATGGCCGGCGCCGAGCACCCGACGATGGGCGTCTCGACGTACCCGTTCACCATGTTCGCGGCCGGTGGGCCGAACAGACCCTGGACGTCGTCACCGCCATGCCCAGCCGCGGCGACACAGTCGTCGGCAACGACGTCTGTTCGGATACCGGGCGACCGTCATGCCCGGCGTTCGGATCGGCGACGACGCCATCATCGCGGCCGGCGCCGTGGTCACCACCGACGTTCCGCCCTACACGATCGTCGGCGGCACCCCCGGGCCGACCGATCCGGCAGCGCTTCGACGACGCCGACGTCGAGCGACTGCGGCGCGCCGCCTGGTGGGACTGGCCCGGCGACCTGGTCGCCGAACACGCCCGTACCATCATGGCCGGAACTCCGGCTGACATCGAACGCATCGCCACCGAGCAGGAAGCAAGGAAGTTCCATTGAGTCATGTGACCCAGATGCTCATCGAAGAACACACGGTGGCCGACGGTACGGCCGGGCCCTACGCCCTCACCACGGGACCGGACGGCGCCCTGTGGTTCACCCTCGTCCACAGCGGCCGGATCGGCCGCCTCGTCCCCGGCGAGGAGCCGACGAGTCATCGGCTCGATCCCGACTGCGGGCCGACCGTCATCACCCCTGGCCCGGACGGTGCGCTGTGGTTCACCGAGTACCGGGCGGACCGGATCGGGCGGATCACCACCAACGGCGTGATCGACGAATTCCACATCCCCACACCTGGTTGCGGGCCGTTCGGCATCGCGGCGAGCCCTGACGGCGCGCTGTGGTTCACCGAGACCACTGCCGACCGCATCGGCCGCATCACCGTCGACGGCCGCATCACCGAGTTCCCGCTGCCCGTCACCGGCGCTTTCCCCTCGGCGATCACCGCCGGCGGCGACGGCGGGATGTGGTTCACCCTCAACCAGGCCAACGCCATCGGACGGATCGGCGTGGACGGTACGGTCATCCTCCACCCCCTGCCGACGCCGGAGGCGGCACCGGTGGGGATCGCCGCGGGCCGCGACGGCGCGCTGTGGTTCACCGAAATCGCCGCAGGTCAGATCGGCCGAATCACACCCGACGGGCAGATCGACGAGTTCCCGCTGCCCGACCGCGCCGCCCGCCCGCACGCCGTCACCGTCGACGGACAGGGCACCGTCTGGTTCACCGAATGGGGCGGCAACCGCGTCGGCACGCTCACCGCCGACGGTTCCGTCACCGGTCACGACCTGCCCACGCCAGGTTCCGAACCGCACGGCATCGCCATCGGGCCCGACGGCGCTCTGTGGACCGCACTGGAGATAGGTTCACTTGCCCGCATCACCTCGGCCGACAGCACCGCCTGAAAAAATCACCCCTTCCCACACCATCAGCAGCGGTCGCTCGTACGACGACCGGAGAGGAGTTCCCATGAAATTCGCACTCGTGATCTTCGAGACGGACGAGTCGCGTCGTAGGATCCAGGCCGACCGGGCCGGGTACCGCAAGGAGTACGAAGGCTGGATCGGCGGACTCGCCGCAGCCGGAAAGCTGGTCGGCGGCGACGCCCTGGAGACCGAACACACGGCCCCTGCGACAGTACGCAGCGCGGCCGACGGGACATCGATCGTGACCGAGGGACCCGCGCACCCCGGCGAGGAGACCCTCGGCGGCTGGTTCATCGTCGACGTGGCCGACCGCGAGGAAGCCCTCGAACTGGCCATGAGCCTCCCCACCCCGGAGACCGTCGAGATACGCCCGATCCTCGAATCCGCCTGAACAACGCGGGAAACCGGCCCGATGGCACGCGTGCAGCCGCAGGGGTACCACTGCAGTGCCGCCTGACCTCGGCTGATCAGGCCGTCTGGCCGCAGCCGTAGGCGCCAACGATCTCGCCGCACAGAAGGCTGAAGTCGCCTTTAGCGACGTCTGGAACACGTCTTCGACGAGTTCTGGACGTCGCTTCTGATCGCGGAATCGCTCGTTGAGCCGTGCATGACGGATCTGATCGAGCGGCTGACGGAGGTCATACGCCCGCAAGGCGGCGGGCGACGGCGGGCCGGAGACCGCGAATGCCTGGCGGCGATCGTCTTCGTGGCCAGATCCGGCTGCACGTGGCGGCAGTTGCCGCCGGTGTTCGGGCCGGCCTGGCCCACGGTTTACCGGCGCTTCGCCCAGCGGAGCCGGAACCGGGTCTGGGCCAGGCCGCACCGGTTCATCCTCGCCGAGCTCGGCGCTCGGGGTGAGCTGGACTGGTCGCGGTGCGTGATCGACTCCGTCAGCGTCCGAGCTACAAAAGGGGCCACTGACTGGACCGAAGCCGACCGACCGTGGCAGGCAGGGGCGAAAGTTCACCTGATCACCGACCGGGGTGGCATGCCGCTGTCGCTAGGGATCCCCGGCGGCCACATGCGCGACAGCCGCGGACTGCAGCCGCTCGTTCGTGGAATCCCGCCCATCCGCTCCCGCCGCGGACCCCTCGGCGACGTCCGGCCCAGCTCCATGCCGACAAGGGCTACGACTACGGCCACCTGCGGAAATGGCTTCGCGGGCGCAGCATTCGCCACCGCATCGCCCGCAAGGGCATCGAGTCGTCCACGTGGCTTGGCCGACACCGCTGGGTCGTCGAGAGAACGGTCTCCTGGCTCGCCGGATGCCGAAGGCTGCACCGCCGCTACGAGCGCAAAGCCGAGCACTTCCTGACCTTCGTCGGCGTAGCCGCAGCCCTCATCGGCTACCGCCGTCACCAGGGGAAACGACGTCTTAGAGTGCTGTCGGGAGGGTGTCCATGTCGTTCGCCAGAAAACGATCTTGGACACCTTCGTTCTCGTCTCCGCAGGCACCCCTTGGACCACACCACCAGGAGGAACCAGTGTCACACCCGCAACTGCTCACCCCCGAGGAGAAGCTCGCCGACGCGAAGAGGCTGCTGAACCTCCCGCGCATCGTCGTTATCTGCGGCTCCACCCGCTTCATGACCGAGATGAACGAGGCGGATCTGCGGGAGACCAAAGCCGGAAAGATCGTCGTCAAACCGGGCTGTGACATGAAGTCGCCGCACGAACTCTGGTCCGATCCCGTAGAGGCCGAGGCGCTGAAGGTTCGACTCGACGATCTGCACCGGGCGAAGATCCGGCTCGCTGATGAGGTGCTCGTAGTCGGCGACTACATCGGAGACAGCACCCGAACCGAGATCGCCTACGCCCGGGCGCTGGGCAAGCCCGTGCGGTTCACCCACCCCGAAGTCGACCCTGACGCCTGACCGCTCGCTGCCACCCCGCCAACCAGGGCCGGTAGCCCGCCGCCTGACCGTCTCGCGGTGGTTTCGGCCGCCGCCCACCACGAGTCCTCCGTGAGCGTCCCTCGGAATTGATCATCTAGGGATGGAGCACTTCGACTGCCGGCTGCTAGCCACCGTGGACCGGGGGTGCCGATGCCGGGCTCCGCAACCGCGACGCGGCGGGCAACGGGGGCGGCGGCGAAGGACGGTCCGCGACCGCTCGGCTCATGCCCCTCGATCGGGGTGATATCACTCCATCGACGCCAAGATGCGGTCGAGTGTCCGGCGCCCCATTCTGCTCATCGTCGGGTTGCTCTCGACGTAGTACCAGACAAGACCCATCGCCTGTTGGAACGCCCACGCCTTGCCGCGCTCCCACTCCAGATCGTCACAGCCCAGTGTCCGCCGGAGGACTTCCCGCGGGCCCGACTGCAGCAGATGCCAGGCACTGACCAGATCCAGCGCCGGGTCGGCGGGCCCGAAGCCGCCGGTGTCGAGTACGCCGCTGAGCCGGTCTCCTGAGACCAGTACGTTGCCGGGAATCAAGTCACCATGGCTCATCACATCGGTACCCGTACGTGGCAACTCCCGAAAGTGGCTCCACACCTGGCGCAGCCGCGGCACGTCGAGCAACTCCTCGCTCTCCTCGAAGCACTTCGCCATCCAATCGTCATGGTGCGCGAGGACACCGCCACGGTTGTCGCCGCTGAAAACCCGCCCTCGCGTCTCGGCGCCCCGCAGAGCTGCGACGAAGGCCGCAAGGTCCTCGGCAAAGGCGTCCGACCCACTCGGGTCGGCGTCAGAGGCGACTGTTCCTGGTAGCCACGTCTGGACCGACCACGTCATGGGGTAACCCGCTCCCGGCTTTCCCAGGGCGACGGGTTCCGGGACGGGGAACCGAGACACCTGTGCCAGCTCCGCGCTCGCCTGGATCTCCTGTTCCAGAACTGCCAGTGCCTCTGCGGGATCGGCCAGACGCAGTGGGAAACGCGCAGAAAGATCGTTCCCAATGCGGAAGACGGCGTTGACCGTCCCGGTCGACGACTGAGGTTGGACCGCCTTGTCGCTCCACTGAGGAAACTGTTCCTGGACCAAGGTCGCAACGATTTCAGTGGTCACGTCCACCTGGTCATCGTGCATGGACATTCTCGCAAGCCTTCCCCTGGTGCAGTACGGGACGCCGGAAGCAGACCAGATCAACTCAGACGACAGTCAGTATGCAGACACCAGGGACCAGATCACCTGAGATTTTCGACCGCCCAGGCGCCTCAACCGGGCGCGCAGCGAGGTGTTCCGCGGTGCGCTCGGCGTCGTCGGCACCCTTGAGGTGGGCGGCATCCTGCTGACCCCGAGGCTGGTCCACGGTCATGACGACGGGCGTGGCGGGTGGCAGGGGATCGTCGACTCCGGCTACGGCGCCGATGTGGCCGACGGCTCGGCGATGTGCCGATCTCCTCGGCGCGCGCGTCCGGCAAGGGAGTTGGCAAGCAGCCCTACGGTCGGTGAAGCCCACGCCCGCCTCACCATCGCCGGTCACGCGCGGCACCTCTCGCCGCTGTGGGGAGATGCCTGGGAGAAACGCCTCACGCCTGTGCGAGAGGTACGGCCGGGACGGTGTCGCCGAGCGCGGCGCTCTGCAAGGCGGTGATGCGCTCGATGACGAGCCCAAGCAGCACGGCCGCCGCGATCATGAGCGCCTCCGCCACTACGAGGAAGGCCATCGACCCCGGGGCCACCCGACCCCCCACCACGAGCACCACCGTGTGCGTGACCCAGGCGACCCACCACAGATTCACCAGTGTCGCGTCTCGCTTCTGCCTCCAGGACGCGGAGCTCGCGCGCCCGATGTCGAGGAGGATCCGGCGTGGGACAAACAAGTTGGCCACCGGTATGAACCACGCGCCGATCGTCCAGCCCCGACTCGGGACCGAGGCCCGAGGGGACAGCTCCTGGGCGTTGCGCCGGGACCGGGCGAGCCATACGAGGAACAGCACGATCGCAAGGGTCATCAGATAGACGAAGATCATGGAGATGAAACCCGACTCGTGCAGGGACTCATCCGTCTGGCGGAGGTAGTCATCCCGGACAGCCGTCGCGCGGAACACGTCCGCCACGGCGGCGGCCGCTGTCGCCGCCTGCGCGGAGCGGGCAAGGATGCGGGGAGCTCTGCGGGTGGTGCTCGTCATCGTCTTCGGCCTGTCTCGGAGGCGTGTGCGGCCGCAGCGGGGCGCTGCGGCGGAGTGATCATAGGATCTACTCGCCGCACATGAATACGACTGTCCGGTTGTCGGTCGCGAGGTGTACGACCCCGACGGCGGTTGGCCACAAGTGCACGGCGACCGGCTCGCAGCAAGCCCGTATCCACAGGGCAGTCACGCCCAAAGCGCCGGGAGCCACCAGGCGCTCCTACGACAGCGCTGACCATCCCCCCACCTCCGGCATCGTCTACGAACCACTCCTCCCTCCAGGGATGCGGGGGCGCCCGTACATGGTGGCGCCTCCGCATCAGGTCCTGGTACGGAGAACACTGCCGTTCTCAGGCACTGCCCGTGACCGCGGTGCCGGACCTGGTCAGCGTGTACTTCACGATCGCCCCGCTCCAGAAGTGGAAGGTGAGGGTCACGGTGGAGTTGTCCGTGACCTCGCCGAAGAACGCGGTCGGCAAAGTGATCGTGCCTGCGGTGTAGTCCGGTGTGAAGGCCACGTTGAACTGCTTGTACGTCGTCCAGGACTGCGGACCGGCGGCGGTGCCGTCGGCGTAGACGGCTTCCATGGTCGCCAGCTTGTCGCCGTTGAACGCGGTGGGTATCACCAGCGAGGTCGTCGTACCGGTCGCACCGGTCAGCACCGGCTTCTCATAGGTGATGACGTTGACGGCCCAAGGAATTCCTTCCGTGAACCGGAGGGACAGGACGGCATTCGTGCCGTACTCCTGTGCTGCGGTCAGCCGAGTGAGCGTCGCCGCTGCGACGGTGAGGGTGTTGCCGCTGAGGGTGTAGTCCACGCCCCGGATCAGGGGGCGGGTGCCGACATCGATCCTCATCAGCCTGGTGCCGTTGGGGTTCACCGTGATCGTCGCGTCCGTCGGGGTCTTGCCCTTGGGCACGAAGAGCTGGTCGGTGGACGCCGTGCCGGAGCGCCCGGTCCAGCTGGAACGTATCTGCGCGTAGAGGCTCGGGTCGTTCCACTGCAGGGTGCGGCGGTTGAAGCGACTGCCGTTGTCCCACAGCATCGTGGTCAAGCCCCGGTAGCGCGCGTAGTAGCCGAGATACTCAAGGTACTTGAGCGTCTCGCCCTGTTCGACCGTGCCGGGGCCGGAGTCCCAGCCGAGCAGCCCGTACTCACCTACGACGACCGGGATCCCCTTGGCCACGAAGGACCTGTGCAGCAGGTCGAACGTGTCGGTCAGGTCCTGCTGGGTGGCCGCGTTGAAGGTCGTGTAGCCGGCGAGGTTCACGCTGAAGGGCCAGAAACTGTAGTAGTGGATCGAGGCCACGAGGTTCGGGTCGTCCAGCGCTGCGAACGTGGCCAGCAGGGTGTCGATCTTGGGCTGATCCGGGGTGTCCCCGAGCGTCGGCATGACGAGCAGGCGGTCGGCATTGCCTCCGCCGGTCGCGCGGACGACGGAGTGGAAGGTCGTGTTGAGCTCGTTCATCAGAACGGCGTTCTGCTGGTCGCCGGAACTGCCGTTGAAGAAGGGCTCGTTGATGCTCTCGAAGAGCAGTCGGCGCGATGCGTCCCGGAAGGTGGCCGCGATCTGCTGCCAGGTGGCTGTGTACTGCGCCAGGACCGTGTCGTGCTGGGTCGGCATGTTCGGCACCCACTGCCACGCGTCGCCGTGCATGTTGATCAGAACGTAGAAGCCCTCGGCCAGGGCCCAGTCGACCACCTGCTTGATCCTGGCCAGGAACGCCGGGTCGAGGGTGTAGGTGGGAGCGGGGCCCTCGTGCTGGCCCCAAGTCACCGGTATCCGGATGCTTTTGAAGCCCTGTGCCTTCACCCGGCGCAAGAACGCCTGGGTCACCCGAGGGTTGCCCCACGCCGTCTCGTCGGCGCCGATGGCTTCGAAGCTGTTGCCCAGATTCCAGCCCGGTTGCATGTGCGCGACGACGTCCAGCGCGGACGCCGACCCGGCGGAACCGGTGGGCCGGGCGGCGGCCTGGGCGGCCGTCGGGATGGACAACGCCGTGGCGGCGAGGGCCGCGGTGGTCGTCATGACCTGGCGGCGAGTGAAACCGGCTGAACTCGGCATAGAACTCTCCATTGAGTCGAAAGGCCTGCCCCCTGCGTCGAAGACGTCATCGTCGAAGCGCTTCGACATGCGGCCGGAGCCTAGCGCAACCCGACGCTGCTGAGAACGGGCTGATCCGTTTGGAACCTGCATCGGGTTTCGAAAAGTTGCGTGTCGAAGCGCTTCTCCTGCTGGGGCTTCAGGCGGGGTCTCACACAGGCCTCGTCGGGGGTTCGCCGTCCATCCGCCGCCGTTGCCCACGGAACCGGTGGTCACTCGGCGGGGGCGCTTACGCCCTCTCCGCGATCCGTCCGCGAGGGACGCACCGGAAGGTCCCGATCCGACGAGCTACAGCCGGACCTCCAGGGCGTCGTCGCCCGTTCCCACGGCCACGGCCGCCGCCGACGGCCATGTACCTCTACCGCTGCCGAGCCGACTCCCCCTGTTCAGGCGCCACTCGTCCTCCACGTACCTGCGGCAGGCTGTACACCTCTGCTTGGGACGACCTGCGCGGGCAGCTTCTCGCCGGGCCACAGCCGTCCAGCGCCACTTGCGACGACGGCTCCGCACGCACATCGCCCCGCAGCCCCGCAGCCTCGAAGGCCGCGGGGCGATGTGACGAGGTGTGAGCGAGTCACATGGTCCGAGCGCCGCGCAGCCGGCGGGACTTCCAGGCCAGCAGCAACGCCTGGAGGATGAACCACACTCCGCCACCCGTGGCGTACACCGACAGCACGTCGAGCGAGGGGTTTTCGCCCGCGGCCTGGATGTTGTAGGTGATGCCGACGAGGAAGGACAGGGTGCCCGAGATCAGGGTCGGCCACTGCTTGCCGAGTTCGGGACCGCGCCGCCGCAGTCCGACGAACACCTGAGCAGCTCCGGAGACGATCGCCCAGGCGCCGAACGCATGGAGCACGGGTGACACACCTCCGGCACCGGCGATGCCGATCGCGAGGGCGGCGAGTGTGCTGAGGGCTCCGTTGAAAGCAAGGACCCGGCGCTCGGAACCGTTCGGGGTGGCCCGGTGGTCGATCAGCGAGGACACGGCGTCGATCAGCGGGTAGGCGACCAGGAGGGTGAGCGCCACGGGATCGATGTCCTCGTGGGCGCCGGCGAACGCCAGGGCCCAGGCCAGGGCGAGGACACCGCGGCTCAGGTACAGCCTCAGCAGGGAGGAGCGTTCGTCCGTGGCCGCCGCGGGTGCGGGGGCCGATGTCCGGGTGCTCATGATGGTTCGGCCTTTCTCAGGTCGGTCGGTCGTCGTCCGCCCGGTCAATGCCGCGACGGGGAGACGCACTTGAAGGTGGAGGCGACGGCCGGGTCGCCGTGGCCCTTGTAGCCGGACACCTGCGGGTAGCTGCACAGGTCGCGGGAGACGCTCTGCCCCTGGTCGTCGACCAGCGTGGCGGGCAGGGTCCTGGGTGCCTTGCCGTGCTCGACCCACGCGGTCAGCGCGGCGAGGCCGTCCGCCGAGCCGTCGAGGCCGTTGAGACCGCAGTGGTTGGTCCCCGGGGCGAGGAAGAGACGGTAGAAGTCGTCGACCTTCCTGGTGCCGCCCAGCTCCCGCTCGACCTTCTGGCGGTACTGCACGGTGCCCCGGGCGGGGATGTACTGGTCGGCTTCGCCGTGCCAGGTCAGCAACTTGCCACCGGACGCGTGAAAGCCCGACAGGTCCGGGTCGTCGGTGCCGATGACCTTGTCGTACTCGGCGCGCGACTGCTTGAACAACTGCGTGAACCGGCTGTAGGTGATCGTGGAGAGGTCGAGGGACGGGTCCTTGGCCACCCAGAGCCTGAGCCAGGCGGCGGGTACCGGGAAGGGCGAGCCAACGACGTTCCCGTCGGTGTCGGGGGCGGTGTGCGCGGCCAGGGCCCAGATGTCGGCGCCGACCGGGACGCCGTACCAGAGCTTCTTGCCGGACGCCGTGCGCGGGCCGTCCCAGATCTTGCGTACGACGCCGGCGTCGGCCGCTGTGACGGTCAGCTCCTTCCCCTCGCACAGGACCTTGGTGCCGATGAGTCGACGCGGGTCGAAGTCGCACCGGGCGGGGTCGTTGACCAGGCCGTCCTTGACCCCGTCGAGGGAGTCACAGGCCCTGACGGCGGCGTCGGTGAAGGCGGTGAACTCGCACTGGGACGGATAGGTTTTCTCGTTGTTCATGACGACCTGCGGCCACAGGGTGGCGACCTCGAACTCGTCCCAGTTGACGCCGGGGGCGTCGGCGAGGATGCCGTCGTAGTCGTCGGGGTGGCGCTGGGCCTCCATGTAGCCCTGGCGTCCACCGGTGGAACAGCCGGTGAAGTACGAGTACGCGGGACGCTTGCCGTAGACCGCGTCGACGACCTCCTTGCCGACGACCGCAGCCTCGTGCTGGGAGCGGGAGGCGAAGTTCTTCAGCAGGGCGGTGTTGACCAGTCCCGCACTGTTCAGCGCCCAGCCCGTGTCGAGGGCGTCGCCGACACCGGCGTCCGTGCTGACGGCGGCGTAGCCGCTCTTGACCGCTGTGCCCAGGCCGACGTTGTTGTCACCGGCCAGGTAGGCGGCGCCGCCGAGACCCTGGAAGCGGCCGTTCCAGCCGCTGACCGGCAGCCAGGTCCGCACCTTCGCGTGGTCGTCGTCCCCGGGGTGGGTGAGGGTGACCGTGACCTCGCAGTAGGCCGGGACGCCGGAGACCGAACCGCCGAGGACCCCTGTGCCGGCGATGGTGCCGCCCTCCTGGCTGACCGCCGTCACGGACTCCACCTGGGTGCCGGCCGGGGCCTTCACGGACGGCGCCGCGCAGGCGGACGAGGTGGCGGCGGAAGCGTCCTTGGTCTCCGCCGAGGCGGTCGGCAGGTACACCGCCGCGGCCAGCGGCACACCGGCCGCGAGGACAGTCAGAAGTCGTCTCATGAGGTTCCCATCCAGGAAGAAGTAAGGGGTGTGTCCGGCCATGGGCGACACATGTGCAGGGCACACATGGCGGGCCGAGGACTGGTCGAAATCTATCACCTGTTAAGCCGGTGACGATAGTGTGCGGGGCGAGGTCGGCGGGGAGACAGATGTGGACTTCTCGCCCTGGCCGCAGGTTGGCACGCTGCCACGGACGTGTCAGGCCGTTCGACGGTCCGCCGCGTCCGCCGCACCGCCAGTCACCCGCTCCTCGCGCAGCCAGCGCGAGTGGTACCGCTGCGCCCAGGAGAGACTGACGTATCCGGTGCGCATCCCCGACCGCGCCTCGGGGTCCTCGAACGCCTTGCGCATGTGGCCCAGGAGGACGAGGGTGATCGCCCACGCCAGGAGGTCATGGACGAAGATCGCGCTGGTGCGGGAGATGAGGGGCAGCAGCCCCATGAACCACATCAGCAGGCCGGTGAACATCATCACCAGCACGGCACCGGCGATCCAGCCCGCGTAGAGCTTCTGACCCGCGTTGAACTTGCCGGCCGGGCGCGCTTCGGGCGAGGTACGGCGCCTGCGGACGGCGCGCAGCCACTGGCGGTCGTACACCGCGAAGCGGTTGAGGCGGCGCAGGTCCGCACGGAAGGCGGGAGAGAGGAGGCCGAGCAGGAAGGGCACGGGCAGTGTGATGCCGGACCACTCGTGCACCGTGACCATCAGGTGCCGTCGTCCGACGAGTTGTGCCAGTGGTCCGAGATAGAGGCAGGCGGCGGTGATCAGGCAGAGCAGCATCAGACAGCCTGTGGCCCGGTGGACCAGCCGCTCGGCGGTGCTGAAACGGCGTATCCGGCCCTCGCGTTCAGGCCGCGTCGCCGCGCCGGTCGGCTCCCTCGAGCCAGCCGTCGACCGCATAACCGCGCTCCTCCCAGTAGCCGGGAACGACCTTGTCGGTGACCGAGACGCCGGACAGCCACTTGGCCGACTTGTAGAAGTACATGGGTGCCACGTAGAGGCGGACCGGGCCGCCGTGCGCGTGGGTGATGGGCTTGTCCTGCATGGTGAGCGCCACCAGGACGTCCGAGCGGCGCGCCTGGTCCAGGGTGAGGCTCTCGCTGTAGGCGCCGTCGAAGCAGGTGAAGCGGATCGCGGCGCCCGGGGAGCGCACCCCGGCGTCGTCGAGGAGGTCCGCGAGTTTCACCCCGCCGAACGGCGTCTTCTCGACACGCCAGCCGTCGGTGCACACCACGTCGTGGACGACCCGGGTCTGCGGCAGCGCACGCAACTGGTCGAGCGTGTAGGTCTTCTGCCGTTCCACCAGTCCGCCGACCGTGAGCGCGTAGTTCGTTTCGTCCTTGTGCGGGACCGAGCCGACGACGCTGTAGAAGCGGAAGCCGCCAGGGTTGGGCAGCAGGCCGGTCAGGCCCGTCGCGTCGGCCTCCGAGGCGGCGGCCAGGAAGTTCTCCCAGCCGCGCTGGAGGTACGGCGCGGCGGCGAGCCCCGCCGCGCCCGCTCCGAGCATGCCCAGCATCGCCCGCCGCCCCACCGGTGCACCCCCGGCCCTCGGTCCCGGTCTCGATCTGTCCGCCATGGCGTGCGCTCCTTCCGACATGCGCGGCCCCTGCTGAGCAAGCGCGACATCGTCACCGGTTCAACTGGTGACGATGTTGTCACCTGCCCACGGAGCTGTCAAACAACAGCGGTGCGCCCACTCACACGTATGAGGTCGTCCGAGACGGGAAAACGCCGATCGAACGGAACGGCGGCTGTTAAACTCGGGGAGACGTTGACCGTTGATCGAGGAGTCACAGACGTGGTGGGTGAAGACGACATCTCCGGGTGAGATCCGGATCTGACGGCCACCGGCCGGCGCTGGGGAGCGCTGCTGAGGTGGTCCGTTTCGTCGACCCCTTTTCCCACGTCTGCCCAGGGCAGAGGTAACCAGCTCTGCCCTCCGTCCTCTCGAGGTCGCCTCCCATGTCCGACGCCGCGATCGTCTGCTCGAACCTCTCCTTCGCCTGGCCCGACGACACCCCGGTCTTCCAGGACCTGTCCTTCACCGTGCCCAGCGGCCGCACCGGCCTGGTCGCCCCCAACGGCTCCGGCAAGAGCACCCTGCTCAGGCTGCTCGCCGGCGAACTCCGGCCCGCCACCGGCTCGTTGACCGTGGCCGGCACCCTCGGCTACCTCCCGCAGAGCCTCCCCCTGACCGGCGATCTCACCGTCGCCGAGGTACTGGGGATCGCCGACGTGGTGCGCGCCCTGGACGCCGTCGAGTCCGGGGACGTCGACGAGAAGCACTTCGCCACCATCGGCGACGACTGGGACGTCGAGGAGCGCACCCGCGCCCAGCTCGACCGCCTGGGGCTCACCGACCTCACGCTGGACCGCAGTCTGAGCACGCTCAGCGGCGGCCAGGTCGTCTCCCTGGGCCTCGCCGCCCAGTTGCTCCGGGGCCCCGACGTCCTGCTGCTCGACGAGCCCACCAACAACCTCGACACCGAGGCCCGCCACAAGCTCCACGACGTGCTCTCGGACTTCACCGGCTGCCTGCTGCTGGTCAGTCACGACCGCGCACTGCTCGACCGCATGGAACGTATCGCCGAACTCGGCAGCGACGAACTCCGTTTCTACGGAGGCAACTTCACCGAGTACGAGGAAGCCGTGCGGGCCGAGCAGGAGGTCGCCGAGAAGAACGTCCGCAACGCCGAGCAGGAGCTGAAGCGGGAGAAGCGGGAGATGCAGCAGGCTCGCGAACGCGCCGAGCGCAGGATGAGCAACGCCTCCAAGAACCTGAAGAACGCCGGGTTGCCGAAGATCTTCGCGGGCAACATGAAGCGCGGCGCGCAGGAGGCCGCGGGCAGGTCCGGCACCCTGCACACCTCCCGGGTCAGCGAGGCCAAGGCCCGTCTGGACGAGGCCGGACGCGCGCTGCGCGACGAGCAGCGCCTCACCCTGGAACTGCCCGACACGCTGGTGCCCGCAGGACGGAACCTCTTCATCGGGGAGGGGATGAGGGTCCGGCTCGGCGAGAAGGACGTGTTCGCCCCGGGCGGGATCGACCTGACCGTCCGCGGCCCCGAGCGCATCGCGCTGACCGGGCCCAACGGCGCTGGAAAGACCAGCCTGATGCGCTTGATCACCGGCGACCTGGCCCTGGACGGCGGAGACATCAAGCGCGGCGACGGCCGGATCGCCTACCTCTCGCAACGCCTGGACCTGCTGGACCTGGACCGCACGGTCGCGGAGAACTTCGCCGCGTTCGCACCCGAACGGCCGGAGGCGGAGCGCATGAACCTGCTCGCCCGCTTCCTCTTCCGGGGCGCCCGCGCCCACCTGCCCGTCGGCGTGCTCTCCGGCGGCGAACGTCTGCGCGCGACCCTGGCCTGCGTCCTGTGCGCCGAACCGGCCCCGCACCTGCTGCTGCTCGACGAGCCGACCAACAACCTCGACCTGGTCAGCGCCGGCCAGTTGGAGGGCGCGCTCAACTCCTACCAGGGCGCCTTCATGGTGGTCAGCCACGACGAGCGGTTCCTCGCCGAGATCGGTGTGAACCGGTGGCTGCGGCTGGCCGACGGCCGCCTCATGGAGACGGGAGCGCCCGAATTGTGAACCGCTGACGTGTGACGTGGCCCGCGTCCGAGGCACGATGCCCGGCGGGCCGAACACCGAACACGTTGGACGGTTCCCCATGCCCCAGCCCCCTGTGCAGCCCGCACTGATCGCCCACGACCTCGTCCGCACCCTGGGTGACCGCCGCGTCCTCGACGGCATCTCCCTGACCGCCGCCCCCGGCCGGCGCATCGGCCTGATCGGGGAGAACGGCGTCGGCAAGTCCACTTTGCTGCGTGTCCTCGCCGGCGTGGACGCCCCTGACGCGGGCAGCGTCACCCGGCCCGCCGACCTGGGATTCCTCCACCAGGAGATGCCGTACGACACCGAGGCCACCATCGCCGTAGTGCTGGACGAGGCGTTGCGCGAGGCCCGCGAGGACCTCGCCGAGTTGGACCGGCTCGGCGCGGAACTCGCCCGCGTCCCCGAAGACGATCCCGCCCACCAGGAACTCCTCGACTCCTACGGCAGGCGCCTGGAACAGGCCCAGGACCGCGAGTCCTGGGACGCCGACCGCCGTGCGGCCCTGGTACTGGACGGGCTCGGACTCGGCGAGCTCGGCCACGACCGCACGCTCGGTTCACTGTCCGGCGGGCAGCGCGGCCGCCTCGCCCTGGCCGCCCTGCTCGTACGGCGGCCCTCGGCGCTGCTGCTGGACGAGCCGACCAACCACCTCGACGACGGCGCCGCCGCCTTCCTGGAGGAGCAGCTCCGCAACCTGCCCGGAACCGTGGTCGCCGCCAGTCACGACCGGGCCTTCCTCGACGCCGCCTGCACCGACCTGATCGACCTCGACCCGGCGGTGGACGGACCGGTCCGCTACGGCGGCGGCTACAGCGCCTACCTCGCGGAGAAGCGCGCCGAACGGGAGCGCTGGGAGCGTCGGTACGCCGAGGAACAGGAGGAGTTGGCGGAGCTGCGGCAGGCGGTGGGCGTGACGGCGCACCGGGTCGCCCCGGACCGGGGCCGTACCGACAACGAGAAGATGGGCTACGGGCACCGGGCGGGCCGGGTGCAGAGCCAGATCTCGCGCCGGGTCCGCAACGCCACACGGCGTCTGGAGGAGCTGGAGCGCACCCGGGTCGGCGAGCCGCCGCGCCCGCTGCGGTTCGCGGCCGGGGAGCTGGCCGCGTACGGCGAGGAGGGTGCCGGTCCCCTGGTGTCACTGCACGGCCTACGGGTCCCGGGGCGGCTCTCGGTGGGCGGCCTGGCGATCTCACCGGCCGACCGGCTGCTGGTCACGGGCGGCAACGGCGCGGGCAAGTCGACGCTCCTCGCCGTACTGGCCGGACGTCTGCCGGCCGAGGGCGAGGTGCACCGGCGGCGCGGGCTGACGGTGGGGCTGCTCACGCAGGACACCTCGTTCGAACGCCCCGGCCGCACCGTCCGCGACACCTACGAGCAGGCCCTGGGTGCCCGGCGGGCCGAGAAGGTGCCGCTGGGCTCGCTCGGCCTGTTGCACGAGGCGGATCTGGACAAGCCGGTCGGCCACCTGTCCGTGGGCCAGCGCCGGCGCCTGGCGCTGGCCCTCCTGGTCGCCCGTCCGCCGCAGCTCCTCCTCCTCGACGAGCCCACCAACCACCTCTCCCCCGCCCTGTGCGACGAACTGGAGGCCGCCCTGGGCCCCGGCCCGGGCGCGATCGTCGTCGCCAGCCACGACCGCTGGCTGCGCCGCCGCTGGCAGGGTCGCGAACTCCGCCTGAAACCGGGAGCGGCGCATCAGGAGGGAGCGCCACCGCTCCCCTCCCTAGAGCACTGACCAGGACAGTCGCATCCGGCCCGCATGACTGGCGGACGCACATCGTCGACGCAAACCGGTTGGAGGGGTGACGGTTCTTGCAACGACTTGAGTCACCTGTCAAGATGGTGATGTGAATCTTGACCATGTCTTCGTATGCGGGCACCCGGCTCTCGACTTCGCGGCCACGCTCCGGGCCCGACGCTCGACCCGGTTCGAGATGTTCGTGACGCCGGAGCGCCTGAACGCCTGGTACCTGGAGGCCGGGCTGGTGGACACGATCACCCCCGGTAAGGAGGACGACGTCCAGGAGGCCACGACCGTACGCGAGGCCATCTACCGGCTCGTCACCGACCGTCGGCTCGGCGAGGAGTTCGACCGGGAGGCACTCGCCGTGCTCAACGCCGCCGCGCGCAAGGCGCCCGCGACGCCGCAGCTCACCCGCGCGGGCCGGCACACCGACGCGACGCCCGAGCAGGCCCTGGCCACCGTCGCCCGCCAGGCCGTGGAGCTGCTCAGCGGCCCCGACGTGCCTCTGATGAAGGAGTGCGGCAACCCCGAGTGCACCCGGGTCTACATCGACCGTTCCCGGGGCATGCGGCGCCAGTGGTGCGGCATGGAGTCCTGCGGCAACAAGATCAAGGCCGCGGCGTACCGCGCCCGGAAGAAGTCCGCGCCCACCACCGCGGCCGCCCGCTGACCCCTCGGAGGATCACGGACGGCCGTTGCGCGAGGCCGTCCGTCACCGAGACACACACGTATCTCGGCTCAGATCTCGCAGCCAAGGATGTTGCTGAAGAGACGGGTTGATCCCCGTCGAGCAGCCCGAGGGCCGTCGCGGGCGAAAGAACCCTCCCTCCCCTATGCATAGGCACATCCGCGCCTATGTGTTGACACTCGTCCGCACAGGCCTCTGGAGCGTGGGTACCATGCGCAGCGTCATTCATATGGAGGGAGTGAACGGTTGTGACCAGCCAATCAGCCGCCACGCTCCGATCGCGGTACATCGCACAAGCCGCATCGGATCTGGAGGAGAACCGCCGGCGACAGAAGGAGTTGGCGGAGAAGATCACCGTCCTGAAGCAGGAGGAGGCCCTTCTCACGGACATCCTCAACCTCGCCGAGCGGTACGAGGGGTTCACGGACGCGACCCGTCTGCCCGAGCAGGTGCAGGACGAGCCGACCGTCGCAAAGGCGAAGCAGGCGCCGGTCGGAGCCGCCGCGGGACGCTCCACGCCGACCAGGACCGCCAAGACCGCCAAGAAAGCCACGGCCGTCACTACGGCGAAGACCGGTGCGAAGGGGAAGTCACACCAGCCTCTGCTCGGCGACCTGTTGGCGGAGCTGCTCGGCCGGTACGAGGAACCGCGTCCGGCAAAGGAGTTGCGGGACGAACTCCTGGAGAAGCACCCGGACCGCAACCCCACCCCGCAGGTCGTGCGCAACACCCTTGAGGCCCTGGTCGCCAAGGGCCGTATCCGGCGCCACAAGCAGCAGCATTCCGTCATGTACACCCTCGTCGAGAGGGACTCCGACTGACGTGGACGACGGTCGATCGGCCGACGGTTGCCCTGGAGGCCCCACCACGGCGGTGGAACCCAGAGCATCGGCACACATGTGCGGGCACAGGCGTGACAGGCGTGACACCTCGCTCACAGGTTTCGTACGGGCGCCGTACGTTGTCGTCACCGCGTCACCGACCGCGGCCAGCACGGTCGTAACCGCGTCACCAGTGTGGCTTCCGGCGGCCTCGTCCGGCTCCTCCGCGTCGCGGCGGGCGGGTGAGTCGATGAGGACGGTGCGGGCGGCGGCTCCCGCCGGGTGAGTGAGGCTGCCGCCTCGTCCAGCAGGTGGTCACCGGTCGGCACGGGAGGCCCCGGCAGCAAGCGGTCGCCGTCGAGACTCCGCGCCCCGCTCTCCAGGAGGTCGACCTCCCAGGTCACGGCGACGGTGGCCGTACAGCAGCTCGGCGACGCCCGGTCCGACGAAGTTGGCAGCGACGACGACCTGCCGATCCCGGGACGGGGCTCAGCGGCCGGGTGCGCGCTCGGTGACCTCCTGCAGGAACCATTCGTTGCCGTCGAGATCCTTGAAGGCGGCGAAGGTGCCGTAGCTGGCCCGCTCGGGGTGCACGCCAGGCACCCGGTGGGTGTCACCGGCGTGGTGGAAGGCGCCGGTCTCGTCGCGGAACGGGCCGGACACCTCCACACCGCGGGAGGTCAGCTCCTTCTGGGCCTCGAGGATGTCCGTGACGGTCAGTTGGAGGCCGTGGAGCGTGCCCGCCTCCTGCCGGGTGAGGCCCTCGCCGAAGATGACCGAGCAGGCGGAGCCGGGCGGGGTCACCTGCACGATCCGGTAGCCGTCGTTGATCGGGAAGTCGGCGTCGAGGCGCCAGCCGAGCTGCTCCACGTAGAAGCCTTTGGCCCGGTCCACGTCGGAGACGGGCAGGATGACGACTTCGAGCTTCATGTCCATTGCTGCGATCTCGCTTTCGATGTTCGTCCTGGGCACCCGGCGGGTGCCGGCGCTCAGCGTCGGCCGCGATCGACATGTGCGGCCTCGGTCACCTGACGGTGTGTTTGTCGGGTCCTGCTCTGGGGTCCCTTGAGCCATTTCGCCGTCCGAGCCGGAGCACCTGACGGACGGCTCGCGTGTACGGAGCTCCCCTCCCCCGGAAACGGTCGCAGTGGCCGGCACTCGGGTGGACGGGCGTGCGCGGCGCCGGTGTCTGCACCGCCGCCATGACGACTCCGCAGGCCGATGAGGTGCCGACACGGTACGACGCCTCGAACCGGGTCCGACCCGGTCAACGTCACCGCTGTCCTGGGGTCAGAGGACGTCGGGGGCGGACGGGCCGTATCCCGCGAGGGCAGCGCTCTCCGCCCAGTTCCACATCTGCGTGTCGGTCGGCCAGTCCGTTTCCGCGGGCCGCGCTGCGTTCCGGGGCGGTCGCTCGCTGACACGGTCACGATCCGAGCGCGGTCGGGAGGCGATCCGTACGTGGGTGTGCGTCGTGGCGGCCATGTCCTGCCCTCGCTCTTCGATCGGCGGTGCGGGTGCGGCTTGGGGGGCGGGCCCCGTGCGGGGGAACACGGGACCCGCCGGTCAGGGGGTCAGGCGGCGACGGCGTTGATGGTGACCGGCATGTTGTCGCGCGTGGCCTTGGAGTACGGGCAGATCTGATGGGCGGCCTGTGCGAGTTCCTGTGCGGTCGCTTGGTCGACGCCACCGAGGACGGGGCTGAGGACCGCGGAGAGGGAGAACTCGCCGTCGTCGCCGTGGGTGAGGGTTATCTCGGCGGTGATGGTCGTGCTCGTGAGCCGGATCTTGCGCGTGGTGGCCGCACGTCGCAGGGCGCCGAGGAAGCAGGCGGCCCAGCCGGCTGCCAGGAGTTGCTCGGGATTGGTCGCGGTGCCGGCGCCGCCCAGCTCCTTGGGGAGAGCGAGGCCGGTCTCCAGGAGACCGTCGGAGGAGCGGACGTGCCCGCCGTTCCGGCCTTCTCCGTCGACGTCTACAACAGCGGTGTAGCTGACTGCCACGGCTGATACTCCCCATCTGGGTCGGAGGGTCCTGGGATGCCTGCTGTCCGGCAGATTTTGCGTCACCAGTTGAAGCGGTGACGCAATCATGGCAGTTGTTACATCACTCGTCAAGGCGGTGACGCGCGGCGATCAGCGCCGGACATGTGTCGCTCACATGCGATCGTCGATGAAGTCACACCGTGTTCAGGGGCCCGGGCCGGCAGGCGCCCACGGTGCCCTGCCGGGCCTGAGAGGCGCCGACGAGTAAGTGCCCTCTCGACCGACGGGTGGAGACCATCTCGCCGTGCACGGCCCGCGAAGGCCGCGATGGCCTGCCCGCCGAGGCCCTGTTGACGGTGCGAGACGCAAAGCCTGTATGTGATCCACGCCACGTGACCGGAGCGCATAGCAGCGCGGGGGTCAGTGCCTTTGATGTAGATGGAGGGACACGCACGCGGCAGAACACAGCAGAAGACAGGGGGCGGCTCCGATGGGGCGGTTGCGGGCCGATGAGTTCGACCGGTTCGTGGCGGCCCGGTGGTCAGCGCTGCACCATCTGGCGCGGCTGCTCACCGGTGGTGACCGGCACCGGGCGGAGGATCTGCTCCAGGAGGCGCTGGTCAAGCTGTGGTTCGCCTGGCCGCGGGTGGCGGAGCAGGCGCCTGAGGCCTATGTGCGGAGGGTGCTGGTCCGTGCCGCGGCGCGTTCCGCGCGGCGGCGCTGGTGGGGTGAGCAGCCGGTGGAGGAGATGCCCGAACCGCCCGAGGTGGGTGACGAGGCCGCCGTCGTGGATGAACGGACCGGCCTGGAGGCCATGTTGGCGCTGTTGCCCGCTCGGCAGCGGGCCGCGGTGGTGCTGCGGTACTACCAGGACCTGCCCGAGCAGCAGGTGGCGCGGGCACTGGGGTGTCCGTTGGGGACGGCCCGTTCGCTCACGTCACGGGGTGTCGCGCGGCTGCGGCGGCTGATGACCGAGGCGATCGAGCCGGTCGACTGAAGAAGGAGCCATGGATCACTTCGAGCAGGAACTGGCACGCATGATGCGTGACGGTCAGCACGACACGCCGTACGAGGAACGGCACCGGGCCCGTCTGCGGGCCGGAGTCCGGGCCCGGCAACGGGTGCGGAGGCTCTGGATGGTCACCGGGTCCGGGCTGACCGTGGCCGGGCTCGGTGTGGGACTTCTGTGTCTGGCGGGGACACTCGCTCAGGGTGGGTCCAGCGGTCCGCAGCCCCGCCCGGTGACCTCCGCCGAGTCCGTCCCGTCCCCGTCGACGGTCCGTCCCGGCGCAACCGCCGACGAGGTGCCGGTGCCGACACGTGTCTCCGACACGCCCCGGGTGGCCACATGGTCGGGTTCGACGGGTTGATGTCCGTGATACGTGAGAACACACTCGCGCCGGTCGACGAGTCCGGAGTGCCGACGAGTCCCGGGCCGGGCTCCTGGGAGCGGCGGCTGCGGCGCTTCGGACACCTGGAAGGTCCTCGTACGTCCGTGCGCGACCGTCTGGTGGTGCCGTTTCCGGAGCCCGGGCCGCGGCCGTGGCGGCTGGTCGGTCTGTCCCCGGGGGCGGCGGCTCGGTCGGCGCGCTGCTCGGGGTGGGGTGGGCCACTGGTGGTGGCGGTCTTCGCCGGGATATTGCGCTTCTGGCGACTGGGCGATCCGCGAGCCGTGGTGTTCGACGAGACGTACTACGCCAAGGACGCCTGGGCCATGCTGCGGCTCGGCTACGAGGGCACCTGGCCGGATCGTAAGATTGCCGACCCGCAGATTCTGGCCGACCCCCAGGTGATCCCCCTCTCCGACGGCGGGGTCTTCGTCGCGCACCCTCCGACCGGCAAGTGGGTGATCGCCCTGGGTGAGTGGCTGTTCGGCCTCACCCCGTTCGGCTGGCGTTTCATGACGGCGGTTCTCGGCACACTCTCGGTGCTGATGCTGTGCCGCATAGGTCGCCGGCTTTTCCGTTCGACGCTGCTGGGCTGTCTGGCCGGGCTGTTGATGGCGATGGACGGTCTGCACCTGGTGATGAGTCGCGCCGCTCTGCTCGATCTCGTCGTCTCGTTCTTCGTGCTGGCGGCGTTCGGATGCCTGCTCATCGACCGCGACGCCGCCC
Source organism: Streptomyces sp. NPDC006335 (assembly GCF_040612795.1). NCBI lineage: Bacteria > Bacillati > Actinomycetota > Actinomycetes > Kitasatosporales > Streptomycetaceae > Streptomyces > Streptomyces sp. NPDC006335. Next base: position 21,982 of record NZ_JBEXQX010000017.1, read on the forward strand.
GAGCCCGCCTCGCGGCGGCCCTTCCGATGAGCGAGGACGGCAGCGCACGCCCGGACGGACCCACCGGTGACAGCGCCGGAACGGGGGTGCGTTCCTGGCGACTCGCGGCCGGCGTCTTCCTGGGGCTGGCGGCCTCCACCAAATGGAACGGCCTGTACTTTCTCGCTCTCTTCGCGGTGCTCACGCTGCTGTGGGACGTCGGTGCCCGGCGCGTGGCGGGGGCGTACCGGCCCTGTCGCGCGGTGCTGCGACGGGACGCCGGCTGGTCGCTGGTGTCCCTCGTTCCGGTCGCCGTGGTGACGTATGTGTCGACCTGGACGGGCTGGTTCCTGTCCGACGACGGTTACGGGCGGCATTGGGCGGAGGGGCGCGGCGGTCCATGGGCGTGGATCCCGGCGCCGTTGCGGAGCCTGTGGCACTACGAGCACGCGGTGTACGAGTTCAACGTGGGGCTGCACACGCCCCACAAGTACGAGTCCAGCCCCTGGAGTTGGCTGGTTCTGGGCCGCCCCGTGCTGTTCCACTACCAGTCACCGAAGCCCGGGGTGGACGGCTGCGGCACGGCCGTCGACTGTTCGCAGACGATCCTCGCGCTGGGGACGCCGGTGCTGTGGTGGTCGGCGTGCTGTGCGCTCGTCTATCTGCTCTATCGATGGGCCCTGCGCCGCGACTGGCGTGCCGGTGCCGTCCTGTGCGGCGTGGGAGCCGGCTACCTGCCCTGGTTCCTGTACCAGGACCGGACCGTCTTCTCCTTCTACGCGGTCGTGTTCGTGCCCTACCTGTGCCTGGCCGTGGCGATGATGCTGGGCGCGCTTGCGGGTCCGCCGGGCGCGGCGGGCAGGCGGCGCGCGGGGGGCGCGGTCGCCGTGGGCGCCGTGGTGCTGCTGATCGCCTGGAACTTCATCTACTTCTTCCCGATCTACACGGGACAGACGATTCCGTACGCCGACTGGCACGCCAGGATGTGGCTCGACACCTGGATATGAGTTGTGAGCCGGACTGGGGGGTTTCGCCGCCGCCGATCGCCCGGACGGCACTGTAGAGCACGGCCGGCCGGGCGATCGGGGTCATCGTCCTGTGTGTGCCGAGGGCGACAACCCGGCGGGTGTCTACAGCCCCAGGTCGAGGGCGAGGCAGGAGTAGAACTTCCATGAGCCCTCGGGGTCGTACGATCCGTTCGCCCCGCCGGCCGGAGCGGCCTCGACAGCTTCGGTCATGTCGTCGAAACGTATGCGCTCGGGAAGCTTGCCGAATCGTGCGTGCCGTACCGCCGCCTCGGCGGCTTGTGTGCTGAGCCCCTTGTTCATGACCGTGCTCCACTTCGTCGATCGTGGACGGCGTCCCGCTTGTCGCCTGGAGGAGTCTCAGCATGCTCCTCCTTTCGTCACCTGTCAAGCAGGTGACGAAAGGAGAGTGTGAGACGTTCCCCATGGCGGCGACTTCTGCGGTTCCGGTCAGACGGTGATGGTCTTGTACTCGGTGTAGGTGCCGAGGCCGACCGCGCCGTACTCGCGGCCGACGCCGCTGGCCTTGAAGCCGCCGAACGGGCCGTCGAAGGCGACGGAAGCACCGTTGATCGTGACGGTGCCGGTGCGGACGCGACGGGCCACCTCCAGGGCGTGGTCCTCGTCGGCGGACCAGACGCCGCCGGACAGGCCGTACTCGGAGTCGTTGGCGATACGGACGGCCTCGTCCTCGTCGTCGTAGGCGATGACCACCAGGACCGGGCCGAAGATCTCCTCCTGCGCGATCCGCATGGAGTTGTCGACGTCGGCGAAGACGGTCGGGGTGACGTAATTGCCCTTCTCCAGGCCTTCGGGGATGTGCGGGCCGCCGGTGACCAGGCGGGCGCCCTCGTCGATGCCGAGTTGGATGTAGTCGCGCACCCGCTCCTGCTGGTCGGGGCGGATCATCGGGCCGATGAAGGTGTCGGGGTCGCCCGGGTCACCGACCTTCAGGGACTCGACCAGCCCCTTCAGCCCGGCCACGACCTCCTCGTGCCGGCTGCGCGGGGCCAGGATGCGGGTCTGGGCGATGCAGGACTCGCCGTTGTTGAGCAGGGAGCCGAACTTCACGCCCGCGACGGCCTTGTCGATGTCCGCGTCGGGCAGGATGATCGCGGCGGACTTGCCTCCCAGTTCCAAGCTCACCCGCTTGAGCTGCTCGCCGGCGATCGCGGCGATGCGGCGGCCGGCCCGGGTGGAGCCGGTGAAGGCGATCTTGTCGACGTCCGGGTGTGACACCAGGTGCTCGCTGGTCTCCCGATCCGCGGGCAGCACACTGATCACCCCCTCGGGCAGACCCACCTGCTCCAGCAACTCGCCCAGGAAGCCCATGCTCAGGGAGTTCTCCGGGGACACCTTCAGGACCACGGAGTTACCGGCGAGCAGGGACGGGATGATCTTCGAAGTGGCCGAGGAGAAGGGCGAGTTCCAGGGGATGACGGCGGCGACGACGCCGACGGCCTCGCGGCGCACCACGCTGCGCACCGGGGACGCCGGGTCGCAGGGTACGAGTGCCTCCTCCCAGCGGAACTCCTCCGCCGCCTTCAGGTAGGCGTTCGCCTGCCGAGTCAGGCCCGGCTGGCCGGCGCGGGTGAACCAGACTGCCGAACCGTTCTCCAGGGAGATCAGGTCAGCGATCTTCTCGGCGTTCTCCTCCCGCAACGCATTGAACCGCCGCAGGGTGGCGATGCGCTCGGCAGGCGGGGTCAGGCGCCACTCACCCGTCTCGAAGGAGGCCCGTGCCGCGGCGACCGCGCGGTCGACGTCCGCCGGCTGCGCCTGGGCGGCGCGGCCGATCACCGACCTGTCGTGCGGCGAGCAGATGTCGAGCAGTTCCGGGTCGCTCGGCTCGACCCAGGCGCCTCCGATGAAAAGCCGGCCGTAGGTGATCATGTGCGTTCTCTCTTCCGGTGCAGTTTTAGATCGTCGCCTCTAATTGACACTTCAATGTAGCACTTAGGTCACGTACATTCTCATCGATGTGCATTAGGTGCCAGCAGCCGGGCGGGCGGAAAGTCACCCTCTCTCCACCCGTCACCCCTTTGACAGGTGACGGAGGCTGTGCGAGGGTCGTCACGCCGCAGGCCCGGCAAGTACGAGCCGGTCATCTCACCCACACCACGGAGGACTCCACATGATCAACAGGCGCACCTTCGGCAGGGCCGTCGGTCTGGGCACCGGCGCGGCCGCGGTCTCGCTGACCGGCTTGCAGACCCACGCGTCCGCCGCGACCGCCGCGCGGCAGCAGAGCAGCGCTGCCGTTCCTCCGATGGCGACCATCGCGCCCGGCGCCCACACCGAGTTCAGCACGCTGAAGCACGTCAAGGCGGGTGTCCTCGACATCGGTTACGCCGAGGCCGGTCCCGCCCACGGCCCGGTCGTCGTCCTCCTGCACGGGTGGCCGTACGACATCCACAGCTTCGTCGACGTCGCCCCGCTCCTGGCCGACCTGGGCTACCGCGTCCTCGTCCCCTATCTGCGCGGCCACGGCAGCACCCGCTTCCTGTCCCGCCACACCCCCCGTACCGCCGAGCAGTCCGCGATCGCGTTGGACATCATCGCGTTCATGGACGCACTGAAGATCGAGAAGGCAGTCATCGCCGGTTTCGACTGGGGTTCGCGGACCGCCGACATCATCGCCGCCCTGTGGCCCGAGCGCGTCAAGTGCCTCGTGTCGACCAGTGGTTACCTCATCACCGACCGCAAGGCGCAGTTGGAGCCCGCGCTCCCGGCCGTGGAGCACAACTGGTGGTACCAGTGGTACTTCGCCACCGACCGTGGCGTGAAGGCCATGGAGAACGTCGACCAGCGCATCGCACTGTGCCGCTACGTGTGGACCCTCGTCTCCCCCAACTGGAACTTCTCCGACGCCACCTTCGCGCGCACGGCCGAGGCCTTCAAGAACCCCGACTACGCCGCGATCGTCCTCTACAACTACCGCTGGCGCATCAGCCTGATCGAGGGCGACCGACGGTACGACCGGTACGAGCGCAGGCTGGCAACCCAGCCCTCCATCGGCGTCCCCACCGTCACCCTCGACGCCGCTCTCGACCCGTTCACGGCGCCGGGCGACGGCACCTCGTACCGCAGCCACTTCACCGGCCCCTACCTGCACCGGACGGTCGCGGACATCGGTCACAACCTGCCGCAGGAAGCGCCTGCGGCCTTCGCCCAGGCCGTGGTGGACGCCGACCACCTTTGAGCGTCGGCCATGTCTGAGATTTCCGGCCAGCTTCTGAGATCCGGCCAGCTTCTGGGCGCCGGACACCGCTGAGCACAGGGCACGGCTGGGCACCGGTCGTCTTCGGGCAGCGGCCGCCTCCAGGCGCCGGCCCCGGATACGGTCCGCCCGTAACCATCATCCACACCCAACCGCGCCCATCCGCACCCGTCCTCCCCCGCCACCGGCCCGGCGCCCCGCACACCGTGTCGGTTCGGCGGAAAAGGCGTCCCCGATGAGCGAATTCCAGTGGAACCCGCTGCCCGCCGCCGAACTGCGTGCATTGCCGGTGCGGGACGCGGTGGTGCTGCTGCCCGTCTGGGCCACCGAGCAGCACAGGCCCCCATCTGCCCACCGGCGTCGACGACTTCCTGGCGGCGGAGGTGTGCCGCCGAGCGGCGGCACTGCCACCCACCCGGAGCCGATCCGTGACGGGCATCTGCCCGAGGTTCACGGACCGCGGATCACACTGCCGGCGGAGTCCACCGACCCGGTGCACATGGCCGTGCTCCTTCACCGGGTATCACCGAACCGACATTCGTCACCGCCTTGACGGGTGACGTTCTGCGTGAAAGATTCATCACCTGTTAGGCCGGTGACGAGAGCCGGCTGAACCGGACCATCGCGAGTATCGAGAAGAATTCCTGAGAGGGGTCATGTCGTGGTCAGCATCAAGGGTGGACGCAAGCGGCTGGTGACGGGGGCGGTCGCGACGGCCACGGCGGGGCTGGCGCTCGGCGCGTTCGCCCTCAGCGGCACCGCCAACGGCGCGACGGAAACCGCGGAGGCGACCGGCGCCACTGAGCACGCGAAGCCCACCGTCATCCTGGAGCACGGCGCCTTCGCCGACGGCTCCAGTTGGAACGGCGTCATCGCCGACCTGCGCGCCGACGGCTATCCGGTCGTCGCCGCCGCCAACCCGCTGCGCGGCCCGGCCTACGACGCCGCCGCCCTGCGCACCGTCCTCGACCACGTCAAGGGCCCGAAGATCGTCGTCGGACACTCCTACGGCGGCAACGTCATCAGCGAGGCCGCCACCGACGATCCCGAGGTCAAGGCCCTGGTCTACGTGGCCGCCTTCCTGCCCGCCCCCGGTGAGAGCGCCCTGGAGCTCACGAACAGGTACCCGGGCTCCACCCTCCCCGGCACCCTCGACCCGGTCACCTACAAGGCGGCCGACGGCTCCACCGCCACCGACCTGTACATCCAGCAGGACAAGTTCCACCACCAGTTCGCCGCCGACGTGCCGGCCCAGCAGGCCGCCCTGATGGCCGCCGAGCAGCGCCCCATCGCTCAGGCCGCCTTGGAGGAGAAGGCCACCACCGCGGCCTGGAAGACCAAGCCGAGCTGGGACATCATCACCACCGAAGACCTCAACATCCCCCCGGCCGTGCAGCGCTTCATGGCCGAGCGCGCCCACGCGCACACCACCGAGGTCGCCGCCTCCCACTCGGTCGCCGTCTCCCATCCACACCTGGTGGCCCGTGTGATCGAGCGCGCAGCCCGCGCGACCGTCCACTGACACTCGCGGAGTGGGCGGCGGGACCGCTCAAACCTCCCGCCGCCCTCGGACAGCTTCCCGATCTCATCGGCACAGGTGTCCGCCACGTCGCGGTCGAACTGCGGCCGGGTGAGTACCGGGTTGCTGCTCTCCGACGGACGCTGCGTTCGGCCGGTGCCGACGGGCTCGCCGGAGGTGTCGGCCGTCGTCATCCTGCGTTCCCGAACGAACCACGCAGCTCGGGCACTTGACAGCCGCTTCGATGCCTACGCCCCCGAACGCGACGCACAGTCACCGCCCTCAGCTCAGTCCTTGAGCGCGTAGAAGTGCATCGGGGAGTTCGGCTCGAAACCGATGCGCGGATACACGGGTGCCCCGGCGACGGTCGCGTGCAGGGTCGCCCGAGTCAGTCCGGTGGCACGGGCACCCTCGTACAGCGCCTTGCGGGTGACCGCCTCGCCGTAGCCGCGGCGCTGCTGCGCGGGGTCGGTGGCGACGAGCACGACGAAGAGCCTGCCCTGGGCTTCGACGGTGGCGGCGCAGGCGACCGGTGTGCCGTCCCGCAGTGCCAGGTAGGCGTACACCTCTTGTTTCCAGAGGGTGGAGCCGGCCAGTCCGTCGCGGCCATCGTCGAGGGGGAAGCCGTAGGCGCGCGAGTTGAGGTCCGCGTACGCCAGCAGGTGTGCGTCGGTGGTGACGCGTTCGAACGTCAGCTCCGGATGGTGGGGTTCAGGGATGGGAAGCAGGTCGCCGGCCATACCCGTGCCGGGGAAGGCGTGGGTCAGACCCGCGCGTTCCGCTGCCTCTTCCAGTGCCGCGCGTGCGTCGTCGGCGAGCAGATCCTCGAACAGCCACAGGAAACCCGGTTGCCGTTTGGCCCCCATGATGTCCGCCGCCTGTCGCAGCCGCTTCTCCAGGAGCGTCGCGTCGGCCCGGTCCTCGGTCAGGGTGATCGCGTTCCAGAAGGCGAACCGGCAGTCCGCCCAGCGGACGGCGATCCCCGGGAGATCCCTTACGTCCGCGTTCTCGTTGCGGTCGAGCACCATGGCACGCCAGACCGTGCAGAGTTGTGCCACGGATTCGGTCGCAGCGGTCAGGTTCGTCACGGCAATCCCTCACTTCGTCGTGTGCGGTAGGTGTTGTGCGCCGGGTACGACGATCTTTGCCGTCCGGGGTGTGGCGACACCGCCGTTCACGTCATAGTGGGTCCAGTTCAGGACAGCCGCCGTCCGCCGTCCCGTTCGCCCCCAGTACGGGGCCCGGTGACAGCCCGGCGGCGGCCACTGGGAGACGCGCCCCCCCCTGGAGCGGCCGTCATGGTCGGCCGGGGTCGTAGCGCTGCTTCACCGCGGCCAGCTGGTCGAACCGCTCCGCCGCGAACACCGCGCGCACGCCCTCCGTGTCGGTCGCCTCGTCAGGCGAACGGCGGTGTTGCTGAGGCGTGTCGAACACCGTACGGCGCTCACAGTGGACCGAGGCGCCTGGCATATGGGCGCAGCTGCGGTGCGGCGCGGACGAGACGGTCGCGGCGCTCCCGGAGTAGGTCGCGCGCCATGCGTGATGCGGGGCCGCGCTCTGAACCCGTTGTGGGACACCCAGCTCCAGCGGCTCTCGGAGACGGCTTCCCGGGATGGCGGCGCGTGACCGGCGCCCTGGGCGGCCGGAGCACGCCGCCGGCCGGCAGCCGGAATGGCGTCGGCCGGTAAAGGGCGTGGCGGGTCAGGCGGCCGGGACGGAATCCCTGGCGGGTGCTGAGGCGGAGTGGTCGGCGGTGGCGGTCTCACCGGTCGTGCGTGCCGGCTTGAGGAACAGTGCGAGGACGATCCCGAGGGCGAGGGCGGGCGCGATCCAGAGGTAGCCGCCGGCCGTGGCGTGGGCGAAGGCGTCCAGTGCGGTGTCGCGCAGGGCACCGGGAAGCCGGCCGATGGTGTCGGGGCGGGTGGCGTCGAAGCCGCCGGCGGTCGGCAGGCCGCTGGTGCGGTCGGCGAAGCCGGTGTTGAGGAGGGTGCCGAAGACGGCGACTCCGAAGGCGGCGCCGATGGAACGGGCGAAGGTGACGAAGGCGCTGGCTGCGCCGAGGTCGGCGGTGGGCACGCTGTTCTGGACCGTGGTCAGTACGACCATGGGCACCATGCCGATGCCCACACCGGTGATCAGGAAGTAGACGCTCAGCACAAGGGCGTTGGTGGCCGCCCCGATGGTGCCGAGCAGGAGCAGCCCGGCGAGATTGACGACCAGGCCTGCCAGCAGGATCGACCGCAGCCGCCCGACCTGTGCCGCCCAGCGTCCGGCCAGGGACTGGCTGACGACCAACCCGGCGACCAGGGGCAGCATGTGGATGCCGGAGAGGGTGGCCGAGACCCCGTGGACGATCTGGAGGTAGGTCGGCAGGTAGACCAGCACGGAGAACATCGCGGCGTTGGCGAAGAAGGCGATCAGCGAGGAGAACACCACGGTCCGGGAGGCGAACATGGCCGGCGGCAGGACGGGGGCGGCGGCGCGCCGCTCGACCGGCACCAGAAGTACGGCCAGAGCGACGGTGACGGCGATCAGACCGACGATGGCCGAGGAGCCCCAGCCCCAGCGCTCCCCGAAGGACGTGACGAGGACCAGGCCGGTTGCGATGGCGGCCAGGACGGTGGCACCGAGGTAGTCGATACGGGCCCTGACGCCTCGGGTGGCGGCGGGCAGGGCGCGCGCTGCGATGGTCAGGGCGACGATGCCGACCGGCAGGTTCACCAGGAAGGCCCACCGCCAGGACAGTTGATCGGTGAAGACGCCGCCCAGCAGGGGGCCGACGATGCTGGCGACGCCGTAGACCGAGCCGAACAGGCCCTGATAGCGGCCGCGTTCGCTCGGGGCGACGATGTCGCCGACGAGGGCGAAGGTCAGCACGATCATGCCGCCGCCGCCCACACCCTGAAGTACGCGGGCACCGACCAGTTCGGGCAGGTTCTGTGCGAGGCCGCAGACCACGGAGGCGGCCAGGAAGACCGAGGTCGAGGCCAGATACAGCGGCTTGCGGCCGAACATGTCACCGAGCTTGCCCCACAGAGGTGTGACCGCGGTCGACGCGAGCAGGTAGGCGGCGCTGACCCACGCGATGTCGTCGAAACCGTTCAGGTCCTCGGCCATGCGGGGCAACGCGGTCGAGACGATCGTCTGGTCCAGGGCGGCGAGGAGGACCGCCAGGACCAGCGCGCTCATCGCGGCGGCGACACCACCCGCCCTGGGTGAGGAGGAGCTGTCTGCCTTCGACATGGGAAGGTGCCTTTCAAGAGGTCTCACTGATCTGGCGCTACCAGAATTATCTGTCACATCAATGTAGCACTTAGGCTTCGTCCTTCTACTCCTCCGAGGCGCTATATGTCACAGGCATCACACGCCGCCACTAGAATCGGTGTGGTGAGAGCCGATGCAGCGCGCAATCTCGAAGCCGTCCTGACCACTGGGGCACGCATGCTTGCCGCCGACCCCGGCGCGAGCATCGCGAGCATCGCCGCCCAGGCAGGAGTCGACCGACGCACCGTCTACCGCCGCTTCGCCTCCCGCGAAGACCTCCTCGCGGCCATCTACGAGGCCCGTCTCAGCGCCATCGAGCAGGCCATCGAAGACGCCCGCCTGCGCGAAGCACCCGTCACCGTCGCCCTGCACCGCTACGTCGAGAACATCATCACCGTCAACCGCACCTGGCCCGTCGACCTCGCCCGCATGCTCACCGACGAGAGCGTCCACGCCCGGCGCGACGCGGCCGTCGAGGAGGTCGACACGTTCCTCCGGCGCGCCACCGACGAAGGCCTGCTCCGGTCGGGTCTCCCCCAGGGCTGGGCGAGCGCGCTGCTGCCCCAGCTCATGCACCTGGTCTCGCGGCAGTTGCCGGAACTGAGTGCCGGACAGGCGGCGGACGTCGTCGTCGACACCCTCCTCAACGGCCTCGGGGCGTCCTGAGCACATGTGTCGGGGGCGGGCCGTTCCGGGTCAGGGGCGGCAAGCAGGCGGTTTCGACGGAACGTGCCTGGAGGCCTCCCGCCTGAGAGAAGTCGGCACACGTGTTCGCCGGACCCACCTGCGCATTCCGACCTGATGGCGGCGACCGTACGGCACCGGCTGGCGAAGCTGGACCGGGCCATGAGGCCACCGCGGATCTGCCGGCGGGCTCCTGAGGTTTGCACCAGGCACCTCAATGGGCGGGACGCCGGGCCGCGCCCCGGGCACCCAGGTCAAGTGGGGTCTCCATCAGGCGGTCGCCGTGGCACCGAAGGCCGGCGCCGATACCCATACCGATGTCGATGCCCACACCGATACCGAGGCCGAGGCCGAAGCCGATACCGGAGCCGAGGCCGAGGCCGAGGCGTGCGGCTGCCGACCGGGCCGCGACAGCTGCTGAGCGCGCCGGAAGCGGGTGTCGGAGCACCCGTGCCGTCGAACTCACCGCCCAAGTCGCGCAAGTGGCAGGTTCTGGTCAAAGGCTTCCCAAACCTCCAGACGCTCCCTCCCCCTCGTGATCGGGTCTCCAGCGACGTCTGTATCACCGCCCGTTCGGGAGGACCTGGTGTCAGCACCAACTCGTAGAAGACGATGGCTCACCATCTGCGCCATCACCGCAACCGCCGGACTCGTCGCGCTCCCCGCGAGCGCCGCGCCCGGCCGACACGACAGCAGTCCCTTCGGGGCCCGCACACTCGCCCAACTCGCCGCCGAGCGAGCGCAGTCGGTGGGCACCATGAGCCCCAAGGTCAAGGAAGACGGAGACGACGGCGACGACGGCAACGAGGCCGACGAGATAGCCGAGGGCGCGGACCAGTACGCCGAGGCCCGCACCTCGCCCGGCATCGTCGCCCCGGGCGCGTACGGGGCCGCATGGTCCAGCCTCACCAAACTCCCTCGTACCGGCGGCAGTTGGCGCAACGTCACCGATCTGCCGTACAACTCCGACGATCCCCGTTACCGCGACATCGACTCCAACTCCAGTGGTGGCTCGGGCAATGTCACCGGCCGGATGGCCGCGATGGCCGCCGACGACGACGGGTACGTGTACGCGGGCAGCGCGGGCGGCGGGGTGTGGCGGTCCCGTAGCGGCGGCGGGCACTGGCAGCCCATCAGCGACCGGCTGCCCTCCCAGTCCACCGGTGCGCTCGCGCTCGACGGCGGCGGCCGGCTGTGGCTGGGCACCGGCGAGGCGACCACCAACGCGGACGCCTACCTCGGCAGCGGCGTCTACGTCCTTTCGGACCCGCGCCACGGCACGTTCTCCACGCGCAGCCGCGTCGGGGGCGACGAGCTGGAGTCCACCACCATCCACGAGCTGCGCTTCGGCGGCGGCAAGGTGTGGGCGGCGACCAGCGCGGGCGTGTGGAGCCACTCCACGAAGCAGCTCAGCGGTGCCTGGAAGCTGGAGTTCGCGCCCAACCCCGCGTACCTGCCCGGCGGTTCGCAGGCCGACGACCCCGACGCCGCGTACAAGAACATCACCAACGACATCGCGATCGACCCGAAGAACCCCTCCAAGGTCGTTCTGGCGGTCGGCTGGCGCAGCGGTGACGACTACAACGGCTTCTACACCAAGGTCAACGGCGCCTGGACCCGGATCAGCAGCGGCTTCGGCGACCTGCCGACCGACGCGGACGACGTCGGCAGCGTCACCTTCGCCCGCTCCGCCGACGGCTCGCGCTACTACGCCATCGACCAGTCCCCGGAGCAGTTGAACACCAATCCGGACAGCGGCCTTGAGGGCATCTACGTCTCCAAGTCGGGCTCTCCCAGCGGCCCCTGGACGAAGATCGCCGACTACCAGGGCCTGGCCGCCGACGGCTCGGCACTGACGTCCCCGGGCTACATGCCCGGTGTGCAGGCCTGGTACAACCAGTTCCTCACCGTCGACCCGGCCGACGCCGAGCACGTGTACGCGGGCCTGGAGGAGGTCTACGAGACCAAGGACGGCGGCACCAGCTGGTCGACCGTCGGCCCGTACTGGAACTTCGGCTTCTCCTGCTGGAGCATCGACCCGGCCAAGCAGACCGGCGACTGCAACCCGACCACCCACTCCGACCAGCACGGCGTCGCGATCGGCCGCTACCACGGCAGGAGCTTCGTGTACGTCGGCAACGACGGCGGCGTCTACAAGCGCCCCGTCAACGGCTCCCAGGACTCCTCCGGCCACGCCACCGACTGGACCTCGCTCAACGACGGCACCATCGACACCCTCCAGTACTACTCGGTCGGTGTCGGCAAGGACCTGGACCACGGCGGTGTCTCGGTCACCGGCGGTCTGCAGGACAACGGCCAGTCCGTCCTGCGCAGCAACGACACGGTGATGGGCTCCAACTTCGGCGGCGACGGCGGCGACACCCTCACCGACCCCGCCAACGGCTGCAACATCGCCGAGGAATACGTCTACCTGTCCATCCAGGTGACCCAGAACTGCGCGGTCAACGACGGCAGCTGGATCGACGACCCGAGCAAGGCCACGTCGTACAACGTCGCCCCGGCCGACAACGCCACCAGCGAGGCACGCTTCATCGCCCCGCTCGCGGCCGACGCGAAGAACAGCTCGACCTGGATCGCCGGCGGCCGTCACATCTGGGTGCAGACCCACGGCTACGCCATCCGCAGCGGTGACGAGTGGAAGAGCGTGTACGACCTCGGCGAAGGCCGTACCGCGACCGCCGTCGCGGCCTCGGGCGGCAAGGTGTACGCGGCCTGGTGCGGCCCCTGCAACAACCAGGGCTTCGCCCGCGGCATCGCGGTCGGGAACGCCGACGGCACCGGCTGGCACGACATCGCCCTGCCGGCCACCGGCGCGGACGGGACCGTACCGAACCGCTACCTCAGCGGCTTCGCCGTCGACCCGAAGAACGCCGACCACGTCTACCTGACGGTCAACGGGTTCTCGCGGCAGTGGACCGAGGGCCCGGGTGCCGGTGTCGGCCACGTCTTCGAGTCCAAGGACGGCGGCACCACCTGGAGGGACATCTCGAAGAACCTCCCCGACGTGCCGGCCGACTCCGCGGTCGTCACCCCGAACGGCGGCCTCGCCGTCGCCACCGACCTCGGCGTCGTCTACCGCGCGCCCGGCCGCTCGGCCTGGCAGCGTGTCGGCTCGCTCCCGGCCGTCGCCGTGCTCCAGCTCAAGCTGAGCCCCGACGGACGCACGCTGTACGCGGCGACCCACGGACGCGGCATCTACACGATCAAGGTGCGGGACTGCGACTGAGGCACCCTCGGCGTCGCGGTGAAGGGGTGACCCCGGTCTCCGGGGTCACCCCGCCGTCGTGTGCGGCACCACGGTCACCCGGAACGTGAAGGCCACACCGCCCGTGCCCGCCAGGTCCGGCTCCTTCGCCAGGGCGCTGATGTCGGCGGCACCTCCGCGGGTGCCCGGGCAGCGCAGCGAGGCCCTCGCCGTGCCGTCCGCGTCCAGCTGCCAGCCGGACGGCAGGACGAAGGCCGGGGCGGAGCTGCGTACGGCGGTCCACCGCTTGCCGTCCGTGCGCGGGCGCAGGACGAGCGACACCACGGTCCCGGGCCGCACACACACCTGCCGCCGGACCGCATCACCCGGGAACACCGTGACCTCCGCATGCCCGCCGGCGCAGCTCTCCGACGGGGAGGGCTCCGCGGCCGACGCGGACGGACCCACTTCCGTCGGGCTCGCGGTCGGGCTCGCAGGGGCCGTCCCGGACGCGGACGTCGACGCACCGGTCGACGGTGTCGCGGAGCCGCTCCCGGACGGCCCTCCGGACGAGCCGCCGCACGCCACCAGGACGACCGCTCCCGCGATCACCCATCCCCCGGCCCACCACCGCATCCGTACACCTCCCGGCCCGGCTCCCACGGACACCAGCATGCCCCACAGCGCCACGAGGCCGACCTCGGCACGTGCCCGGGGCGCGCACCCGCCGCCGATCACGGCCATGCTGGAGACGACCGAGCACCGACGGCGGCCGAACCAGGGGACTGAGGCGGTGACACGATGACCATCGACGTGACGGTACGGCGCGTGATCCCACTGCCGCCCGAGCGGGTCGCCGAGTACGCCATGGACTGGCGCCACGACGCCGAGTGGACGCAGGGCATCCGTACGGCGGAACTGACCCGGCAGGCGGACGGCGGCGGATTCGGGACGGGCGCCGAGGTCACCCGTACGGCCCGCTTCCTCGGCCGGCGCATCGACTACGTCCTGCGTGTGGCCGCGTACGAGCCTCCGAGGCTGCTGGACATGGTGTCCGTGGCGGCTCCCATGCCGATGCACGTGACCTACTCCTTCGCGGCGCATCCGGGCGGCACGCTCGCGGCCATCCGGGTACGGGGAGGCCCGGGCGGTCCGCTGAGCCTGGCGGCACCCCTGCTCTCCCGTCAGGTCCGTTCCTCCCTCACCAAGGATCTGCGTGACCTCGAGCGCAGACTCTCCGCGCGGCAAGGAGACATCTGATGGCGTACGACGAAGGGCTCGCCGAGCGCATCCGCCGCTGCCTCGGCACGGATCCCGGTGTCGCCGAGAGGCGCATGTTCGGCGGCATCGCCTTCCTGTACCAGGGCAACATGGCCGTCGGCGTGACCGGTGACGACCTCATGGTCCGCGTCGGCGCCGACGCCGCCGACGCGGCCCTCGCCCGGCCCGGGACGCGGCTCTTCGACATGACCGGCCGCCCGATGCGCGGCTGGGTCCTGGTCACCGGCTCCGCCGTGACGGAGGACGGGGCCCTGCGGGCGTGGATCGACGAGGGACGCGCGTACGCGGCGAGCCTGCCGCCCAAGTAGGCGCCCTCGCCGCTCCGGACGTCGGCCGGACGTCGGATCTGCGTCCTCGGCCCGGGCTGAGGACGTACGGCGATCGCCGATCCATGACGTCAGTCGTGCTGCGCGACCGCCTGCAGTACGGCCTTCAGCTGCCGCAGCGGATCCGGCCCGGCGATCCGCAGGGCGACCGTGTCGGCACCGGCCGCCGCCAGCTCGCGGATCTGCTCGGCGGCCTTGGCGGCGGGGCCCGAGACGGTGAACACCTCGTGTGGCGGACGTCCGAGCCAGGCGGCGTGGCCCTCGACGTGCGGCCGCAGGGCCTGAGTCACCTCGTCGGCGTCGTCTCCGACGCAGGCGAAGGCGAAGACCGTCAGGGTGTGGTCGGACGCGGCGCCACCCTTGCCGATCAGGGCGCGGGCGTTCTCCAGGTCGTGCGGACCGTGGCCCTCCGCGATCACGGTGCCGTCCGCGACCCGTCCGGACAGCTCCAGGGAGCGAGGGCGCACCACTCCCGCGACCACCGGCGGAACCTCGGCCGGCGGATGCGTCAACTCGACGCCGTCCAGGCGGACTTCACGGCCCGCCAGTTCGACCCGCTCTCCACGCAGCAGCGCGCGAACCGAGGTGATCGTCTCCTCCAGCAGGGCCAGCGGGGAGCGTGCCACTGCCCCCACCTGGGCCATCCAATCCTGCCCCCCGTGCCCGACGCCGGCCACCAGCCGGCCGGGGAACACCCTGGCCAGCGTGGCCAGTTCCATCGCGAGGAGCGCGGGGCTGCGCAAGGGGGCGGGGGCGATGCCGATGCCCACCCTGATGCGCTCCGTGGCTCCCAGGGCCACGGCCGCCGCGGACACCCCGCCGTTCCACCCGAGGTCCTCCACGACCCACAGGTCGTCCACGCCGAGCGCCTCGGCCTGCCGGGCGAACCCGGGCAGCCCTTCCGGGGCCCAGTCGCGGTCGTACATCACACCGATGCGTACGTTCGTCATACGCCGGAACCTATGTGGCGGCGACGCATCGTTCAACGGGGTATCCGGGCCGGTGAGTTCGGCCACCGCGAGGACGACCTACGGCAGGGGGTGAGGTGCCCGGAAGCGGTCTCGGAGATGTCGAGTGCTCCCGGGCGGCCACAGCGGCAGCGGCAGGTGTTCGGCTGCCGAACCGCTTCGGCTCAGCCCCCGCTCTTGCGCCGGAACGACCGCTGGCTCGACGCCGGGCCGTGCGCCCCGCGGATCTTCGCCGCGGGAGAGTTGGCGGCGATGTCGGCGGCCTCCGCCTGTGCACCGCGTTTGCGGTCCAGCGCCTCACGGAACTTCCGTTTGAGGTCGTAGTTGCCGTCGCTGTCGGGTGCGATGGCTGACGTCTCGGCGTCGGTCGGTTCCGAACCTTCTGGGGATGCGGCTTCTGCGGTCATCATGACCTCCTGGGTTCGGGCAGTGGGAAGCACAGCTTGTCATGCCGTGAGCACGGTCTTCCCCTCGATATGCCCTCGGGCGGCACGTTCGTGTGCTGCCCGGGCGTCTTCGAGCGCGAACGTGCTGTCCGTCGCGACGCGGATCAACGTGGTCGTGAGCGCCGTCCTGGGGGAACACAGGTACGACGACCGCTGGCCCCTCGCCCCGATCAGAACCGACTCGAGCGCTCGGCGCCCGGGACATCGGGGGCGGTGTCCGACCTCTTCGTGACCGGATCCGACCAAGCGATGATCGGCACTGTCTTGGTCAGCCGACACGAACGAAGCGCCCAGGTCAGCCCTCCCGGCTCACCGCCGCGTCCAGGAGCGGGCCGAGTTCGCGGGCCACAGTCGTCAGCGGACCGACATCCCGCTGGGCCCGGGCCATGAGGATCGCCCCCTCCAAGGAGCTGACCATGAGGGTGGCCAGCGCGCCGGCCCGCTCCTCCGGCACGCCCATGTCGGCCAACGCCCGGCCCACCGGACCGGTCCAGGTCGCGAACGCCTCCGCCACGGCAGCCCGAGTGGACGCGGTCGACTCCGCCCAGTCCACCGTGGCGGCGGCGACGGGGCAGCCACCCGCGAAGCCGGCGCTCTCGTACTCGTCGGTCCACTGGCGCACCATCTCGGCGAACAGCCCGCTCGGTGTCGGCTCGGGCAGGGCGGCGAGGAAACGGGCGACCCGGTTGCCCGCGTACCGGCCCGCCCACCGCACCGCCTCGTTGACCAGTTGTTCCTTGCCGCCGGGGAAGTAGTGCTGGAGCGAACCGCGCGGCGCACCGGCGTGGACGGCGACCTCGCGCATCCCGGTGCCGGCGACCCCCTCGCGCCGGATGAGCTGGGCCGCGCTGAAGACCATCCGCTCCCGAGCTCCCCGCTCCCGAGCTCCCCCCTCGGACACCGCCATCTCCGACCTCCAGGTCCGCTGCTGTTCGGCTTCACTCTATGACCGCCGTCATAAAGACGCTTACTATGACCGCTGTCATAGTGTGCGGCGACGGCTCGGCTACGGCGGGAGCCGGAAAAGGCGGTGCCTCGTGTACGTGGGATTCATCGGCCTCGGAACCATGGGGCAGCCCATGGCCCTCAATCTCGCCCGGGCCGGAACACCTCTCCTCGTGTGGAACCGCACCCCCGGCCGGAGCGAGGCGCTGAGCGCCGCCGGAGCGGAGGTCGCCGCGAGCCCTGCCGAGGTCTTCGACCGGGCCGCAACCGTGTTCCTCATGCTGGCCGACGAGGCCGCCGTGGACGCCGTACTGAAGCGCGCCACCCCGGACTTCGCCGGTCTCGTGACGGGACGGACCGTCGTCCACATGGGCACGACCTCGGCCGAGTACTCGGCCGGTCTCCAGGACGCCGTCCGGGCGGCGGGCGGACGGTACGTCGAGGCTCCCGTCTCCGGCTCCCGCATCCCCGCCGAGCAGGGTGAACTGGTGGGAATGACGGCGGGTGACGACGACGCCGTCGCGGCCGTACGCCCCCTGCTGGCCACCATGTGCCGGGAGACGTTCGGCTGCGGTGCGGTCCCCGGCGCGCTGCTGATGAAGTTCTCGGTGAACCTGTTCCTGATCACCCTCGTCACCGGGCTGGCCGAGGCGTTCCACTTCGCCGACCGGTACGGACTGGACCAGCGCCTGCTCCGGGACGTCCTGGACGCGGGCCCGATGGCCAGTGCCGTCTCACGGGTGAAGGGGTCCAAGCTGCTGGCCCGCGACTTCACCGTGCAGGCCGCCGCCACCAACGTCCTGGAGAACAACCGTCTGATCGCCGAGGCCGCCCGCGAGGCCGGGCTGGCCTCCCCGCTCCTCGACGCCTGTCACGCCCTGTACGCCGAGGCCGTCGAACAGGGCCACGGCGCCGAGGACATGGTGGCCGTCCTGCACGCTCTGGAAACCCGGACCGACGGCACGCCCGCCCCCGTCCCACGGCCGGAGTGACCGCTGGCCAGAATGTCCCCACCCGAACCGGAGTTTGACCGTTCCGGCCGTCCCGTCTCGTCCTTCGCGCGGCGTCCCAAGCTGCTCGCGGCCGGTGCCCTCCTGGTCTCGGGAGCCAGCGGCACGCTAAGCGTTCGCCAGGTCTGCGTCGGCGCACAGCGGTTCTCTGCTTTACGGGAATTTGAGGCCCTCGACCTGGACATTTCGCGCCGGTCGGGCCTGCCGAACAATAGCTTTGCCACGTCCTCCGACATGCCTCAGCATTCTCGACGTGACAGACACCGAACCGACCGACGACGAGGCACCCGACGGGCTGCTGGGCTGGTGCCTGGTGGCCAATGTCGCGCGGGAGACCGCACACGGCGAGAGCGGCCTCGAGATCCAGCACGGCACGCGGCACTTCTCCGCGGGCACCCTGTTGTGGATCCCGCGCGTCCGCTGGGACCCCGGCCACTGCCGCTGGCCCGCGGTGGGCCGGCACCGGGGCAACGGCCGCCGGTACGTCAACATGGTCGTGCGCGCGGAGGACCTGGAGAACTTCCGGGTCAAGGGCGTCTACAGCGAGGCCCTCGTCCGCAGCCTCAACGGCTACCTCCACGACCCGTCCGCCCCGCGGACCCTGCAGAACCCATGGACACGCGAACGGGCCCAGCTCTGGGCGGACAGTTGGAACCAGCCCCGGGAGCCCGTCCGCATCGACGGCCACTCCGACCCGCAGCTCTTCGTCCCCAACCCGCCGCCGCCCGAGCTCCAGGTCGACGGCGAGACCCTGTACCTCGCCCACTACGGCACCAGGGGAGCCCACTACAGCCGCACACCCCCACCCTTGGAACGGACGCCCGAGCCCTGACCCCCGCCCGGGGATGAGCGCCGCCTGGGAACACCGCCCCGCGCGGAACGCCGAGGTATCGGGACGACTCGAAAACCCCGATGTGGGAACCGGTAGAGAAGCCCTGACGCACGAAGGGGGCCGGGCGGCGCGACACCCCGGCGCCCTCACCGGAGGAGAGGCCACGATGGCGCGTGAACACGACTCCCGGCAGGCCGTCCCGAACCCGCCGGGGATGCCCTCCGACGGCGACGGCGTCACGCGCCGCCGGCCGCTGCGCAGGCGGCACGTCGAGGAGACGGTGGAGGTCGCGGTGCCGGTGCGGACGGCGTACAACCAGTGGACGCAGTTCAAGACCTTCCCCCGGTTCTCGAGCGTGGTGCACGGCGTCGAGCAGGTCAGGCCCACCGTGACCGCCTGGACCATCGGCTACGGGCCGCTGCGCCGTCGCTTCGCGATGGAGATCGTCGAGCAGGACCCCGACGCCTACCTGGCCTGGCGTGCTCTGGAGCTGCGCCCCTCGCACCAGGGCGAGGTGGAGTTCAGGCCCACGGCGTCGGGCGGTACGGCCATCACCGTCCGGATGCTGTTGCAGCCACGGGGAGCCGCGAAACGGCTCACCGGGTCTTCCAAGGTCACGCAGGTGACCGCCCGGCTGGTGCGCCGCGAGTTGCAGCACTTCAAGCAGTTCATCGAGGGAGTGGGGCAGGAGGGCGGAGCCTGGCGCGGCACCATCCGCAACGGGCGGGTACAGCACGACCACCCGGAACCGCCGAGGAGCCGTGTGGCCCAGTGGCCCGTCGGCTGACGCGCGTACCGGACGCGGCAGGACACAGCGGCGAGCGAGTCGCGGCGAGAGAAAGGCGATGCCATGCAGAACCCGCCCGGCGAGGAGCCGGAGACCGAACTCTCCGTGACACCGCCGAAGAAGTGGGCGGCCGGGGTCCCCGCGGTCGTGCACGCGCTGGAGTACTCCCTGGAGCAGACCTCCCCGCGCAGGACCGGGGTGGACCTGCTGGCCATGAACCAGGTGGGCGGGATCGACTGTCCCGGCTGCGCCTGGGCGGATCCGGCCCCCGGAAAACGCCATCGCAACGAGTACTGCGAGAACGGCGCCAAGCACATCAACGACGAGGCCACGAAACGCCGGATCACCGCCGACTTCTTCCGTGAGCACAGCGTTTCCGATCTCGCCGTGCGCTCCGACATGTGGCTCAACCAGCAGGGCCGGCTCACCGAGCCGATGATCAAGCGGCCGGGCTCCGACCACTACGAGCCCATCAGCTGGAACGACGCCCTGGGCGTGATCGCCGACGAGCTCACCTCGCTCTCCTCCCCCGACGAGGCCGTCTTCTACACCTCGGGCCGGGCCAGCAACGAGGCCGCCTTCGTCCTCCAGCTCTTCGCCCGCGCCTTCGGCACCAACAACCTGCCCGACTGCAGCAACATGTGCCACGAGTCGAGCGGCTTCGCCCTGAGCGAGACGCTCGGCACCGGCAAGGGCACCGTCAGCCTCGACGACCTGCACCACGCCGACCTGATCTTCCTGGTCGGGCAGAACCCCGGCACCAACCATCCGCGCCAGCTCTCCGCCCTGGAGGAGGCCAAGCGCAACGGTGCCCGCGTCGTGGCGGTCAACCCGCTGCCCGAGGCCGGGCTGCGGCGCTTCAAGAACCCGCAGAAGGCACGCGGGGTCGTCGGCCGCGGCACCCAGATCGCCGACCGCTTCCTGCACATCAAGCCCGGCGGCGACCTCGCCCTCTTCCAGGCCCTCAATCGTCTCCTGCTGGAGGCCGAGGACACCCGGCCCGGCACCGTCCTGGACCACGACTTCATCGACGCGCACACGGCCGGCTTCGAGGAGTTCGCCGAGCACGTCCGCACCGTCGACTGGGACGACGTGCGCGCGGCGACCGGACTGACGCGTGAGGAGATCGAGAAGGTCCACCACGACGAGGTCCTGCGCAGCCAACGCGTCGTCGTCTGCTGGGCGATGGGCATCACCCAGCACAAACACGGCGTGCCCACCGTCCGGGAGATCGTCAACTTCATGATGCTGCGCGGCAACCTGGGACGGGCCGGCACCGGCGTCTGCCCGGTGCGCGGCCACAGCAACGTCCAGGGCGACCGCACGATGGGCATCTGGGAGCAGATGCCGGACGCGTTCCTCGACGCGCTCCAGGAGGAGTTCGGCTTCGACCCGCCGCGTCCGCACGGGCTCGACTCGGTGAACTCGATCAAGGCGATGCGTGAGGGCCGCGTCAAGGTGTTCCTCGCCCTGGCCGGCAACTTCGTGCGCGCCGCCCCCGACAGCGACGTCACCGAGGAGGCGATGCGTTCGTGCCGGCTGACCGCCCACATCTCCACCAAACTGAACCGGTCGCACACGGTCTGCGGTGACACGGCGCTGATCCTGCCGACCCTCGGCCGTACCGAACGTGACGTACAGGCCGACGGCGAGCAGTTCGTCACCGTGGAGAACTCCATGAGCGAGGTGCACACCTCCCAGGGCCGCCTCGAACCGGCGTCGCCTCTGCTGCTCAGCGAAGTCGCCATCCTGTGCCGGCTCGCCCGCCGCACCCTCGGTGCCAAGCCGGACATCCCCTGGGACCGGTTCGAGGGCGACTACGGCACGATCCGCGACCGTATCTCCCGCATCGTGCCGGGATTCCACGACTTCAACGCGCGGGTGACGCGCCCCGGCGGCTTCCAGCTCCCCAACCCGGTCAACGAGGGCGTGTTCAACACCTCGGTCGGCAAGGCGCTGTTCACCCGCAACGAGCGGGTGGTGCCGAAGGCTCCCAAGGGCCACCTGCTGTTGCAGACCCTGCGCTCGCACGACCAGTGGAACACCGTCCCCTACACGCTCGACGACCGCTACCGCGGCATCCACGGCAGCCGTCATGTCGTGCTCGTCAACCCGGCCGACCTGAACGGGCTCGGACTCTCCCAGGGCGACCGCGTCGACCTGGTGAGCGTCTGGGCGGACGGCAGCGAGCGCCGGGCCGAGAACTTCGAGGTCGTCCCCTACCCCACCGCACCCGGCTCCGCCGCCGCCTACTACCCCGAGACCAACGTCCTGGTGCCCCTGGACAGCGTCGCCGACATCAGCAACCAGCCCACCTCGAAGGGCATCGTCGTCCGCCTGGAGCCCACGCCCGACCGGGCGACCCCCGCGTCCGCCTGAGACGTACGCGCTCGACCTCGCCCACGGGGAACGAGAACGAGGCGCACCAGTGCTCGCGCCCCTACGCACGAGGGTGCGCTCCGCGCGATTCCGCCAACCGGCCGGCGAGGCCTCGTCCGTCCACTACGACACCGTGTTCCCGGGCCGTTTCCCGACCGCTAGCGGTCCACCCCGGCCGATGAACCGTATTCCCAAGGGCCCACGATCGGCCGGATGCCGTCTGTCCCGGGGCGCCGAACGCCAATAGCCTGTGCGACCTTCGCGTGCTGGGAGGTCTCGTGAACGGTCTCCGTGCGGTCGTCGTCTGCCTTGTGATCACGTGTGCCGCGGTGCTGTCGCCGACCTCCGCCGTGACGGCCGCCCCGGCGGTGAGGCCGGGCTGGTCGGCGCTGCCGGTGCCGGCGGCGACCCCGCCCGTGACCGTGTCCGACCTCGCCGCCCGCGGGCCGGACGACGCGTGGGCCACCGGGTACGAGCAGGCCTCCGACGGGTGGCGGCCGATGCTCTACCACTGGGACGGCACGGCGTGGAGCCGGGACACCACCTTCCCCGGCGCCGGTGAGCCGGGCGGGCTCGGCAGGGCACAGTTCGTCGGCGCGGACATGTGGATCCTCCACACCCGCGCGGGCGGGGGCGAGATCCTGCGCCGGTCGGCGGGAGGGTGGAGTGCCGTCCCGCTGCCGCAGACCCTGTGGACCTACCAGGACTTCGCCGCGGTGCCCGGGGCCGCGTGGGTGGTGGGTGAGGACGACACCGGGCTGAAGGTGCTGCACTACGACGGCTCCCGCTGGACCGCGCAGGCCACCCCGGACGGCGTGCTGTACCTGATGGGGATCACCGCGCGTACCGCCACGGACGCCTGGGCCTGGGCGGACACCAGTACCGGGACGACCGTCCTGCGCTGGGACGGCACGGCGTGGCGGGACGCGAGGGTGCCGCTGCCGCCGAGCAGCAACGTCCACACCCTGCTGCTCGAACCGTCCGGCCGGATCACGCTCGGCGGCAGCCAGTACACCGACGGCGTGGCCCGCACCTACCTGATGAGGTTCGACGGGCACACCTGGCGCACCACCTATCCGCCGCTGGGCGACACGTACACCGGGGCCATGGTGCGTGGCCCGGACGGCGCGCTGTGGCTGCCGGTGCGCAGCGACCGCGCGTTCCAGTCGAGGTACGCGCGGGTGGACGGCCGGCGCGTCACCTTCTCCTACGGCCCGGAGCGCACGAACGCGATCGACGTCAAGGCGCGTGCGCTGGCCAGGGCCGGGGCGGCCCTGCTGTCCTTCGGCACCGTCGAGGTCTACGGCTCGAAACCGAACCTGATGAGTGAGCGGCTGGGAGGCTGACCATGGCACGCAGATTTCTCGTCGCGGCCCTCGCTCTCGCCATGACCCTGATCGCCGTCATGAGCGCGGCCGCGGCGGAGCCCCCGTCCTGGCAGCACGTGCCGGTCCCGTCCCAGGTACGCCCGCAGGCCGCGCTGAACGAGGCCGTGGCGTTCGGCCCGGACCAGGCGTGGGCGGTGGGCGCCGACGCCGTGGGTCGCGAGGCGCCGGGCTTCCCGCTGGTGCTGCGCTGGGACGGAACCGCCTGGCACCGCCAGAGCCTGTCCGGGATCGGCTGGCAGGGTGAGCTGCTGTCCATCGCCGCGACGTCACCGACCTCGGTCTGGGCGGTGGGCCGCGACGCGGCGGGCGGCGCCAGGCTGCTCCGCTTCGACGGCACGGCCTGGTCCGAGAGCCGGCCGCCGCCCGGTGTGGTGCTGACGAGGGTCGTCACCGGCGGCGGTGAGACCTGGCTGATCGGTTCGCGGGACGGCGCCCAGGTACTGCTGCGCCGGGACGGGCGAGCGTGGCGGGACGTGCCGGTGCCGCCGGGAGCCGTGTACGGCCTGCACATTAAGGCGGCCGACGACGTCTGGGCCGCGGGCACCACCGACTCGGGCGCGGCCGTGTCCCATTGGGACGGGCAGGCATGGCAGCAGACGATCGTGGACGGCTTCCCGCGGTCGGCCGTGGGCAGTGTGCTGGCGGTGTCCGCGACCGAGGTGTGGGCGGGCGGCACGGCCGGGTTCGTGGGCGGTCCCCCGGGCCGGCCGATCCCGCCGCTGCTGGTCCGCTTCGACGGGCAGACGTGGAGCCGGGTGACCGTGCCCACCGACTTCGGCTCGGTCAGTTCACTGACGGCCTCCCCCTCCGGCGATCTGGCCTGGGTCGCGGTGGCCCGCTCGCAGAAGTGGGGCCCGCCTGGCAGCACTCCGCCCCTCGTTCCCGGGCCGGACTTCCTCGCCTGGAGCGGGCAGTCCTTCACCGGGTACGCCGAACCGGCGGTGGCCGGAGAGGGAGAGTCCTTCACGCTGCGGTTGGCACCGGTGCCGGGCACGCGGACGGTCTGGTCGGTGGGCCGCGCCGACGGCCCCGAAGGCACCTTCGCCCCGCGCGTCCTGCTCTTCGATTGAACAGACGGAAAAGCCGAAAAGCAGCCCGGAAAAACCCAGCGCAGAGCAAAGCGGAAATCCATCACTCTTCCCCGGATGGCTCCGCGCATGCGCGGCTTCCCTCGATCGAGAGACATACGGCACACCCACCGAAGATCTCGACACGACGGGGTAACCGAGTTCAGGTAAGGGCGTCAGACGCACCGTTGCCGTCTGACAATGGAAGCCATGAAGCAACGCAGCGACCGTGTCGGACGTACGGGGAAGGACCTGGAATGCTCCGGTGGGCGGAGACCGCTCCGTGTGCTGGTCACCCATGTCGAGAGGTGACGAGGATGCCGACGGCGCGATCAGCGGTTCAGGCGGTCCGGCTGTCGGAACCCGTCGCCTCGTCGTGTGTCTGCGCCGCCGCGGCGCAGAACGCCTCCAGCCCTTCCAGCAGCGCGACCCGCTTGGCGGCAGGCATGTCCGCCAGCACCGTCCGCAACTCCCTCTCCCTGCGGGCACGCAGGTCGACGAGGAAGGCGCGGCCCCGGCCACTGAGGTGCAGCCGCACCTCACGTCTGTCCTCCTCGCTCACGACCCGCTCGACGAACCCGGCCGCCACCAACCGGTCGCACAGCCGGCTGGTGGACGGCGGGGTCGATGCGAGGGACTCGGCGAGGGTGCGCAGGTTGATGCCGTCGTGGTGCTCGAGGATGTGCAGCACCCGAAGCTGCGACGCGGAGGTGGGCGCGGTCGAGGCCCGGCCCCACACGACCTCCAGCAGCTCGACGGCCGTGGTGGTCACGCGTGCGACCTCATCGGGCTCTGAGCGGCGGCGGAAGGCAGTCACGATCACACTCTCGCAGGCACTGGGGTGCCTGTCAGCGTACTAGGCGGGCGGGCCGGCCACCCAGGACCGGGACGGTCGAAGCGAGCCGCCCTCGTGAGCGGGACCCGTACGTCGTCCGGCGAAGGACAGGTGTTTTTCCATCATGAAGAGATTTCTGGCCGTTGAACGCGCCCTGCGCACAGCGGCCCCCCACGAGTTGCTCGACGCCATCCGCGCCGTACTGATCGAGCAGTACGGCGCGGAGGACGTCGAGCTGTTCATGGCCGACTACAGCCTGACCGTGCTCCAACCGGTCTCGGTGCTGCCGCACACGCTGGAGCCTCTGTCGGTGCACAACACCCCGGCCGGCCGGGCCTTCGGCTCGCAGAAGCCGTACCGGGAGGAGGAGCGCACCGGGCGGACGCGTCTGCATCTGCCGGTCAGTGTGCGCGGCGACCGGCTCGGCGTGCTGTCCGTGACCCTGCCCGAAAGCGACGCCGCCCAGGGCTGGGAGTCCGAACTGGCCGACATCGCCGATGTGCTGGGGCACGAGGTGGTCGTGGCCGAACGGGACACCGACCTGTACCTCCAGGCGCGGCGCAAGGACCGGCTGACCCTGGCCGCCGAGATGCAGTGGCAACTGCTGCCCGGCCGCTCCTGCTCCCGCCCCGAGTACGAGCTGGGTGCCCAACTGGAGCCCGCCTATGCGATCTTCGGCGACAACTTCGACTGGTCCGCCACCGCAGACCACCTGATGCTGTACGTCACCAACGGCATGGGCGAGGGCATAGAGGCGTCCCTGCTGACGAACCTGGCCATCAACGCGTTGCGCAACGCCCGGCGTGCCGGACTGTCCATCGCCGACCAGGCGGCCCTGGCCGACCAGGCCGTCTACGCCCATTACCGGGGCCAGAGCTACCTGTCTGTCCTGATGTTCGACTTCGACCTGGCCACCGGCCGGGCGAGCGTCGTGGACGCGGGCTCCCCCCAGTTGCTGCGGCTGCGCGGCGGGACCGTGGAACGCGTCGACTTCGACGCCCAGCTCCCGCTGGGCATGTTCGAGGAGACCGACTACGTTGCACAGGACTTTCACATCGAGCCCGGCGACCGGCTCGTCTTCGTCAGCGACGGAGTCCACGCCGTGGCCTCCCCCCGGGGCGAGGCGTACGGGGAAGCCGCTCTGACGCGGGCCATCCAGTCCACCCGCCTGCTGCCCGCCGCCGAGGTGCCGCGCGCCATCCTGCGGGAGCTGACCGGCCACCGCGGTCAGGCCATACCGGACGACGACGCGCTGATCGTCTGTCTGGACTGGCACGGCAGGCGGCAGTTCGACTGACCGGCGAGTCTGCCCGGTGACGGCGGGGGCATGTTGTTCCCCGCACACGCTCACGTTAACGTTTGCCATGCGGCAATAATTGCCGCATGGCCTGACCGCTCGGCGGGCCGAAAGGGCTCGCAGGCAGGGAGACGATGCAGGTGGCGGAGCACGACACAGCCCTCGACACGGCGAAGGAGCTGGGCGCCTTTCTGGAGCGGCGTCGTGAGCAGATCGCCCAGCGCTGGGCGGACGCCGCCCTGTTCCGCACGGTCTTCACCGTGTCCCGGGACGAGGCGGTCGAGGCGTGCAAGGCCGTGGTGGACGCCCTGGCCGAGGTGGCCCGCGCCGGACGACTGGAGGAGGTCGACGCCCCGGGCTTCGACACCGTGCGGGACCAGCTGGGACGGATGGCTGCGGCGCGCGCCCGGGCCGGGTACACGCCGGTGCAGATCGCCGGCGAGGTCGCGGGGCTGCGTGAGCCGGTGACCGCCCTGCTGTCCGCTGAATTCCAGGACGCCGACGACGACGTGCGCGGCAACGCGTGCGCGCAGGCGCTGGCGGTCCTGATGGCCACGCTCCGCCTGGTGATCATGGAGACGACGGTGAGCGCGGGCGAGGAGCTCATCGCCCGGCAGCGTCAGCAGTTGCTGGAGGTGGCCACGCCGGTCATAAAGCTGTGGGACGGCGTCGTCGCCGTGCCGCTGATCGGGACCCTGGACAGCGCCCGCAGCCAGGTCGTGATGGAGAGCCTCCTGGAAGCCATCGTGGACCAGCGGGCCGCGTACGCCATCCTCGACATCACCGGTGTCCCGACCGTGGACTCGCTCGTGGCCCAGCACCTGATGAAGACGGTCGCCGCGGCCCGGCTGATGGGCGCGGAGTGCATCGTCTCCGGGATCCGTCCCGCCATCGCGCAGACCATCGTCCACCTCGGCATCGACCTCGGGTCGATCATCACGCGGGCCGGTCTCGCCGACGCGCTGGCCTACGCGCTCACCCAGCAGGGCATCGTCGTCTCCCCACGCCCGGTGACGGCGGCGAGCCCGCGGTGACCGGCTTCGTCGCCACGCACTCCGGCCCGGGCCCGGTACCGGTCCTGGCGCTGGGAGACGTCCTGCTGGTCACCTTGCAGGGCGAGCTGCACGACGGGGCGGCCGAACAGCTCCAGCACGACATCTCCCAGCGGATCGCCTCCAGTCCGACGCCGGTGAACGGTGTCGTGATCGACATCTCCGGGGTGGAGATCGTCGACTCCTTCCTCGGCCGCGTCCTGGCCGAGATCGCCGCGAGCGCACGTCTGCTGGCCGCCCGGACCGTGCTGGCGGGCATGCGTCCCGCCGTGGCCATCACCCTGGTCGAGATGGGTCTCACCCTGCCCGGCCTGGGAACCGCCCTGAACGTCGAGAAGGCCTTGTCCCTGCTGGCCCGCGCAGCCTCGGCGGCTCCGACCGCACACCCGGAAGAGGGTGCATGATGCATGCCCCCATCACCTCGACCACGCGCCTGCCCATCGGCTCGGACGCCGACCTGGCCTGGGTACGACAGCAAGTGCGCCAGACCGCTGCCGATCTCGGCTTCAACCTGGTCCAGCAGACGAAGCTGGTGACGGCGGCCAGCGAACTGGCCCGCAACGCCCTCGTCCACGGGGGTGGCGGGCACATGGAGATGACGGTGCTCGCGGAAGGCGCCCACCGCGGAGTGCGGCTGTCCTTCGTCGACGCGGGTCCCGGCATCCGGGACGTCGAGCTGGCCATGACCGACGGTTACACCACGGGAAGCGGCCTCGGCATGGGCCTGAGCGGGGCCAAGCGCCTCGTCAAGGAGTTCGCCCTCGACACCCGCCCCGGCGAGGGCACCACCGTCACCATCACCGACTGGGTCTCCGGCCTGCCCGCGCCCCGCACAGGTGCGCCTTGAGCAGGGTCTGGGACATCCCGGTCCAGGACAGCACCCGAGTGCGGGACGTACGCGTCGCCGCCGAGGCCGCCTGCGCCCGGGCGGGGCTGGACGCGCACGCCACGGCGGTCGCGGCGCTGGTGGCCACCGAGTTGGGCACCAACCTCGTCAAGCACGCCGGCGGCGGCCGTGTCCTCATCAATCTGGCCGCCCCCTCCGACACCCTCGCCGAGGACGTGCCCTGCGTACAGATCGCCTCGATCGACCACGGACCGGGCATCGAGAACGTCTCGGCGGCCATGCGGGACGGTCACACCACCGCCTCCTCCTCCCTCGGTGCGGGCCTGGGCACCTGCCGTCGCGTCGCGAGCGAGTTCGACCTGCACAGCAGACCGGGCCGGGGCACCGTCGCGGTGGCACGCATCACCCCGGCGCGGGCGCCCCGCGGTCCTCGCCCCCGGGAGGCCGGCTCTCGCACCGGCACCCGGGCCGGGGGGATCACCACCTCGCTCGCCCATGCCGAACACTCCGGGGACGCGTTCAGCCGGGTGCGCTCCGGTCCTCGCATCACGCTGATGCTGGTGGACGGGCTCGGCCACGGGGCCAAGGCAGCCGAGGCCTCCACAGCCGCTGTGGAAGAACTGCGCCTGTGTGCGGATCTGCCGCCGGCCGAGATCTTGCGGCGGCTGCACACCGCGCTGCGGACCACGCGCGGGGCGGCCGTCGGCGTCGCCCAGCTCGACGAGGACACCGACCGGCTCTCGTTCGCCGGAGTCGGCAACATCGGCGCCAGACTGCGCACCGACGGCACGTGGCACCCCCTCGTCTCCCACCCGGGCATCGTCGGGGCCCACTTCCCCGCGACCGTGCCCCTGCGGGAGAATGCCTGGGCGTCGGACAGCCTGCTCGTCCTGCACAGCGACGGGCTCCCCAGCCGCTGGGTGCCGCCCGGCGATTCCCGACTCGGCGCCCACGATCCGGCCGTGGTCGCCGCGGTCGTCCTCAGAGACGCCGGCAGCGCCGCCCGGCCCCTGCGCGACGACGCCAGTGTGGCCGTACTGGCCCCTGACCCCCGGACGGACCCGCATGACCGCACCCCCTGAGGTCTGGAGCATCGCGTCGGTCGCCGACGCCGCCCGGGCCCGCGCCGCCGTCGACCGCCTCGCCACGGACGGCGGGGCGCCGACGCTGGAACGCGTCCGCTTCCTGACGGCGCTGACGGCACGACTGCGCCACTGCCTCGGCGCGGGCGGTGCGTGGGAACTCCGGCTCCACGTACGGCAGTCCGCCCCCGGGCAGGAAGGCCGGCTCGAGGTGTCCTTGAGTCCGGCCGGAGAGGGGGAGCCGGACCCTGAGGACGAAACACCCGCACTCACCTGCCCCCTGCCCCACCAGCCCGCCCGCACGGGCCGCCGCGTCGCCGGCTCGCTGCCGCAGGCCCTGCTGCGGGCCGACGAGGACACCGCGGCGGTGCTGAGCCTGCTCGACGAGCAGGAGAACCTGGTCCGGCTGCACCGGGAGGAGCTGCACCACACCAACCAGGGCGTGCTGGCCCTGCACGCCGACCTGGAGGCCGCGGCACGCGCGCAGCGCGAGCTCCTCGAAGCCGAGCGGACCGCGCGCACCGCGGCGGAACGGGCCCGGCGCCTGCTGACGTTCCTCGGTGACGCCAGCGCCGCCATCACGTCGTCCCTCAGCTACACGGCCATCCTGCGCCGCCTCTCCGACATGCTGGTGCCGGAGTACGCGGCGCAGCTCGACGTCTGGCTCTTCGACGAGGAGGAGTACGAGGATCACGACGACGAGCGCCCGCACCGCGTCCGGGAGCACTCGGCCGCCGCCGTGGCCGCCGCCCGCACAGGTCGCCCCCAGCACGCCGCCGCCCACCCCGGCGCCCTTCCCGGCGTCGACGACCTCCCGCCCTCCGCCCTGTCCCCCGAGCGGCCGCTGCTGGCCATCCCCCTCGTCGCACAGCGCCTGCTGGGCGTCCTCACCCTCACCGCCCCCGGCCCCCGCTTCGACGAGGACACCTCCACGATGCTGGTCGAGCTCGCCCGCCGGGTCGGCGTCGCCCTCGACCACGCCCACCGCTACCAGCAGTCCCGCAACACCGCCGAGGCCCTGCAGCGCGCCCAGCTCACCGACCTGCCCACCCCGCCGGGCCTGCTGCTCGCCGCCCGCTACCTTCCCGCCACCTGGGGCATGAACATCGGCGGCGACTGGTACGACGCCTTCCTCCAGCCCGACGGCAGCCTGCTGGCCGTCATAGGGGACGTCACCGGCCACGGACTGCACGCCGCCGTCGTCATGGGCCAGTTGCGCACGGCCCTGCGCGCCTACGCCGTGGAGAACGCCACCCCCGGCGAGATCCTCACGCGGCTGCACCGCATGCTCGGCCACCTCCAGCCCGAGCTGTACGCCACCGCGCTGATCGCCCGCTTCCGGCCCGGCGAACCGAAAGTGGTCTGGGCCTCGGCAGGCCACCCGCCCGCCGTCGTCCGCGCCGCCGACGGCACCGTACGGGTCCTCGAAGCCAAACCCGGCGTGATGCTGGGCATCCCGCTGCCCTACGTGTACACGGACCAGCGGGCCGAGCTGCCCGCCGGTTCGTCCCTGGTGCTGTACACCGACGGCCTGGTGGAACGCCGGGGGCAGGGCATCGACCCCGGTATCGCACGTCTCGGCCGCGCCCTGGAGGCGCTGACCACGCCGGAGCTGGAACAGGACCTGGACGCCGCCGCGGACGCCCTGCTCAAGCCCCTCCTGTACGACTCAGAACGGGACGACGACGTCTGCCTGCTGCTGTGCCACACCGTGACCCCGACGGCGCGGAAGCGGCCCCGGAAGTCTGACCGGTCCCCCTCCGACTCCGAACCGCCTGAGAGCCGGCCCGCGCGCGGTAGCGTGAAGGACACAAGGCGAGAGGGTGGATTCCGTGAAAGCCTCTGAACCGCAGTTGTCCGCGGAAGCCCAGCTCCGCGCGGCACCGCCGCACGCCCTGGTCGCCACCGCCCGCCGTCTGCTCGCCGAACGGGTGGGCGCCCAGGACGTGAGGCTGCTTCTCGCCGACTACGGCCTGACGGTCCTGCAACCGGTGACGCACCTGCCACGGACGGGCCCCCCGGTCTCCGCCCACGAGGGGCCCGCGGGCAGCGCCTTCCTCACCCAGAAGCCGGTGCTCGAAGTCCTCCACGAACCGTCCGGGCACATGGCGCACCTGCCCATCACCGTGCGCGGCGACCGCCTCGGCGTCCTTTCGGTGCATCTGCCCGCGGGCGCCGTCGACCCACACACCGTGCTCCAGCTCGGCGACTTCGCCACGGCGCTCGGACACGAGGTCGCCACCGCAGGCCGCGACACCGACCTCTACCTCCAGGCCCGCCGCACCCGTCGGCTGACCCTCGCCGCCGAAATGCAGTGGCAGCTGCTGCCCGGCCGGGGCTGCGCCCGCGAGGAGTACGTCATCGGCGCCCACCTCGAACCGGCCTACGCCATCGGCGGCGACACCTTCGACTGGTCCACCGGCGCCGACCACCTCGTCCTGACCGTCACCGACGGCATGGGACAGGGCATCGACGCCTCCCTGCTCGCCGGACTCACGACCGGCGCCCTGCGCAACGCCCGCCGCGCCGGCATAGGCCTCGCCGACCAGGCGTGCCTCGCCGACCAGGCCGTCTACGCCCAGTACGGCGGCAAGGCGTACGCCTCCACGCTGCTGCTGCGCTTCGATCTGGCCACGGGCCTCGTGCACGCCGTCGACGCGGGGTCCCCGCAACTGTTCCAGCAGCGCGGCGGCCGGACCGAGCGGGTCGAACTGGAGGCGCAGCTGCCGCTCGGCATGTTCGAGGAGACCCTCTACACGCAGCAGACGTTCCAGGTCGAGCCCGGTGACCGTCTCATCGCGGTCAGCACCGGTGTCCACGGCACCCGCTCGACGACGGGCGACCTGTTCGGCGAGCGGGTCCTGCGCCAGATCCTCGGCGCCACCCGCACCGCGGCGCCCCACGAGACGGCACGCGCGGTCGTCTCGGGACTGATCGAGCACTTCGGCAGCACGGAGCTGCTGTCAGACGCCGCCGTGGTCTGCCTCGACTGGAACGGCCGCCAGGGCTGACCGCCCGGTCAGCCCTCGGGTCCGTGGCTTCAGCTCTCCTTGTCGGCATCGATCTGAGCGCTCAGGAAGGCCGTCAGCCCTCCGCTCAGTGCCGACCGCTCGCCGGGTTCCATGGCCGCGAGGACCGCGGCGAGCGCCTCTGATCTGCGCACCGCCACTTCGTTCAGCACCTGCCGGCCGCGCCCCGTGAGAACGAGCTGCACCTCGCGTCGCCTGTGCGGGTGCAGCAGACGCTCCAGCAGCCCGGCCGCCTCCAGCCGGTCGCACAGCCGGCTGGCGGTCGGCGGACCGATGTCCATGGTCTCGGCCAGAGTGGTGAGATTGAGTCCCGGTTCCGCCTCCAGGACCCGAAGGGCTCTCAGTTGGTGCGGTGACAGCCTCAGGCTCGCTCCCTGGGCGGCCACCGACCACAGGTTCGCGAGACCGTCCACGGCGTCGGCGACCTCCAGCGCGACGGAGAGTGGGTCGTCACCCGGTCCGCTCGACTGGTCGTCCCCCGAGCCACTGAGACGAGTCACACACCCATCGCTTTCAGTAATCGCTTGGCCATGCAGGTACCACCCTTATTCAAACGCGGTACCCGATGACGCGTCGACCAAGCACATGGCCCGCTCCGGAGGACGGCAAAAGGAAAAGGCAAGGAGAGAACTCTCCTTGCCACTCTCAACTTATAGCGCGACGGGGGGCTTGCGGCAAGCCCCCCGTCAGGGCGCACAATCGTCCGCCGAGGCCACAACCTGCGGAAATGGGGAAACGACGTGTTGTTGTCGACGTATGGTGCGCAGCGCCCCGAAGGGCGGAGCGACCGACCGACTCGTCGAGGGGAAGGCAACCGCGGATGACGACGTGCTCGACCGACGGTTCGACAGACCTGGAAATTCGATCGGGCAACGCAGTGCGGCACAGCACGGCCGCCTCGGAGGTGTCGCGATGACCGAGCAGTACGTGCTGGACCTTCAGGAGATCGACGAGAGCCGGCTCGGCGTCGTCGGCGGCAAGGGTGCTCATCTGGGCAGCCTGTCGCGGATCGAGGGCATCCGTGTGCCGGCGGGCTTCTGCGTGACGACGGATGCCTACCGGCGGGTCGTGGCACGGTCACCGTCGCTCGACGCGCGGCTCGACCGGCTCGCGCGCGTGAGCCCGGACGACCAGGAGGCGATCCGCACGCTCAGCGCGGAGATCCGCCGGACCATCGAGGAGATCGCCGTCCCGGACGAACTGGCGGAGGCGATCACCGGTGCGCTCGCCCGGTCCGGCGAGCGGATCCCGTACGCCGTCCGGTCCAGCGCCACGGCCGAGGACCTGCCCACGGCCTCCTTCGCGGGCCAGCAGGACACCTACCTGAACGTCATGGGCCCAACGGAGGTCCTCCGGCACGTCAGCCGGTGCTGGGCCTCGCTGTTCACCGAGCGGGCCGTGACCTACCGCCGGCGCAACGGCATCGACGACCGTACGGTCCTCATGGCCGTCGTCGTGCAGCGGATGGTCCTCCCGGACGCGTCCGGCATCCTGTTCACGGCTGACCCCGTCACGGGCGACCGGACGGTCGCCACCGTGGACGCCGGCTTCGGCCTCGGCGAGGCCCTGGTGTCCGGTCTGGTGAACCCGGACGTCTTCAAGGTGCGGCACGGCGAGGTCGTCGCCAGGACGATCTCCGCCAAGCAGCGTGAGGTGCGCGCCCTGCCGGCCGGAGGCACGCGGGAAGTGGTGATCGACTCGCGGCGGCAGGAGCAGCCGGCGCTGACCGACGCGCAGGCGGTCCGGCTCGCGGAGCTGGGACGGCGGATCGAGGCGCACTTCGGCCGGCCGCAGGACATCGAATGGTGCCTGGTCGACGACGACTTCCACATCGTGCAGAGCCGGCCCATCACGACGTTGTTCCCGGTCCCCGAGAGCGATGACCAGGAGAACCACGTCTACGTCTCGGTCGGCCATCAGCAGATGATGACCGACGCCATGAGGCCGCTGGGCCTGTCCATGTGGCAGCTGACGGCCATGGCCCGGATGCACCAGGCCGGCGGGAGGCTGTTCGTCGACGTCACCGGGCGCCTGGCCTCGCCCGCGAGCCGCGCGGCCCTGCTGGACCTCATGGGCAAGGGCGATCCGTTGGTCAGGGACGCCCTGGAGACCGTCCTCGACCGCGACGACTTCGTCCCCTCGCTCCCGGACGCGCCCTCGGCCGAGCCACGCGCCGGCGGGGCCCCGGACCCGATCGAGACCGATCCGGCCGTCGTCACCGGGCTGATCGAGCGCAGCCAGGCATCCATCGCCGCGCTGCGGCGCGACGTCCGGACGAAGACCGGACCGGAACTGTTCGACTACCTGCTGGAGGCCTTCGAGGAACACAAACGAGTCCTCACCGATCCGCTGAACTTCAAGGCGATCATGGCCGGCATGGAGGCCACGTGGTGGCTCAACGACAAGCTGGAGGAGTGGCTCGGCGAGAAGAACGCGGCCGACACGCTGACCCTGTCCGCCCCCGGCAACGTCACCTCGGAGATGGGGCTCGCCCTGCTCGACGTCGCGGACGTGATCCGCCCCCGTCCGGAGGTGGTCGGCTTCCTGGAGGGCGTCGAGGACGACGGCTTCCTCGACGAGCTGGCGAAGCTGCCGGGCGGGGCCGAGGCACGTGACGCCATCGAGGCCTACCTCGACCGGTACGGCATGCGCTGCGTCGGCGAGATCGACATCACGAGGCCGCGCTGGCGCGAGCGCCCCAGCACGCTCGTCCCCGTGATCCTCGACCACGTCAGGAACTTCGAACCGGGCGCGGCCCGGCGGCGTTTCGAGCAGGGCCGCCAGGAGGCACTGAAGAAGGAACAGGACGTGCTGTCACGCCTGCGGGCCCTTCCGGACGGGGAGCGGAAGGCCGAGGAGACCAAGGGCATGATCGACCGGGTCCGCACCTTCATCGGATACCGGGAGTACCCGAAGTACGACATCATCAGCCGCTACTTCGTCTACAAGCAGGCCCTGACGGCCGAGGCGGAGCGCCTCGTGGAGGCGGGCGTGCTCACCGACGCGGAGGACGTCTTCTACCTCACCTTCGAGGAGTTCCACGACGTCGTGCGCTCGGGGCAGGTCGACGACCGGCTCGTCCGGGAGCGCAAGGACGCGTTCCGCTCGTACCAGGCGCTCACCCCGCCCCGGGTCCTCACCTCGGACGGTGAGGCCCTCTCCGGGGCGTACCGGCGCGACGACGTGCCGGACGGCGCCCTGATCGGCCTGCCGGTGTCCACCGGCACCGTCGAGGGACGGGCCCGCGTCGTCCTCGACATGGCGGACGCCGACCTCGAACCGGGCGACATCCTGGTCACCACCTTCACGGACCCGAGCTGGTCGCCGCTGTTC
Organism: Streptomyces sp. NPDC006335; assembly: GCF_040612795.1. Lineage (NCBI taxonomy): Bacteria > Bacillati > Actinomycetota > Actinomycetes > Kitasatosporales > Streptomycetaceae > Streptomyces > Streptomyces sp. NPDC006335. The sequence continues at coordinate 57,782 of NZ_JBEXQX010000017.1, forward strand.
GTCGGCATCGCGGGCCTGGTGACCGAGGTGGGCGGCCAGATGACCCATGGCGCGGTGATCGCCCGGGAGTACGGCCTGCCGGCCGTCGTGGGCGTGGAGCAGGCCACCCGGCGGATCCGGGACGGGCAGCGGATCCGCGTGCACGGAACCGACGGGTACGTCGAGATCCTGCCCTGACCGCCGGGGCGGAGCCGGGACCCGGCTCCGCCCCGAGCCCGGCTCAGGGACGGGTGGCGCTCTCGCTGTCCGGGTGGAGGTGAAGATCTGGTCGAGGCCGACGATGCGCAGGACGCGCAGTATGTTCGGCGGTACGGCGGCCAGGACGACGTCCGCGCGGACGACCTGCGCGTTCCCGCGCGCGGCGATCAGGGCTGTGATGCCGCTGGAGTCGCAGAACTCCAGTCCGCCCATGTCCAGGACCAGGCACTGGCCCGGCCGGAGCGAGAGGCCGCCGAGCACTGCCTGAAGTTCGGCGACGTTGGCGTAGTCGAGTTCACCGAAAATCTCCAGGACGGGACCGGTCGCGGCATCTCGAATAGTGATCTTCAGCTTGCTCATCGTTCGTTTCTCGTCTGGGGTTCGGAGGCGGGGACACCGATGGCGAGCAGGGCGGTGTCGTCGTCGAGACCGTCACCGAAGCTGTCCAGCAGCCCGGTCAGGGCTTGGACGACGGCATGCGGTGGCTTGCCCGCGTGAGCGGTGACGAAGGCGAGCAGTGCTTCGTCACCGTAGAGACCGGTGCGGTCCCGGCCGGTGCGGGCTTCGGTGAGGCCGTCCGTGTAGAGAAGAAGCGTGTCGCCTGGGCCGAGCACGGTCCTGGCGTCGGTGAAGCGCGCGGAGGGCAGGATGCCGACGAGAAGGCCGCCAGGGGTGGGCAGGAAGTCGGCGGTGCCGTCCGCGCGCAGGACGATGACCGGTGGGTGGCCGCCCGCGGCCAGGTGGACGGCCAACCGTCCGGTCTCGGGATCGGGTTCGAGGGTGCCGAAGACGGCGGTGCAGTAGCGGGGGTCGCCGCTGCCGGCGTAGCGCTCGTGGAGCACCGTGTTGAGCGTGGTCAGGGTGGCGACGGGGTCGGGGTCGTGCAGTGCGGCTGCGCGCAGGGTGTAGCGGGTCAGCGAGGTGAGTGCGGCGGCCTGGGGTCCCTTGCCGCACACGTCTCCGAGGAAGAACCCGAAGCGTTTGCCGTCGAGGGCGAAGACGTCGTAGAAGTCGCCGCCCAGGCGGTCGGGCGAGGCGGTGTGGTAGTGGGTGGCCGTCTGCACGCCGGGCACCGGCGGCAGGCTGTCCGGGAGCAGGGACTGCTGGAGCACGGCGAGCGCCTCCTGCAGTCGGGCGCGGTCGGCCTCCGCCTGTCGGCGTGCTTCCTCGGCCGCTTGCCGACGACGCAGCAGTTCCTCTTCGTAGGCGCGGCGGTCGCGGGCGTCGAAGACCGTGGTGCGGATCAGCAGGGGCTGGCCGGTGGTGCCGTGTTTGACGACGGACGAGACCAGCACGGGCATCCGGCCGCCGCCGGTCTGCTTCATCTCCAGGGCTATTCCGCTGATCTCGCCCTGCATCCGCAGCAGCGGCGCGAAATGCGTCTCGTGGTACAGCTTGCCGCCGACGGTCAGCAGGTCGGTGAACCGCTTCCGGCCCACCACCGCCTTGCGCTCCAGACCGAGCCAGTCCAGCAGGGTGCCGTTGATCTTGGCGACGGTGCCGTCCATCAGCGTGGAGAGGTAACCGCAGGGGGCGTTCTCGTAGAGGTCCTCGGCGCCGTCCTCCAGGAGTGCGGCGAAGGCGGCGTCCGCGGTCTCGCCGTCCGTGTCGGCGTCCGCGTCGGCGTCCTGCGGGTCGGGCTGATGGTCGGCGCGGCACATCATCACAGGCTCGCGAGGAAGTCGACGATCGCCTGGTTGGTGGCCTCGGGCGCGGACAGGTGGGGGCAGTGCCCGGTGGCGTCGAGGGTGACCAGGGTCGAGCCGGGGATCGTCCGGTGGACGAAGGCTCCGACCTCACGGGGGGCTATCGCGTCCTGGGTGCACTCCAGCACCAGGGTCGGCACGCTCACGCCCTTCAGGTCGTCCCGCGAGTCCGACAGGAACGTGGTCCGGGCGAAGACGCGGGCCATGTCCGGGTCGGTGGCGCAGAAGCTGTTCCTGAGCTCGTCGCCGAGCTCGGGCCGGTCCGCGTGGCCCATGATCACCGGGGCCATCACCGCCGACCAGCCGAGGTAGTTGGCCTCCAGCGAGCCCAGCAGTTCGTCGATGTCCTCGGCGCTGAACCCGCCTCGGTAGCCCTCGTCGTCGATGTACCGGGGAGACGGAGCGACCATCACCAGCGCGCCGATCCGCTCCGGGGCCAGGCCCGCCGCCAGCACGCCGATCATCGCGCTGACCGAGTGCCCCACGAACACCGCGTCGCGCAGGTCGAGCGCCTCGCACACCTCGACCACGTCCCGGGCGTACCCGTCCAGAGAGGAGTACCGCTCCTCCGAGAACGCGGACCCGTCGGAGCGGCCCGAACCCACGTAGTCGAAGAGCACCACGCGGTAGTCGTCGACCAGTGCGGGCACCGTCAGCCGCCACATGTTCTGGTCACAGCCGAAGCCATGTGCGAGCACCACCGTGGGCCCCTGGGCGTTGCCGGTGACGGTCACATGGTTCCTGCTCACGATGTCCATACTCACCAGTCTCTCAAGCCGCACGCCCGAACCTCGACGCGCCCTCCGGCGCCCGCCCGTGCCGTCGCCGGGGCGCGGCCGAGGGGACGGGTCACGAAGCGTGCTCCGCATGTCCAGCACATCTCATGCCCCTTCCGCGACAGACCGGCCCACTCAGGCGCTGGTGCGTGCTCGTCCGCCGACGCCCGTCAAGGTGCGCAGCAGGCGGTTGCGTCCGCCGTTGGGCACGGTCCACAGGGGGTGGCCGCGTACCGCCCACGACTGGAGGAGGGCGTTGGCGGCGAGGAAGCCGCTGGTGGCGGCGCGTTCCATCAGGGCGACCGGGAGGTCCGTGCGCACCAGGTCGCCGGCGAGCACCAGGCCGGTCTGCGGGGTGCGTACCCCGGGGCGGTCGGTGTAGCCGCCGACGGGGAACAGGGGGCAGTCCTGGCGCCATTCGTGCCGTGCGTCGAGGACGCGCGCGTCGCGGGTCTCGGGGTAGACGTTCCGGAGCTGTGCGATCAGGTGCTGGGCCTGCGTGTCGGGGTCGGCGTCCCGCGGGAGCGCGTAGCCGTGGAGTTCGACCACGGAGCCGCCGGTGCGGGCGGACCAGCGGGCGGCCTCCCGCTCCCAGCGTTCCAGGACGCTGACGTTGTCCAGCGAGCCGTATCCGGCCGTGCCGAGGAAGCCTGGCCGGCCGGCGTCGACGGGGCGGTCGAGCCAGAGGCGGGAGACGAGGAAGGGCGGGGCGGTGCGGAGCCGGCCGACGCGTTCGCGCCAGGCGGCGTCGGCGAGCCGGGGTGAGCGGCCGACCAGGGAGCGCAGGCCGCCGGTGTCGAGGGCCAGGACGACGGTGTCGTACCGCCTCTCCTCGCGGTCCGTGGCGACGGTGAAGGCGCCGTCCGCGGTGGGCGAGACGTTCTCGACGGGGGTGGACAGGCGCAGGTCGGCGCGGTGGCGGCTCAGGTGTTCGGCGAGGGGATCCCACAGGGCTGTCGGGAAGGGGTCGTCGGGCACGTCGAAGAGGAGTCCCTCGGAACTGCCGAGGAAGTAGATGTGGAACATCAGGACCATCTCGGCGGCCGAGAGGTCGCGGGGGTCGGCGAAGAAGCTGCGGGAGAACACCTCGAAGGCAAGGTGGCGCGCGGCCGGCGGGAAGCGCAGCGACTCGAGGAAGTCGTGGGCACTGACGGTGTCCAGTTCGGCGTAAACATCAGGGACGCGGACGTCCAGCAGGGGAAGGGCCGCCGCGGGCCGCATGCGCGCCAGGTCCCGCCAGCGGAAGGAGGGGCTCAGTGCCACGAAGCCCAGTGCGCTCAGTGGCGGGGTGCGCGGCACCCTGCGGAAGCTGTCGTGCAGTCCGTCGCGGTGCCGCAGCGGGTAGTCGGGGAGGCCGGTGAGGCGGCCCGGCGGGGAGGCGGTACGGCTCAGCAGGCCGCGCAGGTTGTAGTACTGGCGGAAGAAGGCATGGAAGCCGCGGCTCATGGTCGCGGTGGTGCCGTCGGACAGGTGAGTGCTCCAGCCGCCGACGCGGCCGCCGAGGTAGGGCTCGCGTTCGTAGAGGGTGACGTCGACGCCGCGTTCGGCGAGCGCCGTGGCGGCGGCGAGGCCGGCGATGCCGCCGCCCACGACGGCGGTGCTGCGCGGCTGCCCGCCGACCCTGGTCGCTCCGGGCGGCGGGGGCAGGAGGACGGCGTGCCGGTCCCGTCCGGGACGGGCGGGGCCCGCCGCGGCGGTCACTGTCCGATCCCGGCGGCCGGGGCGGCGCGGCGGGCGACGACGGTGTGGGTGATGCCAGTCTGCCAGCCGGGCAGGGGCAGCGCCCGCACGCGGTCGAATCCCCGGGCCCGGACGCGGTCCGTGAACCGGTCGACCGTGTCGAAGTCGACGACGCTGCGCCACAGATGGCGGTACAGGTCGCCGTCGCCGAGGGCGGTGGCGACGGGCAGGACGAGGCCGCGGCACACGGCCGTCCAGACGGCACGGTGGATCGGGCGGCCGCTGAGGGTGTACTCGTGCACGGCGAGCCGGCCGTGCGGGGCCAGCAGGTCGTGGACCGTGTCCAGGACGGCGTCGGGGTCCGCCACGTTGCGGAACAGGTAGGCGGCGAACACCGCGTCGAAGGGCCCCCGCACGCCCGCGTCGGCGAGCGCCTCCGCCGGGGCGCACACGAAGCTGACGTTGCCGTGCCACGGCTTGGCCCGGGCACGGTCCAGCATCCCGGCGGAGGCGTCCACGGCCGTGATGTCGGCGTCGGGCAGCACGCGGGCGAGCGCGGCGGTGGAGGCGCCGGTCCCGCAGCCGAGGTCCAGGACGCGCAGTTCCTTGCCCGTCCGGGGCAGGCCGAGCCGGCGCGCCGAGCGGCGCAGGTGGGCGTGATAGCCGGGGTTGGCGGCCACGAGGGTGTCGTAACTGTGCGCCGCATGGTCGAATGCGGCGGCCAGGTCCGCGTCACGCAGCACGGTCACGCTGCCTCCTGGTACGGGTCGTCGGGGGGGCCGGGGATCGGGCCGCACGATGTCGGGCTCGGGGGGCCGCACCGCGGGTCAGGGGCCGGGGAACGGGCGTCGGGGCAGCCGGGGCACTTCCGCGGCGGCTCGCAGCATGGGCAGGACGGGGGTGCGCAGACCGATGGCGAGTTCTTCGTACGGTCGTGTTCCGCCGTCGAGGAAACGCAGGAGCCGGCTCATGGGGATCCTGGTGAACAGGCGTGCGAAAAAGTCCGCGCCGTCCACCAGGCCGCTGTCGAGGGCGTGCAGCAGGACCGCGTCCATGGCGCGGGAGCGGGGCGAGTGCGGCGACGGGGGTACGGGCCGCCGGCCTTGGCGCAGGGCCGCCGCGACGGCCGCGGTCTGGCGCTGCACGCCCGCGAAGGTGTAGCCCGTCGAGGGCCGGGTGGCTCCGCCGGCCGCCCCGATACGGAACAGGGACTCGCCCGTCTGCCGGGCGAACCTCGCGTCGGTCATCGGGATGACGCCGGTCTCGGTTCCGGTCACCTCGAAGTCCCCCAGCCCGAGCACGGTCCCGGTGTAGTGGCGCAGCGCCTGGTCGTACGCGTCCGCGGACAGGACGGCCGGCGAGAACTCCGTGTACTCCACCAGGGCCTGGTCCGGACGGGTGGGCAGCACGTAGCCGAAGGAGAGGCCCTTCGCGGGCTGGGAGGTGCGCAGGTCCATGAACTCCACGCGGGCCGGGTCGAAGACCGGGCGGCCGGTGCGGACGAACCAGCCGTGGAAGTGCTGGAGCAGCGTCGTACGGGCCGCGGGGAGGCTGCCCAGCGGCCGGGAGTCGAACACCCAGCGGGCCTGGACGGACGCGGGGCGCCCGTCCCCCGTACGGGCGTCGATCCGCGCTCCCTGCGGGAGTCCTTCGACGCTCTCGACCGTCGCCTCGACGCGCCGTACCCGTCCGCTCCGGTCGAGGGCGTTCGCGACCAGGGCCTCGAAGTCGTCCGAATGGATCATCTTGTAGCGCAGCGGGGAGATGTCGTGCTCGATCGGCTCCCCCGTGGGCCGGTGCACCCGCAGGCGCTGCCACGACCTGGTCACCGCCGCGTCGTAGGGTCCGCGGCCGGTCTCCCAGAAGCACCAGGTGCGCCGGGGCGGGCGCAGCGGGCCGGGCGGGGCGTCCACGAGGACGACGGACGGCTGCCGGGCGCCGGGGGCGGGTAGGGAGAGGCGGTGGGCCAGGGACAGCCCCGCGGCCCCCGCGCCGATGATGGCGACGTCCGCCTCGTACATGACCGGGTCACTCCCTCCGCGACTTCGCCGTGCCCTGCGGCGGTGTTCCGGTCGCAGTACCCGTCCGGATGCGGATGTCACCTGCCGAGCGTCGCGTGATCCGTCTGTCGCGGGCGACGGGGTGCATCGGTTCTGCGTCGTTGTCACGCGGCGCACTCGACGAGATCGTCCCTGCGCAGGCGGCCGGCGAGGCGGCGCAGGCCCCGGCGGGCGTGGCTCTTGACGGTTCCCAGGGGCCAGCCGGTGAGCTCGGCGATCTGGGTCTGGGTGAGGTCGTCGTAGAAGGCGAGGTTGAGCACCCGGCGCTGCGGTGCCGGAAGCTGCGACATCTCGTCGGCGAGCAGGACACGGTCGAGGGCGGCCTCCGGCAGTACGGCCTCGTCGTCGGCGCGCAGCAGCAACTGGGCGCCCGCGGCGGCGACGAGTTCGTTGCGCCGGGTGCGGGCGGCGAGCGCGTCGGCGATCTTGCGGCGGGCGATGCCGGTGAGCCAGCCGGGCAGGGTGCCGCGGTCCGGCGCGAAGCCGGCGCGGCCCCGCCACGCGGCGAGGAACACCAACTGGGTGATGTCCTCCGCCTCTCTCGCGTCCCCCAGGGAGCGTCTGGCGAGCGCGTGGACGAGCGGGCCCCACCGGCGGTGCACGACCGTGAGGCATGCCTCGTCCCCTTTGAGGAACCCCTCCACGAGGTCGCTGTCGTCGATGTCCCCGCCGGTTCGCTGTGCGGTCGTCATCGTCACTCCTCCGCTGGGCCTGGTGGTCGCCGAGAGCGACTGCGGCCCTTCCACCCTGCGGATTCCGCGCAGGAGCAGCAACTTGCATCGACTTCGCATCGAATCGAGCGGACGGGTGGGACACATGTCCAGCGGGACCGGTCCTTCCCTTCCCTCCCTTCACCTTTCCGCCCCGCATCCGTCTCCGCCACCCGAGGCGAACCGGTCATGACGACGCCAGCTCCGATCACGAGGATCCAGACGAGGGGAACCGGCATGAGTTCCACCGTGGCCAAGGGCCACCGCGCGGACCGGACTCCGTGCGCACCCACGACCGCCGAACGGGTCTCCCCCGCGCCGCCCCGCCGGACGGCCGCGGAGACCGGCCACGGCCAGGGTGACCACCGGCGCGCCACTCCGCCCGCGACGCGTCCGGCGTACGGCGACGATCCGCGGGCCGTGGACGCGGACGTGACCCACGCCGTGCGCACGGTGCTCGGCGACCTGCTCGACCGTCAGGTGGCCGCGGCCGAGGCCGTCGACCCGCTCTTCGGCGAGGACCTGGCCGCGCGGGTCGCCCGCTTCACGCGGGACGGCGGCAAGTTCGGCCGCTCCCGCTTCGTGTGGTGGGCGCTGCGGGCCTGCGGCGGCGACGAGCCCTGGCGGACTCGGTCCGCGCTGCGGATCGGCGCCGCCCTGGAGCTCATCCAGACCTGTGCCCTGGTCCATGACGACGTGATGGACGGCGCGCGCTCGCGCCGCGGACGGCCCGCGCTGCACATCGACGTGGCGGCCCAGTACGCCGGTGCGGGCGACGCGCGACGCGCTGGGCGCCTCGGGGAGGCCGCGGCGATCCTCGCCGGTGACCTGGCCCTGGCCTGGGCGGACGACGTGGTGGCGGACACCGAGCTGCCGCGCCCCACCACGCGGCGGGTCCGGGACCTGTGGAGCGCCCTGCGCACCGAGATGGTGGCCGGGCAGTACCTGGACATGCAGGGCGAGGCGACCTCGGCGCGTTCCGTGGCCAGGGCGATCCGCGCCGCCTGCCTCAAGAGCGCCCTGTACTCGGTGGAACGCCCGCTCGCGCTGGGGGCGGCGCTGGCCGACGCCGGCCCGGCCGCCACCAGGGCCCTGTGTTCGGCGGGCCGCTGCGTCGGGCTGGCCTTCCAGCTGCGCGACGACCTCCTCGACGTCTTCGCGGATCCGCGCGACACCGGCAAGCCGACCGGCGGCGACATCCGCAGCGGCAAACCCACCTACCTCGCCGCGGTCGCCCAGGCGCGGGCAAAGTCCTCGGGCGACCGGCGGGCCCAGGACCTGCTGCGCGACACGCTCGGTCGTACGGACGCCTCCGACGCCGAAGTCGCCGCGGTGCGCGAGGTGTTCGTGGCGATGGGCGCGCGCGACACCGTGGAGGAGAAGATCCGCAGGCTGGTCGCCCAGGGACTGCGCCACCTGGACACGGCGCCCCTCGAACCCGAGCCCACCAGGCAGTTGCGGACGCTGATGCGCTCCGCGAGCGGCGCGGCCGGCGCCGGGGCCTCCGACGCGGTGGCGGTCTCCCTGACCCTGGCGGCCGGCGAGGGGGCAGGCCGATGACGCGTACCGTTCCCGGGCGCACCGACCATGTGGTGGTCGTCGGCGCCGGCCTGTCCGGTCTGGCGGCCGCGCTGCACCTGCTGGGGGCCGGACGCCGGGTGACCGTGGTGGAGCGCGACGCGTCACCCGGTGGGCGTGCCGGGCGGATCGTCCGCGGCGGCTACCACATCGACACCGGGCCCACGGTCCTGACCATGCCTCACCTGGCGGACGAGGCGTTCGCCGCCGTCGGCGACAGCCTGGACGCCCGGGTCGACCTGGTGCCGCTGCACCCGGCGTACCGGGCCCGGTTCGCCGACGGCAGCGCCCTGGACGTCCACACCGGTGCCGAGGCGATGGAGGCGGAGATCGAGCGCTTCGCCGGGGGCCGCGAGGCCGCCGGGTACCGCCGGTTGCGGGCCTGGCTGGAGCGGCTCTACCAGGTGCAGATGCGGCGCTTCATCGACGCCGACTTCGACTCGCCCCTGCACCTGCTCCATCCGGACCTCGCACGCCTGGCCGCCCTCGGCGGGTTCGGGCGTCTGGACGCGCGCATCGGACGCTTCCTGCACGACGAGCGGCTGCGGCGCGTCTTCTCCTTCCAGTCCCTGTACGCGGGGGTGGCACCGGAACGCGCCCTGGCCGCGTACGCCGTCATCGCGTACATGGACACCGTGGCGGGCGTCTGGTTCCCGCGCGGCGGCATGCACGCCCTGCCCGGGGCGATGGCGGACGCCGCCGCGGACGCGGGGGCCGACCTGCGCTTCGGGCAGCCGGTCACGCGCCTGGAACGCTCCGGGGACCGGATCACGGCCGTCATCACCGACAGCGGCCGTATCGCCTGCGACGCCGTGGTCCTGACCCCTGACCTGCCCGTCACCTACCGGCTGCTGGGCCGCGCCCCGAGGCGCCCGGTGGGCCTGCGGTTCTCGCCGTCCGCCGTGATCCTGCACGTCGGCACGGACCGCACCTGGCCCGCTCTGGCCCACCACACCATCTCCTTCGGCGCGGCCTGGCGGCGGACGTTCGCCGAACTCACCAGGTCCGGCAGCCTGATGACCGATCCGTCCCTGCTCATCACGCGCCCCACCGCCACCGATCCGAGCCTCGCCCCGCCCGGACGCCACCTGCACTACATCCTCGCCCCCTGTCCGAACACCGTCCTCGGCCCCGACGCGGCCGACTGGGGCGACCTGGGTCCGCGCTACCGCGACAGTCTCCTCACCGAACTGGAGCGGCGCGGCCTGCCCGGTCTCGCCGCCGCCGTCGAGGAGGAGTGCGTGGTCACCCCGGCCGACTGGCAGGCCCAGGGCCACGCGGCCGGCTCGCCCTTCTCCGCGGCCCACACCTTCGCGCAGACCGGGCCTTTCCGGCCACGCAACCTGGTGCGGGGCACGGTCAACGCGGTCCTCGCCGGCTGCGGCACCACCCCCGGCGTCGGCGTCCCGACCGTCCTGCTGTCGGGCAAGCTCGCCGCGGCCCGCATCACCAGCGGTGCCCGCCCCGGGCGGCCGCGCCCCGCCGTACACGAAACCCGGGAACGGAGGCCGGCATGACCGACCGTGAACTCGACGCGGCAGGCGTCACCGAACCGGCACTGCGGCAGTCGTACACCCGCTGCCGACGGCTGAACGCCCTGCACGGCAGGACGTACTTCCTCGCCACCCGCCTGCTGCCCGTCGCCCGCCGGCCGGCCGTGCACGCCCTGTACGGCTTCGCCCGCTGGGCCGACGACATCGTCGACACGGTCGACGGTACGACCACCACCGCCGAGCGGGCCCGACGGCTGACCCTGCTCCAGCACGAGCTGGAGTTGGGACTGCGGGCGGGCGACAGCCCCGAGCCGGTGGTCCACGCCCTGGCCGACACCGCGCGGCGCTACGACATCGACCACCGCCACTTCACCGACTTCATGACCGCCATGCGCGCCGACCTCGACATCACCGGCTACGCCACCTACGCCGACCTGCGCACCTACACCTACGGTTCGGCGGAGGTCATCGGCCTGCAGATGCTGCCGGTGCTCGGCACGGTCGTCGCGCGCGAGGAGGCGGCACCGCACGCGGCGGCCCTGGGCGTGGCGTTCCAGCTCACCAACTTCCTGCGGGACGTGGGCGAGGACCTCGACCGCGGCCGCGTCTACCTGCCCGCCGACCTGCTGGCCGCCCACGGCGTCGACCGGCAACTGCTGCGCTGGAGCCGGGAGACCGGCCGGCCCGACCGCCGGATCACCGGCGCCCTAAGGGAGTTCGAGAAGCTGACCCGCCAGCTCTACCGCGAGGCCGCACCGGGGCTGGCCATGCTCGACCCGGTCTCGCGCCCGTGCATCCGCACCGCCTTCGTCCTGTACGGCGGCATCCTGGACGCGGTCGCCGCGGACGGGTACCGCTCGGTGCAGCGCCGTGCCGTGGTCCCCGGGCGCCGCCGTGCCGTCGTGGCCCTCGACGGGCTGGTCCGGGTGGGCGCGGCGCGACTGCGGCACGGCACGGCCCGCGAGCAGATGGACCCCCCGCCGGACCCGGCGGCCGACACCTCATCACCCTGGCGGAGGATCGCATGAAGCCGCGGCGACCCGCGGGACGCGCCCGCTACCCGCTCGCCCTGCGCCGCCGCCCGGTGCGGTGGGAGAACCAGCAGCCGACCTGGCGGCAGGCCCGGCCCGCCCTGATCGCCGAGGCGCTGAAGCGGGCCCAGGCCCGGCCGTCCGGCAACTGGTACGTCGTCGGCGCCACCCGGGACGTACACCGGGACCGCCCTTTGTCCGCGACGGTGGCCGGGCGGGAACTGGTGGTGTGGCGCACCGCCGACGGGCGGCTCGCCGCGGGTCCCGGCATGTGCCCGCACCTGGGAGCACCGCTCGCCGACAGCCCGGTGCGTTGCGGGACCCTCGTCTGCCACTGGCACGGACTGGCCCTGGACGGAGGGCCGTTCGCCGGCTGGGAGCCGCTGCCCGTGCACGACGACGGGCTGCTGGTCTGGGTGCGCCTGGACCAGATGGGCGGCGAACCGCCGACACGGGCACCGGTCGTCCCGCCCCGGCCCCGGCTGTCGCGCTCGGTCGCCGCCGTCTACACCGGGGTGGGCGTCTGCGAGCCGGAGGACGTCGTGGCCAACCGGCTGGACCCCTGGCACGGGGCCTGGTTCCACCCGTACTCCTTCGTCGACCTGACCGTGGTCGACACCCCCGCCCCGGAGGGGGTGGGCGAGGACGGGTTCACCGTGGACGTCTCCTTCAAGGTCGCCGGGCGCGTCGTCGTGCCGGTGCGGGCCCTGTTCACCACGCCCGAGCCACGGACGGTCCTCATGCGCATCACCGGGGGCGAGGGCCTGGGGTCCGTGGTCGAGACGCACGCGACCCCGCTCGGCCCCGACGAGCTGGGGCGGCCGCGCACCGCCGTCGTGGAAGCGGTCGTGGCCGCCTCCGAACGACCGGGATTCGCCGCGGCCCGCGCCGCGGCCCCCGTCCTGCGCCGCCTGATGACGGCGGGGGCGGCGCGGCTGTGGCGCGACGACCTGGCCTACGCCGAACGCCGCTGGCTGCTGCGCTCCAGCGGACGCTTCCCCGGCTGACCCTCTCGAAGGCGGCCGTGTGCCTGCCGCGTTCAGTCCGACGGGGCGGCGACCGCGTCGGAGTGATCGGTGAGGTAGTCCTGGAGCACCGACTGGAAGCTCGGGTCGGGGCCGAGTCCCAGAGCTGCGGCGCGCCGGTGGTCGAGGACGGCCGGCCAGGAGCCGACGATCGCCTCGACCGCCGGGTCGGGGGCGACGGTGACCCGGTCGGCGACCGTGTCACCGGCCACCCGCCGCAGGGTCGCGAGCATGTCGGCGACCGAGACGGTCAGGGCGGGCAGGTTGACCGGCAGCGGGCCCTCCAGGCGCCCCGGGCCGGTGCCGCGTTCGGCCTCGGCGACGCGGAGGATGCCCTCGACGGTGCGCCGTGGTGAGGACAGGGCCACTCGCAGACTGGGATCGACCGGGCAGACGGCGGGCTGGCCGGCGAGCGGCTCGCGGACGATGCCGGACAGGAAGCCGGAGGCGGCCGCGTTCGGCCTGCCCGGCCGTACCGCCACGGTCATCAGCCGCGCGACCCGCCCGTCGACGAAGCCGCGTCGGGTGCAGTCCGCGACGAGCTGTTCGCACATCAGCTTCTGGGTGCCGTAACTCGACCGCGGTACCGGCACCGTCGTCTCGCTGACCGCCGGCGGCAGAGGCAGGGCCGGGTGGGAGCCGTAGACGGCGAGACTGCTGGCGAACAGCACGCGCGGCACCGGCCCGCCCGACCGGGACTGCGCCCGCGCCGCCTCCAGCAGCGCGCGGGTGACGTCCACGTTGGCGCGCATCCCGAGGTCGAAGTCCGCCTCGCACTCGGCCGACACCGCGGCGGCGAGATGGAACAGCACGTCCACCGGCTCGGCGAACACCGCGTCCAGGTGCCCGAGCAGGTCCCCGTGCACCACCTGGACCGGCACTTCGGCCCCCTCCCGGTGGTCGGGCCGGGCCACGCGGTCCACCAGCACCAGACGGCTGATCGGCCCGCCGCCGAAGGTCCCGGCCCGCGCCAGCGCGCCGACCAGCAGTCGTCCGAGGAACCCGGACGCACCCGTCACGACGATTCTCACCTGTTCATCTCCCACCTCGGCCGACGCGCTCCCCCACGTGATATCAGGGCAGAACACGCAAGCCAGGACGCCTCCACGTGCCGAACTGGTGAAAGATTGACGGGAGTTGTGAAGACCGACAAGAATGCGGCTCGCTCGCTGCGACTGAAGCGAGCGAAGTGACGCGAGTGGCTCAGCCACGGCACGCATTCCCACTCTCCGCCCACCGCGGTCGCTCGCGTCCTGCCACCTCCCACACTTCGAAACCGCTAGGGCATATCTTGACGCGCCTTTCACGCTCCAGAACGTCGGCCGCTGTCGCCGCAACCGCCTTCCTCGCCATGGCCACTCCCCTCATCGGGGCCACCACCGCCGCCGCCACGCCCGAGGGCGGCTGCCGCACGGCCACGGTTCAGTACCGCCTCGTCGACGCCGCCGGAAAGCCGGTCGAAGCCGACTGGACCTCGCAGGGCGGATTCCACCAGTGGTCCGCCGCCCCCGGCACCGTCGAGGTACGGCTGGCCCCGGGACAGACCGTCGGCGAGGGCTGCAAGTACCCGGTCTCGCTGGCCGAGTACACCACCGAGGGCCCGAACTGGTACACCTCGGGCCTCCAGACACTCGTCGACCACGCCACCGTCTACCTCGGCGCCGCGGACCTTCCCGGCGCCGACGACGCCGAGCGGACCTGGCAGAAGCTCACGGTGAAGACGCCGGACTGCTACGGCCAGATCGACCTCTACGGCGACGACGTCATCTACGACGGCGGGTCGGGAGAGGGGCACGGCCCCGCGCCCTACCAGCCCGACAACGTCGTCACGCCCTACCACCTGATCGCCGCGTGGAACGGCGGCGACAAGTCGTGCACGCCCGAGCAGCCGAGCTCGCCCACGCCCCCGGCCTCCCCGTCCACGCCGGACAGCCCGAGCAGCCCGCCCGCCAGTCAGCCGCCCGCGGACGAGACGACCCCGCCGGCGACCTCGACGACCCCGCCGCCCACCTCCACCACTCCGCCGACCACCCCGGACGTCCCTCCGCTGGAGTCGACGCCCCCCACCTCCCCCGCGCCCTCGCCGAGCGACAGCACACCGCCGCTGGCCGAGACCGGTTCCAGCGCTCCGGTCGGCCCGATAGCGGGCGGCGCGGCGGCGGTGATCGCCCTCGGGGCGGCCGCCCTCTACGGCACCCGCCGCGCACGGCGTTCCTGACCAGGACCGCTGCCGACACCGCCACGCGGTGAGGCATCCGCCGCTTTCGCCCCGGACACCGGACACAGCCGGTCGACCGGACAGGGGTCCGGGGCGAAACCGGCGTCGCGGCGGCGCATCGAACGGGTGCGAACGGTGACGGGCAGGGCGGCCCCGGCCCAGGCCCCCTCCCCGATCTCCTGCCGGTTCAGTCCTGGCCGCGCGAGCCGCGGTCGGCAAGGCCACCGGCGCCGAGGGGGCCGGTGTACGCCACGGACCCTTCCGCCTCCAGTCGGGGCAGCGCGCGGCGCGACACACGCAGCACAAGGGGTGGCAGGGCCGCGCGCACCGGCTGGGTCAGGCGCAGCCAGGCCGGCGCGTACACGGCCGTACGGCGTCGTTCCAGGCCCCTGACCAGACGGGCGGCGACGGTTTCGACGGGGTACACACGGCGGGCCGGCGCGGGCATGCCGGAGCGCAGTCCCCGCAGGACCGCGTGCCGGTCGGCGTCGCGGATCATGTCGGTGTCCGTCCAGTTGAGGTAGCCGACGCCCACACCGACACCCCGGTGCGCCACCTCCGCCCGCAGCGAGTGCGCGAAGGCCTCGGCCCCCGCCTTGGAGGCGCAGTAGGCGCTCATCAGCGGGGCCGCGCCGATCGACGCGAGCGAGGCGATCTGGAGGAAGTAGCCCGCCGTGTCGAGGAGGTCGGGCAGGAACACCCGGGCGGTGTGGGCGCTGCCGGTGAGGTTGACGTCGACGACGCGGCTCCAGGCGTCCGGCGGCGGGGTGAGGAACGGGCCGCCTTCGGCTATGCCCGCGTTGGCCACCACGGCCGAGGGCGGTCCGAGGAGGGCCCGCACGGTGCGGGCCGCGGCGGCCAGCGCGTCCGGGTCGGTCACGTCGACCTCGACGGCCAGGGCCGGCCCCGGCAGGGACTCGGCCACCGCTTCCAGGAGGGCCTTCTCATGGCCCAGCAGCGCCACCCTGGCACCGCGCCGGGCGAGCTCGCGGGCCAGGGCCGCGCCCAGACCGCGGGCGGCTCCGGTGACGGCCACCGTCCGGCCGGCAAGGGGACTGTCGCGCATGGCCGGCTCTCCTTCCGTGGAACGTGTGCCCTGGCGCCCGCGGGGGCCGTCGGCCTCTCAGGTCCCGCCGGCGGGCGGACGGGCGGTGTGGTCGGGGTGGCCGCAGGTGCGGCGCTCCTCCTTCATCTCCGCCTCGTACAAGTGGTCACGGCCTTGCGCGAGTTCCTGCACCGCGCTCGTCTCCAACTGCTGGAAGGGCCGGTAGTAGGTGGCGTTGTAGGCCTCGACGATCTGGAACGTCCAGTGTCCGGGGATGACGTTGCGGCCTAGGATCTCCGAGCGGACCTTCGCGGCCCATTCGGGGTGGCCGGCCTCCTCCAACAGCCGTACAGCATGGTCGAGTTGCAGATCGGCCGTGCCGGTGAGCTGGTGGAAGTCGTACAGCCTGCCTCTGGCCCGCTCGGTCGTCTCCAGTGCCTTGGACAGCGCCCCGAGGGCCTCGACGGTCGTGTCGTCGACCCCCGCGGGGCGCCGGTGGTCGTGGTCGGGGCCGCCGGGGGCCACCTCGTGTTCGTGCACTGCTCCTCCTCGCGGATACGGCCGCCCCGGCGGGCGGCGCCCTGGGTCAGCGCCTGCTTCCGGTGCGGTCGCGGCGGGTCAGGAGTCGTTGGGCGCGGGCGAGCCCGGCGGTCCGGTGGCGGTGCAGGGCGGCCCTGGCCGCGTTGGCGCCCGGTGCTCCGTGCACGCCACCGCCCGGGTGGGCGCCGGAGGAGGCCAGGAACAGTCCGGGGACCGGGGTCTCGGGGCGTCCGGTGCCGGGCACGGGGCGGAAGACGAGTTGCTGGTGGAGGGCGGTGGTGCCGCCGTTGATGGCGCCGCCGCTGAGATTGGCGTCCATGGCCTGGAGGGTCGGAGGCGCCAGAACGCGGCGGGCGCGGATCAGGTCGCGGAAGCCGGGCGCGAACCGCTCCACCTGGCGTTCGACCCGGTCGGCCATGAGTTCCTGGTCCTTGGTGTCCCACTGGCCGGTGATGCCCTCGTCGGCGGCGTCGGCGCCGATCTCGTGGGGGACGTGGGTGTAGGCCCAGGCCGATTCCGTGCCCTGCGGGGAGCGCGTGGTGTCGGCGGTGGTCATCTGGCCGAACAGCAGGAAGGGGCGGTCCGGGACCTGCCGCATGGCGATCTGCGCGGCGAAGCGGGTGAGTTCGTCCACGCCGTCGGCGAGGTGCACGGTGCCGGCCCGGGACGCCTGCTCGGCCCGCCAGGGCACCGGTCCGTCGAGCGCCCAGTCGACCTTGAAGGTGGCGAAGTCCCACTGGAACCGGCGCAGGTCCTCCAGGAGCTGGGCGGGCAGGTGCTCGGGGTCGAGGAGGCTTCCGTACAGGGCGGGCACCGACACGTCCGCCAGCACCGCCCGGCGGGCCCGTACCGCGTCACCGGCCGCCGTCCGTACGCCGACGGCCCGGCCGCCGCGGACGACGATCTCGTCGACGCGCTGCCCGCAGCGCACCCGCCCGCCCCGGGCCTGGAGGCGGCGGACCAGGGACTGGGTCAGGGCGCCGGCGCCGCCGACGGGGACGGGGAAGCCGTACGTCTGCCCCAGCATGGCCATCAGCCAGCCGAAGCCGCCGCTGCCCGCCGCTTCCGGGGCGAGGTCGGCGTGCAGGGCGTTGCCGGCCAGCAACAACCGCCCGCCCTGTCCGCGGAACTCCTCCTCC
This sequence comes from Streptomyces sp. NPDC006335, assembly GCF_040612795.1. Taxonomy (NCBI): domain Bacteria; kingdom Bacillati; phylum Actinomycetota; class Actinomycetes; order Kitasatosporales; family Streptomycetaceae; genus Streptomyces; species Streptomyces sp. NPDC006335. Next base: position 74,981 of record NZ_JBEXQX010000017.1, read on the forward strand.
CCCATCCGCCGTACCGGAAGGACCAGGGTCCGGGCCATCCGCAGGCCGCCCGCGGCGCGCAGCCGCCGCGCCAGGCGGGCCGTCGCGCGGACCGGCGGGAAGGGCGTGAACAGGGCGTCCAGGATGTCGGGCCGTAGGGACTGCCACACGTCGTGCAGCCGCCGCCACGCGTCCCCGTCACCCGGCGCGAAGGCGTCGAGGGACGCGGCGGTGGTGTCGACATCGCGGTCCAGCAGGGCGCAGCTCCCGTCGGTGAGGGGGTGTGCGACCACACTGGGGGCGTTGCTCCAACGCAGTCCGTGGTCCTCCAGGCGCAGCCCGGCGAGAACCGGGGAGGCGACCGCGAGCGGGTAGAAGGCACTGAAGAGATCGTTGACGAACGCGGGATCGACGCCGTGGTCGTGGCGCACCGCGCCGCCCGGCTCCGGTTGCTCCTCCAGCACCTCGACGCTCCAGCCGGCGTCCGCCAGCAGGTTGGCGGCGACCAGACCGTTGGGGCCCGCGCCGATCACCACGGCGTCAGGCATGACCGGCTCCCTGCACGCCCGGCACCGCCGCCCGGGCCGGTGCGGGGTGCGCGGCGTCGCGGGCCGGGTCCTCGCACAGCCTGGCCAGTCGGGCGAGCATGGTGCGGTGGCGCAGCTGGATCAGCGCGTCGAAGCCGACGTTGTGCAGCCGGCCACCGGCCCCCTGCAACGGGTGCTCGTCCACGATGACCAGGCAGTGGTCGCCCCACGGCCGCAGCTCGATCGCGATGCGGGCGGTGCCCAGCACGCCGGCGTGGGCCTCCAGCTCCAGACACACGCCTTCCTCGCAGCGGCGTACGACCGTCTCGTTGGTCAGCCGGAGCGGGCCGAGGCGGACCTCGAAACGGATCGCCGCGTCCTTGTGCGGCCACTTGCCTCGCGCCGGCTCGGACTGCGCGGTCCCCACGACCCATTCCGCGTAGCGGTGACCGTCGGCCAGGACGTCCCACACGGCACTCGGACCGACTCGGATCAGACGATGGCGACGAGCCACGGATACCTCCAGGACTGTGTGTACGGAGAGCTTCGGTCGTGAGCCCTCGTCCGGATGCACCGTCCCGGCCCCGGTCCTCCCGTAGGGTCGCGGGCTCCCTCACCCGTCCGGCAGGTGACGCAGAGCACCCTTTGTGGCTCGCCGATGAGGAGTGCCCATGTCCGCGGAGTTCAAGCGGCGACAGCCGGCCGCCCGAACGCCGGGCACACCTGTCACCGGCGCACCGGCGCCGAGCCGGTCGGCAGGAACCGCCGTCACACGTTCCGGACCAGCGGTCCGGGAGCCCTACCGCGGATCGTCGGTCAACGTCAGGCGGGCCGTGACGCACTTGCCGACCGGCTCCCGGCGCACCTCGATTCCCTGGACGACCGCCATCACGATCTCCAGACCGTGCTGACCCACCCGCCCCGCGTCGGCGGCGCGAGCCAGCGGAAGGGTCGGGTCGGTGTCCCAGACCTCGATCTCCAGCATGCCGTCGGTGATCCGCAGGTGCAGCAGTACCGGCCCCGGCGCGTATTTCAGCGCGTTGGTGACCAGCTCGCTGACCACCAGCTGCCCCAGGTCCATGGTGCGGGCCGCCACCGGCAGCCCGTACTCCTCCTGCACCCACGTCAGGAACTTCGACGTCTGGGCCCGCGCGTCGGCGATACAGCCGTCCGCTCCGTCCAGGGCCACGGTCACCTCGGCAGGTGCGGCTTCCGGCATCCGCGAACACTCCTCAGGCAGGACCCGCACCCTGCCGACCATCTCCAGTACCCCGTTCATGAGCGCGCGGTTACCCCGTGATTCGCGACTTACGCCTGTGCCGCGCTGTTCCTGATGCTGCCGCCGAAACTGAAGGGCCGTCTCATGCATCGCCCCCGGCCTTCCTGGGCAACGGTGGCACCAAGGACGTGGCAGCCCTCATCGAGTGCGCAGAGGACGCAAGTGGCAGACAACCGGGAAGCAGCGGGTCACGGCACATTGACCGTGGTCCGGACCGACGCCGACGGCATCACCGTCCTCGGCCTCGACGGAGAGATCGACCACCAGAGCGTGGGCGGCCTGACACGGGCCCTGGCTCCGGCGGACGGCGCCGTCGGTCAGCGGGTCGTCATCGACCTGAGCCGGGTCACGTTCATGGACTCCAGCGGTGTCAACGCCCTGATCGCCGCGTTCCAGGCCGCCCGGAACGCGGGGGGATGGCTGCGGCTCGTGCTGGTGCGGGGTGCCGTGCTGCGCACCTTGCAGCTCGTGGGACTCGACACCGTCATCCCCTTCCACCCCACCCTGGAGGACGCCCTCGCGTCGACGCGGCCGGGCCCGTGAAAACCGTGACGAGTACCCGGGATCTTCACCCTCACACCACTTTCATGACCTTTTTTCGGGCGGGTCACAACGCTCTCCCCAGCCTTTTGTCGAGGCTCGGCACCTGGGTTAATCTTCGACGGATTTCTCATCGGGCAGCTCCGTGGGGTGCGGAATTGTCGCTGGTGAGCGGGCCCTTGAGGAGCCCGTCACGGTTCCGAGTCCTCGGTGCGGGGGCTCTTGGGGAGCGGAACGAGGGTGCGCATGACCAGCACGTCGACGGAGGCCCGCGAACAGGCCCCGGGTGAGCAGGAGCTACGCCAGCTGCTGGCGGGGCTGACGGCCGTGCGCGACGGCGACTTCGGCACCCGGCTGCCGTCCGACGGACAGGGTCTGCTGGGCGACATCGCCACGGTCTTCAACGGCATGGTCGACCAGCTGTCCGTGTTCACGTCGGAGGTCACGCGAGTGGCCCGCGAGGTGGGCACCGAGGGCACGCTGGGCGGCCAGGCGGAGGTTCCGGGGGTCTCCGGCACCTGGGCGGACCTGACCGACTCGGTCAACGCGATGGCGGGAAACCTGACCACGCAGGTCCGTGACATCGCCCAGGTGGCGACCGCTGTGGCCAAGGGTGACCTCTCCCAGAAGATCGACGTGCCCGCGCGCGGGGAGATCCTTCAGCTGAAGGAGACCGTCAACACGATGGTCGACCAGCTCTCCGCCTTCGCCGACGAGGTCACCCGCGTCGCCCGAGAAGTCGGCAGCGAGGGGCGGCTCGGCGGACAGGCGCAGGTGCCCGGGGTGGGCGGGGTCTGGCGGGACCTCACCGATTCGGTCAACTTCATGGCGGGAAACCTCACTTCCCAGGTCCGCAACATCGCCCAGGTGACGACGGCGGTGGCCCAGGGCGACCTCTCCCAGAAGATCACCGTCGACGCCCGCGGCGAGATCCTCGAACTCAAGAACACCATCAACACGATGGTCGACCAGCTCTCCGCCTTCGCCGACGAAGTCACCCGCGTCGCCCGAGAAGTCGGCACCGAGGGGCGGCTCGGCGGACAGGCGGACGTCAAGGGGGTCAAGGGCACCTGGCGCGACCTCACCGACTCCGTGAACTTCATGGGCGGCAACCTCACCGCGCAGGTCCGCAACATCGCCCAGGTGGCCACGGCGGTCGCGCAGGGCGACCTCTCCCAGAAGATCACCGTCGACGCCCGCGGCGAGATCCTCGAACTCAAGAACACCATCAACACGATGGTCGACCAGCTCTCCGCCTTCGCCGACGAAGTCACCCGCGTCGCCCGCGAGGTGGGCACCGAGGGCAACCTCGGCGGCCAGGCGATCGTGCGGGGCGTGTCGGGGACCTGGAAGGACCTCACCGACAACGTCAACGTGATGGCCTCCAACCTGACCGGTCAGGTCCGCTCGATCGCCCAGGTCGCCACCGCCGTGGCCCGCGGTGACCTCTCGCAGAAGATCACCGTCGAGGCCAAGGGCGAGGTCGCCGCTCTGGCGGACGTCATCAACACGATGGTCGACACGCTCTCCGCGTTCGCCAACGAGGTCACCCGCGTCGCCCGAGAGGTCGGCACCGAGGGCCGCCTCGGTGGGCAGGCGCAGGTGCCGAACGTGGCAGGCACGTGGAAGGACCTGACGGACAACGTCAACTCCATGGCCAACAACCTCACCGGGCAGGTGCGCAACATCGCCCTGGTGACGACCGCCGTGGCCAACGGCGACCTGTCCAAGAAGATCGACGTCGACGCCCGGGGCGAGATCCTGGAGTTGAAGACGACCATCAACACGATGGTCGACCAGCTCTCGTCGTTCGCCGCCGAGGTCACCCGCGTCGCCCGCGAGGTCGGCAGCGAGGGACGGCTCGGCGGACAGGCCGAGGTCGAGGGCGTCGAGGGCACCTGGAAGCGGCTGACGGAGAACGTCAACGAACTGGCCGGCAACCTCACCCGGCAGGTCCGCGCGATCGCCGAGGTCGCCAGCGCCGTCGCCGAGGGGGACCTGACGCGGTCGATCCGGGTGGAGGCCTCCGGCGAGGTCGCCGAGCTCAAGGACAACATCAACTCCATGGTGGAGTCCCTGCGCGAGACCACCCGGGCCAACCAGGAGCAGGACTGGCTCAAGACCAACCTGGCCCGGATCTCCAGTCTGATGCAGGGCCACCGGGACCTGCCCGTGGTCGCCGAGCTCATCATGGACGAGCTCACCCCTCTGGTCTCCGCCCAGTACGGCGCCTTCTACCTGGCCGAGGACACCGAGCGCGGGCACGAGCTGCGGCTGGTGGGTTCGTACGGCTACCCGGACGACGACGAGCGGCCCACCCGGATCCCGGTCGGGCGCTCGCTGGTCGGGCAGGCCGCGCGCAACCGCCGTATGGTCACCGTGGAGGAGCTGCCCGAGGGGTACGTCACCATCTCCTCCGGACTCGGGCATGCCGTGCCCGCCGCTCTGGTGGTGCTGCCGATCGTGGTCGAGGAGCAGGTCCTCGGGGTGATCGAGCTGGCGTCGGTCAGCCGCTTCACGCAGATCCACCAGGACTTCCTGGCGCAGCTGATGCCGACCATCGGCGTCAACCTCAACACCATCGTGGCCAACGTCCGCACCGACGAGCTGCTGGACGAGTCCCAGCGGCTGACCGCCGAACTCCAGGCCCGCTCCGAGGAGTTGCAGGTCCAGCAGGACGAACTCCAGCGCTCCAACGCCGAGCTGGAGGAGAAGGCCTCCCTGCTGGCCTCGCAGAACCGCGACATCGAGGCGAAGAACCTCCAGATCGAGCAGGCCCGGCAGGAACTGGAGACCCGCGCACAGCAGTTGTCGCTGGCCTCCAAGTACAAATCGGAGTTCCTGGCCAACATGAGCCACGAGCTGCGCACCCCGCTCAACAGCCTGCTGATCCTGGCCCAGTTGCTGGCACAGAACCCCTCGCGCAACCTCACGCCGAAGCAGGTCGAGTACGCGGGCATCATCCACTCGGCGGGCTCGGACCTGCTCCAGCTCATCAACGACATCCTCGACCTGTCCAAGGTCGAGGCCGGCAAGATGGACGTGGCCCCCGAGCGGGTCCCGCTGCGCCAGCTCCTGGAGTACGTCGAGGCCACGTTCCGGCCGATGACGACGCAGAAGAGCCTGGAGTTCACCGTCGCCACCGCGCCCGGTACCCCGGCCGACCTGCTCACCGACGACTCCCGGCTGCGGCAGATCCTGCGCAACCTGCTGTCGAACGCGGTGAAGTTCACCGAGCAGGGCGGTGTGGAGCTGCGGATCGAGCCCGCGGCCGACCGGGAGGTGCCGGCGGGCGTGCACCGGGGCGGCCCGATCGTCGCGTTCCGGGTCAAGGACACCGGCATCGGCATTCCGCCGCAGCAACTGGAGACGATCTTCGGGGCGTTCCAGCAGGCCGACGGGACGACCAGCCGCAAGTACGGCGGCACCGGGCTCGGTCTGTCCATCACCCGGGAGATCGCCCATCTGCTGGGCGGCGCGGTCACCGTCGACAGCACTCCCGGCCAGGGCAGCACGTTCACCCTGTACCTGCCCGTCGCACGCGCCGACTTCGAGGAACTGATGGAGGGCGGCGGACGTCCGGCGGAACAGCCGTCCGGCACCGCCGGCGCCCTGGAGGCGGCCGAGCCCCGGACGCTGACCGCCGCCGCGCCCTCGCCCGAGCACCGCAGGCGCCGGCTGCTGGTCATCGAGGAGCGCCCGCGGGGTCTGCTCACGCTGGTCGCCGAGCGGGCCGTCGCGGACCTCGCGTACGACTCCGACGATCCGCACGGGGCGATCGACATCATCACGGCGGTGGGGGCGCAGGAGGCCGCGAGCACGCTGGCGGCCGACCCCTGCCACTGCGTCGTCCTCGAACTCGGCATGCCGCACGACGAGGGCGCCGACTTCCTGGAGGCCATGGGCGGGGACTCGGCGCTGGCCAGCGTGCCGGTCCTGATCCACACCGGGCACCGCGTGGACCTGGCCCAGGAGCAGGGTCTGCGGGCCCTGGCGGGCGACCGGCCGCTGGACTTCCTGTCCAGCCTGGACGACCTGCGCGAACGCATCACCCTTCACCTGTCCGCCGAGCAGCCCGGCGACGTGCTGTCGCTGGTGCGCCCGGAGGAACCGCAGCGCCCCGCCGCGCAGGTGGTGGACGACTCCTTCCTCGGCCGCACGGTCCTCGTGGTCGACGACGACGCCCGCAACCTGTTCGCGCTCAGCGGGGTGCTGGAGCTGCACGGCTTCCAGGTCCTGCACGCGGACAACGGCCGCAAGGGCATCGAGATGCTGCTCGCCCACCCCGACATCTCGCTGGTCCTGATGGACGTGATGATGCCGGAGATGGACGGGTACGCCGCCACCGCGGAGATCCGTTCGATGCCGCAGTACGCGGAGCTCCCCATCATCGCGGTCACCGCGAAGGCCATGCCGGGCGACCAGGAGAAGAGCCTGGCGTCGGGTGCCAACGACTACGTCACCAAGCCCGTCGACACCGGCGACCTGATCGCCCGCGTCCGACGGTGGCTGCCCGTGTGAGCGCGCGCAGAGCCCACCAGCCGACCGCGTGACGTCCCACCCGAGGAACAGGCCCACCGTGAGTGATCTCCGCCAGCCGTCCGAGCCCCAGACCGCCCCCCTGGGCGGCCAGCCCGCCGTCGACGGCGACGGGCAGGCCTCTCCCGTCGGCAGGCTGGCGGCGACCGTGGAACGGCTGCGCCAGGAGGTGCGGGCGGCGCAGGCCGAGGCGGACGGGCGGGCCCTGATCGAACTGGCCAAGGGCATCCTGGTCGAGCGGCTGGGCTGCGGCCCGGCGCAGGCATCGCGGCAGCTCGCCGAGCTCACCGCGCAGGCCGGGGTCACCCCGCTGGAGTTCGCCGTCGAGGTGATCAACCAGGCCTCGCGCGACCGGCTGTCGGAGGTGACCAGCGCCTTCCTCGCGGCCACCGCCTCCGCCGATCCGCCCGACGGGCACTCCTCCGCCGTACGGCTGCGTACCGCGGAGAGCGGGGCGCTGGCCGCCGACGACACCCAGGCCGTCGCCGACTCCCTGCTGGAGCACGCGCTCACCCCGCTGGGCGCGGAGGCGGTGGCCATCTGGGCTCTGGGGTCCGACGGGTCGCTCGCGCTGGCGGGCAGCGCCGGGTTCTCCGCAGCCGAGGCGGGACGCTGGCGCCATGTGCCGCCGGGTGTGACGACGGTGGCCCGCCGTGGGCTCACCGAGCGCTCGGGGGAATGGATCCGCAGTCTGTCCGAGACCGGCCTGCCGTCCATCGGCCAGCACGACCACCCCGACGGCGGGCGGGTCGCCGTTCCGGCCGGTACCGGCGGGCGCATCCACGGTGTGCTGGAGATCGCCTGGCCCACGCCGCTGGAGTCCCCTCCCCCGGCGATCGTCCGCCAGATCGAGGCGCTCGCCGAGCTGTGCGCGCACACCTTGGAGACGTACACGCTCCAGCACCCCGACGGCGCCCCGGCCCCGCGCGTCCTGCCGGACGTCTCCGAGCTGATGGACCTGGCCGACGGGCTGCATGATCCCGCCCTGGTGCTGGTGCCGCACCTGGACCTCGACGGGCACCTCGTCGACTTCCGCATCCACCACGTCAACAGTCGCTTCCTCGACCCGGCGGGCCGGCCGCGGGGCGCCGTGAACGGCGCGCTGCTGCTGGAGGCGTACCCGATGGCCGCGGGCCACAGCGAGCTGTTCGACCGGATCGAGCGCGTCTACGCCACCGGCGAGCCCTTCCGCGCCCACCGCATGCGGCTCACCGCCCTGGTGGACGACGTCCAGCTCGCCGCGGTCGCCGACATCAACGTCAGCCGGCACGGCGACAGCGTGCTGCTGATCTGGCGCATCGAGGACGAGACGGCCCGCCTGGCGAGCCTGCTCCAGCACGCCCAGCGCCTGGGGCGCATCGGCGGCTTCGAGGAGAACCTGCTGACCGGCGAGATCACCTGGAACGGCCAGCTCTACCACCTCTACGGCAGGCCCGTCACCGACTCCCCCGTGCCGCTGGAGGAGCTGGCCGCCCACGCCCACCCCGACGACGCCGTGGCCATCGGACGGTTCCTGCGCACCCTGCTCCACCAGCGCCGTCCCGCGTCCACCGCGTTCCGGCTGCAACGCCCGGACGGGGTCACCCGGCACATCCGGGTCGTGGTCGAACCGGTCCTGGACTCCGCCGGTCAGCTCTACCTGTTGCGCGGCGCCTACCAGGACATCTCCGCGCACCACTGGACCGAGGTCGCCCTCGCCGCCACCCGGGACCAGCTCGCCCACACCGAGCAGCAGGCCAGCGAACGCAACCGGCTGACGCTCCAGTTGCAGCACGCCATCATGCCGCCGACACAGGCCCCGCTGGAGGTTCCGGGGCTGGACGTGGCGGTGCGCTACCGGCCCGCGGAGACCCAGCACCTGGTGGGCGGCGACTGGTACGACGCGGTCGTGCTGCCGTCCCGGCTGGTGCTGCTGTGCGTGGGCGACGTCGCGGGCCACGGCATCGAGGCGGCCACCAGCATGGTCGTGCTGCGCAACGCGCTGCGCGGGCTCGCCGTCACCGGCGCCGGGCCGGCCCAGCTGCTGTCCTGGCTCAACATGGTGGCCCACCACCTGACCGGTGCCGTCACCGCCACCGCGGTGTGCGGTCTGTACGACCCCGAGAACCACACCCTGCGCTGGGCGCGGGCCGGGCACCTGCCGCCGGTCCTGGTGCGCGGCTCGGACGCGGCACCGCTGCCGCTGGTCACGGGGCTGCTGCTGGGCGCCGTGCCGGAGGCGAGGTACGAGGAGCACGAGGTCCAGCTCGCCGTCGACGACACGCTGCTGATGTACACGGACGGTCTGATCGAACGCCGGGACCGGTCCGTGGAGGAGTCCCTCGCGCAGTTCCTGACGGTCGCACGCGCTGTTCCGCCCACGCTGGACCAGCAGTTGGACCGTCTGCTCACGCACAGCAGGTCCGACACCGACGACGACACCTGCATCGTGGGAATCCGCGTGGCCTGAGGTCGGCGCGGGGGGCTTGTGTCCGCGCGTACGGGGAACGCGGTTGCTCCGAACGAGCGGGGAGTCGTCATGCCACGCGTCAAGGAGTACCGCGTCGCCGCGTCCGGTCAGTGGACGGACGAGGAGGAGGGACGGCGCCGGCTGCCCGCGGGAGAGGTCCACGCGTGGGAGCCGGGCCTGAACCAGACGGTCTGCGGTCTTTCCCTCAGCCGCTCGCGGCTGGACCGGTTCCCGCACGTCACCTGGTCCGACACGATCCCGGAGTCCGGGGGCGCGGCGGACCGGGTGCGGCGCCTGTGTCCGCGCTGTGCCTCGGTGGCGGGACGCCGTGGGGGCGACGCCCGCCCGAAGTGGCAGCGCACCAACCCCAGACCGTGAAGGGAGCCGGCATGGCCGACAGCAGGAGGAGTCGCGGAGTCCGGGACCGGTTGGCGCGGGCCGCCGACGAGGTGTTCGGCTGGAGCGAGCTGCGGCCGGGGCAGCTCACCGCGATGGAAGCGGTCATGCGGGGCCGGGACACCCTGGCCGTCATGCCCACCGGCGCCGGGAAGTCGGCAGTGTACCAGGTGCCGGGGCTGCTGCTCGCGGGGCCCACGGTGGTGGTCTCCCCGCTCATCGCCCTCCAGCGGGACCAGATCGCCGGCCTGCTCGGTCACGCCGACGCCCCCGACGCCGTCGCGGTCAACTCCGCCCAGGCGGCCGGGGAGACGGAGGCCGCCTGGGACGCGGTCCGGCACGGCGACGCCGAGTTCCTGTTCCTCTCCCCCGAGCAGCTCGCCAAGGACGACGTGGTCGAGCGCCTGGCGCAGGCCGCGCCCTCGCTGTTCGTCGTCGACGAGGCGCAGTGCGTCGCCGCCTGGGGCCACGACTTCCGCCCCGACTACCTGCGCCTGGCCCAGGCCGTCCGGCGGGTGGGCCGGCCCCCGGTCCTCGCCCTGACGGCCACGGCCGCCCCGCCGGTGCGCGAGGAGATCGTGGAGCGGCTCGGCATGGAGGATCCGGCGCTGGTCGTGGCCGGTTTCGACCGGCCGAACATCGCGTTGGAGGTGCGCCGCTTCCTGGACGACACGGAGAAGCGCCGGGTGGTCGTGGAACGCGCCGCCGCGGAACCCAAGCCGGGCATCGTCTACACCGCCACCCGCCGGGACGCCGAGGCGTACGCCGACGACCTGGCCGCGCTGGGCCTGTCGGCCGCCGCCTACCACGCCGGGCTGACAGCCGGTGAGCGCTCGCGGGCGCACGACGCCTTCCTGGCCGGCGAGACCGACGTCGTGGTCGCCACCTCGGCGTTCGGCATGGGCATCGACAAGGAGGACGTGCGGTTCGTGCTGCACGCGTCCGTGCCCGGCTCGCTCGACGCCTACTACCAGGAGATCGGCCGTGCGGGGCGCGACGGCGGGCCCGCGGTCGCCGTCCTGCACTACCGGACGCAGGACAGCGGCCTCCAGCGCCTGTTCGCGACGCGGGCGCCGGACGAGGACACTCTCGGCGCGGTCGCGGAGCGCGTTCACGGCAGCGGCGCCCCCGTCACGCGGGACGACATCGCGCAGGAGACGGGGCTCACGCGCAGACGCGTGACGGCGGCGGTCAACCTCCTGGAGCAGGCGGGGGCGGTGCGCGTGGAGGACGACGGGCGGGTGCGCGCCGTGGCCGGGACGACGGCGGAGGACGCGGCCGCCCGGGCGGCGGAGGAGGCCCGGTCCCGCAGAAGGCTGGAGCAGTCGCGGCTGGCCATGATGCTGGAGTACGCAGAGACGACGGGCTGCCGGCGCCGGTTCCTGCTCGGTTACTTCGGGGAGCCGTACGACGCCCCGTGCGGGGCCTGCGACCTGTGCGCGTCCCCCTCCACCGGCGACACCGTCGTGGACGGTGTGGGGGACACGGGCGAGGAGCCCCGGGAGACCCCTTCGCCTGCGGCTGCCTCCTACGCGGCGGGCACCCGCGTGCAGCACACGGAGTGGGGAGAGGGCACGGTGATGAGCGAGGAGGGCGACCGCGTCACCGTGCTGTTCGAGTCCATGGGATACCGGACGCTGTCCCTGGCCGCGATCGCCGGCAAGGGCCTCCTCAGCGCCGCGCCACCACCCGCAACGTCTTGACCGAGGGGTCGGCGGCGTCCGGGATCAGGACGCCGTGCTCGACTCCGCTGCGCAGGTAGTCGAGGACCTCGTCGGTGATGACCTCGCCGGGTGCGATCACCGGCACGCCCGGCGGGTACGGGCTGATCATCTCCGCTGCGACACGGCCCGCGGCCCGCTCGGCGGGGACGTGGTCGACCTCGGCGAAGAAGGCCTCGCGCGGCAGCATGGCCTGCTCCAGTTCCAGGGCCGAGGGCTCGGGCAGGCGTACCGGCGGCCTGCGCTCGATGGAATCGGCGCCCTCCGTGAGGGCCCGCAGGGCGTCCAGGAGCGTCTTCTCCGTCTCGTCGTCGTCCGCGTGCGTGATCGACGCGCTGATCCGGCAGGTGTCGGAGCCGCCGAGGTCCACGTGCCGCTCGGCCCGCAGCCACTCGGCGGCCTGCATGCCGCTGATCCCGAGTTCGCGCACGTCGATGACGATCTTCAGCGGGTCGAAGGCCGCGGCGAGTCCCTCCTCCACGATCTCCTGCCCCATGGGCCGCAGCCCCGGCAGCTCCTCGGCCGCCAGCCGGATCCGTTCCGCGCGGCGCAGCGCGGCGTCCAGGAGGTCGTGGCCCTGCTCGACCATCTGGCGGCGCCAGCCGTCCAGGGTCAGGTACACCAGGGAGGAGGCGCTGGTGGTGCCGAGCAGGTCCTCCCGTTGCTTGAGCGCCTCCGGGGAGACCCGGTCGTACTGGAGGTGGAAGACGGAGCTCTGCTCGATCGCCCCGCCCATCTTGTGGACGCTGGTGACCACCAGGTCCGCCTCGGCGTCCATGCCCCAGGCGGGCAGCTCGGGGTGGAAGGGCAGATGGGCGCCCCACGCCTCGTCGACGATGAGGGGCACGCCGAACTCGTGGCACACCCGTGCCACGCCCCGGATGTCGGCGCAGGTCCCCCAGTCGGTGGGGGTGATCAGCAGCATGCCCTTGGCGTCGGGGTGCTCCTGGAGGCTGCGGCGTACGTCCTCGGGCTCCGGCGGATGGGCGAGGTGCCGGTCGCGGTCGAACTTGGGGTGGACCCAGATCGGTTCGACGCCGTTGACGACGACGCCGGAGATCACAGACTTGTGCGCGTTGCGCGAGAGGAGCAGCTTCTCCCCCGGGCCGGCCACGGCCAGCATGGCCGTCTTGACGGACAGGGAGCTGCCGCACGTGGAGAAGAACGCCTGCTCGGCCCCGACCGCGTCCGCCATCAGGTCCTGTGCGTCACTGAGCACGCCCTGGGACTGACGGCGGTCGTCCAATCCGTTGAGGGACAGGACGTCCGAGCGGAACACGTCGAGCCCGACGATCTCCGCCACCCGCGGGTCGACGCCGCGGCCCTGCTTGTGGCCGGGCGGGCCGAAGGCGACGTCTCCGCGCCGCCGGAACTCCTCCAGCGCCTCCAGCACGGGCACCCGTGAGTGATCCATCGTTCCTCCCAGTCCGTCCGCCCCGTTCCGTTGTCGGGACCGTACGGCCCACTCGGTCCTCACCACCGTGTTGACCGCGGACGCCCGTCGAAACGCCCGGCCCGGCCGTCCCCTCCCCCGCGGAGGGTCAGAAGGGGTGCAGGTGCCGTTCCATCCAGTCGGCGGCGGCCCGGCGGAACAGGCGTCGGTTGTCTGCGCGCAGGAAGTCGTGCCCCTCGTCGCGCAGGACGAGGAGTTCGGCGGGGACTCCGTGCTCGCGCGCGGCCCGCACGAACTGTTCCGACTCCCCCGGCGGCACGTTGGTGTCGTGCTCGCCGTGCACGGCGAGCAGCGGGACCCGCAGCGCGTCGATCCGGCTCATCGGTGACAGGGCGTGCAGCAGTTCGCGGTCGCGCTCGGGATGGCCGTACTTGTGCGCCGCCGATTCCGCGATCCAGGGCTCGGTGCCGGCGAAGAAGGTCAGGAGGTCCGACATGCCGCAGACGGCGACACCGGTGCGGAAGAGGTCCGGGTGCCACACGAGGGAGGCGAAGGTCAGGTAGCCGCCGTACGAGCGCCCCATCACCGCCAGCCGGGTCGGGTCCGCGGGGCCCGCCGTGACCGCGTGCGCCGCGCAGTCGGCGACGTCGTCGAGGGCGGCGAAGCGGCCGGTGCCCAGGTCGGCGTCGACGAAGGACCGGCCGTGTCCGCCGGAGCCGCGGACGTCGGGGGCGAAGACGTCCAGTCCGCGCCCGAGCAGTTCGTGGTAGAGCGGGTCGAACACCGGGCGTTCCTGGTCCTCGGGGCCGCCGTGCAGGTGGATCACACAGGGCGCCGGTTCGTTCGGGGCGCGTCCGGGAGCGCGGTAGTACCAGCCGCTGAGGGGCAGGCCGTCCCGGGCGGTGAGGCGGGTGAGGACGGGGCGTACGGGCGGGCGGCCCGGCGGGACCGCGTCCTCGTCCCGGGAGGACCACGGGGTGCGCAGCAGGGACACGCCTTCGTGGGCCCACCACACGCCGGGGCGGCGTTGTGAACCGGACAGCGCCAGCAGCAGCCGTCCCGTCCCGGCCGCCGCGATCCGCGTGACGACCTCGTGGGGCAGCGGCACCGGCCGCGCCGGTCCGACGGCGTCCGGGGCGCCGTCCGCCGGGGAGGTCTCGACGATGTCGAGTTCGCTGGCGCCGCGCACGTTCCACGCCAGCACGGCCGTGCGGCCGTCGTGCGCCATCGCCAGCAGGTCGAGGCCGCTGTCCTCGCGTTCGGCCGCGACCGTGCTGCCGCCCGGGGTGCCGTCGGGGTCGAGGGCGACGGCGAACAGGGCCGCGTACTCCCGGTCGGCGTCGCTGCGCAGCCACAGGGTCCGCCCGTCGAGTGAGAACCGGCCGATCCACTGGTCGCCGTCGGCGACGGGCAGGGTGAAGGTCGTCACCGCGTCGGAGACCCGCCGGACGAACGCCTCCCGCCGTCCGCGCGGCCCCCGGCGCAGCAGCGCGAGCCGGCCGTCGTGGCTGAGGTCGCACACCCGGAGTGTGGGGGCGTCCGGTTCCGTGGCGAGCAGCACGGGAGAGGCCAGGCCGTCGGGGTCGATCAGGTAGGCGGACAGGCCCCCGCCCGCCCGGGTCGCCGGTGTCCCGTCCGGCCCCACGGCGTACTCGGTGGTGCCGAGGAGGGTCGCTCGGCCGTCCCGGACCGTCCAGCGGGCCGCGGCGTCCGCCGCCTGCCACAGGCCGTCCCCCTGGGCGCGGGCGGTGGCCGGTGCGGCGAGGGTGACGGCGACGGCCGAGCCGTCGTGGGCCCAGCAGCCGAGGTAGGCGGAGGTGTCCGGGTCGGCACCGGCCAGCAGGCGGCGGCCGGTGCCGTCGGGGCGCACGCACAGCACGCGGGTGTGCTCACCACCGCCCGGTGCGGTGGTGTACGCGATCCAGCGGCCGTCGGGTGACCAGGACACCTCCTTCACGGGGTCCGGGGAGGAGTCGAGCAGCCGGACGCCCTCCCCGTCCACGGGTCCGGCCCACAGCTGGGGGACGCCGCCCCGGTCGCAGATGAAGGCCGCCCGGGTGCCGTCGGGGTCGGCGGAGGGGTACCAGCAGCCGTGCGCGTGCAGCCGGGTCACGGCGTCCCGCGGGCCTTCCGCCTCGGGCAACGGCATCGGGGCGGGGGCCGCGGCGTGGGCCGGCTCCCGCGCCGGTGCGGGCACCGCCCTTTGCGAGGGCCGGGTGCCGGGCTCGGCGGTCACGTGATTCCGTGCGTCTGCAGCCATATCTCCAGTAGTGCCACCTGCCACAGGGCGTTGGCGCCTCGTTTGGTCCGGTGCTCGTCGGGCGCCGCCAGGAGTTCGGCCACGTACGACTCCTGGAAGATGCCCCGCTTCTTCGCCTCGGGCGCGGCGAGCGCCTCGCGCACCCGGTCCAGAACGGGGCCGGCCATGTGCCGGACGGCCGGGACCGGGAAGTAGCCCTTGGGCCGGTCGACGATCTCCCGCGGCAGGAGCTTGCGGCCGACCTCCTTCAGTACGCCCTTGCCGCCGTCGGCGAGCTTGAGCTCCGGCGGACAGGCCGCGGCCAGCTCCACGAGCTCGTGGTCGAGGAAGGGCACGCGGGCCTCCAGTCCCCAGGCCATGGTCATGTTGTCGACCCGCTTCACCGGGTCGTCGACGAGCATGACGTGCGTGTCCAGGCGCAGTGCCGCGTCCAGGGCGGTCTGCGCGCCGGGACGTGCCATGTGCTCCCTGACGAAGCGGCCCGACACGTCGTCCGGAGGCAGCATGTGCGGCTGGAGGATGTGCGCGAGGTCGGCGTGGGGGCGGTCGAAGTACGTCTCGGCGTACTGCCGCGGCTCCTCCTCGCGGGCGACCGCGGCCAGCTCCGGGTACCAGTGGTACCCGGCGAACACCTCGTCGGCGCCCTGCCCGCTCTGCACGACCTTCACCTCCTTGGAGACCTGCTCGGACAGCAGGTGGAAGGCGACCACGTCGTGGCTGATCATCGGCTCGCTCATCGCGGCCACGGCGTCGTCCAGGGCGGTCGAGACGCGGGCCGAGGGCACCATCATCCGGCGGTGGTCCGTGTCGAACTCCCGGGCGACCAGGTCCGACCAGCGGAACTCGTCGCCCTCCTCGCCGCCCTCGGCCTCGAAGCCCACGCTGAACGTCTTCAGGTCCCGCTGGCCCTCGTCGGCGAGCAGCGCGACGATCAGGCTGGAGTCCAGACCGCCGGAGAGCAGCACGCCGACCGGCACGTCGGAGACCATCCGGCGGCGTACGGCCGTGCGCAGCGCGTCCAGCACCGCGTCACGCCACTCGTCGGGGCCCATCTCCGCGAGTTCGGCGCGGCGCGTGTAGGAGGGCTGCCAGTAGCGGTGGTCTTGGTGGCTGCCGTCGGGCTCGACCACCCGTACGGTGGCCGGCGGCAGTTTGCGCACGCCGTTGAGGACGGTGTGCGGCGGGGCGACCGTGGCGTGCCAGCTCAGGTACTGGTGGACGGCCACCGGATCGACGGAGGTGTCCACGTCTCCGGCGGACAGGAGGGCGGGCAGGGAGGAGGCGAACCGCAGGCGGCCCGGCGTCGGCGCGAGATACAGCGGTTTGATCCCCAGCCGGTCGCGGCCCAGCACGACCCGGCCGGTGCGGTGCTCGACGATCGCGAAGGCGAACATGCCGTAGAAGCGTTCCACGCAGGCGGTTCCCCACTGCCGGTAGGCGTGGAGTATCACCTCGGTGTCCGACGTCGACCTGAAGCGGTGCCCGAGGCTGCCGAGCTCCTCGCGCAGCTCCTTGTAGTTGTAGACGCAGCCGTTGAAGACGCCGGTGATCTCGCCGTCGGCGTCGGTCATCGGCTGGGCGCCGAGGTCCGACAGGTCGATGATCTTCAGTCGTCGGTGTCCCAGCGCCACCGCGCCCCGTGTCCAGATGCCCTGGCCGTCGGGCCCGCGGGCGGCGAGCCGGTCGGTCATGCGCTCGACGGCCGCGAGGTCGGGTCGGCTGCCGTCGAAGCGGATCTCGCCGCTCAGACCGCACATGACGCGCCGCCCCCTTTCCGGGAACCGTCGGCCGGGAGCCGGGACGGGAACCCCGGGTCGCGCCTGCCGGTCGCGACCCGGGCGGAATTGCTGGACATGACGGAACATCTCCTCGGGGTTGTCGGGTGAAGGACGGGCGGGCAGCGGTGTGCGCCGCGCGGAACCGGGTCAGGTCCCCAGGACCTCCGGCGCACCGGAACCGGCCGCGCCCGCCACGAAGCGCGTGACCTTCCTGCGGGGCACGGGGGCCGCGGGGGCCGGCCTGCGCTGTCGGCGCTCGCCGCGGGTCTCCGCGATCAGCAGATCGGTGCAGGCCAGCAGGTCCTCTTCCCGCGCCGTGCGGCGGATGCGCTCGGCCGCGCTGCCGTCCGCGAGGGCGGCCTCGGTCAGATCCCTGACGGTCTGCCAGTCGCCGTGGGACTCGAGCGCGGGGCGCAACCGGGCGAGCAGCGCGCGGACGACGTCGGCGGCGGGCGCCTCCCGGTGGGTGCGGGGATCCACCAGGACGCCTTCCAGGCCGGAGCGGGCGGCCCGCCAGGACGCGCCGCGCAGCCATTCGTGGCGGCCGTCGCACAGGACCGCACCGGTCGCGCGGCGCTCGAGGGCCTCGGTCACCAGGGCACGGAACAGGCCGGCCACGAGCACCACGGTCTCCACGCGCGGGCAGGCGTCGCAGATCCGGAGTTCCAGGGTCGGCAGGTGGGCGGAGGGGCGGACGTCGTAGTAGATCATCCCCGGGTCGCTGATGACCCCGGCCCGGACCAGGTCGCCCACCGCGGCGTCGTACTCGGCCGCGTCGGTGAAGCAGCCGACGGGTCCGGCGGTCGGCCAGCGCTGCCAGAGCAGGGTGCGCCAACTGGCGTAGCCGGTGTCGGCGCCCTGCCAGAACGGCGAGCTGGCGGACAGTGCCAGCAGCGCGGGCAGCCAGGGCGAGACCGCGCACATGACCTCCACGGCCGTGTCGCGGTCGGGTATGTCCACGTGGACCTGGGCGCCGCAGATGAGCTGCTCGTCGGCCACCTGGCGGTACTCCTCGACCATGTGGCGATAGCGCGCGCCGGCGGTGGGGTGCCCGGAGGCGGCGGGCGCCAGGGGCGCCGTGCCCGCGGCCGCGACCGCGAGCCCCAGCGAGGACGCGGCCGCGTCGAGCCGCCGTCTGGTTCTGGAGAGGTCGGCGTACAGGCCGCCCAGGGAGGCGTGCACCTCGCTGTTGGACTCCAGGGTGGACTGGTGCAGTTCCGTGGTGAAAGTGCGCCGGGGAAGCCGGCGCAGGACCGCGTCAGCACGCGGCACGAGCAGTCCGCTCTCCACTTCCAGGAGGTGGAACTCCTCCTCGACACCGATGCGCATGGCCACAGTCGCTCCTTGAGGTTTTGCCGTCGGTCCCGCCCCCTCTCGGGGGTGACCCCCAAGTGCCCAGGAGATCGACGGATAAGCGCCGCTTTGCGCGTTTGACGAAGGTAGTACGCAGATGAGCGGGTTTCCTGGTCAGCTGTCGGTGGTCTTGTCGACCAGCGCGCCGTACGCGAGCTGCAAGGCGTCCGCCCCGGCCAGCGCCGCCAGCGCGCCCATCGCGGTGCGCGTCGCGCGGGGCCACAGGAGCTGGCCGGCGGTCAGGCTCGACGCCACCCAGACGCTCATGCAGAACGGGCAGGTCATCAGCTCACCCACGGTGTCCTTGCCGGTCTCGGACTGCGCCTCCTCGTGCAGTTCGGCGGGGCCCTGCGGGCCGACGTACGTCGTGAAGGGGGCTCGGAGCGGGCTGGTCACGGACGCCTTGCTGATCAGTCTGCTGAGCCGGAAGGTGGCCACCGAGGTCAGGAGCACATCCCAGGGCTGCGGCCGGTCGGGCAGGGGGCGCCCGCGCAGCCGCACCGCCGTGGCCCAGGCCGCGGTGTAGGTGCCGAACGCGGCCATGGCCGTGAGGTAGCCGCGCAGGGGCCGGTCGTGCGCGCCCGCGTAGGTGCGGCCCGTGCGCTGGAGGAACGCCTGGGCCCGGCGGCCGAGACGGCTGTCAGTGGATGTGCTCATGTGCTGCCTCGCTCAGGTTCTGGTCCTGTTCCCCACCGTCCGCGTCCTCGCCGTCCTGGCCGCGCAGGCGCACCTCGACCTGTCCGTCGGTGACCCGGGTGTCGAAGGCCGGCTGGGGCGCGATGGCGGGGCCTTCGACGTTCAGGCCGTCCGAGAGCCGGAAGACGCTGCCGTGCCAGGGGCACCGCACACATCCGTCGGACACCGTCCCCTCGGACAGCGGTCCCGCCAGGTGGCTGCACCGGTCGGCCAGCGCGTGAATCGCCCCGCCGGTCTCGCGCAGCACCATCACCGGCACGTCGTCCACACTGCGCCGCACCGGCAGTCCGGGCGGGAAGTCGTCCTCCGCGCCGATCCGGTGCCAGCCCGGCGTGACGAGGTGGGGTACGGCCTCGGCGTGGTTGACGCCCGCGGCCTGCCGGTAGGCCAGGTGGCCGCCCAGCATGCCGCCCGCCCCCACGGCCGTGAGTCCCAGGAAGCCCAGGGCCCGACCCGCGCGGCTACGGCCGGTGGCCCGGCAGACCAGCGAGGCGGTGTACAGGCCGACGGCCGCCGTGTTGGACAGCGCGTGGACCAGTCCGACGCGCATCTGCGGGCGCTGAAGCTCCGCCCAGTCCGCGGCGCCGGTCAGGGCCGCGGGGACGGCCGCGGCGAGGCCGACGCCCACCAGCAGGCCCGCCTCACGGCCGCGGTCCCCCCGCAGATCCAGGACCGTGGCGGACAGCCAGCTGCCGATCGGCACCTGCACCAGCAGTGGATGGACGGGATGGCCCAGCCACTTGCCGTGCAGCACGTCCCGGCCGCGCCCCAGCGGCAGGGACCGTACTCCCGCTCCGATGGCGTCGATCACCGGGTCCGCTCTCGGTTCCCGCTCCAGGCGGTCCAACAGCCGCAGGACCCGGTTCTCTCGTGTACGTGGATGACGTCGTCGCGCGTTCATGGGCAGCCGGGTCTCCCTCTGGACGTGCGGCAAACGAGGAACGGGAGCTCAGCCGCCCGGCCGGATGACCGCGCGCACACAGCCGTCCGACTTCTGCTTGAACATGTCGTACGCCCGTGGCGCCTCGTCCAGGGACACCGTGTGGGTCGCCAGGTGGGCGGTGCTCAGTTCCCCGGCGGCCAGCCGTTCCAGCAGCATCGGGATGTAGCGCTGACCGTGCTGCTGGGCGCCCCGTACGGTGAGTCCCTTGTTGATGACCGCGCCGAGCGGGAACTTGTCGACGGCGCCCGCGAAGACGCCCAGGACGAACACGGTGCCGCCCTTGCGACAGGCGTGGACGGCCTGCCGTACGGCGGTGGGGCGGTCCGTCTGGAGCCGCAGCTGCTGCTTCACCTGGTCGTACAGGTGGACCGGGCTGTCGCTGTGGGCCTCCATGCCGACGGCCTCGATGCACACGTCCGGGCCACGGCCTCCGGTGCGTTCGCGCAGCTCCGCGCCGACGTCGGTGGCCGTGTAGTCGATGACCTCGCTGCCGATGTACCGCTCGGTCATCTCCAGACGCTCCGGGATCCGGTCGATGGAGATCACCCGTTCCGCGCCCAGCAGCATCGCGGCGCGGGCCGCCATCTGGCCGACGGCGCCGCAGCCCCAGACCGCGACGACGTCGCCCGGGCGGACCCCGCCGAGGTCGGCGCCCATCCAGCCGGTCGGCACCGAGTCGGAGACGAACAGCGCGCTGGTGTCGTCCACACCCTCGGGGACCTTGAAGGCCCCGTAGTCCGCGAAGGGGACGCGGACGTAATCGGCGTGGCTGCCGCGCAGTCCGCCCATGGCGTGGGAGTAGCCGAAGATGCCCGCGGTGTCGGCGCCGAAGAGGGCCTGGCCGATCCCGGGGTTGGTGTTGGTGTTGTCGCACAGCGACCACAGGTCGTGGGTGCAGTACCAGCAGCGGCCGCAGCCGACGAAGGAGGAGACGACGACCCGGTCGCCCACGGTGTGCCTGCGCACCCCGTCACCGACCTCGACGACCTCGCCGAGGAACTCGTGTCCGATGACGTCCCCGGACCCCATGAACGGGATGTAGCCGCCGATGAGATGGAGGTCGGATCCGCAGGTGGTGCCCGCGATCAGCCGTACGATCATGTCCTGGTCGTTGCGCAGGACCGGGTCCGGCACCTGCTCGACGGCGAGCTTGTTCACGCCTTCCCAGCACAGAGCCTTCACAGCACACCCTCCCCGCTCGCGCGCCGGCTGAACAGTCCGATGACCTTGCCGCCCGGGGTGTCGTGCGTGGTCGGCTCGTCCGGGACCAGCACCTCGCCCGCCTCAAGGAGCGCCTTGGACTCGCGCAGGGCCCGCCGCAGATCCTGGCGCGGGTCCTGGCCGGCGAGCCTCGCGGGCACGGACCGCGCGAGCTCCGGGGGCGGTTGCCTGAAGCGCACGGCCAGTTCGGTGCCGCGGTCCGCGGGTGCCGCGCTGATGCGCGTCTCGATGCGTTCGCCGTACTCCTGGAGCGGGGACGGCAGCTTGTCCGGCCGGAGGTCCTCCGGTTCGCAGTTGACCGTCACCGCCAGCCAGCGGTGGGCGCTGCTCGCCGCCCCGGGCGTCCGGGCCATGCGCACGGCGACGGCGGCTCCGGCGAGTCCCGCGGCCACCCAGAGGGACTTCTTGGCATACATGGGGGTCACCTTTCAGTCGTGCGCGACGCGGCACTTCTGCCGGGGCACCGCGGTGAGCGCCCGGCCGCGCGAGTACCCCGGTATCGGCGGGCAAGCCCGGCGACACCGGGGTACTGGAGGTGACGGCCCGAGGTGATCAGGACTTGGACAGGGCGTGGCGCCCGGTGTTTCGGGAGAACGCCACGTGATGAGCGGGCCGGACGGCACCGCTGGGCGCGAGATCCCGCAGCCACCGGGAGGCCATGGCCAACAAGACCGTGAAGACGGTCAGGAGCAGCAACGAGGTCCACATGGGCCGGCTGCCGGGGGAATCCCACATCGTCCAGGCCGACGATGCCGTCCACAGGGCGACGCCGGCGGCGTAGAAGGCCCGGATACGGCGCAGTTGCCTCGCGGCTCGCGCCGCCGTGGGGTCGTCAGTGTGTGTCATGCCGACCCGTGTACCCCGATCAAGGCGGTCCACCGGGTGCGATCACGCGGACGCCGCGGCGATTGCTCAGCCCGGCAGGCGGCCTGCCGGTGATCGTCCGCGGCACCCGGCCCCGGGGCGTCATCCCGTCTGCGCGTTCGTTCCGCTGTGGCGGGACAGCTTGCCGGTCACGTCGACGGTGTCGGCCGGTGCGGGCGCGGCGACGTCGACGTCGGTGCCGAAGTCGCTGAAGTCCATGACGACCTTCGCCTTCGCCTGCCGGGCGGAGGTGCCCGAACCACCGCTCTGCGCGGTGTCCTTGACGGTCATGCTGAGCTGCTGGCGGCGGGTGAGCCCGTCCTCGTCGATCCACAGGTCGACGGGCACGCTGTCACCCAACTGCGTGCGCAGTTCCCGTTCTTGGGCCGAGTCGCCGCGGGCCAGCTTCGACAGGTCGAGGTCGACCCGGTAGTGCGTGGTGGACACGCCGTTCAGGTCCTCCTTGCCCACCTTCCGCACGTCCTTCTCGGACAGGGACTTGGTGTAGGCGAAGGAGCTCGCCGGGTCGCTCATCGCGGGACCGCCGGTGCCCTGCGAGGCGTTCAGCCGCCTCAGGTCGACCTTCATCCAGCTCTTGCCGTCGGGCAGTCGGCCGCTTCCGGCGGGGGGCTTCTGGTACAGCACCTGGTTCACGATCCGCTGTTCGAGCTGCCGGCCGCCCTGGCCCATCCGCATGCGGCTCGTACCGTCCCGCAGATCCAGGACGCCGGAACCGGTGACGGTCTCGCTGTCGCCGCCCGCGGCGACGGTGGTCGCCAGCTTGATGCGGGCGGTCCTCGCCTGCGTGGTCTTCTTGTTGGTCGCCTGCACGACCTGGGCCGGGGAGCGCTCGGACCGCCCCTGTGCGGCGGACGCGTCCGCGCTGCCGGTTCCTCCTGCCCCGTCGTCGCCGCATCCCGTCAGCAGGGCGACGGACACCACGCCGCCGGCGCCCAGTGCGGCGATGCGAGAAGTACGTAAGGACCGTTTCATCACGCCTGTCATCCCTTCATCACTGTCTGGTGCCGAAAGTGCTGTGCGGCACCGGATGCCCCGCCCCCTGCCCGCTACACGCGACGGCGGCGGCCACGGGCCGGGCCGGCAGACCCACGGGTGCGGCACAAGGGCAGAACAAGACAGGTGTCCTGCGTAGTATCACTACGACATAGGCGTGCGGCAGAAGCTGTCACCGCGCATCCGGAAGCAGGCGACACAGCACGCCCATGCCCCAGGAAGAGGTGCGAGCCCATGTCCGAATCCGCTCCCGACACCACCGAGTTGACCTCGCAGTACAGCACCCAGGTGGCCGGTGACCTCGAACGCAACCTCAAGGAACAAGAGCGCCTCAGCGGGGAGATCGAGGCGCTCCAGGGCCAGTTGGCCGCCCTGCGGCACGATCACACCGTCCTGCTGAACATCCAGCAGGTCCTGGGCACCCCGCCACCGGCACCTTCGTCCGGCGCACCGGCCGAAGCGGCGGTGCCCGCTCCCCGCAAGAGGGCCGCCGCCCGGGACGAGCGGTCGGGCACCCGGAAATCCGCCGCACCGGCCCGACGGCGTACCGCGACGAAGGCAGCCGCGAAGGCCTCGCCCGAACGGTCGGGGCCGACACTGGTCGAGCTGGTCCGGGAGCACCTGGCCGGGCAGAAGGAGCCCCGCTCAGCGGCCGAGATCTCCACGGCGCTCGGCGGGCAGCACCCGGAGCGCACGATCAAGGCCACCGTCGTCCGCACCACGCTCGAAGGACTCGTGGCGCGGAACCAGGCCCAGCGCACCAAGCAGGGGACCTCGGTCTTCTACACCTCGCCCGACGCGACCGGAGCCGCCTCGCAAGCAGAGGGCGGCTCCGCGCAGTCCGATTGACGAACGTCCCGTGCGGCTTGTTCAGCCGGACCACCGTGCGGGACGCAGACCGCTTCCCTGCCGTCCGGCGGCCGCGAGGACCGCGGCCGCCGCACCGGTGCCCAGGACGGCGCCGGCGACGACGTCGCCCGGGTAGTGCACGCCGGTGTGGATCCGCGAGTAACCCACCGCGCAGGCCAGCAGGCCCAGCGGAATCGTGGCGACGGGGAGCGCGGGTCCGACCGCCGCCGCGAAGGCGACCGCGGACGCCGTGTGCCCGGAGGGGAAGGACGCGGACTCGGGCATCGGCACATGCCGTCCCGGGAACGGCGAGTCCACCGCCCGGTGCGGACGCGGCCGGCGCACCAGGCGCTTGCCGAGCATGTTGGCGCTCGCCGAGGCGACACCGATGGCCGCGACCCCGAGGGCGGCGGCGCGCCGCGGCCGGCCGGGCCACAGGGCCAGCAGGCCGGCGATCGTGAACGAGATCTTGGAGTGGTCCGCCGCGGCCGACAGCCGCCGCAGGGCGTGGTCGAGGGCCGGTGTCCTCGTGACCGTGACGGCCTCGTACAGCGCCTGGTCGAGGGCGGCGAGATCCCTCAACAGCTCTTTGGAGGTGCGCTGTTCGCGCTGCGGTCGGTCAAGCATCGCTCTGCTCCTGGTTCTTGACGGCCGGGAAGGGAGTCCGGTCGAGGGCGAGCCGCACGACACGGCGCCAGTCGACGGACGGGGCAGTGTACGGCGCACCGGGACGGTCTTTCGGCACCCGCACCCGCAGGGCCTTCGGTCGTACGGTGCACACGACAGGCTGGGGCAGCATCAGCGCTTCCCCGTCCACGGCCACCGGGATCGTCTCCGTGTCGGCCGCGACGGTCACCCGCCGCGAGGTCGACGAGGTGATCCCGCTGGCCCGCTCCCCCAGCAGGGCCAGTTCGGCGGCCTGGGCGGCGCCCTCGATCCGCACACTGATCACACCGAGTCGGCCCCCGTCGAGGTGTGACCTTCGGCCGACGCCCATCGGGCCGGCCTGCGCGTAGGGGTTGTTGCTCACCAGCAGCGCGTGCGGCGCCTCGAGCAGCCGGCCGTCCGCCGTGGCGGTCAGCTGTGCTCCGGCCTCGCCGACCAGCAGGTCCGGCAGCAGGTCGAGCGTGGTGGAGGCCTTGGCGTCACGGTAGTCGGGGCTCTGCACGATCTCCGCGTACGTCCCGAAGGAGACCGTGTTCACGAAGGGCCGACCCGCCACGTCGCCCAGGTCCACACGGATCTCCACGCCGTGCGTGAGGGCGTCGAGACCGCTCGCCGGGTCGTCGCGGTCCAGGCCGAGGTCCATCGCGAAGTGGTTGCGGGTCCCGGCGGCGAGGACCATGAACGGCACGTCGTGTGCCGCGGCCACCCCCGCCACCAGGGCCTGGGTGCCGTCCCCGCCCGCGACACCGAGCAGGTCGGCGCCCTCCGCGAGCGCCTGGCGGGCCAGCGCCGCCGGATCGGGGTCGCCGTCCACGTCGAGCAGGATCACCCGGGCGCCCAAGGCCTCGGCCCGCTCCACCAGGGCGTGCTCGACGACCTTGCCGCCGCCCGACCGCGGGTTCATGATCAGGACCGGCCTGCGGGGCGGCCGGACCGGGTGCGAGTGCGGGCCACGGGGTGCGCGCAGCCGGCGCAGCGCGCTACGGGCGCAGGCCAGTGCCGCCACCCACAGGCCGAGCGCCGAGGCGGCGAACGGCCACAGGCCGGACACCGCGTACAGGACCAGGACGGCGACGGGCGCGGCCACCGCCAGGAGGGCGCCGCACAGCCGGGCCAGGCCCCGGTGGGCCAGCGCCCACCAGAGCCCCGCGCCGGCCACGCCGAGGCCGACGAGGCCCAGCAGCAGGAGCAGCCACTGGCCCGCCGCGAGCACGGCCGTGAGCACTCCTGCCAGGCAGAGCAGAGCCAGCCGGGCCAGCGTCCGCGCCGCGGTGCCGGAGCCGTCCGGCTCCACCTCGTTCATCGTTCGGGTCGCCTCTCACCGATCGGTGGCCCAACGATCTCATGCTGTCGCTCTCGCCGCCGGTGCCGTCCTGGTCCGCCGGGGTTCAACGGGTAACGACGTGCCGCTCGTCCGGCACACAGTGGGTCATGGTCAGGCCCTCGACGTCCCGCGGCGGGTTCTTGCCGAGGTTCGCCAGCCGCTTGCGGTCCTCGTCGGTGAGGTCCTGGCTCGCCAGCGGCTCGAGGCCGGCGACGTCCTCCGGGCTGATGCCGAGCCCTTCGCCGACCCTCAGGCCGAGGTCGTTCTCGACCAGCAGGAAGTGCCACACCATGCGTTCCTGCACGGGCCGGTCGCACTGGGCGAGCAGGTCGGTGAGGTTCTTCAC
Organism: Streptomyces sp. NPDC006335; assembly: GCF_040612795.1. Lineage (NCBI taxonomy): Bacteria > Bacillati > Actinomycetota > Actinomycetes > Kitasatosporales > Streptomycetaceae > Streptomyces > Streptomyces sp. NPDC006335. Next base: position 101,118 of record NZ_JBEXQX010000017.1, read on the forward strand.
CAGGTCGTCGCGCTCCCACTCCTCCAGGAGGAGGTACCGCTGGCCGGCCTGAAGGTAGTCGTTGGTGCGGGGGATGCGCTTGCGGGTGAGTCGGCCGTGGATCTCCGGGCCCTGTTCGTCGTGCGTGGGGTACTGCCCCTCGCGCAGACCGCCGGTGATGGACGGCTCGTAGTTGACGATCGGGTTCTCGCCCCCGCCGTCCACGTGGTACGTCATCTGGCCGTCGCGCTGGTTGGTGCGCACCTCGGCGTTCTTGGCCTGGTTGACGGGCAGCTGGAGGTAGTTCGGGCCGACCCGGTAGCGCTGGGTGTCGCTGTACGAGAAGGTCCGGCCTACCAGCATCTTGTCGTCGGAGAAGTCCAGTCCGTCGACGAGGACTCCGGTGCCGAAGGAGATCTGCTCGTTCTCCGCGAAGAAGTTCTCCGGCATGCGGTCCAGCACCATGCGGCCCACCGGCTTCGGCGGGAACTCCTGCTCGGGCCAGGTCTTGGTGTCGTCCAGCGGGTCGAAGTCCAGCTCGGGGTGCTCGTGGTCGTCCATCATCTGGACCAGGAGCTCCCACTCGGGGTGGTCCCCGCGCGCGACCGCCTCGTACAGGTCCTTGGTGGCGTGGCCGAGCGAGTCGGCCTGCACGTTGGCGGCGTCCTCCTCGGTCATCGAGCGGACGCCCTGCTTGGGCATCCAGTGGTACTTGACCAGCTTGGTCTCGCCCTCGGCGTTGACCCACTTGTAGGTGTTGACGCCGAAGCCCTGCATGTGGCGGTAGTCCGCGGGGATGCCGCGCGGGCTGAACAGGTTGACCAGCATGTGCATCGACTCCGGTGTCTGCGACATGAAGTCGAAGATCCGGCGTGGCTGCTGTTCGAAGGTGACCGGGTCGGGCTTGAGCGCGTGGATGACGTCCGGGAACTTGATCGCGTCCCGGATGAAGAAGACGCCCAGGTTGTTGCCCACCAGGTCCCAGTTGCCGTCCTCGGTGTAGAACTTCACGGCGAAGCCGCGCGGGTCACGGGCGGCCTCGGAGGAGTCGCGCCCGCCGATGACGGTGGAGAAGCGGACCGCCAGGTCGGTGCGCTTGCCGCGCTCCTGGAACAGCTTGGCCCGGGTGTACCGGCTGATCGGCTCGTCACCCCAGGCGCCGTACGACTCGAAGTAGCCGTAGGCGGTCACGCCGCGCGCGTGCACGACGCGCTCGGGGATGCGCTCCCGGTCGAAATGGCTGATCTTCTCCAGGAACTGGTAGTTCTCCAGCGTGGCGGGCCCGCGGGCGCCGACCGTGCGCTGGTTCTGGTTGTCGTGGACCGGGTGGCCCTGGCGGTTGGTGAGCACCTTGCGGTCGTCCGCCGGAGCGGGACCGGTACCGGACACGTCCGTCATGGGGGCTCCTTAGGTTCTCGGGTTCTCGGCAGGTGGCGGCCCCTGGCACGGCGGGCCGCCTCCGGCCGGTGTTCGGCGGATCACCCGAGTACCCGATCGGCTCGCACCAGTCACGTCACGCACCGGCCACCAGCGAGTCGTCCTTGGGGCGGACGCCGGACAGCTGACGGCGGGCCGCGGCCAGGGCGGAGTCGATGTCGCGGGTGCCCGTGGCGATGCACAGGGTGTAGGACACGTCTTCAAGGCGCTGACGCGCTCCGGCACTGCCGTCCTCCGCGTGCAGGACATGCAGCGCCTCGTAGCGCTCGAGCAGGTCGGTGAGCAGGGCGGGGTGGGCCATGAGCATGATTCGCTCCTCCATGTGCGCAGTGGGAGTGCGGGCGGTCGGGTCCGCCGCGTCACTCGGACTGTCGCGGGAGAGGCCTCGGCGGCACGCACCAAGGAGAGCCGCATTCGGCCGCTTCCGCGGTGGGCCTGTGATCCCAAGCACCTGAACCGCCGTCTGCCCGGGCGGAAGAAGCTCAAACCCTGTGAGGAGGGTCACTCCCGGCGGGCGTCGACGTCGCCGTTGACCGTGGTCAGCGTCATGGTGTGGGTCCGGTCGGCGGCGCGTACCGGGACGGCCACGGTGGCACGGCCGTTGTCGGTGGAGGCGGTGACCCGGTAGGGCGGGCTGTCGTGGGGCACGGTGACGTCGACCGAGCCGTTGACGGTCGCGGCGCCCACACCCGACGGGACCGCCGCGCAGGCGACGACCACGTCGCCGTTCGTGGTCGCCGCGTGCACCCGCCGTGCCTTGACGCTCGTCGCGCGCACCGAGCCGTTGCGGGTGGACAGCCGTACGTCGGCGTCGTCGCGTCCGGAACCGGTCACCGTCACATCGCCGTTGACGGTCGTGATGTCCAGGGCGGCGGCGACACCCGTCACGTCGACGCCTGCGTCGCGGGCGGTGGCGGTGACGCGGACGCCGTCGGGGATCTCCACGTACGGCATCCGCGGGCAGTCCCGGTCGCCCGTGCTCCGGTCCTCGCACGACAGGTCGAGGGTCCACACCGTCCCGTGGTGGGACCAGTGCGCGTCGACGTGGTCGTCGACGGCGACGTCTCGGCCGTCCGCCGGGCGCAGCCGCAGGCCGTTGTCGGTGGTGATCACGAGGTGTTCGCCGGAGGCCGCGACGCGGAGCGTTCCCGCCGCCCGCCGGTCGCCGGACGCCCTGTCGTGATGGTCACCGCACGCGGCGGCGAGGGGCAGCAACGCCAGCACCACCATCAGGCGCGTCAGGCGCCGTTTCGGGATCGCCTTCATCCCCGTCGGATGCCCCGCTTCGCCGTGGGCATGGCACAGGCGGACGGCGGGGAGGGGACGGTCCAGGCCTACGGCACCGGGGCCGTGTCCGTCTCCCTCGCGCCCTCGGTGGCCGCGAGCGCCTTGTTGCGGCGCACGGAGGACCAGAAGGACCAGCCGATCAGGACCACCCCGACGAGGCCGGTGATGATCTCGTTGATCTGGTACTGGATGGTGACCATGAGGATCACGGCCAGGGCGCCGATCGCGTAGTGCGCGCCGTGCTCCAGGTAGACGTAGTCGTCGAGGGTGCCCTGGCGGACCAGGTAGACGGTCAGCGACCGGACGTACATCGCGCCGATGCCCAGGCCCAGCGCCATCAGGACGATGTCGTTGGTGATGGCGAACGCGCCGATCACACCGTCGAAGGAGAAGGAGGCGTCGAGGACCTCCAGGTAGAGGAACATGAAGAACGCGGCCTTGCCGGCCAGTTTGACAGCCGAACCGGTCCCGCCGGAGCGTTCGGCTTCCTTCTCGCGTTCCTCTTCGTCCTCGAGCTTGTCCTCGAAGTAGCCGGAGAGACCGCCCACGACCATGTAGGTGATCAGGCCCGCGATACCGGAGATCAGGACGGTCTGCGCCTTGTCGACATGCGCGCCGCCGTGCTGGTGGGCGTGGGTGGCGAAGGTGAACGCGGTGACCAGCAGGACGACCAGGGCGATGCACACCGACAGCATGTCGACCTTGCCGAGCTTGGCCAGCGGCCGCTCCAGCCAGGCCAGCCACTTGATGTCCCGGTCCTCGAAGATGAAGTCCAGGAAGATCATCAGCAGGAACATGCCACCGAACGCGGCGATCGCCGGGTGCGCGTCGGTGACGAGCTGCTGGTAACGGTCTTTGTCGGTCACGGCCAGGTGGACCGCGTCGTACGGATTGAGCTTCGCGGTGATCGCGACGATCACGACCGGGAAGACCAGCCGCATGCCGAAGACGGCGATCAGGACGCCGATGGTGAGAAAGATCTTCTGCCAGAAGTCGTTCATCTTCTTCAGGACCCCGGCGTTGACCACCGCGTTGTCGAACGACAGGGAGATCTCCAGCACGGCCAGGATCGCCACGATGCCGAACGCGGCCCAGCCGTCGTAGAGCACTCCTGCGGCCAGGCCGAGCGCGGTGACCGCGAACGCCCAGCGAAAGGTCTTCAGAATCACTGGCACCAAGTCCTGTTGTCGGGTGGTCGCCGGGGGGCGCAACGGCCCGCGGGCCGACGGGGGTTGTCTATCACGGTGGTGGGTCGCCGGGGCGGCGCGGGGTACAAGCGTGCGCCGTGCCGGGCCGGCTTCCCGGTTCACGTTCTGGTGGGCGCTCGTACGGCGAGCAGGGCGACGTCGTCGTCGTTGCGGACGTGCCGCACCCGCCGCAGCACCTGGTCGGTGAGGGAGGCCAGCGGGCGGTGGGCGAGGGCGGCGGCGTGCCGGCGCAGGGTCTGCAATCCCTCGTCGAGGGAACGGCCGGCCGCCTCGATCAGGCCGTCGGTGTACAGCAGCAGGGTGGAACCCGGCGGCAGCAGGGCGGTCGCGTCGGTGCGCGGTGCGTGCACTCCGGTGCCCAGCAGGATGCCGTGGCCGTCGGTGAGGTAGTGGGCCAGGCCGTCGTGGCTGATCAGGAGGGGTGGCGGGTGGCCGGCGTTGGTCCAGGTCAGGGCCCAGTGGCCGTCCTCCCGCTCCTCGATCCGCGCGAAGATCATCGTGGCCATGGTGACGTCGGTGATGTGCATGACCGCCGCGTCGAGCCGGGCGACGATCCGGCTGGGCGGCTCGTTGTGGGCCCAGGCGTAGGCGCGGAGCATGTTGCGCAGTTGTGCCATGCCGGCCGCGGCCTCCAGGTCATGGCCCACCACGTCCCCGACCGCGAGCGCGGTGGCGCCGTCGGAGAGGGTGAAGGCGTCGTACCAGTCGCCGCCGACCTGTGAGGCGTCGGGGGCGGGCAGGTAGCGGGCGGTCATCTGCAGCCCGGGCACGCGCGGCAACTGGGGCAGCAGGTGGTTCTGCATGGTCTCGGCGACCTTGCGCTGCCGCTGGTAGAGACGTGCGTTGTCCAGCGCCAGGCCGGCCCGGCGGGCGATGTCCTCGATCAGCGGGAGATCGACCGTGGTGAAGTCCACCGGGTCCTTGGCCCGGCCCAGGGTCAGGGCGCCCAGGACGGCGCGTGTGCTGCGGATGGGGGCGATGGCGGCGGAGCGGATGCCGGTGGCCTCGAACAGGCGGCGCTGCTCCAGGGCTATCCCGGAGTCCGGGTCCCGCTGGTAGGTCTGCGGCCCGGCCAGGGTGGAGGCGACCCCGCGCAGGGCCCTGGACAGGGGCATCGGCGATTCCTCGGGGACGGGCGGCATCGGCCCCTGAAGGTCCTCGTGGCGCACCAGGGTGTCGCCCTCCGCGTGGACGACCGCGGTACGCCACACCTCGTCGCGCTCGGTGATCAGGTCGACGACGGCCCAGTCCGCCAACCGGGGCACGACCAGGGCCACCAGCCGCCGCAGCGTCTCCTCGACGTCGAGGGTGGACGTCAGGCGGGTGGTGGCCTCGGCCAGCAGGGCGAGCCGCTCGAGTTCCGGCATCGACTGGGCCGCCGGTTCCGGTCGGCTGTCGGTCTCGGGCGGGCGCCGGGCGTGGACCAGCACGAGCGTGCCGGCTTGTCGGCCGTCCACGACGTACGGCGTGATCAGCCACGACACGGGCAGCAGGGAGCCGTCGCCGCACTCGAAGTGGTCTCCGTCGGCCTGGGCGGTGCGCCCGGCGTGGAACGCCTGCCGCATGCTGCACCGGCTGCGCGGCAGGGGGTGGCCGTGGGCGTCCCGGTGCAGCAGGTCGTGGGCGTCGCGGCCGAGGAAGGCCTCGGCGGGGCGGGCCAGCAATTGTTCGGCGTGGGTGTTCACGGCGATGACGTGGCCCTCCTCGTCCACGACGTAGGCCGCGGTCCCGATGGCTTCCAGCGCCCGGGTGAGCTCCGCAGCGGTTGCTGCCGGTGGTCGTCCCCCGACGGTCCCCGTGTCCTCCGCCCCTGCCATGTCGCCCTCTCCTAGCTGGTCGGCCGCCGCTGCGTGCCGGTCCGTGGCGTGTTCACCCGGCCGTCCTGTCCTTCCCGTGTGCCCCGGTGCCCATGTGTCCAGCCTCGCGTGTGAGCGAGCACTCGCAACCGGGTCGGTGGGGACGGTGGTGCGCGGCCGTCCCGGGCGGGCTCCGGGCGGCGGAAGGGAGCTGCCTCGGTGCGGGGATCCGCGCTCGGGGAAAGAAAGCTCTGTCGCGCCTTCCTACGCGCCCCCTGACGCTTCCGTGCGCTGGGTGCGCGTGGCTGAAATGCCCCTGCCTGTACGGCACTTGGCCGTCCGCTGGGTATCCGTGAAGTGACGGGTGCGTCCGGGCGGCACGGGGAGGGCTGGGGCTGTGGCACGCCTATCGTGGACGTCCGGCCTCCTACCCTCACGCCGAGGGGGGAAGCGGCACGTCGTGCGGACGCTGCGGGACCAGGGGCGTTACGGGCCCAGGTTCCGTGAGGTGCTGCCCGCCTTCGCCGGTGTCGTGGCGGCCGTGTGCGCGGTGGCGGCTCTGCTCGCCGCGGGGTACCGTGCCGCCGGGCTCGTCGTCCCCGTGGCCGGTGTCGCCGTCCTGGCCCTGCTGGTCACGGCCGCCGTACGGCACGGCCGGCCTGACGCTCGCCGTCGTCTGGGCTACTACACCGAGGACGAGCTGCTCGATCTCGACACCCAGCAACTCGCGCTGGCGGTGGCGCGGATGCTGCGCCGGGACGGGTGGCGGGTGCGGCTGGTGCCGGCGCCGGACCGGCCGCGCCTGTGCGCCCGGGACGCGGCCGGCCGTCGTATCGACGTGGCTTTCCGGCCGGTGGCGGAACCCCTCCCCGACGAGGACGTGCCGCATCCGCACCCGCACCGCGGGGGCCACGTGCCGCCTCTGCGTCTGGTGGTGCACCGGGGGGTCTTCACCGCCCGCGACATCCGGTGGGCACGCAGGGAGCAGACGATCCGCCTGCTCGACGGTCCCGCTCTGCGGCGGTGGGCGGCGGGCGCCCGTCTCAACGACCTGCTGTCGCAGGAACGATGACAGGACGTCGGTGGGCGCCCGCCGGCAAGGGATGCCTCCGGGCCCGCCCCTCCCCCGTCAGATCCGCCCGCCGGTCAGGCGGGTGATCGGACCGTGCGTGTGACGGGCCGCGCGTCGGCCCACCGCGTACGACGTGGCGGTCAGCGCGGTCAGGCCCGCACCCACGCCCGCGGCGATGAGCTTGCGCTGGGCGATGACCGTCCAGGCCGTCTTGGCGACGGCCGCGGCCTGCCCCGAGGCGGCGATGACGGTCTGACGGCCGGCCTCGACGCTCTTGGCCGCGGTCTGCGCGGCCCCGCTCGCGGCCTTGGCCGTCCGCTCCGTCGCCTCCGTGCCCGCTGACGCGGCGTCATCCGCCTTCGCCGCGGCCTTGTTCGCCGCCTTCGCCGCCGGGGCGGTGGCCTTGGCCGTGCCGCGCCGGGCCTTGGCCGCCGCGGTCCGGGTGGACGTGGAATCTTGGTTCGTCTGCTCGTTCGATTCACTCATGGACATCGCGTTACCGCTCGCTTCGACGGCAAACACGCTCCGTCGGCGGCGTTTTCCCGACCTGGCCCCGTCGGTACGCCGCCGCGGACGGCGACGGCCCGGTGCCGTGGCGCACCGGGCCGTCGTCGATGGCCTGTCAGCCGATGTGGTAACTGTCGCCGTACACCTTCCAGTCCAGGGGCGGGTTCAGGTCGAGGTTGCCCTGGCGCAGGAAGACGCGCTGGGCGGTGTCGACCCGGCTGGTGTCGCTGTGCGCCTCCTCCTGTTTCATCGCCCACACGCGCGCGTCGAGGAACGCGTCCAGGTACGTCGTCTCGTTGCCGCCCTGCGCCGGGGGCCTGGCCTGGCGCAGGGCCCGGCGGCGGATGCTGCTGAAGCTGGTCGGGTCGCCGCCGTCGCCGTGCATGACGATGGCGTCGTAGTAGGCGAACTGGCCGAGTACGCGCAGCCCGTCCGCCTTGCCCTGCCGGACGGCGGGGTTGAAGTAGACGCGGTCGCGTTCGTCGTTCTGCGCCTGCTGGAAGACCGTGTCCCGGGCGGCCTTGCGCCAGTCGTCGGGGAAGTTCGGGTCCAGTCCGTCGTGGGAGTCGGTGCCGTCGACGCGGCGCAGCGCCGGCAGGTAGCGGGCGAGGACGTTGCCGGGCTTGCGGTCGGCGTAGAGCTGGACGAGGTCGAGCATGTCTCCGGTGCCGGAGCAGAAGCCGATGATGCCGGCCGTGTACCCGCGGCCGTCACCGATGTCCTCGATGTACCGGTACTGCGCCTTCCAGTCGAGCGAGGAGTTCTCCGCGCTCGACACCAGTTTCATGGCGATCTCCTTCTTCGCGGGGTCGTCGAGTCCCGGTGCGGCCGCGGGTGCCGCGGCGGCGGACGCGGGACTGAGGATGCCGACGCAGGTCGCCGCTCCCATCAGGGCGAGCAGGGTGCGGCGGGACGGGTGGGCGGCCGGGGGCACTGTGTCAGGTTCCACGGGGGCTCCAAGTGGAGGTGGGGGGTGGAGAGTTGGTCCAGACCTGATTGTTAGGAACGTTTCCTACCAGTGCGGGGCGCGATCAGTAACCCACTGCGCGGGAACTTCGTAGGTTCGAACGAATGACGGCCTTCGGCGCGTGAGTTCGACGTGCCGAAAGACGGGGGCGGCTAGCTCCGCGTGACGTCCTTGACGAACACGAGCCCGTCGACGCCTGCCAGTTGGGCCGGGTCGAGGGAGGCGTAGCCGAACCACGGGGACACGCGGGTCGCGGGCGGGGTGTCGCCAAGCGCGGTGGTCAGGCGCCGGGGGTCGATGAGGCTGCGCTCCTCCGGGAGGGCGTACAGGATCCCCTCGACGGTGCCCTGCGGCGGTGTGTCCACTCCCTGGTGGCGGATCGTGCCCAGGGCGGTGGCCACGAAGGCGTAGTCCTCGCCGAGCCGGGCGCCGGCCAGCGCGCCGGCGCTCCACCACTCGACCGGCCCCTCCCACATGCGCATCGAGCTCTTCTCCCGCTGGAGATGGGAGTTGTGGGCATGGACGAGTGCCGGGCCCCGGGCGGCGACGGCGAGGAGGTTGTGGGCCATCATCGCGTCCCGCAGCGCGCACAGGCGTGTCATCCGTGCCGGTGACGCGTCCGCCATCGAGTGGTGGTAACGCAGCAGACCGGTCGCCGTACGCCCGTGCAGGCAGGCCCGCTCCCAGTCGTCCCGTGAGGTCGCCGTGAGCAGGTGGGGCGTCTGGACGTCCAGCAGCGTCACCAGCTCGTCGGCGAGCAGCCGCAGCCGGTCCGCCTCGGCCGATCGCCCCACCGACCGGGCCGGGTCCGTCATCGCGGCGGGGTCGGTCCACCGGTCGTCGGCACCGAGCAGGCGGTCGAGCGTCCTCGTGGTGCACGGGAGCAGGTTCGGGTCCGTGTGGGCCGCGAGGTAGCCGTGGAGCGCGGTGAGTGCCTGGCGGGGGCTCGCGGCGGCGGTGATCTCCAGCGGGCCGTCCAAACCGGCGAAGCGGACCCGCTCGGAGGCGGGCCGGCCGTCGTTGTGGGCGCGCATCCAGCGCACGAGTGCGCGGTTGGCCGCGGAGGCGCCCCAGCCGTGGCTGAATCCGTGTTCCATGACGTCGTCGAGGGCGCCTGTGCCCGAGGTGACGTAGTCGTCCACCAGCAGGCCCTTCACGCAGTCGCTCTCGAGCGCGATCGTGCGGTAGCCCTCCTGCTCGACGAGTTGCCGGAAGAGCTCGTTGCGCAGGTCGAGCAGGGTGTCCTCGCCGTGGGTGGGCTCCCCCAGGGCGAGCAGCCGGGGCCGGGACGGGAGCAGTGCCATGAGGGCGGCAGCGTCGACGGCCTGGGCGGTGTCCTTGATGTCAGTCGCCATGCCTTCAACGCTATCGTTGAACCTTCGGTTGAGACTTTCCCGCGATATGGTCGCTGACGTGGGAAGAAAGCTTCAAAACGAGGGGCGCCTCAGGCCGGTCGATCTGGCGCGCGGACACGGTCTGTCGACCCAGGCGGTGCGGAACTACGAGGAGGCCGGCATCCTTCCGGCCGCCGAGCGCACGCCGCACGGCTACCGCGTCTACACCTCGCTGCACGCGAGCGCTCTGCGCGCCTTCCTCGCCCTGCTGCCCGGCCACGGTCACCGGACGGCGTCGGCGATCATGCGGGCGGTGAACGAGGGCGTCGTCGAGGACGCGTTCCGTCTCGTCGACGAGAGCCACGCGGAGCTCCTCGACGACCGGCGGACTCTCCAGGCCGTGGAGCGGGCGCTGCGCGACCTGGACGCCGCCCCGTCGTCCGAGCCGCTTGCGCACTACGGGGCGGGATCCGGGTCCGGGTCCGGGGGAGTTTTCATCGGGCCGCTGGCCGGCAGGCTCGGCATCCGGCCCGCGACGCTACGCAAATGGGAGCACGCCGGGCTGGTGCGGCCACGCCGGGACGCGGTGACCGGATATCGCGTCTACGACGAGGCGGCCGTACGGGACGCCCGGCTGACGCATCAACTCCGGCGGGGCGGCCATCTGCTGGAGCAGATCGCCCCACTGATCGACCGGGTGCGGGAGGCCGGCGGACTGGAGCCGCTGGAGGGCGCGCTGCGCGACTGGCACGGTCGACTGGCCGACCGCGGCCGGGCGATGCTCGCCGGGGCCGCGGAGCTGGAGGCGTACCTCCGCGAGCGCGGATGAGACCACGGTCGCCAGTGGGGCGGAACATGGACGGTTCCCCCGCCCTCCCTGGTGACCTCAGAAGTGGCGTGGCAGTCGGACGACCTGGACGAAGAAGTCGTCGATCTGGCGGACCGCGGCGATGAACTGGTCCAGGTCGACCGGCTTGGTCACGTACGCGTTGGCGTGGAGCTTGTAACTGCGCAGGATGTCCTCCTCGGCCGCGGAGGTGGTGAGGACGACCACGGGGATGTGCGCCAGCTCCGGGTCGGACTTGATCCTCTCCAGGACCTGACGGCCGTCGTACTTGGGGAGGTTGAGGTCCAGCAGGATGAGGTCGGGCTGGGGGGCTTCCGTGTGGTCGCCGCGCCGGTAGAGGAAGTCCAGCGCCTCCTCGCCGTCCCGGACCACATGGAGCGTGTTGCCGATCTTGTTGTCCTCGAACGCCTCACGGGTCATCAACTCGTCGCCGGGGTCGTCCTCGACCAGGAGCACGTCTATGGGGTTGGCGGCGGGGGTGGTCATGTCAGAACCTTTTCCTCGGTGCCGATACCGGACGCCTCCGGGCTCTCGGCGAGGGACGGAAGGGTGAAGCAGAAACGCGTGCCGTCCGTGTGTGCGGTGTCGATCCAGATCTTGCCACCATGTTGCTCCACGATCTTCTTGCACAGTGCCAGACCGATGCCGGTCCCACCGTAGGCGTCCCGGCCGTGCAGCCGCTGGAAGATGATGAACACCTTCTCCGTGAACTGCTCCGGGATGCCGATGCCGTTGTCCGTGACGGACACGAGCAGGCTGTCGGGTTCGTCGGGGTCCGTCCCGCACGTGATGGAGACGTGCGGGGTGCGGTCGGGGTGACGGAACTTGAGGGCGTTGCCGACCAGGTTCTGCCAGAGCATGGTCAGCAGGGTCGGGTCCCCGACGACCTCGGGCAGGTGTTCCGGGCGGTCGACACGGGCGTCGGACTCCTCCACGGCCGTCCCGAGGTTGGTGAGCGCCTTGTCCAGTGCCTGGTCGAGACCGACGGGCACCCGGGCGTCGTTGACCCGCCCGACCCTGGAGAAGGTCAGCAGGTCGTTGATGAGGACCTGCATGCGCCGGGCCCCGTCGACGGCGAAGTCGATGTACTGCCGGCCGCGGTCGTCGAGCTTGTCGCCGTAGCGCTTCTCCAACAGCTGGCAGAAGGAGGCGATCTTGCGCAGCGGCTCCTGGAGGTCGTGGGAGGCGACGTAGGCGAACTGCTCCAGTTCGGCGTTGGAGCGGCGCAGTTCCACGGCCTGCTCGTCCAGGTCGGCGGCTTGCCGGGTCAGTTCCTGCTGTTGTTCGCGGGAGGCTTCGAGTTCGGCCACGATGTGCCAGCGCATCCCCTCGACGGCGTTGGCGACCGCGGTCAGGTCGGCCGGGCCGCCGCTGGTGATGACGTGCGAGAAGTCGCCGCCCGACACTCGCCGGGAGGCCGTGCCCAGCGCCTCCAGCGGGCGGGTGACCAGGATCCGGACCAGGACGGCGCTTGCGAGGCCGGCCAGCAGGAAGACCACGACCATGCCCGCCAGGACCCAGTTGCGCACCTTGCGTTCGTGGGCGAGGTGGGAACGGCCTTCCTCCACCGCCTTCGCCAGGTCGGTGTTCTGCTTGGCCCACAGGGCGCGCAGCCGGTCGAACTCCTTCTTGCCCTGGTCGGCCTTCTGCTGGTCCAGCGGCTTCGGTCGGCCGGGCGTGACCGAGGCCGCGAGGGGTTCGGCGTAGCCGCGGCGCCAGTGGGCCGCCTGGGTCTCGATCGCCTCCAGGTCCGCCAGCAGTGCGGGCCGGTCGCCGATGAACTCGCGCAGTCGGGCGGCCGAGCTCGCCTCGTCACGCTTGCCCTGGGTGTAGGGGACCAGGAACTGCCGGTCGGCGGCGATCGCGTAACCGCCGATGCCCGACTCCTGGTTGGCCAGCGCCGCCTGCAGCCGGTACGCCTCGGTCTGGGCGGGCTGGACGCGGCGCAGCAGTCGGTCGCTCACGTCCGCGGTCCGGCCGAGCAGGCTGGCGCCGATCACGCTGCCGACCACCACCAGCAGTGTCATGGCGGCCAGCAGGAGGTAGAACCACCCCTGCACCGTCAGTCGGCGCCCCCTCCGCAGCGCGCCCGTCCTTCGCCTCACCATGTGGTCCGACACCGTGCTCCCACTCACTCAGTTCCAGTTCAGATGGACGACGGCCACATCGTCGGCCAGGCCGCCCTGCGCTTCGGCGAGGCTCTCGGCCTTCTCGATCAGCCGGTCCACGAAGGCCTCCGGCTCCAGGGCGGCCGCGTCCCGGGCGAGGGCCAGCAGTCCCTCCTCGCCGAGGCGTTCGGTGCCGCGGCTCACATGCCCCTCGAAGAGGCCGTCGGTGAAGAGCACCACCGACGAGCCCGCCGGCACCGGCAGTTCCGCGGTCGGCCAGCGCGCGCCGCCGGGGACCATGCCCAGGGCCGGTCCGCCGGGCACCTCGACCCACTCCACGTCCGTCCCGACGCGCTGGAGCAGGCCGTGATGACCGGCTCGTACGACGTGCGCCCGCTGCTCTCCGGGGACGGCGTCCAGGCTCACGAGGGTCGCGAAGACCTCGTCGCGGGCCCGTTCGGCCATCAGCAGTTCCTCCAGGCGGGCCATCTGCTGAGCGCCGGTGATTCCGCTGAGGACCAGGGTGCGCCAGGCGATCCGCAGGGCGACTCCCAGGGCCGCCTCGTCCGGGCCGTGCCCGGAGACGTCCCCGATGAGGGCGTGGAGGGTGCCGTCGGCGCTCTGGACGATGTCGTAGAAATCGCCGCCCAGCAGTGTCTGCGCGCGTCCGGGCCGGTAGCGGGCGACGACCTGGACGCCTTCGGCGCGCAGGAGGGGGCGGGGCAGCAGGCCTCGCTCCAGGCGGGCGTTCTCCTGTGCCTGGAGGGCGCCCGCCTGGAGGGCCACCGCGGCCTGCTCGGTCTGCTTGCGCTGGATCGCGTAGCGCACCGCCCGCCCGAACAGCTCGGGCTCCACCCGGCCCTTGACCAGGTAGTCCTGTGCGCCGGCCGCGACCGCGGCGAGGCCGGTGTGCTCCTCGGCCAGCCCGGTGAGGACCACGATGGCGACCTGCTCGGCCAGCCCCTGGACCAGGGAGACCGCCTCAAGGCCGTGGGCGTCCGGCAGGTGCAGGTCGAGCAGCACGCAGTCGGGTGTCTCGGTGGCCAGCACCTCGGCGGCCTCGGTCATCGACCGCACCCATCGCAGCCGCATCTTCACGGCACCGTCGACGACCAGTTCCTCCACGAGCACCGCGTCGCCGGGATCGTCCTCCACGAGGAGAACCGACGGCTCCCAGTGCTCCCACGCCGTCTCGGCACCGGCTGCCGCCGTCGACACCAGTTCGGCAGCCTCACTCCCCGAGATCACTCTCGTCCCGGCCTCCCCACTCCATACATGTCGCCTGCCGCCGGCCGTTGCCCAGGACAACGACGGGAACGCGGTCAGAGCGACGATCCGTTCTTCACCCGTCGCCCACGGCCGTGGACAGCGCGTCCACCCGTGGGCCGGCCCTCAGACGGTCCCTTGTGGCCGCCTCGGCAGTCCTGATCCTCGTGGCCGATCCTCACTCCCAGGTCAGTTCCTCGCGAGGTCCAGGGGGATGGGCAGGTGGCCGTCGGCGCCCCGCGGAGCGTGGTGGAGCTCGATGCCGCCCCGTGCGGGGTCCTCCACTTCCCGCTCTGCCGTACCTGTGCCAGCCGTCACCGACGTTGTCATCGTCCGCCCATCCAAAGATTCCGGTGTTCTGGCCGCGTTTACCCGCGACCGGCGTGACCATGCCGGGACGGTTCCAGAAAACCACCCCGGGCCACACATCTCCTCCGCATCCGGAGCCCTGTCCTCGCCCTCGGTTCCGATCGGCCTCACGGGGAACCGGGTAGGACGTCAGAAAGGAGTCCCTGTGACCACCTATGTCATCACCGTTCCCGGCACGTTCCTGCGCGAAGTGCCCGACAGCGTCTGCTCGGACGTCGGACGAAGGCTGCGGCCTCAGGACCCGAGGAACACGGACCTCGGGGAGAGCGAGGAACTGAGTGTGCTGACCAGGGAGGAGGACGGCAGGTTCGCCGCCCGGGTCGAGGTGGAGGCCCCCGACCGGTTGCAGGCCGAGGCCGAAGCGGTACGGCTGGTCTCCCGCGCGCTGCGTGACAGCGGACTGGCGGAGGCGGACGCCCCGCTGGGTCCCGCGGTCGTGACCGGTATCGACAGCGAGTTCTGAGGCGGGCGGCGAAGCGCGAAGCGGGCCTTCCGGTTTCGCGGCTCGCCCAGGGGCGCCGCGGGGTGCGGCTCGCGGCGGGCGGGGTGCGGGGTGCGGCGGGCAGGGTGCGGGGTGCGGCGAAGCCGGCCCTCCGGTTCGCGGGTCGTCCGGGGGTGGCACCGAGGGGTGCGGGGTGCGGCGAAGCCAGCCCTCCGGTTCGCAGGTCGTCCAGAGGATGGCGCCGGGGGTGCAGGGTGCGGCGAAGCCAGCCCTCCAGTTCGCAGGTCGTCCAGAGGATGGCGCCGGGGGTGCAGGGTGCGGCGAAGCCGGCCCTCCGGATCGCGGCTCTTCCGGGGGATGGCGCCGCGGCGTGTGCCGGGCGAGGATGTTCCCTTCGCGAAGTGCGGTCCGCTCCGCCGCGGTTCACGGCCCTTCCGGTGCCCGGCGCGGCAGGGGCGGACGGCGTCGGCCGCCTGAAGGAGCCTCGGGATGGGTTCACACGCAGCGCCGCACCACCGCAAGCGCGTCCTGGTGACCGCCGCGAGCCTCCTGCTCGTGTGCGGCGGCCTCCTCGGCCTCCCCCGGGCCGACGGGGCACCCGCCCCGGCCGACGCCTGCCGCACCACCGCCACGCACCTGCCCCGCGGTGACTGCGGGCCCTTCTGGCAGGTCCTCGCCGAGGACTTCAACGGCGACCGGGTACCGCTGGGTTCGTTCAGCGACTGCGAGCACGACGTCGACACCTCCGCGGCGTACTGCGGAGGCCTGAAGGGGAAGTACCGCGACAACTGGTGGGCGTATCCGACGGGTTGGCCCGACACGGCCGTCAGCCGGGGGCGCGACGTGGTGGGTGTCTACCACCCGGAGGACACCGTCAGCGTCGGTCCCGCGCCGAACGGCGACGGACGGATGGCGATCCGGATGTGGCGGCCCGCGGACGGCGGCCCCGTGCACGCGGCGGCTGTGGTGCCGCGCGCGGTGATGCAGATGAAGTACGGCAAGTACAGCGCGCGCATCAAGGTCACGAAACTGGCTCCCGGCTACAAGTCCGCGTGGCTGCACTACGGCGGGGGCTGCGAGATGGACCATCCGGAAGGTGAGTGGACCGGTTCCCTCAGCTCCTTCCACCACCCCTGCGGCGGCGGTGAGCAGGGCTATTTCCCCGGCAGCGACGACTGGACGCGGTGGCACACGGTGTCCACCGAGTGGACGCCGGGACACGTCCGGTTCTTCGTCGACGGCCGGCAGACGGGCCATGACACCCGTGACGTGCCGGACCGTCCCCTGTCCTGGGTGCTCCAGAACGAGAGTGCCCTGGAGGGCCCGGGGGCGGCGCCGGGCAGCAGCGCGCAGCTCGACGTCACATGGGTGGCGGCGTACGCGTACGGCTGGAAGTGACCGTTCCGATCGAGGGGCCGATGAGTTCGTCGGCGACCCATCGGGCGACGTGCTCGGGGTAGGGCGCCGGCAGGCCGAGAACGAGGTGGGCGAAGCCCGCGTCGGTCGCTTCGGTGATCGCGCGGCGGGTGGTTTCGGGACGGTCGTAGGAGACCGGCAGATGGATCGAGCGGGTGATCTCGGCGGGGTCGCGGTCGATCTCCTCGCAGTAGCGGTCCAGCAGGGCGCTGCGGCGGATGACGTCGTCCATGTCGCCGCCGTCGCCGCAGGGGATGTTCCACAGGTCGGCGTGCCGGGCGGCGATGCGCAGGGTCGCTGACGAACGGCCGCCGATGAGGATCGGGGGTCGGGGGCGCTGGACCGGTTTGGGGTTGCCGAAGGCGCCGACGAGGTGGTGGTGGGTGCCGTGGTGGTCGAAGGGCCGTCCTCGGTCCACAGGCGCTTGATCAGCGTGCAGGCCTCGTCGAGGCTTTCCACCCCGCGTGCGTGGAGTCGTGGAAGGGCAGGCCGTGGGCTCCGTACTCGCGTCTGGCGAGGGGGTGGTCGGGGCGGGAGCCGACACCGATGCCGAAGTCGAGCCGGCTCCCGGAGACGATGTCGACGGTCGTGGCGATCTTGGCCGGCACCGCGGGTGGCAGGCTGTTCAGGGCGCAGGTGTTCACCGGCGCGGGGGAAGCGGTTGCTGGTCACCATGACACCGAGCCGCAGGCGCCGGGTGCGGGCGGCCAGCGCCGCGAGGAGTGTCCGGCCTTCGTGGGCCGGCCCGTCGGGGTCGCCGCCGATCGGCATGAGGTGGTCGAAGAGCCAGGCGTGCTCGATGACGGGAAGGGTGTCCGCCTCACGCCAGACCCGCAGGATGTCGTGGTAGTCGACCTGCATGGGGGGCGGTCATGATCCCGAAGCCGGGCGGGGGGGTGATGCGGCATGGACTGGGGGTGCCTTTCACGCGGGGTCGGATGCTCTTGAAGCCTCTTTTGCACGGGTCTCCCCCGGTGGTCAGCGGCGGCGCAGTGACGGGTCGAGGAGCGCGGGCGGCGTGTCGAACTTCTCGTGCGGGGCCAGGTCGGTGCCGGGAGCGACGATCTCGTCGATCGCGTCGAGCACGTCGGCGCTCAGGACGGTGTCCGCGGCGGCGAGTTGGGCGTGCAGGTGGTCGACCGTGCGGGGGCCGACGAGGGCGCTGGTCACGCCGGGGTGGGCGGTCACGAAACCGAGCGCGAGCTGGATGAGGGTGAGACCCGCTTGGTCGGCGACCCCGCTCAGCCGCTCCACGGCGTCGAGCCTGAGCCGGTTGGCGGGGATCGTCGTGTCGAACCGTTCGGGCAGGAACGCCGAGCGGTGGGTGGTGATGTCCCGGCCCTCGCGGATCGCGCCCGACAGCCAGCCCGAGGCCAACGGGCTCCACACCAGCACGCCGAGGCCGTATTCCTGCGTGACGGGCAGGACATGGGCCTCGATACCGCGCTGGAGGGCGGAGTAGCTGGGCTGTTCGGTGACATAGCGGCCCAGGCGGTATTCGCGGGCGGCCCACTGGGCCTGCACGATGCGGTGGGCGGGGAAGGTGGAGGAGCCGAAGTAGCGGATCTTTCCGGCGCGTTGCAGGTCGGTGAGGGCCGACAGCGTCTCCTCGTCGCCGGTGTTCGGGTCCCAGCGGTGGATCTGGTACAGGTCGACGTGGTCGACACCGAGGCGGCGCAGGCTGGCTTCCAGTTCGGTGACCAGCCAACGGCGCGAACTGCCCTGGTGGTTGCGTTCGTCGCCCATGGGCATGCCGGCCTTGGTGGCCAGCACGATGTCGTCGCGGCGGCCCGCGATGGCCTTGCCGACCATCTCCTCCGACTCACCGTCGCCGTACATGTCGGCGGTGTCGATGACGTTGACACCGGCTTCGAGAGCGGCGTCGACGATCGCGGTGGCCTCTTCCTGAGTGGTGCGTCCGATCCTGCCGAAGTTCATCGCGCCGAGCGCGAGAGAGCTGACCTGCACACCGGTGCGGCCCAAGGTGCGGTACTGCATGAGTGTTTCCTCCACGGCGAAACGGAACAGTGTTCCGCCACGATACGGAACGACGTTCCGCTTTTGCAAGCCGGGAGAGGGAACGGCGAACAGCGGAAAACCGCTGTCGGGCAAATGGATCAAGGTGATAGAACTACCGCCGTGCACAAGACTCTTGACTTTCCCGATCTGCTGCGGCTGATCGACGAACGTGCAACCGCCTTCCGCGCCGCGATCGCCGCCGCGCCCAGCCTCGACCTGCCTGTGCCGACCTGCCCCGGGTGGACGCTGTCCGACCTGGTGCAGCACATCGGCGAGGGCCGGCGCCGCTGGGCCGCCACCGTCGCCGCAGGTCCGGACGCCACGTCCAGGACCCCGGCCCAGGGTGACGCGGTCGCGCCGCAGGAGCGCGAGGCCGTGTCGGCCTGGCTGGCCGCCTCGACCGAGCTGTTGCTGGCGGCCCTGCGGGAGGCCGGTCCCGACCAGGGCTGCTTCACCGGCTGGGGCAACACGCAGACGCCGCACACCGCCGGTGGCGTCGCCCGGCACCAGGTCCAGGAGATCGCGGTGCACACCTACGACGCCCAGCTCGCCGTGGGCGAACCGGCCCCACTGCCTGTCGAGTTGGCGCTCGACGGTGTCGAGGAGACCCTGTTCATCACCTGCTTCACGACGAGCGCCTGGCCGCACAAGCCCACCGCCTTCGACTTCCACGCCACCGAGGGCCGATCCTGGCGCCTCACGGCCGACGGCGACGGTGCACGGACCACCCGGCTGCCCGCCACCGGCGAGGACCCGGACGCGGCAGGCATCTCCGTGCGCGGCACGGCCAGTGATCTGGTCCTCTACCTGTACGACCGCATTCCGGCGAACTCCCTGGAACTCGACGGGGATCCGGAGCTGCTCGACCTGCTCCGCGCCTGGGAGCCGGAGGACTAGGGCCTGTCCTTCGGTCGCCGACTCCCCGGGAGGGGGCCGTGCCTGCAGGCCGACCTGATCCGAAGGACAGGCCCCCGCCTCAGGCCCCCACCTCGCGCTCCGGCAGGGCCGCTCGGCCCGCTGCCCGGTGTTCGGCGGCCGCCGTCGGGTCCGTCTCGTCCAGGACGGCCGCGATGCCCTCGTGGGCGAGGGCCTCCGCGTGGCGGTGGCCGAGCTTGGGGGCCAGCTCCAGGGCCTGGCGATGGAGGCGCAGGGCCTGGTCGGGGCGGCCCGCCAGGCGGCAGGTCTCGCCGTAGGCACTGAGGAAGTGGATCTTCCAGTGCTCCTCGAACAGCTCCTCCAGCAGCGCGAACGCCTGCTCGTGGCTCGTCAGTGCCTCCTCGTGGCGGCCCATCTGGCGCAGTGCGACGCCGAGGCAGTTCAGGCACCAGGCCTCGTTGTGCTTGTGGCCGTCCTCGCGGGCCAGAGCGAGCGCCCGGTGCAGGTGCGCCACGGCCTCGTCGGGGTCCTCGTGGGCGATGGCGACGCCCAGCGTGATCAAGGCCGTCAGGGTGGGCGGCCACGATCCGTCGCCGTGCGGGATCTCCAGCGCCGTACGGGCCAGCTGTGCCGCTTCCTCGCGGTGCCCCAGTTGCAGCAGCGCCCAGGCCTCGTACGCGGTCGCGTGGGCCGTGCCCATGGGGCAGTCGGCGTCCGCGTACAGCTTCCCCGCCAGCCGGAACAGGCCGAGCGGCTCCTCGACGTATCCCTCGTCCCAGCTCAAGTAACCGCGACGCATGGTGAGTTCGGCCTCCGCACGGACGTCCCCCACCCGGAGCACCAGCCGTGTCGCCGCCTCGTACGCGGCACCCGCCTCCGCCATGCGGCCCGCGTTGTACCGGGCGAACCCCAAGTCGCTGTGTGCCTCGGCCAGTTGGAGCGGGTCGTCGAGGCGCTGCGCGGCGGCCAGGGACCGTTCGAAGAGGCCGTTGAGCATCGTGGTGCCGCAGCGGCGGGCGAAGTACGCGCGCATGAACCGCGGCAGTTCGCACATGTGGCGGTCGGCCCCGGTGTCCTCCGCCGCCTCGAAGGCCGCCAGGAGGTTCAGGTACTCGGTGCCGAACCAGATGAGGGCCGCGATCTTGTCGGTGAAGCGCGGCAGTTCGGTCGGCGGGCGGTCGACGGAGGCCTCGCGGCTCAGGGACAGGAACGGCATCGCCGCGTCGGCGGCGGCTGCCGCGTGCACGTAGTAGTCGAGCACCCGGGTCAGAGCCCGGTCGCGTTCCGCCGGGGAGTCCTGTTCCTGGGTGGCGCGGCGGGCGTGCTGGTGGACCAGGTCGTGGAGGCGGTAGCGGCCTGCCGCCGGCTGCTGGACCAGGTGCGCGTCCAGCAGGTCCTCCAGCATCGCGCGGGCGCTGCGCAGTGGCACGTCCGCCAGCGCTGCCACCACGTGCTCGTCGAACGACGACCCCGGCAGCAGGCCCAGCAGACGGAACAGCCGGGCCTTGGCCCGGTCCAACTGCCGTACGGACATGGCGAACGCGGTGTCGAACTCGCTCGCCCCCTCCGCCATCCGCTCGACGAGGATGCCCACCGTCCAGCCCGGCCGGTGCCGCAGCCGGGCCGCGGCGAGCCGCAGGGCCAGTGGCAGCCGGCCGCACAGGCGCAGCACCTCGGCCGTGGACCCGGGGTCGCGGGCCAGGCGTCCTTCGCGGTCGTCGGTCTCGCCGCTGGCCCGGGCCAGGAGCTCGGCGCTCTCCTGTTCGGTCAGCACGTCCAGCGACACCGGCGGGACCTCGTCCAGACCGAGCAGCCGGTTGCGGCTGGTGATGAGGGCGACGGAGGGGCCGGCGCCCGGCAGCAGGGGGCGGACCTGCTCGGCTTCGGCGGCGTTGTCGAGGACCACGACGGCCCGGCGGTGGGCCAGTTCGGACCGCCAGCAGGCGGCCAGCTCCTCGACACCACCGTCCTGCGGAACCTTCTCGGAGGGCACGTCGAGGGCGGCGAGCAGCGTCCGCAGGGCGCGGTCGGGGTCGAGCGGTCGTCGGCCCTCGGTGAATCCGTGCAGGTCCAGGTAGAGCTGGGCGTCCGGGTAGTGGGCGGCGAGCCGGTGCGCCGCGTGCACGGCCAGACAGGTCTTGCCGACCCCGGCCATGCCGTCCACGGCGATCACCCGGCTGCCGACCACCCCGTCGAGCACGGCCTCCAGCTCGGCCTCGCGGCCGGTGAAGTCGGGGACGTCGCGCGGGAGGTCGTTGCGGGGCGGACGCGGGGCCCCGGCGGGCGGCGACGGCGGCGGGACCTGACGGCTGGTCTTCGGCGGTGCCGGCAGGGGGGTGGAGGCCCGCTCCCACAGGGGGCGCAGCGGGCGGGGGTCGCGCTGGACGAGGCGGCACAGGGCGATCACCGCGGGCCAGGGCGGGACCGTCTGCCCGCTGAGGTACCGGGACAGGGACGACGAGCTGAGGCCGGCGTCCCGGGCGAGGGCCCGTACGCCCCGCTTGGACAGTTCCTGGAGCAGCCGTAGCCGAGCCGCCAGCTCCTCGCGCGGGTCTCCGCCCCCGGTCCTGTCGTGCTCGACCACTGTTCCCCGCCCCCCTGTCCCGCCCCGGCTGACCTCTTCCGGGTCGGATCGTGCCTGTTCAAGGCCGTTTCGGCTGTCCCACGGTGTCCCACGACCGTCGTCCTGACAAGCCCTCTCGGCTGAGATGGAACCACACCCCGCCACCGCGGGGGCGCAGCCCGGCAGAGGAGCGATTCATGATGCAGTCCCGTATGCAGAACCCCGCCGTCGTACTGTCCGATGCGATGCAGCCCATCCAGCAGCTCTTCAAGTCCGTGCACTCCGGTGGGGTCGACGGGCAGACGCTGGAGCTGGTGCATCTGCGGGTCAGTCAGATCAACGGATGCAGCGCGTGTGTCGACGGCGGCACCAAGACGGCCCGTAAGGCAGGGGTGAGCGACGAACGGCTGGCCACGGTCGCCGCGTGGCGGGAGGCCCCCTACTTCACCGAGGAGGAGCGGGCTGCGCTCGCGCTGGCCGAGGCGGCTACGCGCCTCGCCGACCGTCCCGACGCGGTGAGCGACGAGGTCTGGGACACGGCCGCCACCTACTTCGACGAGAAGCAGCTCGCCGCGCTCGTCCTGATGATCGGCTTGACGAACCTGTTCAACCGGCTCAACGCCACGACCCGGCAGATCGCCGGGGCGTGGGGGTGAGCGGCGCGACGCCGGTTCGAAGCGAAGATGTCCCTGACCGTCCTTAGACCAGGAGGAAACGTCATGACGAGCACGCGGAAGACGACCAAGAGGACCGAGACGTTCACCGACGAGGAGCGCGCCGCGATGAAGGAGCGCGCCCAGGAGGTCAAGGCGTCGGCGCGCCGCGGTTCGCGTGCCGACAAGGCGGCGGAGGACGAGGCCGCCGTGGTCGCGAAGATCGCCGAGATGCAGGACTCCGACCGGGTCATGGCCGAGCGGATCCACGCCGTCGTCAAGGCCAGTGCCCCGGACCTGGCGCCGAAGCTGTGGTACGGGATGCCCGCCTACGCCAAGGACGGCAAGGTCGTCTGCTTCTTCCAGAGCGCCCAGAAGTTCAACGCGCGGTACGCGACCTTCGGTTTCAACGACAAGGCGAACCTCGACGAGGGCACGATGTGGCCCACGGCCTTCGCGCTCACGCAGCTGACCGCGGCGGACGAGGCGCGGATCGGCGAGCTCGTGCAGAGGGCGGCGGGCTGAGGACGGCGGGGCCGCGAGCAGGAAGAGGTGACAGAGCATGGAGCCGACGAACAGCCGACGTCCTGAGGGGCTGTTCGTCGGCCTGTGCACGCTCGACGTCATCCAACTGGTGGACCATGTGCCGGGTTCGGACGAGAAGGTG
The DNA here is from genome assembly GCF_040612795.1 of Streptomyces sp. NPDC006335. Taxonomy (NCBI): domain Bacteria; kingdom Bacillati; phylum Actinomycetota; class Actinomycetes; order Kitasatosporales; family Streptomycetaceae; genus Streptomyces; species Streptomyces sp. NPDC006335. The sequence continues at coordinate 123,931 of NZ_JBEXQX010000017.1, forward strand.
ACGGCTCGTCAGCAGGTGGTGGCGGCGGGCGGTCCGGCGACGAACGCGGCCGTGACCTTCGGCCACCTGGGCGGCGCGGCCAGACTGCTGACCGGCATCGGCTCCCATCCGCTGGGACTCGCCGTCTCGGCCGAACTGCGCGAACTGGGCGTGCGCGTCTCGGACTTGGCGGCCGATTCCGTCGAGCCGCCCGCCGTGTCGTCCGTTCTCGTCACCGAGTCGACCGGCGACCGTGCCGTCGCGTCGACGAACGCGACCGGACACCGGCTCACGCCACCCGACGACCTCCACGCCCTGGTGGCCGCCTGCGACGTCGTCGAGTTCGACGGCCATCACATGGAGCTGGCGACGGCGACCGCCCGCCTCGCGCGGGCCGCCGGCCGGCGAACCCTTCTGGACGGGGGCAGTTGGAAGGCCGGCACGGCGGAACTGCTGGCGCTGATCGACGTGGCCGTCTGCTCGGACGCCTTCCGGCCGCCCGGCACGCAAACCCCGGCGGACGTCCTGCGGTTCCTCACCGAACACGGGGTGGCGTGGTCGGCGGTGAGTCGCGGAGGCCGGCCCATCGAGTGGGCGGGCCCCGAAGGCGGGGGCACCGTGGACGTGCCGGCCGTCCGGGTCGCGGACACGCTGGGCGCGGGTGACGTTCTCCACGGGGCGCTCACCCATCGCCTCGCCGCGCAGAGGCAGGTGACCCCGTACGGCTTCGTGGAGGCCCTGCGTGCCGCGGCCGAGGTGGCCTCACGGGCGTGTGCCTCGTTCGGCACCCGGGCCTGGCTGAGGGGGCCGTGAAGGGTTCCGTGACCCACCGCGGATCCCCCGGACCTCTCGGACCTGTCAGCCCCGTCGCGCCCGCGCGCCAGAACGGGGCAGCCCCCCGCATCGGGAGGCTGCCCCGCTCCTGACCGGGCTCACGACCTGCGGCCACGCACGTTCCAGCCGCTGCCGATGCCGGCCAGGTGAAGCGCCAGCACCATGAGGCCGATCAGCATGAAGTTCGTCGAGGTGAAGGTGTCGTTGGTCGATATGTCCGCGGCGTTGATCAGAAAGGAGATGAAGAACAGGACCGCTGAGATGATGGCCAGCATGGGTGTCCATCCCTTCGAATGACTGAGGTCATTTAGCCCCGTGCCATTCGAATTCCCCCAACGTGTCGGAGCATGCCGACGGTTGAGGACCGCAGAGCAGTGCGTTCGACTAGTCGGACATCGTTCGAAACCTCTTGACGTTCCCGTGGGACCCGATTGACACTCTCGCAACACGACGTCACACAGCCGAAACGGCAGGGTGCCCAAGGCCGAGGCCCCGCCACGCCTCCACGCCTCCACGCCTCCACGCCTCCACGCCTCCACGCCTCAGCAGGGAACCCCACATGACGTACCTCGCACGTCCGCGCGCCCGCGCGAGACGCCGGGCGGGCCGCCTCGCCGGTCTGACCGCCGCGTCACTGTTCCTGGGCCTCGCCGCGCCCCTGGTCCCCGCTCAGGCGGCGGACACGGCCGCCATCACCGATGGACTGGCCCTCTGGTACAAGCTGGACGGCGCCTCGGGCACTACCGTCACCGACGCCTCCGGCCACGGCCGCAACGGCACGGTGAACGGGACCGCCGACTGGTCCGACCCGGCGCGAGGGCTCGCCTTCAACGGATCCGACACCTACATCAAGGTGCCGGACGACGTCATGAAGGGCATGGACTCCATCACCGTCTCCACGGACGTGCTGATCGACCCCACCCAGAGCACGCCGTACTTCCTCTACGGCTTCGGCAACTCCAGCGGCGGCAACGGCAACGGGTACCTCTTCGCCACCGGCAACTCCCTGCGCACCTCGATCGCGACCGGCAACTGGTCGACCGAGCAGACCACCAGGCCCGCCGACTCGCACAACCTGACCCGCGGGGTGTGGAAGCAGCTCACCTACACCCAGACCGGCACCACCGGCATCCTGTACGAGGACGGTGTCGAGGTCGGCCGCAACACGGCGGTCACCATCACACCCGGCTCCATCGGCGCCGGCTCCACCACCGCCAACTACATCGGCAAGTCGGTCTACTCGGGCGACAAGCTCTTCAAGGGCCGCATCCGCGACTTCCGGGTCTACGACCGTGCCCTGGAGCCGGCCGAGGTCGACGAGCTGACCCTGCCGATCGCGGCGGAGGGCGTCGCCGCCGACAAGGCCTCGCTGAGCCTGGGTGACACGAGCGCGGTCACGGCCGACCTGGTCCTCCCGAGGTCCGGTACCGCCGGGGGGTCGACGATCACCTGGGCCAGCGACAACCCCGGTGTGGTGTCCGACTCCGGCAAGGTGACCCGCCCGGCCGCCGGTGAACCGGACGGTCGTGCCACGCTCACGGCCACCCTGAAGAAGGGTTCCGCGACCGACACCAAGAGCTTCGACATCACGGTCCTGCCTGACTTCGACGACCGGACGGCCACCGACCGGGCAATCGAGAACCTCACCGTCCACAACCTCGACGACGTACGCGGCAATCTGACTCTGCCGTCGACGGGCGAGTACGGCACGAGCGTCTCCTGGTCCTCCGCGAACCCGGCGGTCGTCTCGGCGGAGGGTGTCGTCCACCGCCCCGCGCACGGCGACGGCGCCACCACCGCTGAACTCACCGCCACCGTCACCAAGGGCGACGCGAAGGCGACCCGCACGTTCACCGCGAAGGTCCCCGAACTCCCCGCGAAGCAAGCCCTCAGGGGCTACATGTTCAGCTACTTCACCGGTGAGGGCACCTCGGACGGCGAGCAGCTCTACGCCGCGCTCAGCAAGGGCGACGACCCCATGAAGTGGCGGGAGTTGAACGACGGAAAGCCCGTCCTGACCTCCACGCTCGGCGAGAAGGGCCTGCGCGACCCGTTCATCATCCGCTCCCCCGAGGGCGACAAGTTCTACCAGATCGCCACCGACCTGAGGATCTACGGCAACGGCGACTGGGACGCGTCCCAGCGCACCGGCAGCAAGTCCATCATGGTCTGGGAGTCCACCGACCTGGTCCACTGGACGAACCAGCGACTGGTCAAGGTCTCCCCGGACAGCGCGGGCAACACCTGGGCGCCCGAGGCGTACTACGACAGCGAGCTCGGTGAGTACGTGGTCTTCTGGGCGTCGAAGCTGTACGACAACGCGGCGCACTCCGGCGACACGTACAACCGCATGATGTACGCGACCACCCGTGACTTCTACACGTTCAGCGAGCCCAAGGTCTGGATCGACCGCGGCTACTCGGTCATCGACTCCACGATGATCCAGAACAACGGCACCTACTACCGCCTGTCGAAGGACGAGCGCAACAACACCTCCTCGACGCCCAACAGCAAGTTCATCTTCGAGGAGAAGAGCGACTCGATCCTGAACCGCGACTGGACCGCGGTCGCGGAGGGCATCGGCAAGGGCGCGATGAACGCCGCCGAGGGGCCGCTGGTCTTCAAGTCGAACACCGAGGAGAAGTGGTACGCGTTCCTCGACGAGTTCGGCGGCCGCGGCTACATCCCCTTCGAGACGACCGACCTCGACTCCGGCAGGTGGACCCCGGTCGCCGACTACGACCTGCCGGCCAAGCCGCGCCACGGCACCGTCCTGCCGGTCACCCAGGCCGAGTACGACCGCCTGCTGCGCGCCTACCAGCCGGACCAGCTCGTCGAGCGCGTCGAGGACATCACGGTGAAGACGCGGATCGGTCAGGCGCCGGTCCTGCCGGCCACCGTGATCGCCACGTACGCCGACGGCGTCAAGCGTCCCGTCGCGGTCTCCTGGGAGGACGTCCCGGCGTCGAACTACGCCCAGGCCGGCACCTTCACGGTCACCGGGAGACTGCCCGACGGCGCGGCGATCCCGGTCCGGGCCGAGGTCACCGTCTCCGAGCAGGGCCCCGACGTCCCGGCCGACCTGCTCCTGCACTACGGCTTCGACGAGACGGGCGGCAACATCGCGGTCGACTCCAGCGGCCACGGCTACCACGGCACCTACGTGGGGACGCCCGCCTTCGCCACGGGCGTGCAGGGTGGCTCCTTCAAGATGTCGGGTGACGCGACGGGTTCGCCGTACGTCAGGATCCCGAACGGTGTGCTGAAGAACGCGGACAGCGTGACCGTGTCGACGTACGCCAAGTGGAAGGGCGGCAGCAGCTTCCAGTGGCTGTTCGGGCTCGGCCCGGACAGCAACAAGTACCTGTTCGCCACGCCCGCCAACGGCGGCAACAGCCTCTACTCGGCCATCACGAAGGCGAGTTGGTCGGCGGAGTCGAAGCTGACGGCGGGCTCGCAGCTCACGCCCGGCGAGTGGCGGCACGTCACGGTCACCCTCGACGGGGCGACCGGCAGGATGGTCCTCTACGTCGACGGCGTCGAGGCGGCCCGTACGACGACCACCATCAAGCCCTCCGAGCTGTACGACGCGCACAAGGACTACAGCGGCTACATCGGCAGGTCGCTGTACGCGGGCGACCCGGCCTTCGGCGGCGAGGTCGACGACTTCCGCGTCTACGACCGGGCCCTCACGGCCGCGGAGGTCATGGAGCTCAGCGGCAACACCGCGGGCATCGCCAAGGCGACGCACCCGGCGCTGAAGGTCGACGCCATCGTCGACGACACGGACAGCAAGGTCACCCTGCCGATGAAGGAAGGCACCGATCTCACCGCGCTGGCACCGGAGTTCACCCTCGCGCACGGCGCGGCCATCAGCCCCGCCTCGGGCAGCGTGCAGGACTTCAGCAAGCCGGTGACGTACGAGGTGACCGGTTCGGACGGCAAGAAGCGCACCTGGACGGTCTCGGCGCTCGTCATGAGGAGCCCGGTCCTGCCGGGTCTCAACGCCGACCCGAACATCGTGCGCTTCGGTGACACCTTCTACCTCTACCCGACGACCGACGGCTTCGAGGGCTGGAGCGGTACGCAGTTCAAGGCGTACTCCTCCACCGACCTGGTCCACTGGAAGGACCACGGGGTCATCCTCGACCTCGGTCCCGACATCTCATGGGCGGACAGCCGGGCCTGGGCGCCGACGATCGCCGAGAAGGACGGGAAGTACTACTTCTACTTCTGCGCCGACGCCAACATCGGGGTCGCGGTGTCCGACTCGCCGACCGGTCCGTTCAAGGACGCGCTGGGCCGACCGCTGCTGAAGGCGGGCCAGTTCAGCGGCCAGATGATCGACCCGGCCGTGTTCACGGACGACGACGGGCAGTCGTACCTCTACTGGGGCAACGGGCACGCCTACGTGGCCCCGCTGAACGCCGACATGACCTCCCTCGACCTCACGAAGATGAAGGACATCACGCCCAGCGGCTACAACGAGGGCTCGTTCGTCATCAAGCGCGACGGCACCTACTACCTCATGTGGTCGGAGAACGACACGCGTGACGAGAACTACCGCGTCGCGTACGCCACCGGCCCCTCCCCCACCGGTCCCTGGACCAAGCGGGGCGTGATCCTGGAGAAGGACCTCTCGCTCGGCATCAAGGGTCCCGGTCACCACTCGGTCGTCCAGGTGCCGAACACCGACGACTGGTACATCGCCTACCACCGGTTCGCCATCCCCGGCGGTGACGGCACCCATCGCGAAACCACCGTCGACAAGCTGGAGTTCGACTCCGACGGCCTGATCAAGAAGGTCGTGCCCACCCTGACGGGCGTCGATCCGGTGACCGTCGTGCACGCCGGTGCGGACGGCAGCGGGACGGAAGGCGACGCGATCGCGCTGCACGGGACCGTCTCCGGTGCGGGCAGCCCGAAGTGGGCCGTCGAGGCGGGAGCGCCCTGCTCCTTCGCCGACCCCGGCTCGGCCGCAACGACGGTCACCTGCACCGACGACGGCACCTACACGGTCACCCTCACGGGCGGCCGCAGCAGGGACACGGCGACGGTGAAGGTGGCCAACGCGGCGCCCGCCATCGTCTCGGCCGCAGGTCCGCAGTCCCCGATGTCGGTCGGCAAGCGGGCGGTCGTCACGACCGAGTTCACCGACCCGGGCACGAGTGACACCCACACCTGTGTGGTCGACTGGAAGGACGGGAGCGCGCCGCAGTCCGGCACGGTCAGCGCGTCCGGCTGCCGCGCCGAGCACGTCTACACCAAGGCCGGGATCCGGCGTCCGGTGATCACCGTCACCGACGACGACGGCGCCTCGGACCGCAGGACGCTTCCCGAGCTGATCGTCTACGACCGGTCCGCCGGTCCCGCGCTCGGCGCCGGTGTCCTCACCTCCCCGGCCGGCGCCTACCCCGCCCAGCCGGGCCTGACGGGCAAGGCGGCCTTCTCCTTCGGCGCGGCCTACCTGCCCGGCTTCGTCGCACCCGTCGGCGAAGTCTCCTTCGACTTCGGCCGGGCCGGGCTGAAGTTCCGTTCCACCGGCTCCGACTGGCTCGTGGTCACCGGCTCGCAGGCCGTCCAACAGGGGTCCGGCACGGTCGACGGCAAGAGCGGATACGGCTTCCGCGTCACCGCCACCGACAATCCTGACACCTTCCACCTCAGGATCTGGAAGAAGTCCGGCGGAGAGGTCGTCTACGACAACCTGACCGGATCCAAGGTCACCGGCCTCATCGCCGTCGGCGGCAGCCGCCGGTAGTCCCGTCCCCGCCGAGCCTCGTCGACACCAACCTGTCGACGGGGCTCCGCGTTTGCCCTGGCTCAGCGGCACGACCACCAGGCGCGAGGCCCGGCGCCGGCTGAGCGGAACGGTCCGATGACCGCGCGGTTCTGTTCTGCCGGTGTGTCGTCCTTCTGACCGCGCTGGGCGTGCCGTCGGGGCGGCAGCGGTCCCTCCCCGGCGTCACCCGCTCTTGCGGCCGACTCCCGCGTACACCCAGTACTCCGACGGGTTCTCCGGGACGTCCTCGCCCTCGTCCGGCCGCCACAGCGGGACGTGGACCAGGCCGGGTTCCGTCAGGTCGAACCCGGCGAACAGGCCCTGGATCTCGTCGTGGGAGCGGGCCGTGACGGGTGAGGTGGCCCGGGAGCGGTAGAGCTGGGTGACCGCGGCGGCCGTGTCGGGGCGGTCCTGGTTGGTGGCGTGGGACAGGGCCAGCCAGCTGCCCTCGGGCAGGGCGTCCCGGAAGGCGGCGACGATGCCGGCCGGGTTCTCCTCGGGAGTGACGAAGTGCAGGATCGCGACCATGAGCACGGCGACCGGCTGGTCGAAGTCGATCAGCTTGCGCACCTGCGGTGCGGACAGGACATCGGCCGGCCGCCGGATGTCGGCGTCGACGATGTCCGCGCGCGGGTTGTCGGCGAGCAGGGTGGTGCTGTGGGCGACGGCCACCGGGTCCTTGTCGACGTAGACCACCCGGGCCTCGGGGGCCGCGGCCTGGGCCACCTCGTGGACGTTGCCCTGCGTCGGGATGCCCGAGCCCAGGTCGATGAACTGACGCACACCGGTCGCGGCCAGGTACCGCACGGCCCGGCCGAGGAAGGCGCGGTTGGCCCGGGCCAGCGCCCGCACCTGGGGGTCGATGGCCGTGACGGCCGCGACCGCCTCCCGGTCGATGGCGAAGTTGTGCTCCCCACCCAGCAAGGCGTCGTACATCCGGGCTACGCTCGCCTTGTCCGGATCGGTCCCGGGCGGCAGAGCATCCCTGTCGGTCACCAGAACGTCCTTTCCCACCAAGGTACTTGACGCCCCATCATAGAGTTGCCCTTCGACGTCCGGCGATCGATCGTGCCGCCGGGCGCCCGGACCCCCACCCGGAAAGGCACTACGACCCTGCGGAACGAACCGCACAGCCGCTCCGACGACACCCCCACCACCAGGGCCCAGCCCCGTCGTTCGGCCTTCTCCCCCGCGGCCGACGTCATCGGCTCGGAGCTCGACCTGGGGCTGACCGGCAGCCATGTCGTGCACGCGCTGACGCCCGGCTTCTGCGACGCGGCGTCCCTGTATCTGCTGGAACGGTGGCGGCGCGAGGAGACCACTTACGCCGGCGCGGACCCCGCCCAGATCGAGGCGCGCCGACTGGCCCTGCGGGTGGGCACGGACGCGCCCGAGTCGTGGGAACGCACCCTGCCGGTCGGCGAGGTGATCGTCTTCCCCCGCGAGACCCCGTACGCCCGCGCGCTGGTCGACGGACACGCGCAGCTGCTGGACTCGGTCGACGACCACACGGCCGAGCGGCTCGCCGCCTCCGCGGGTACGGACGCGCGCATCGGCGAACTCCTCAAGACGCGCTCCTTCCTCGTCGTGCCGCTGCGGCTGCGGGGCGGGGCGATCGGCTTCGTCGCCTGCTCCCGCGGACCGGACCGCGGACCGTTCCTGACCGCGGAGGTCGCGGCGGTGGAGTCGCTGGCCGCGCGCGCCTCGGTCGCCCTGGACAACGCGCGCCGCTACGAGCACGAGCGCCGCACCGCCCTGGCCATCCGCAACAGCCTGCTGCCGGGCACGATCCAGGAGGTCGAGGGCTGCCGCATCGCCCATGGCTCGCTGCCCGCCGGACAGGGCTCGATCATCGGCGGTGACTGGTTCGACGTCCTGAGACGGCCGGGCGACCGGGTCAGTCTGATCGTCGGGGACGCCATGGGGCACGGCCCGGAGTCCGCCGTGGCGATGATCCAACTACGCACCGCCGTACGCACGCTGGCCGGTCTCGACATCCCCGCGGCCGATCTCATACGGCGGCTCGACGCGCTCGCCAGCGACACCCCGGGCGCCTCCTTCGCGACCTGCATCTACGCCGAGTGGGACCCCCGGCGGCGCACCTGCACCCTCGTGGGCGCCGGGCATCCTCCCCCGCTCCTGCGCGGACCGGACGGTCGTACCGCTCCGGTCACGCTGGTCGGCGCGGGCCTGCCGCTGGGCCTCGCCGCGGGCACCTACGAGCCGACTGTGCTGAACATCGACGACCCGACGCTGCTCGTGCTCTACAGCGACGGCCTGGTCGAGTCCCGGGGCGCCGACATAGACCACGAGATCGCCCGCCTCGCCCGGGCGCTCGACGCGGCGACCGTCGAAGACGACCCGCTCCCCGCCCTGTGCCGACGGCTGCTGCACGCCCCCTCGGATCCGGCCGGCGCGGACGACCGGACCCTGCTGCTCGCCGAACTCACGCCCACCAAGAGCTAGTTCAAGCCGACAAGTTCGCCCACACCGCGTTGCCGCCGGTGAGTCTGGAGCGGTCCACCCCCCAGGTGTCCGCGAGTTCCTCCACCAGGAACAGTCCGCGGCCGCCCTCGTCGTCGAGGGCCGCGCGGCAGCGGCGGAGGGTGGGGCCCGAATGGTCGTGGTCGTGGACCTCCAGCCGCAGGATCGAGTCGGTGACCAGCCCGATGCCGCACAGGATGCGTGCGCTGAGGGTGTGGCACACGGCGTTGGTGGCCAGTTCGGACAGCAGGAGTACCGCGTCCGAGCACAGCTCGCCCGGCAGGTTCCAGGCCTTGAGCCGGGTCCCGACGGAGCGGCGGGCGACCCCGATGCTGGAGCGGTGCGCGGGAAGTTCGATCCAGTGGGTTCGTTCCTGGTCCACGGCGTCTAACAGCTGAGGGTACGTGGTCGTGTGGGGGGACACGGTGTTGGCCTTCCGTGGGGGCGGCGGCGCGGCCGGGCGAGACGCATCGGGGACGGGGGCTTGCCAACCCGCCCGAGGGTAGGGACGGTTGACGTCACTGTGCGCGCGTTCGGCGGCACGGGTCACACAAGTAACTATGCTCGCACCCAAGTTCAACCTGCAACCAGCTCCCTGATAATTTCAGAAAGCCGATATCCGCCTGGTGGCGTCAGCAAGTTGCTGTCAGGCTCGTGCCGGTGACAGCCCCTCAGGAGGTCAGGACGTGAGCGAAGGCCGTACGGGCACGGGTGGCACCAGTGCTCCCACCGTGCTGCGCATGATCCTGGGCCGGCGGCTGCAGGAGCGGCGGCAGGGCGCGGGGGCCTCGCTGGACGACGCGGCCAAGGCGCTCAGGGTGACGTCCCTGACCATCCGCCGCCTGGAGAAGGCCGAGGTCGCCCTCAAGCCGCTCTACGTGGAGAAGCTGCTGGAGACCTACGGGGCGGACCGGCAGGAGATCGACGAGTTCGTCACCCTCGCCGAGCGCGCCAATGAACCCGGCTGGTGGCACACGTACCGGGACGTCCTGCCGAACTGGTTCAGCGCCTACGTCAGTCTGGAGGCCGGGGCCAGGACCCTGCGCACCTACGAACCCCACTACGTCACGGGGCTGCTCCAGACCCGCGCCTACGCGCGCGCAGTCCTGCGCGGCGGCTTCCCGGGTGAGGCCGACGAGGACCTGGGCCGGCGCGTGGACCTGCGGCTGCGCCGCCAGAGCCTGCTGGAGAGACCCGACGCGCCCACACTGTGGGTGGTGATGGAAGAGGCCGTACTGCACCGGGTGGTCGGCGGCCCCGAGGTCATGCGGGAGCAGATCGAACGGCTCCTGGAGGTTGCGGAACTGGAGCACGTCAGCGTCGACGTCGTGCCGTTCACCGCCGGCGCCCATGTGGGTGCGTGCGCCCCGTTCACCTACTTCCGCTTCGAGGAGCGGGAGTTGCCGGACATCGTCTACACCGAGGTCCTCTCCGGCGCGATGTACCTGGACCAGCGCTCCGAGGTGTCGGCGCATCTGGAGGCGCACAACCGCATGTCCCTGCTGACCTCGGACGCGGACAGCAAGGCACTCCTGAACCGCATGCGCAAGGAGTACTCATGACCAGCACCGACTGTCACGTCTACAACGGGATGCCGGCCACGGACCTCGGCGAGCAGGGCTGGGAGTCCCCGTGGAGCGGTCCCAACGGCGGCCAGTGCGTGCAGACCAAGCTCCTGGCCGACGGCCGGGTGGCACTGCGGCAGTCGACGGATCCGGCCGGTCCCGCGCTGATCTACACCCCGCAGGAGATCGCCGCGTTCGTCGCGGGCGTCAAGCGGGGCCTCGCGGACCATCTGACGGCCGGCTGACCCCCGGCCCGACCCACGACCCGAGCCGGACCTGCCCCGGCAGCGACCTGCCCGACACCCCCACGCACACGACCTGAAAGGGACAGGATGACCAACTCCCCCGCCGCACGGGAGATCGACACCAGCCGGCCCCACTCCGCCCGCATGTACGACTACTACCTCGGCGGCAAGGACCACTTCGACGTCGACAAGCAGGCGGCCGAGACCGTCGCGGCCACCTACCCCGGCATCTTCACGTGCGCCCGTGAGATACGCGCCTTCATGCACCGGGCCACCCGCGTCCTGGCGCAGGAGTACGGCGTCCGCCAGTGGCTGGACATCGGCACCGGCATCCCGACCGAGCCGAACCTGCACCAGGTCGCGCAGTCCGTGGCGCCCGAGGCGCGGGTGGTCTACGCCGACAACGACCCCTTGGTCCTCAAGTACGCCGAGCGCCTGATGCGCAACACGCCCGAGGGCCGCACGGCGTACGTCCAGGGCGACTTCACCGACCCCGAGGCGATCCTCAACTCCCCCGAGCTGGCCAAGACCCTGGACCTGGGCCGGCCCGTGGCCCTGTCCCTCAACGCCATCCTGCACTTCGTGCCGGACGACTGGGACCCGTACGGCATCGTCTCCCGGCTCCTGGACGCCCTGCCGTCGGGCAGCGCGCTGGCCGTGAGCCACTGCACGGGCGACTTCGCCCCGGAGCTGTGGGAGAAGCTCGTCGGCATCTACGCCGCCGCCGGCACCCGGGCCCAGGTCCGCAGCCAGGCGGAGGTCGCCCGCTTCTTCGAGGGCCTCGACCTGCTCGACCCGGGCATCTCCCTGACCCACCGCTGGCGCCCGGACGACCCTCAGGGCTCGGGCCCGGAGCTCACCGACGCCGAGGTCAGCGCGTGGGCCGGAGTGGGCATCAAGCCGTGACACGGGGCCGGCCGTGCGGGGAGCCCGGGCGCACCCGCACGGCCGGGAGCCCGGGGCGGTCCGCGGCCGTCAGCGGATCAGCAGGTCGATCACGCCCGTCAGGTCCTCCTCCCCGCTGCCCTCGGCCAGTCGGCGGCGCATCAACGCGAAGTAGGGGCGCAGCAGTTCCGGGCTGACGCCCTGCTGTTCGGCGGTGCTCAGGAAGGTCGGGGTTCCGGCCACCTGCATGGCGAGGTTGGAGACGACTTTCTGGGTGTAGTCGCCGTTGCGCAGCTGCTCGGCGGTCCGGTGGACGGCCGGGGCCATCGCGACGAGCCAGTCGGCGAGCAGCGGGGCGAAGGACGCGGGGTCGATGTCCTCCTTGCGGATCAGGGCGAAGGCGTGGGCGGCTCCGGCGAACATGCCGTACATGGCGCTGAGCAGGGCCACGTCGTGCAGCGCGGCGAAGCCCGCGTCCTGGCCGACGTACTCGGTGCCGACCGGCACCGCCAGGGTTTCCTGGTGCCTCTCGAACAGGTCCTGCGAGCCGCTGTAGAAGACGTATCCGCCGGCTTCCGGGACTCCGATCATCGGCGGGACGGCCATGATCCCGCCGTCCAGGTAGCGGGCACCTCGCCGGCGGGCCCACTCGGCGCGGTCGCGGGCCTGGGCGGGGGTTCCGGTGGTCAGGTTGACGAGGTCCCGGCCGGTGAGGTCGACGCCGGCCAGCGCCTCCTCGACCGAGGTGTCGTCCAGCAGGCAGACCACCACCAGGGTGTTCGCGGCGACCGCCTCGGCGGCGCTGTCCGCGACCTTGGCGCCCTCGGCGGCAAGTGGCGTGGCACGGCCGGGAGTCCGGTTCCAGACGGTGAGCTGATGGCCGGCGGCCAGCCAGGTGCGGGCCAGCGCGGCGCCCATCGCGCCGAGACCGAGCAGGGAGAGGGAGGTCTTCTCAACGGTGTTCTGTGTCATGCCGTTCAGGCTGGTCACCAGCCGGTGAGTGATCAAGTACGTACTTCGGAGTGGGTGGTTACCCTGAGGTGAGCGAGCACGTCGAAGGGGTGGGGCATGACGACGCTGAACCGGCCGGGCGCGCCGGACGGACACATCTGCGGGATCGACACCGCGATGGAGGTGATCGGCGGCAAGTGGAAGGTCCTGATCCTCTGGGCGCTCCACGAGCACCCCTGCCGCCGCTTCGGCGAGCTGCGCCGGCTGCTTCCGGGGGTCACCGAGAAGGTGCTCGCCTCCCACCTGCGCGAGATGGAGACGGACGGCGTGGTGCGCCGCGTCTCCTACGACGAGGTGCCGCCCCGCGTCGAGTACTCCCTGACCGAGGACGGCGAACGCCTCAACGACGCGCTCGAGCCGCTGGCCGCCTGGGGACGCGGACGGTCGGCCGCCGCGGCGGCCACCGGGCCGGTCCTCTGACGGCTCCTCCCCCAGGACCTGCCACGGACGTGCCGTGACAAGATCGACTGTCATGAGCATCGAAGCGGGCGACCGCCCCGTCGCCCTGGTCACCGGGTCCACGTCGGGGATCGGCGAGGCCGTCGTACGGCGGCTCGCGGCGGACGGGACACGGGTCGTCGTGCACTCACGCCAGAGCACGGAGGCAGGGACGGCGCTGGCCGCCGAGCTCGGCGGAGCCTACGTCCAGGCCGACCTCGGCGTCGAGGAGGAGGCCCGGGGGCTCGTCGAGCGGGCGCTGGGCCACTTCGGGCGGCTGGACGTGCTGGTGAACAACGCGGGCATCAGCTGGCCCATCCCGCACGCCGACCTCGCGGCGGCGACTCCGGCGGACTGGCGGCGACTGCTGGAGGTCAACCTCATCGCCCCCTGGGTGCTGTGCACCGCGGCCCTTCCGGCGCTACGACGCTCCCCCGGGGGCGGCAGCATCGTCAACATCACCAGCCACGCCGGCGTACGGCCCAAGGGGTCCTCGGTGCCGTACGCCGCGAGCAAGGCCGCGCTGAACCACGTGACCCGGCTGCTCGCGGCCGCGCTCGGGCCCGACGTACGGGTGAACGCGGTGGCGCCGGGACTCGTGGACACGCCGATGACGAAGGACTGGGCACAGGCGCACGAGCTGTGGCGGGACCGCGCCCCGATGCACCGCCCGGCCCGGCCCGCCGACGTGGCCGACCTGGTGGCGTCGGTGATCGGCAGCGACTACCTGACCGGCGAGGTCATCGTGCTCGACGGCGGCCTGAACCTGACCTGAGCACGCGGCCGGTGACGCGGCCGGCCCGTATCCCACCCACCACCCACCGTCGGCAATTCGATGGGCGACATAGCATTTCCCGAGCTCACGAGCCGGTACGAGAAAGGCACAGCAGGATGACGAGCGGGGATGCCGCGGTACTCGACGATCCGGTGGGCGAGTCACTGCGCGGCCCCCACACGGCTCTGGCACGCCGACGCGGTCGCGCCGCCACCTATCCGTCCGACGTCTCGACCTTCTCCGCGGTGGCCCCCGCTCCCGAGGCGGCGGACTGGGACGACCTGGCCCGGCTGCTGGGTCCTGGCCGGCTCGCCGACATGTTCAGCGGCGAGGCGACCCCGCCGCCGGACTGGGAGCCGGTCTTCGTCCTCGAAGGACGTCAGATGATCCGGCCCGGCAACGGCGGAGCCGATCACACCCACACCGGTGTCGTGGAACTGGGCGCAGCCGATGTGCCCGAGATGCTGGACCTCGTCGCCCGGACGCGACCGGGACCGTTCTGGCCGCGCACCCATGAACTCGGCACCTACCTCGGCGTCCGCGTCGACGGCAGGCTCGTCGCCATGGCCGGCGAACGGCTCCGGCCGCCCGGGTGGGCCGAGATCAGCGCCGTCTGCACGGCCCCCGAGGCACGCGGACAAGGCCACGCGGCCCGCCTGGTGAACGCGCTCGCCGCACGCATCCTGTCCCGCCACGACCGCCCCTTCCTGCACGTGGCCGAGGCGAACACCGCCGCGATCGCGCTCTATGAACGGCTCGGCTTCGAAACCCGGACGCACGTGGTCTTCCGCGGCTTCCGCACGCCGTGAGATCCGGGGCACTCTCCCGATATCTGTGTACGTACACACTTGATCCGCAGGTCGCCCACCTCTCTAACCTCGTGGAAATGCTGAAGGCACATGTATTTACAGCCACAACCGCACCTCCTACTGTGAACGTTCACGGAACACATCCACATGGTCATGTCAGACAAGGAGGTCGGGATGACCGTCAAAGGTCCGCGTCGCCTCGTGAGGGCCGCCATACTCCTGGCCGCACTCGCCCTGCCCGCATCCCTGCTCACCACGTCCACCAGCGCCTCCGCCGCCGGGACGCTCACCATGCGCGGTGCCGACGTGTCGACCGCCCAGCGCGCCCTCGACCTCGGGGCCAAGTACTACGACGCGAGCGGCACCGCCAGGGACCCGCTGGACATCCTCAAGGGCCTCGGCGTCAACTACGTCCGCCTGCGGGTCTGGAACAACCCCGCCAGCGGCTACAACAACAAGGCCAAGGTGCTGTCGTACGCGAAGCAGGTGAAGGCCAAGGGGCTCAAGCTGCTGGTCGACTTCCACTACTCCGACACCTGGGCGGACCCGGGCAACCAGAACAAGCCCGCCGCGTGGGCCGGCCACACCATCGGCCAGCTCCAGACGGACGTCTACAACTACACGTACGACGTCTGCAACAGCCTCAAGTCGCAGGGCACGACCCCGGACAGCGTGCAGGTCGGCAACGAGATCAACGTCGGCATGCTGTGGAACGAGGGCAAGGTCGTCAACAACGACTTCACCAACCTCAGTCTGCTGCTCAAGTCGGGCTACAACGCGACCAAGGCGTGCAACAGCGGCACCCAGGTGATCATCCACACCGCCGACGCCGACAGCGACGCCAACGCCCGCTGGTTCTACGACGGCATCAAGGCCAAGGGCGTCAACTGGGACATCACCGGGCTGTCGTACTACTGCCCGTGGCACGGCACGATCGCCAACATGGGCAGTGTCGTGGCCGACATGAAGTCGCGGTACGGCAAGGACGTCGTCATAGCCGAGACGGCCTACCCGTTCACCTCGGCCAACGCGGACGGCACCGCCAACTCCATCACGAGCGGGTGCTCGGGCTACCCGCTGAGCTGGCAGGGCCAGGCGGACAACTTCACCGCTGTGCAGAACGCGGCCCGCAGCAACGGCGCGATCGGGGTCTTCTACTGGGAGCCCACCTGGTACGCGGTCAAGGGCAACGGGTGGGACCCGGCCGACATCAACAACAGCGGCAACGGCTGGGACAACATGGCCGTCTTCAACTGGACCGGCAACGTCAACCCGAACATCAAGTGGACGCCGTAGCGGGCGACTTCGCACAGGAGCGGCACCGTCCTCGGGCGGTGCCGTTCGCCGTGGCGCCGCCCTCCCGAAGCGCCGGCCCGATAATCACCCCCCGCCATGGGGGCAGCGCAGGGGGTCACATTACTCTGGCGTAGCGCCTGAGCGAGGGAAGGAAGCCATGGGGGTTCAACTGAACAGTGGATCGGCGGCCGGCCACGAGTCGCTGGAGTCGATGAGCCTCGAACCGCTCATGACCCGCGACTACGAACGGGATCCGGCGATCGTGTACGAGCGTCTGCGCCGGGCGCACGGCCCGGTCGCGCCGGTCGACCTGCTGGGGGTGCCGGTCTGGCTCGTGCTGGGGTACGAGGAGGCGTACGAGGTCCTCCGTGACGACCACGCCTGGCCGAAGGGGCTGGAGAACTGGCGGGCGCGCAGGGAGGGGCGGCTGCCCGAGGACTGGCCGCTCGCGCCGTCGCTGGACGTCAACCACGTGCTGATCCAGGGCGGTGAGGGCTACCGCGGGCTGAAGGTGGCCTGGGACACCGCGCTGCGGCCCTTCCAGGACCCCCGACACCCGGTGGCCAAGCGGCTGAAGGCGCAGATCACCCGGGACGCCGACGAGTTGATCTCGCTGTTCACCCAGGGCGGCCGCACCGGCTGGGCGGATCTGTCCGCGCAGTTCTCGCGGCCGCTGCCGCTCATGGTCGCCAGTCATCTGCTCGGCTTCCCCGGCTCGCAGCACGACGACGCGCTGATGGACATGTGGCGGGTGCTGGACGCCGGTCCGGACGCGGGGCCCGCCCTGGAGCGGCTGCTGGCCACGCTGTCGGAGCTCGGCGCGTGGAAGATGAAGGAGCCCGGCGACGACTTCCCCTCCTATCTGCTCGCCTCCCATCCCGGCCTGAGCGTCGAGGAGTTGTCGCGCGAGCTGATGATGCTGCTCGGGATGACCTCGGACCATGTCGGCATCCTGATCTCCAACACGGTCGTCGAGGTCATCACCGGGAACCTCCCCTCCAGCGCCAGCCTGTCGGCGGGTCTCATCAGGGAGACCATGAACCGGGTGGTGATGCAGAAGCCGCCGCTGATCAACTTCGTGCCGCGGTTCCCCGTGAAGGACATGCGGCTCGGCGAGTACACCATCGCGGCGGGCGATCCGGTGTGGGTGTCGGTCGGTGCCGCGCACGCGGATCCGGCCTTCGCCGGGAAGGTCTGCCCCGAGTCGACCATCAGCACGCGGGCCCATCTGTCCTGGGGTGCCGGTCCGCGCCAGTGCCCGGCCCGGGAACTGGCCGGGGGCGCGGCGGCGATCGGCGTCAGCAGGCTCTTCGAGCGGCTGTCCGGGCTGGAGTTGTCGTTGCCGGTCGATCAACTGCCTTGGCGTTCCTCGCCGTTCATGCGCGGTCTGCGGTCGCTCCCGGTGCGGTACACGCTCTCGGGCACGCCCGCCCTGCCGGTGCCCCCGCTCCCACCGCTGCCCGCCACGGCCGGTTCCGCCCCGGCCGACGAGTCCGCCGTACGGCCGCGCTCCTCGCTGTGGCGCTATCTGGCCGGTCTGGTGCGCGGGCGCTGACGGCTCCGGGAGCACTGGAGCGGGCCACGAACTCGTCCGAGGTCGTGGCCCGCTCCTTGTGCGCGTTAGGGTCGGTCAGCCGGCCGGGGGTGTGCGGATCGCGGCGATGTCGAACTGCAGGCGGACCTTCTCGCTGACCATGGCACCGCCCTCGGCGAGCCTGGTGCTGTAGGTCAGGCCCCACTCGGAGCGGTTGATGGTGGTCGTGCCGTCGAAGCCGGCCCGCTGGTAGCCGAACGGGTCGGTGACATGGCCTATGTAGGTGAGTTCCAGGACCACGGGGCGGGTGGTCGCCTTGATGGTGAGGTCGCCGGTCATCCGGTACACGTCGGGTCCGACGACGTCCACGCCGGTGCTGACGAACCGCATGCGCGGGTAGGTCGCCGCGTCCAGGAAGTCCCGTCCCACGAGATGGCCGTCGCGCTGTTCCACGCCGGTGTCGACGCTGCCGGTGGAGATGATGATCTCGGCCTTCGAACGGGACGGGTCACGGCCGTCGAAGTAGAGGCGGCTCTGGTACTCCAGGAACGCCCCGCGCACGGTGGTCACCATGGCGTGGCGTACGGAGAAGCCGATCCTGCTGTGTGCGGGGTCGATGGCCCATTCCCCGGTCAGTGCCGCAAGTCCCGGATCGGGCAGGACGGCTGTGGCAGTGGCCGACGACCCGGTGGGGGGCTGGGAATCGTCGGCGGGTTCCGTGCGGTCCGTGCGACGGAACATGGTGCCACGGTTGAACAAGTTCATGCATCACCTAATTACTGCACGGGAGTTGTCGCCGCAAGCCGTGCTCCGCTGTCGACGAAATATCCACGCGTTCACCACACGCTTACCGGAGAAGTCGGGGGAAATCGGCTAGTCGACTCCGACAAGGGCGCGCACTTCGAAGTCCTCGTATGTCTCATCCGCTTCGGGACGGGTGAGTACCGAACCGAGCCAGCCGAGGAGGAATCCGGCCGGGATGGAGACGATTCCGGGATTCTGCAAGGGAAACCAGGCGAAATCGGATTCCGGGTAGAGCGAGGCCGGGGCGGACGAGACGACCGGGGAGAAGACCACGAGCAGGACCGAGGTGACCAGACCTCCGCAGAGGCTGAGGAGAGCGCCCTGCGCGGTGAACCGTCGCCAGAAGAGGGTGTAGACGAGGGTCGGCAGGAGGGCGGAGGCGGCGATGGCGAAGGCGAGGAAGGCCAGGGTGGCGGAGTTGGCGCCCCAGGAGACGAGGGCGAGCAGCATGCCGAGGACACCGATGACGGCCGCCGCGAGCCGGGCCACGGCCAGCTCCTCCGTCTCCGTGGCCCTGCCCTTGCGGATCACCTCGCCGTAGAGGTCGTGGGCGAGCGAGGAGGCTGCGGCCAGGGTGAGGCCCGCGGCGACCGCGAGGAGGGTGACGAAGGCGAGGCAGGACAGCAGGGCGGTCAGGACGGCGCCGCCGAGCTCGTGCGCCAGCAGTAGCACGGCCGCGTTTCCCGTGCGGTCGTTCTCCGCGACGGTGTCGCTGGTCAGGACCGCGGTGGCGCCGAGGCCGAGGATGCCGGCGCCCAGGCAGACGAAGCTGACCAGGCCCATGGCCCACACCACCGAGGTGCGCAGGACGTCGACCGACTTCGGGGCGAGGAGGCGCATCATCACGTGCGGGAGGGCGGCGAGGCCGAGCACGATGGCCAACTGGAGGCTGAAGAAGTCGAGTTTGCTGGTGGCACTGGCTCCGTAGCGCAGTCCGGGCTCCAGGAAGCGCGTGCCCTGGCCGCTGTTGTCCGCGGCCGCGGCGAGCAGGTTCTCGACGTTCCAGTCGAAGCGGTGCAGCACCATCACCACGGCCACGGTGACGCCGCAGATGAGCATGACCGCCTTGACGACCTGGATGAAGGTGGCGCCGGGCATGCCTCCGATGGCGGCGTAGACGATGACGATGGTGCCGATGACGATGACGCACAGGGTGCGGGTGGCGGTGCTGGGTGTGCCGGTGAACTGGGTCAACAGGGCGACACTGCCGACGAGTTGGGCCACCAGATAGAGGGTCGCGATGGCCAGCGTGCACAGCGCCAGGGCGAGGCGGACCGGCCGCTGCATGCGTGACAGGCGCAGCGCCAGGGTGTCGCCCAGGGTGAACCTGCCGGTGTTGCGCAGGGGTTCGGCGATCAGCAGCAGGACCATCGTCCAGGCGACCGCGGTGCCGCACAGGTAGAGCAGTCCGTCGTAGCCGGTCAGGGCGACCAGTCCGGTGCTGCCCAGGAGGGTCGCGGCCGACAGGTAGTCGCCGCACATCGCCAGCCCGTTGCGCAGCGGGGACATGGCGCGGTTGCCGAGGTAGAACTCGCCGATCTCGTCGCGTTGGGGTGCGGTCAGCAACGCGGTGAACAGGGTCACGACGACCACGGACAGGAAGAGCACGAGCGTCAGTTGGAGGCTGAGGCGGTCCACGACGGAGGCGCCGAGCGTCACCATGGGCGGAACTCCTCGTCACGGGGGGCCGTGCGCGCCTCGAAGGCCGCGCGTTCGCGTTCGGCGGCCCCGTGGTGGCGGACCAGGCCGCGCAGCCCGCGGACCACCGGGGTGACCTGGGTGCGCACGTGCGCGAGGTAGCGCCACACGATCACGCCCATCAGGACGAACTGCCCGAGGCCCAGCGCCAGTCCGAGCGTGAGGTGCCCGCTCACGGAGGTGTTCATCAGGCCGGGCGCGAAGCTGGACAACAGGACGTACAGCAGGAAGCCGCCGACGGCGACGGCCGTGGCCCGGACGCCGAAGCGCCGGTGGGCGTGGCGCAACGACTGGTACGCGGGCTGGCGGGACACCGTTCGCCGGTCCACCGCTTCGGGGACCGTGCCGTAGGGGGGCAAAGGCCCGCCGAGTCCCAGGGAGTGCCGTGACACATGCACCTTCTTTACTGCCGCGCCGGTCGTGGCGACAAAGGCACGCCGGAGTCATGCTCTGTGCGGACGTGTGGGGGATTGGTGAATCTGGAATTCGCGTGATTCGAATTGCGCGCTTGCCGACAAGCCTTGCAGGGCGGTCGGCCAGGGGGATCGAGAGGGGTGGCGACGAGCCAGGACCGGGATTGTTGCAGCGCCTGAGTTGAACTATCAACCGGGAGGGCGAACCCGATCGGGCAGCTGACTCATTCGCGTGCTCGGATTCCCGCGCGCGGCATCCCGCAGCCTGCGAAAAGGCCGCCCTCCGGAATAGGTCTGCACCTTCCCTGAGGCCAGGTTGTCTCAAATGCAGCGCCCAGAGGATCCTCCCCTCGCGCACAGCTCCTTGTCACCGACGGACTAAGGCCGGTCTTCCGGGACTCACCTCGCGCAAACAGAACGGCGTAGGGCTCGGCGTGCGCCGGAGGCGCTGCCATATTCGAAGGCCACTTCGGAGGTGGCTGTGACACTAGAGGTGACGACGACACGTCTGCCCGACCGCACCGCCGACCGCGTGCTCGCGCTCGAAGCCCGCCGAGCGCAGGCCGTGGCCGGGAACAGGCCGAGAAGACGCGGCAAGTTCGGCGCCCGGGAGCGGATCGACCTGCTGCTGGACTCCGGCTCGTTCACCGAGACCGGTCTGTTCGTGCGAGCCCGGCCGGCCGGTGGCGACGCCGACCGTCCTTACGGGGACGGGGTGATCACCGGGTACGGCACGGTCGACGGCCGTCCCGTCTGCGTCTTCTCCCAGGACTCCACGGTCTTCGGCGGCAGCATGGGCGAGGCCTTCGGTGAGAAGACCGTGGCCCTCATGGACCTCGCCCTGAGAACCGGCTGCCCGGTCATCGGGCTCAACGACGGCGGCGGCGCCCGCATCCAGGAGGGCGTCGTCTCCCTCGCCCTCTACGCCGAGCTGGTGCGCCGCAACGTCCAGGCGTCCGGGGTGATCCCGCAGATCTCCGTCGTCCTCGGCCCGTGCGCCGGCGGGGCCGCCTACTCCCCCGCCATCACCGACTTCACGGTGATGGTGGACGGCGCCTCGCACATGTTCGTCACCGGGCCCGACGTCATCGAGGCGGTCACCGGGGAGCGCACCAGCGCCGAGGAGCTGGGCGGCGCCCGCACCAGCAACTCCCTCAACGGCAACGCCCACTTCCTCGCCGCCGACGAGACCGAGGCCCTGGACACCGTACGGGAGCTGTTGTCGTACCTGCCGGTCAACAACCTGGAGCGGCCGCCGCAGTACGCCCCTCTGCCGCCCCCGGACGACGTGCCGCTCGACGAGATCGTGCCGGACCGGCTCGGCCAGGCCTACGACATGCGGGACATCCTGCGGGCGGTCGTCGACGACGGTGAACTCCTGGAGATCCAGGAGCTGTTCGCGCCGAACATCATCTGCGCGCTGGCCCTCGTCGAGGGCATGTCCGTCGGCGTGGTCGCCAACCAGCCGCTGCACGCTGCCGGGGTGCTGGACATCGACGCCTCCGAGAAGGCGGCGCGGTTCGTACGGTTCTGCGACGCGTTCGGCATCCCGCTGCTGACCTTCGCCGACGTCCCCGGTTATCTGTCCGGGGTCCGGCAGGAGCAGGCCGGGATCATCCGGCGCGGCGCCAAACTGCTGTACGCGTACGCCGAGGCAACCGTGCCGAAGGTGACGGTCGTGGTGCGCAAGGCGTACGGCGGCGGGTACGCGGTGATGGGCTCCAAGCACCTGGGCGCCGACATCAACCTCGCCTGGCCCACCGCGCGGATCGCGGTGATGGGAGCCGAGGGCGCGGTGGGTGTCCTGCACCGGCGTGAACTCGCCGCCTCGGACGACCCCGAGGCGTTGCGGGCCCGACTCGTGGATGACTACGAGACCACCCACGGGACGCCCTATCTCGCCGCCGAGCGCGGCTACGTCGACGCCGTCATCGCCCCGCGCGAAACCCGTGCCCACATCTGCCGTGCCCTGCGCGCTCTGCGCGGCAAGCGCGCCCCGATGCCGGAACGCCGGCACGGCAACATCCCGCTCTGACCTGCCTCGCGAGGAGACCTGCCCGATGGACATCCGCCGTCCCCCGCTCGCCCCCGCGTTCCGGAGTCTGCCGGAGTACGTACGCCACTGGGCCGGGGCCACCCCGGACCGCCGGGCGTTCACGTTCGTCGACCATCCCGCCCCGCACTCACGCGGTGTGCACCGCACCCTGACCTGGCGCCGGCTGGACGTGCGGGTACGGGCGGTGGCCGCCCGGCTCATCGAGGAGGCCGAGCCCGGGGCACGGGTCGCGGTGCTGTGCCCGCAGGGGCTGGAGTACGTCACCGGGTTCCTGGGGGCGCTCGCGGCCGGAATGGTCGCCGTGCCGATGTATCCGCCCGGTCTGCCCGGGCACGGCGACCGGCTGGCGGCCGTTCTGGCCGACGCGCGACCGGCGGTCGTACTGACGGCACGCCAGGTGACCGACGAGGTGCGCGACTTGTGCGGGGACACGGACGCGCGGGTCCTCGCCGTGGACCAGGTGCCCGACGCCGCCGCGAGGGAACTGCCGCTCCCCGAGGGGGAGATCGCCTACCTCCAGTACACCTCCGGGTCGACGCGCACCCCGACGGGTGTGGAGATCGGGCACGCCAACGTCGTCGCCAACGCCCGGCAGGCGCTGGGTGCCTACGGCGCCGACGTCCATCAAGTGACCTGTGTGGGCTGGCTGCCGCTCTACCACGACATGGGGCTCGTCCTCAGTGTCGCCGCCCCGGTCGTGCGCGGCCTGCTGTCGGTGCTCATGGACCCGGCCGCCTTCCTGCACGAACCCGCGCGCTGGCTGCGGTTGTTGTCCGCCCATCCGCGGGCGCTGAGCGCGGCGCCCAACTTCGCCTACGACTACTGCGCCTCGACGGTGACCGAGGACCAGAAGGCGGATCTGCGGCTGGACGGGGTCGTCGCGCTGATCAACGGCAGCGAACCGGTGCGTCCCATCACGGCCGACAGGTTCCAGGCCGCCTTCGCCGGTCAGGGGCTCGTCGCGGAGACCCACTGCCCGTCGTACGGGCTCGCCGAGGCGACCGTCTTCGTCAGCGCCGCCCGGCCCGGGGAGCCGGTGCGCCGGTTCGCCCTGGACCGCGACGCGCTCGCCGAGGGCAAGGCGCTGCCCGCGCGCCCCGACGATCCCAGGGCCGTGCTGCTGGCGGGCTGCGGAACCCCGGTGGGGCAGGAGGTCCGTATCGTCGACCCGGTCTCCGGCGCCCACCTGTCCGAGGGCGAGGTCGGGGAGATCCAGGTGCGGGGCCCCAACGTGGGCCGCGGCTACTGGAACCGGGACGAGCAGACCCGGCGCGTCTTCGGCCCGGACGGGCGGCTGCGCACCGGTGACCTGGGGACGGTCCTGGAAGGGCAGTTGATCGTCACCGGCCGGCTGAAGGACCTCATCGTCATCGACGGCCGCAACCACTATCCGCAGGACCTGGAGGCCACCGTCCAGGAGGCGCACCCGGCGGTACGGCGCGACCGGCTCGCCGCGTTCGGGGTGGCGGGCACCTCGGGTGAGCGGGTGGTCGTGGTGGCCGAGCACGCGCGGACCACGAGCCTCGCCGAGATCGACGTGCCGGCTCTGGTACGGGACGTGCGCGCGGCCGTGTCCGGGCGGCACGGGGTGCGCCTGGCCGACGTGCTGCTCGTCCCGCCGGGCACGGTGCCCCGGACGTCGAGCGGCAAGGTGTCGCGGGCGCTGACGCGTGAGCGGTACCTGGCGGGTGCCTACGCGGCGGGCGGCGCCGCATGAGGGCGGTGGACGCGAGCGCGGTGCGCCGGCTGGTCGCGGAGCGCGTCGCCGCGTGGACCGGCACGGCCGCCGCGGACGTTCCGATGGACCGGCCGCTGGCCGACCTCGGCATGTCCTCGCGGGACGCGGTCGTGCTGGCCGGGGACCTCGCCCGGCTGACGGGACGGGAGCTGCCGCCGACCCTGCTGTGGGAGGCGCCCACCGGGGAGGCCCTGGTCGCGCACCTGTGCCGTACGCCGTCGCAGATCACGGCATCGGCGCCCGCCACGGCGGCTTCCGCCGCGGAGCCCGTCGCCGTCATCGGCCTCGGCTGCCGGCTCCCCGGCGGGGTGCACGGCCCGGCGGACTACTGGCGGCTGCTGACCGACGGCGTCGACGCGATCAGGCGGGTTCCCGAGGACCGCTGGCGCGACTTCACCCCCTTCCCGCCCGAGGACGCGCCCCGGTACGGCGGTTATCTCGACGACATCGCCGGGTTCGACGCGGACTTCTTCCGGATCACCCCGCGCGAGGCCGCCGTGATGGATCCGCAGCAGCGGATCCTGCTGGAGGTCGTCCATGAGGCCCTGGCGCACGCCGCCGTCCCTGCCGCCTCCCTCGCGGGCACCGCCACCGGTGTCTTCGTCGGGGTCTCCGCCCCCGAGTACGGCTCGCTCACCGGCGCCGACCCGGCGGCCGTCGACCCGTGGGCGCCGGCGGGCGGCGCGCTGAGCGTGACCGCGGGACGGCTGGCGTACGTGCTGGACACCCGTGGGCCGAGCATGGCCGTGGACACCGCCTGCTCCTCCTCGCTGGTCGCGGTGCACCACGCCTGCGTGAGCCTGCGCACCGGCGAGAGCGACACGGCGATCGCCGCCGGCGTCAACCTGCTGCTGTCCCCCACCGTGAGCATGGCGTTCCGGCGGGCGGGCGCTCTCGCGCCGGACGGGCGGTGCAAGCCGTTCTCGCCGGACGCCGACGGCATCGGGCGCGGTGAGGGTTGCGCGGCCGTGCTCCTCAAGCGGCTGTCCGACGCCGAGCGGGACGGCGACCGCGTGCTCGCCGTCATCCGCGCCACGGCCGTCAACTCCGACGGCCGCTCCAACGGTCTCCTCGCCCCCAACCCGGCAGCCCAGCAAGCCCTGTTGGCCACCGCGTACGCGCGGGCCGGGCTCACCCCCGCCCACGTCGACTACGTCGAGGCGCACGGCACCGGCACCCCGCTCGGCGACCCGATCGAGGCGGGCGCGCTCGGCACTGTGCTCGGCGCGGGCCGCGACCCCGACCAGCCGCTGCTGCTCGGCTCCGTGAAGTCGAACCTGGGGCACCTGGAGTCCGCCGCGGGCATCGCCGGGCTGGTGAAGACCGTGCTGGCCCTGCACCACGACGTCATCCCACCGTCCCTGCACTGCTCCGGGGGCAGCGCCCTGGACGACGAACGGCTGCGCGTGGTCACCGAGGAGGAGCCCTGGCCGCGTTACGCCGGTACGGCCACCGCGGGCGTCTCCGGGTTCGGGTTCGGCGGCACCAACGCCCATGCCGTACTGGAGGAATGGCGGCCCGGCGTCCTGCCCCCGCGCCCCGCCGAGGAACCCGGCGCCCGGCTCCATCTCCTGTCCGACGTGGACGAGGAGCGGCTGCGGGACACCGCGGCCCGGCTCGCCGACTGGCTGCGGACGGCGGCCGCGCACCCCGCCGACGTGGCCCGCACACTGGCCGGACGGGCGGGCCGCGGGGGCGTGCGCGCGGCGGTCGTCGCCCGGGACCGGGACGAACTCGCCGACGGCCTGGACGCGTTGGCGCGGGGCCTCCCGCACGGCCGGGTCGTCACCGGCGAACGCGATCTCGTGGGCCCCGGCCCGGTGTGGGTCTTCTCCGGGTACGGCAGCCAGTGGGCCGGGATGGGACGCCGGCTGCTGGCCGAGGAGCCCGCCTTCGCCGCCGCCGTGGAGAAGCTCGACGCGGAGTGCGGGCTGTCCCTGTACGACCGTCTCGTCTCCGGGAGCGACCTCGACCGGCTGGAAGTGGCCCAGCCCGTGCTCTTCGGACTCCAGGTGGCGCTGGCCGAGTTGTGGCGTTCCTACGGCGTCGAACCCGCCGCCGTCATCGGCCACTCGATGGGCGAGGTGGCCGCCGCGGTGTGCGCGGGCGCCCTGGACGTGGCGGAGGGCGCCCGGATCGTGGCCGTAAGGGCCCGGCTGCTCAGCCGACTGCGGGGCGGGGCCATGGCCGTCGTCGACCTCGACGACGGTGAACTCGACGCCCTGGCCCGGGACTTCCCCGGTGTGCATGTCGCCGTCCACTCCTCGCCCGGACAGAAGGTCGTCACGGGCGAGGAACCCGCGGTGGCGCGGCTCGTGCGGTGGTTGGGGGAACAGGGGCGGACCGCCCGGTCCATGCGGGTCGTCGGCGCCGGTCACTCACCCCAGGTGGAGCCGCTGCTGGCCGAGTTGACCGAGTCCCTGGCCGACGTCGGCGGCCGAGCGCCCCAGGTGCCCGTCTACTCCACCGTCCTGGACGACCCGCGCGGCGACTGTGTCTTCGACGCCGCCCACTGGGCCGCGAACCTGCGGCGGCCCGTACGCCTCGACCGGGCCGTCGCCGCGGCCGCCGCCGACGGTCACACCGCCTTCGTCGAGATATCCCCGCACCCGGTCCTGGGCCGGGCCGTCGTCGAGAACGCTCCCGGCGCCCTCGCGATCGGCACGCTGCGGCGGGACGCCGACGGGTGCGGCGACTTCCTCACCCAGGTGGGCGCCCTGTACGGCGCGGGCGGGCGGCTGCCGCTGCCGCCGGGGCGGGTCGTCGACCTGCCCGCGCCACGTTGGAAGCACGTACGGCACTGGTGGACGGACGGCCGGTCAGCGGCACCGGCCCGGACCCCCGCGTCCACGAAGGCGCGAGCCGAGGAGGTGCACGCCGAGCAGGACACCTCCGTCGCGGCCCGCCTGTGCCATCACATCGCCACCGTCACCGGCCACCCCGCCGGCCGGGTCACCCCCGCCACCGCGCTGGCCGACCTCGGGCTAGACTCGCTGATGGCGGTCCGCGTCCGCACCGCGCTGGAGCGCGAGTTCGCCGTCGAGCTGCCGCTGCGCGACCTGCTCGGCGCCACCACGGTCCAGGAGGTGGCCGACCGGCTGCGGACCGGCCCGGTGCGCCCGCTGCGCGTCACCGGCAGCCGTCCCCCGCTCTTCCTCGTGCACGCCGCCGGCGGAACGACCGACGTCTACCGGACGCTTGCCGAACGCCTGGGCGACGAGCGGCCCGTGTACGGTCTCGAACGCCTCGAAGACGCACCCACGGTGACCGAGAAGGCGCGCCGCTACGCCGAGGCCGTCTCCGCCGTCCACCCCGACGGGCCGTGTCTGCTGGGCGGTTGGTCCTTCGGCGGCTTCGTCGCCCAGGAGACCGCGCGGCAGCTCACCGCCGCGGGACGGGACGTGGAGCTCGTGGTCCTCATGGACTCCGTACGGCCGCTCCCCCAGCCGGACCGCACACCGGCCGACCGGCTCCGCGCCCACTTCGAGGGCTTCGCCCGCCACGTCCGCGACGCCTACGGGGTCCCGCTGGAGCTGCCGTACGACGACCTCGTCGCGATGGACGACGACGCCGAGCGCATCGACACCGTGTTGGGGATCCTGCGCGCGTCCGCCGACGTGCCGCCCGCCGTCCTGGAGCACCAGCGCTCCTCCTACCTGGACCTGAGGATCGGCGAGGCCCACGGGCCGGGCCGCTACGACGGGCGGGTGGTCCTGTACCGGGCCACCGAGCCGGCGCCGCACACCGTGCGCGACCCCGCCTACGAGCGCGACGACCGGACGCTGGGCTGGGACGAGGTGTGCCCGCGCCTGACCGTCGTACCGGTCGCGGGACACCACCTGTCGCTGCTCGACCCGCCGCACGTCGACGAGATCGCCGCCCACCTGGGGCGCGAGCTCGCCGAAGGGACCCGCTGAACGTGAACCGAGGAGAGCCGCCATGCACCGACGCACCACCGGAGTGTCCCGACGTACCGTCACCAAGGCCGCGGCCGGCGCCGGTCTGGCCGTCCTGTTCGGCGCCCGGACCGCCTCCGCGCTGGGGTCACGCGTCAAGGACGTGTCCGTGTCGTCCGCCGCGCTCGGCCGCAGCGCCCCGGTGCGGCTGATCCTGCCGTCGGGCTTCGACACCCAGCCCACCCGCACCTACCCGGTGCTGTACCTGCTGCACGGCGCCCACGACGACTACACGTCCTGGACCCGGGAGACGGACATCGAGGCCTTCACCGAGGGCCGGAACCTGATCGTGGCGATGCCCGACGCGGGGCCCACGGGCATTCCCACCGCCTGGCGCGGCGGCCCCGACTACGAGACCTTCCAGCTCAAGGAGGTTCCGGCCCTGCTCGCCCGGGACTACCGGGCCTCAGGGGTACGGGTCGTCGCGGGGGTGTCCACCGGCGGCTACGGCGCCATGGCGCACGCGGCACGCCACCCGGGCACGTTCACCGCCGCGGCCTCCTACAGCGGGATCCTCGACACCATGGCGCCCGGTGTGCCCCCGCTCGTGGACGCCATCGTGGCCCGCGAGAACCTGGCGCCCACCTCACTGTGGGGCAATCCCTTCCTGAACCTGCTCACCTGGCGCGACTTCAACCCGCGGGACCGCGCGGTGGGGCTGCGCGGCACCGCCCTGTACGTCTCCAGCGGCAGCGGGCTGGCGGGAGGCACGGGCGACTGGCTGCCCGAGGCCCTGGAGAGCGCCCTGTGGCCCTCCGCGCACAGCTTCACCGACACCCTCGCGCGGCTGCGCATCCCGGTCACCACGCACTTCTACGCCGGAGGAGGGCACAGCTGGGCCTACTGGAAGCAGGAGTTCACCGCCTCCTGGCCGATGCTCGCCCGGGGGCTGGGGGTGCCGGAGTGAAGTCGGTACCGTCGGGGCACGGAACGCAACGCAGGGGCCGTTCGTCCAACTCAGGACTTACCCCTCGTCCCGCGGGCATCGGCCCGCGGGTGAGCCGCTTCCGGGTGAAAGGAGGATCCCCCTTGGCCACCCCCACCCCCCACGGTCTTCCGGAGGACCTCGGAGCCGCCACCATGCCGCCGGACCTGGCCGAACTCCTGCGTGCCGACCTGCCTGAGGTCGCCGACGAGGTGGAGGAGGAGGTCCGCCGGCAGGTGCCCGAGTACGCGCGCCCGGCCGACGGCACCTACCACGAGCATCTCCGGGCCGGTGTGGTGCAGGCGCTGACCCTGTTCGTCGACCACATCGCCGACCCGCGCAGGCGTGGCGACGAGATCGCGGCGACGTACTACGAGCTCGGCCGCGGCGAGGCCCTGGAGGGGCGCAGCCTCGACGCGTTGCAGTCCGCGCTGCGGATCGGAGGACTGCACGCCTGGCGGCGGATGGGGCGTACGGCGGAGGAGCTCGGCCTCGACTCGGCGGTGATGTCGGCTCTGGGCGAGCTCGCCTTCCGTACCGTTCACGAGGTCGCCGAGGCGGCCGCGGCCGGGTACGCGGAGGCCCGCTCGCACAACGCCGACGAACTGGAACGGCGGCGCAGACGCCTGCTGGACCTGCTGCTCGGCGAGGGGCCGGTCGCCCCGGCGGCGGTGCAGGACCTGGCGCACGGGGCCCGCTGGTCGGTGCCCAGGCAGGTCGCGGTCGTCGCGCTCGCGGCCACCCCGGACCAGCGGGACGAGGACTGGCCGCTGGCCGCCGCGGGAGCGCTGGTGGACATGGAGTCGCGGCCGCCCCGGATGCTCATCCCCGACCCGGACGGCTCCGCACGTTTCGGCGGGCGGGCGTTCAGCCTCGCGCTGCGCGGACGGCCGGCCGCGATCGGGCCGACGGTGCCGCTCGCCGAGGCCGCCCAGTCACTGCGCTGGGCCACCCGGGCGCTGGGGCTGATGGGGCGCGGGATCCTCCCCCGGCAGGGCGTGGTGCGGTGCGCGGACCACCTGTCGACTCTCCTGCTGCACAGCGACGAACCGATGCTCGACCAGCTCCGGGGCCGGGCCCTCGCACCGCTCGACACGGTGTCGGAGGGGCAGCGGGAGCGGCTCGCCGAGACGCTGCTGGCGTGGCTGCTCAGTGGCAGCAACGTGCCGGACGTCGCCGCCCGTCTCCATGTCCACCCGCAGACGGTGCGTTATCGGCTGCGTCAGCTCGAGAAAGTCTTCGGCGACGCCCTTCACGATCCCGCTTCCCGTCTGGATCTCATTCTGGCACTCACCACCGCACAAAAGAGCGAGGAATTCCTGAATTCCCGTCCATAACACCTGCCTTGGTCAAGCGAATAAGTTCGGGACATCCTTTCCACAGGCGTTTCACACGCCCCACCCTCAAAGGATCCCCCCATGCGTATTCGCTTGTGCCTGGCCGCGCTCTCGCTGGTCGGCGGGGCCTGTGCGGCCACCGTCACGGCAACACCGGCAGCCGCTGCGGCCTGCTCGGACATCGACGTCGTCGCCGCTCGCGGCACGTTCGAGCCGGGCTCGCTCGGCCTCATCGTCGGCGACCCGGTGTACTCCGCCCTGCAGCGGAAAATCACCGGCCGGAGTCTGACGAGCTACAAGGTGAACTACCCCGCGGACCTCTCCCTCACCTCGGCCGCGCAGGGCAACTCGGACCTGGTGAACCACGTGAACCGGCAGGCGGCCGCCTGCCCGAACCAGCGGTTCATTCTGGTCGGCTATTCGCAGGGCGCGAACGTCGTCGACAACTCCATCGGCATCAGCAGCGCGGGCGCGGTGGTCGGCAGTCCCATCGTGGCGACCATTCCCGCCGCGCTGGAGTCACGGGTGGCCGCGGTGCTGCTGTTCGGCAACCCGATCCGGGCGATCGGCAAGAGCGTCACCGGCACCTACCAGAGCCGCACCATCGACTTCTGCGCCAAGGGCGACCCGGTCTGCGAGGCGGGCGGGAACGACACGCTGGCCCACCTCGGCTACACGGCGAACGCCGACGCGGCGGCGACCTTCGCCGCGGGCAAGGTCTGAGCGGATCGACCGCACACCGAAGGGCCCGGGAGGAACTCCTCCCGGGCCCTTCCTCCTTGCGGGGACTATCGAGGTGTACGGGCGAACTGCGTGAGGGCGGTGGAGACCGGCTCGGGCCGGCCGTTGTTCTGTACCGGCGCCGCCGTCAGCACGTCGAGGTGCTGGTAGCCGTCGGCGACCACGGGGTGCAGGTCGGCGGGGACACGGCCGGCGAGCAGCCCGTCGCCCGCGAGGACGGTGAGCGTCGGGTTGGCGGTCAGGCCGCCCGGGTGCACGACGAGCTTCTTCACCTGCGGGGAGGTGGACAGTTCGAGGTCGGTGACGAGTTTGGTGGGGAAGTACTGCTCGGTGAAGTCCAGCGGCTGTGCGGCCATGCTGCGCGCCAACTCCTGGATGTCGG
The DNA here is from genome assembly GCF_040612795.1 of Streptomyces sp. NPDC006335. Lineage (NCBI taxonomy): Bacteria > Bacillati > Actinomycetota > Actinomycetes > Kitasatosporales > Streptomycetaceae > Streptomyces > Streptomyces sp. NPDC006335. The sequence goes on from NZ_JBEXQX010000017.1 coordinate 155,618, forward strand.
TGACCTCCTTGCCGGCCGCGGTGAACGGCGTGCCGTCCGACGACCGGTACCCGGGGTCGTCCGGATCGCCGACACGGTCGTAGTTGCGCCAGGTGTAGAGCGGACCGTGGGGCACGGCCGGGATGGCCTTGTACTCGGTGCCGAAGAGGCCGGGCTGTGACGAACTCCCGTTGGCGGCGGGGAAGTTCTTGTCGGTGACGGGGCCGCCGTCGAAGAAGCCCACACTGCTCTGCAGGAAGGCGAGCGGTACGGACTGGTCGTCCATCAGCGAGCCCAGCACCGCCTGGTTGGTGAGCCGGAAGTCCTTCACCGCGGGTGAGCCGGTGAGGAAGGTGGCGGTGTCCTTGGAGAACAGGAAGCGGTTGGTGGCCTCGATGTTGGTGTTGGCGGGCAGATAGGCCGGCAGGTCGGCCTCGCCGCCCGGATCCTGCAGGGCGCCCACACCCGCGATGGCGAGCAGGGTCATGGTCTCGGGGTTGAGCAGGACGGGCGCGGACAGCGAGCGCGGGAACAGTCCGCTGTCGAGTCCGGCCTGTACGACGCCGTAACCGAGGCCCACGTCGGGCAGGTTGGTGTCGTCCGGGATGCTGCCGCTCAGGTCGCCGAGGGAGGTGGAGACGGTGGTGTCGAGGGCGAAGTAGCCGGCGCACTGGTTGTGTCCGGCGTCGGCGGTGGTGGCTCGGTCGCCGTCGAAGTCGGCGGTGGCGAAGTAGCCGGTGATGACACCGCCGAGCGAGTGGCCGCCGCACAGGACCTTGTTCTTGCGGACGCCGCGGTCGGGCAGCTCGGCGGTGAGCAGGTCGTACTGGTCGCGGACGGTCTGCTCGATGCCGAGCTTCGCCATCCAGCCGAGCTTGTCGTTGCCGACGAACCCGGCGAAGGTGCGGCCCTGGACCTGTTTGCCGCGGTAGTAGTAGTCGACGGCGGTGTGCTGGTCGCCGGAGGCGATGCCGGTGCGGTCCTCCAGGCAGTTGGAGCGCCGGTCCAGGGCCCAGAACTCGATGTGCCGACCCTGCTCGGCGGCGCGTGCCACGGTGTTGCGGGCGACGCTGTCGAAGGCTCCGGCGCCCTCCAGGATGCCGGGTTGGGCGATCAGGACCCGGTCGGCGTCGGCGGACGACGCGGGGCCGTCGGCGGACCGGTAGCGCAGGTACGACAGCCAGTCGCACGCCGCGGGCCGGGCGCCGAAGGACGCCGGCAGCGGGGCCCTCACGCGCACCAGGGTCTCGGTGACGCCGGCGCTCGTGCCCACGGCCGTCTCGGTTCTCGCGCTGTCTCCCTGGGCGGTCGGCGACGACACGGTGAACGCCCCGGTGGTCAGCAGCACCGCCAGCGCTGCGGTGCGCCACCTGCTTCCTCTGCTGCGACTCGTGTTCATGCTGGGACCGTAGGGCGGCGCGGGCCGCGCCCCGGGGAGTTGCTCACAAGAACGCAGGGCCTGGTGGGCCCTTTGTCACCAGCCGCAGAGCGGACGTCAGCCCTCGTGCAGGGTCCGGCGGGGCGTGCGCTCGTAGGAGTGCCGGTACAGGGTGGCGAACCGGCCGGGGTGGTGGAAGCCCCAGCGGGCGGCGATGTCCGTGACCGTGCTCCCGTCCTCGGGGTCGGCGGCCGCCAGCTCGGCGTGGGCGTGGGCCAGGCGGACCTGACGGAGGTAGGCGAGCGGGGTGCTGTCCAGGTGCCGGCGGAAGGCGTACTGGAGCGCGCGGACGCTGATGTGGGCCGCCTCCGCGATCTGGACGACGGTCAGGGGCCGGTCGGCGTGGTCGTCGATGTAGGCGAGGGCGCGGCGCAGGGCGGTGGGGTGGGCGTCCTGCCGTTCGGAGCCGGTGGGGTCGGTGGACGCCGTGTTGGGGAACGTGGCCAGGACGGTCGCGGCCAGGTGCTGGACCGCGGTGGAGGCGACGAGCGGTTGGTCGGCGACCGCGGGATCCGACAGCACGTGGTCCTGCACATAGCGCAGGGTCGCCCGCAGCCGGTCGCCGGCGGCGGGCGTGTGCGGCCGGTGCCCGGTCAGCCGGACCGGCTCCGTGCGCCGCGGGTCGGCGGTGGCCGCGACCTGGGTGAGCAGCTCCGGATCCAGCATGGTGATGTTGTAGCGGGCCGAGCGGACCCGGCCCGCGTACGGCAGTTCCGGTGGGGCGAGGGAGACCACGTCGCCGGGGCCGAAGGAGTCCGAGACGCCCTGGTAGACATGGTCCTCGATGGTGCCCTCGTGGACGACGCACAGGCAGATCCGGCCCAGCGGGGTGACGGCGTAGCTCATCTCGAAGTCGAGGTCGAGTTCGTCGACGCTGACCGCGTCGATGGCACTGCGGTGGATCCGCGCACGACTGCTGTCCGGGGTACCGTTGCCGATCCGCATCCGCGCGTAGGCGTGGCTGAGGAACTCCTCGGTACGGTCCAGGTCCTCGCTGTCGAATGTCAGCGTCTCCATCGCCGGCAGTTCCTCCCGCTCTTCTCGGCTCGGCTCCGTATTCGCACATACCCGCGAATGCCGTTTTGCTGCCGGAGGCCGTTGCGTTTTCTGTCCTGCCTGGTCACAAGGTGTGCGTCCGGTGACTCGTCGACGGTGGTCCGCGGTGGGCAGGCTGGACGGGCGGCGACCGCTGGAGTCGCCGGGCACCAGGGGGAGAGAGCGACAGGGCTGTGCATGACGGAACGCGACGAGCTGGTCGAGAAGATCGAAGAACTCCAGGAGGAGGTCGCCCAGCTCCGGCAGGCCCTTGTCTCGCACGCCGTCGTGGATCAGGCGATCGGTGTCGTCCTCGCGCTGAGCGGTCTGCGCCCCGAGCAGGGGTGGGAGGTCCTAAGGACCGTGTCCCAGCGCACCAACACCAAGCTGCGGGACGTCGCCCGGCACGTCGTGCGCTGGCCCGAGCTGGGCAGCCTGCCGCCGGAGCTCCGCCCGGCGCTGCGCATCGCGCTGACCGAGGCACGCTCGGCGCACGGCGGCCGGTCCCTGATACGGCAGGAACAACGGTGCAAGGGCTACGGCGGTACGCTCTCCGGGAAAACCGAGTGACGGTCCGGGAGAGCGTGCGTACCGTTGACCGCATGGAGATCATCAGCCGTACCCGCACCGCCGCCGCGCGAGCGACCGACTCGCCGGCTGCCGACGCCTGACCTCCCCCCCTCTCCCCCCCGGCGGCCGGAAACGGACCGCCGGTGCGGGGCCCCTGGTCGCCGTCCGTTCCCATGGTCGTTTCCGGTCCCACGAGACCGAAGGACCACACCATGGACACCGACCGTACCCTGCGCGTCTTCACCGACTTCTACCGCGAGCGCGGACACCACCTGATCACGGGCAGCACGCTGCTGCCCCCGCCCGGGGACCCGGTGCTGTTCACCACCTCGGGCATGCATCCGCTCACCCCGTATCTGGAGGGCCGCCCGCATCCGCGGGGGCGCCGTCTCGTCAACGTGCAGCGCTGTCTGCGCACGACCGATCTCGACGAGGTCGGCGACTCCACGCACCTGACGGTGTTCGAGATGCTCGGCTCGTGGTCGCTCGGCGACTACGGCCACTCGCAGAGCCTTCGCTGGGGGTACGAGCTGCTCCGTGACGGCTTCGGCATCTCCCGGGACAGCCTCCACGTCACGGTCTTCGGCGGTGACGAGCAGGTGGGTCCCGACCTCGAATCCCTGCGCACCTGGGAGGAGTTGCAGGTCCCCGTGGAGCTCACCGGGGAGGACAACTGGTGGTCCAACGGCCCGGTCGGCCCGTGCGGCCCCGACTCGGAGATCTTCGTGTGGACCGGCAGCACCCCGCCTCGCGGGACCCCCACCACCGACCCGCGCTGGGTGGAGATCTGGAACCACGTCGTCATGCGCTACCGGCGCCTCGACGACGGCTCGCTCCAGCCCCTGGAGCGCCCCGGCATCGACACCGGCATGGGGCTGGAACGCCTGGTCACCTTCCTTCAGGGCCGCGACTCGGTCTACGGGACCGACCTGTTCGACCCCTGGACGCGACTGCTGCGGCCCCTGTGGCGGCTCGACGAACCGTCGCTGCGGCTGGTCTGCGACCACCTGCGCTCCGGGATCGTCGTAACCGGCGACGGGGTACGGCCCTCCAACACCGGCCGCGGCTACGTCCTGCGCCGCGTGGTCCGCCGACTGCTCACCACCCTGAGGCGCGACGACCCGTCCCGCACCCTCTCCGACCTGCCGGTCGAACTCGTCCAGCACACGCTGGACCACTTCCGGCAGACCTGCGGGACGGATCTCGTCCGTGACGTGCTGCTGGAGGAGGAGCGCCGGTTCGACCGGCTGCTGGAACGCGGCCGGCGGCTGCTGTCCGGGCCGCGCTACCGGGGGCCGCTGAGCGAGGAGGACTACGACTACCTCCACGACACCCACGGCCTGCCCCGCGATCTGGTGCTGAGCCTGCGCCGGGAGGGGTGACGGCTACTCCGTGCGCAGAGCCGTCGCCGTCCGGGTCCTGGCCGCCCAGCCGGCCGGGACCAGCGCGCCCAGCAGGGCGATGACGAGACCGGCCAGGCCCAGCAGGAGCAGTTGCGGGGTGTCGTACACGTCGAGGACGGACCTGGGCAGTTCGGTGCCCGCCGCGTGTCCCATCACCGGGAGCACGAAGCCGTGCAGCGCGTAACCGGCGGGGACGCCGACGAGACCGCCGAGCACTCCGATGCCGGTCACCGAGGCGAGGACGAGGCTCACGGTCTGCCGGGGTGACATGCCGAGCGCCTTGCACACACCCAGGTCGTGGACGCGCTCCCGGGTGTCCAGGACGACGGAGTTCAGGACACCGAGGCCCGCGACGCAGACGAGCATCAGGGTGAGGAGCACGGCCATCGTGTTCAGGATGAGCACGAGGTTGTCGCGCTCGGAAGGGGAGTTGGCCCGGGCGTCGGCGCCGAGGGGCTCGACCTGTGCGGCGAGCTTCTCGGCGTACGCGGCCGCGGTGACGCCCGGTTTGACGTCGACGAGGAAGAGCTGTGGCCCGGTCGCGGGGAAGTCCGCGAGGCTCGCCTGGATCTCCAGGTCGTCGCCCGAGGTGTCGAAGGCCTCCCCGACGATCCTCAGGATGGCCGTCTTCTTTCCGACGGTCACGCGCACGGTGTCGCCGACCTCGGTGCCGGTGGTGTCCAGGAACCGGCCGGGCACGACGACCTGGCCCGCGCCGGTGAGCCAGTGCCCGGAGATCATGGCGTAGCCGCCGCGCGTGGAGTCGCCCTGGTAGAGGGTGGCCCGGACGGTTCCGGAGATTCCGGCCACGGTGGCGTCCTGCTGGCCCAGCCCGTAGTAGGAGTCGGTGCCCGGCTGCGCCTCGATGGCGGCGCTCACCTTCGCCGGGTCGGCCGGCTGGGGCTCCGGGGTGCCCGGCGCCGGGACGTGCTCGCCGCCCGCGACGGTCGCACCGCCGGTGAAGACGGTGACCGCGGCACGGTCCTCGGGGTCCTGCACCGCGCTGACCTCGTTCAGGGAGGAGGTGAGCCCGACGGCGAAGGTCGCCGCGATCGTGCCGAAGGCCACGGCCAGCAGCATCGCGAGGGTACGGACCGGATGCGCGAAGGGACTGGCGAGGCCGTAGGTGACCGCTCGGGGCAGCGGCAGCCGACCTGCCGCGCGATGCGCCCACTGCCCCCGTCCGGTGCGCGGGGCCCTGCCGACGGCGATGGCCTCGACCGTGCGCAGCCGGCCGGCCCGCAGTGCGGGGACCAGGGCCGCGAGCCCGACGACAATCAGCGCGCCGGCCGGAACCACGACGTCCACCCACCAGGCGACGGACAGGGAGGCGGTGCCGTACGCCTGCTCGGTGTCGTCGAGGAGCGGTACGGCCAGCAGGTTGCCGAGGACGGCTCCGAGCGCGATGCCCACACTCGCCGGGACGAGCGCCTGGGCCACATAGGCGCGGACCACTTCGCGCGGGGTGAAGCCGATGGCCTTGAGGATGCCGATCCTGCGCAGGCCGGTGCCGACCGCGCCGCTGATGACGCTGCCGACGATGATCACCGACATGACGATGCCGAGGACCCCGAAGGCGACGAGGAACGGGATGGTCGGGGCGGCTCCCTGGTCGGCGGCACGCTTGGTGTCGAGGTAGGACTGGGTGCCGAGGAGCGCACCGGACGGGACCGCGGCCAGGAGCTTCTTGCGGTCCGCGGCGATCTCGTCCTTCGAGCCGGCCGAGTCGAAGCGGTAGAGCATCTGGCTGTTGACCGGGGCGTCCTTCGCGGCGAGTGCCTTGACCTGTGCGGGAGTCGCCCACCCGTCGGCCGTCCGGCTGGCCGAGGTGGCGAAGCCGACGACCGTGAGCGTCGTGCCGGAGGCCGTCAGGGTGTCGCCCACCTTGAAGGCGGGCCCCTGGTAGCCGGAGCTCAGCACGATCTCGCCCGGTTTCCGCGCCCACCGGCCGGCCGTGAGGTCCAGGTCGTCCACGGCGGCCCGCGGGCCGGTGCGTCCGACCAGGGTCATGGCCGGGGGCTGCCGGCCGGCGGAGTCGGTCGCCCGCAGGATCGTGGTGGGATACGGTCCCGCGCTCGCCGTGACTCCGTCCAGTCTTCCGGTGGCTCCGAGTTGTTCGGCGCCGGCCTTGGCCGGGTCGAACTCGGCGGTGATGTGGGCGCCGTTCTGCTCGGCGAAGGCGTGGTCGAAGGGCGCGTTCGAGACGACCATGAGGGAACCGGCGACCACGGCCGCCGCCACGGCCATCATCGTGGCGATGGCGATGACGACGGTCTGCACCCGGCGCCGGCTCACCCCGGAGCGTACGACGCGGACGAGCGGGCCGGTCATCGCACGGCCTCCGTACGGGAGTCGAGGGCGACATGACCGTCGACCAGGTGGATGGTGCGGCTCGCGCAGGCCTCGGCCAGGGCCGGGTCGTGGGTGACGAGCACGACGGTCTGGCCGCCGCGGTGCAGGTCGACGAGGAGTTCCCGGACGTCCTGGCCGGAGGCGCTGTCGAGGGCGCCGGTGGGTTCGTCGGCGAGCAGCAGGGCGGGCCGGTTCACCAACGCCCTTGCCACGGCGACCCGTTGGCGCTCCCCGCCGGAGAGCCGGCCGGGGTAGGCGCGGGCGTGCTTCTCGATGCCCAGGACCGCCATGAGCTCGTGGGCCCGTGCCTGCGTCCTGCGCCGGGAGGTTCCGGTGAGCTGGGCGGGGAGCTGGATGTTGTCCACCACGGTGAGGTCGTCGAGGAGGTTGAAGAACTGGAAGACCATGCCGATCCGTTCCCGGCGGAACCGGGCCAGGGCGTGCTCGCCGAGCCGGTCGACCCGCTGCCCGGCGACGGTCACGGTGCCCTCGGTCGGCTTGTCGAGGCCCGCGACGAGGTTCAGCAGCGTGGACTTGCCGCTGCCGGAGGGACCGGTCACGGCGAGCGCCTCGCCCTGGGCGACGGAGAGGTCGAGCGGTCCGAGCGCGGGTGCGCCGGCGGTGTCGTAGCGCTTGGCCACGCCCTTCAGTTCGATCACTGCGGTCATGGAAGATGCCCGTCCTGTCGGTCGTCGAGTGGTGTCCTTGTCCGGCCTGGCGAAGGTAGGGAAGGACGGGCCTCGGGCGCGTCGGCCGGGGCACCGAGATGCCGCCCTCCGCGCGGAGGACTCGCGGGCGGGGTCATCCCTGCGAAGTACGCCCGGCGGAGGGGGCGTTGGTCGTGCAGACGGACGCGCCGCGGGCCCGGGGACCGTGACAATGGGCGCATGGAGACGGAGTACCTGCGGGGTTGGGGTCGGCAGGTGCGCTTCGCGCTGCGCCCGGAGGCGAAGGGCGCCCCGCTGTCACGGCGGTCGGTGTGGTTCGACGTGCTGCTGGCCGTGCTGCTGACGGTGGTGGCGCTGGTGGTGGCGTCGCGCTACCCCGGCGACGGACCGGTACAGGTGCCGAAGACCGAGTACGGCGTGCCGGCCCCGCCCCGGCCTCCCGTGCTCCCGGGCGCGCGGATCGAGGAGCCGGTCTCCTCACCTGCCTGGGTCTTGGTGGTTCTGTCGGCGCTGCCGCTGGCGGCGCGGCGGCGGTTTCCGCTGACCGTGTTCGCGGTGGTGCTGTGCGCGGGGCTGGCCATCGGCGACGACGCCTCCTGGATCAATGTGCTGACCTGTGTCATCGGCACGTACACCGCGGTCATGCACAGTCGTCATCGGGTGGGGGCGATGGCCGGGCTGGTCGTGGCCGCCGTCCTCGCCGGGGTGGCCTTCCGGTCGACGCAACCGGTACTGCCCGGCTGGTCGAGTCCCGGGGTGGTGCTGCTGGTGGCCGGGGTGCTGGCCAGTGCGGTCCGCCTCGGGCGGCGCCGGCTCGCGGCGAGCCGGGACCGGTTCGCGGCGCTGGAGCGGACGCATGAAGAGGCGACGCGCAGGGCCGTGGAGGAGGAACGGGCCCGGATCGCCGCGGAGTTGCACGACGTCGTGACCCACAATGTGAGCGTGATGGTCATCCAGGCGGGCGCCGCCCGCAAGGTCATGGACGCGGCACCCGAGCGGTCCAAGGCGGCACTGCTCGCGGTCGAGGCCGGGGGCCGGGCCGCGATGGCCGAACTCCGGCACGTGATGGGCCTGTTGGCCGCGCCGGACACCGGCCGCCCGGACTCCCCCGCCGACGGTCTCGAACCGCAGCCGGGACTCGGGCAGCTGGACGCCCTGGTCGACCGGGTACGGGCCGCCGGGACACCGGTCGGCGTCGCCGTCTCGCTGCCCCCGGAACCGCTGCCGCCCGGAGTGGACCTCACGGCGTACCGGGTGGTCCAGGAGGCGCTGACCAACACCATCAAGCACGCGCCCGGCGCCGAGGCCGTCGTCACCGTCGGCTGGTCGGGGGACCGGCTGGAGATCGAGGTCAGGGACACCGGCGCAGTCCGCGACGGGGCGCCCGCCGACGGGAACGGCCGCGGGCTGATCGGCCTGCGCGAACGCCTCGCGGTCTACGGCGGCGAGCTGACGGCGGGCCCGACCCTCGCCGGCGGCTTCCGCATCAGGGCGGAGGTTCCGTGGCGGACGGCATGAACGGCTCGACGGGCACGAACGGCATGAACGGCATGAACGGCGACAGACTGCGGGCCGTCATCGCCGACGACCAGGCCCTCGTACGGACCGGGTTCGGGATGATCCTGACCGCGGACGGCATCGAGGTGACCGCGGAGGCGGCGGACGGGGCCGAGGCGGTCGCCGCGGTCCGGCGGACCCGCCCCGACGTCGTCCTCATGGACATCCGCATGCCGGGCATGGACGGCATCGAGGCCACCCGGCGGATCCTCGCCGAGGACACCGCGGGCGAGATCCGCGTGATCATCCTGACCACGTACGACCTCGACCACTACGTCTACGCCGCGCTCACCGCCGGGGCCAGCGGATTCCTCCTCAAGGACGTCACGCCCGAGCATCTGGTGGCCTCCGTACGGCTGGCGCGGTCGGGGGACGCCCTGCTGGCGCCGACGATCACCCGCCGCCTGATCGAGCGTTTCGCCCAGCGGGAGGAGGCGGTGCCCTCGACCGGCCCGCACCGGGACCTGTCCGGACTGACCCCGCGTGAGCTGGAGGTGCTCAGGCTGCTGGCGACCGGCCTCAGCAACGCCGAGCTCGCGGAGCGCCTGTTTCTCAGTCCGACGACGGTGAAGACCCACATCGGCCGGATCCTGTCGAAGCTGGAGCTGCGCGACCGCGTCCAGGCGGTCGTCCTGGCCTACGAGAGCGGCCTCATCACCCCCGGCGGCACCACGGAGAGCGTCTAGGACATCAGCCCGGCCGCGACCGTCGCCCCCAGCTCCCAGCACGCCTCGATGTCGGCCTTGCCCGGTTCGCCGGTGACGGTCACCGGTTCGGCCGCGCGCCGCCAGCCGAGACCCGTCGTGATCGACTCGATGCCGCGCAGGGCACCGGTGACGTCGTTGCCTCCGTGCACGTAGACACCGAACGGGCGACCGCGGGTCTCGTCGAGGCACGGATAGTAGACCTGGTCGAAGAAGTGCTTGAGGGCGCCGGACATGTAGCCGAGGTTGGCCGGGGTGCCGAGCAGGTACCCGTCCGCCGCCAGCACGTCCGAGGCGGTGGCGGACAGGGCCGCACGGCGTACGACACGGACGTCCTCGATGTCCGGTGCCGTGGCGCCGGAGACGACGGCTTCGAACATCGCCTGGCAGTTGGGCGAGGGCGTGTGATGCACGATCAGGAGGGTGGCCACGGTCGAACCCTGCCCTGCCTCGGCTTTCGCCCGCAAGCCGGGCCGCGTCCGGGCACGGCCGGGCTACGATGCCGACAACCGTGAGGGGGAGCCAAGTGGCCGACAGGGGACAGCGGGCAGCGGCGGTGTTCGACGCGCTGGGGGCGACGTACGAGAAGGCGTTCGCCCACTCCGAGGCGCATCTGGCGTCACTGGAGTGGCTGCTCGGGCAGCTCGCGCCCGGCAGCCGGATCCTGGACGTAGGGAGCGGGACCGGTCGGCCCACCGCCTCGACACTGGCCGCCGCGGGCCACGAGGTGCTGGGGGTGGACGTCTCCCCCGTCATGGTCGACCTGGCCGCGCGGCAGGTGCCCCAGGCCGCATTCCGCCACGCCGACATCCGTGAACTGCCGCTGGAGCAGGGCTCGTTCGACGCGGTCTGCGTGTACTTCTCGTTGCTCCAGATGACCCGCGCCGAGCAGTCCGAGGTGCTGGGGCGGCTGGCGCGGGCCCTGCGGCCGGGCGGCTCCCTGGTGCTCGCCACCGTGCCGGCCGATGTGGAGGACCTGGCGATCGAGTTCATGGGCCAGCCCGTCCGGGCCACCAGCTTCGCCGCCGAGGACGTCGTGGCCGTGGTGCGCGACGCGGGTCTGACGGTGGAGTCCGAGCAGAGCGTGGAGTTCACCCCGGACCACCCCGAGGGCGCCGTCGAGCCGCATCTGTTCCTGTACTGCCGACGTGCCTCCTGACGGAGTCCGACCGCCGGCCTCCACCCGTGCGTGCGGGCGCACCCGGCGACCCCAGGTACGCCCGCGGCGCCTTCAGCGAACCGGCACCTCCACGTACGGCACCACCCGGACCGGCCCCACCAGACCGTGGTCCTGGCGTGCGACCCCGCCGAACACCGTGGGCTGTACCACCCGGAGCCGGTTGATGAGCGGGGTCGCCACCTCGATCTCGATGGTGTTGTCACCGCGCCTCAGCCAGGGCCCGAGGTCGACGACGGGACGCATCCGGTCGGCCGCGGGCAGCCGTCGCCCGTTGACGCTCACCCGGAACGTGTCGCTGACCTGCCCCAGTTCCAGCTCGGCGCCGTGGGAGGGCGTCCAGCCGGCCGGCAGGGTGACCGTGGTGCGGTAGCGCCCGACGCCCGCCGAGTCGGCCAGCTCGGGGATCTGCGACCAGGGCCTGAGCGCGTCGAGCGTGAGGCTGCGCCGGACGCGTTCGGTCCGGGTGGCGTCCGTGCCGGGGTACCAGTCCTCGACGTCCAGCTCCCAGCGGTCCGGGGTGATCGGCGCGGGCACGGCCGGGGTCCTGGTGGTGACGGTGCGGCCCCGGGTCAGGCGTGTGGTCCAGGTGCCGGCCGTGCGGGCGCGCACGGTCAGCCCGCGCTCGGTGAACAGCACGGCGTCGGCGTCGGTCGTCTCGGCGTGGGGGCTGCCGCCGTGCCGGTCGCCGAACAGGCCCGGCCGTCCGAGGGCGACGATCATCGTCTGCCCCGGCTGGAGCGTGACCCGCAGGGTGAAGTCGTCACCGTCCTCGGTGTAGCGCGCGAGCCGGGTCGCCTCGCCCGTCCAGGGATCGAGCAGGTACGGCACCGTGCGGTCGCCGTGGGTGCGGCGCAGCGTGACGTCGTGGTCGATCGCGGCGACGGGCGGCTTGACCGTCTCGGCGTGCTTGCCGTTGCACAGGTAGTAGAAGTCCGCGTCCGGGGTGACCCGATGGGCGTTGAGCAGCGTGGACGCGGTCGCGTGCCGTACGTCGGCGCGCACGCCCAGCGCGGCGAGGGCGTCGCCGACCGCGGCCTTGTCGGTGACCCGGACGACGTGGGGCAGGGCGAGCAGCCGGGCGAGGAGGTCGCGCAGCCGGTCGGTCTCGCCCTGGTCCGGGACGCCGGGGGTGAGCGCCTGGTCGAAGGCGCCGAGCAGGACGACGGGGAGCCCCGCCTCGGCGAGGGCGAGGATCTTGCGGGCGTCCTCGACGGCCAGCGTGGGGGTGGAGCCGTAGAAGAAGTCGCCTTCGACGAACAGCGCCTTGTAGGCGGGGCCGTGGGGCGCCAGCCTGCCGCCGGTGACGGTGGCGGAGGGCAGGTCGAGGAGGGGGCCGCTGAGGAACTGGTGGGTCCAGCCGAGCGGGACGCCGGTCGCCGTGAACCAGGAGGCGCCGATGCCGGTGGCGGTGTAGCCGGTCTGCCGGAAGACGGCGACGTCCGCTCGCGCGGTACCGCTCTGGAGCACCTGGTGGACGCGGCCCAGGTATCCGGAGATGTCCCCGACGTGCCGCCAGGTGGGCTGGCGCGGGCCCCACGACTCGCCGTAGCCGGCGGTGCCGTTGTACGGGCTGAAGGCCGCGAACCCGGGCCAGGCGACCCCGGGGGCGGTGGCGTAGGAGAAGCCGTGCACGACGGTCTGGTTGACGCCGGCCGCGTAGGCGCCGCCCATGGTGCGCAGGAAGCGGTCCCAGGTCGTGCTGTACGCGGAGCCGTTGTAGGCGCCCGCCTCGCAGGACAGGACGGTCCGCCCGGCCATGTCCCGGCCGCCGGCCAGACAGCGGTAGTCGTCCAGGTTCTTGAAGCCGAGCGACTCGCCCTCGGGGATGTCGAGGAGCGCGGCCGAGGCGATGGCGTCCGTCTGGAGACCGTAGGGCTGCGAGCGCAGGGTCATGCCGAGGGTGTGCGCCCAGTCCCGCAGGGCCTCCAGGTGGTTGCGGTTGAACAGGCCGGAGACGGTCTCCCAGAAGTCGTGCCGGATCTGCCGGGTCACCTGGGCCTCGAAGGCGAAGACTTGGTTGCTCTTGTCCAGGACGAGCGCGGGCAGGTACGGCAGCAGGGGCCGTCCGGTGTGCTTCTCGAAGGCCTCGGGCAGCAGGGGTGTCCAGGTCAGGCCGTCGGTCTCCAGCTCCACGGAGTCCTCGAAGAAGGAGCCGCCCGCGGCCCTCAGCAGGCGCCGCAGGGACGGGGTCAGCAGGTGGTCGTGCCAGTAGGAGGTGACCGCGCCGGTGCCCGCGGGGCTGAAGTGGTCGACGGCGTAGGCGGCCGGGACGGAGTGGGGGCCCGACTCTGGCTGCTGGCCGGAACCGCGCACCCAGTAGGAGATGAGCACCCAGTCGCCGCCCTCCGGCGCGGTCCAGGTCAGCGTCCCGTCGGTGACGGTGGCGGTGAGGTCCCGGACGCTCGCGGGGTCGAGGCCGGTCTCCTTGCGGGTGGAGTTGGCGGGCTCGACCCGGGCCGCCTGTACGGCGAGGAGCTGCCGGCGGGTCACGCCCGCGGCCGGGGCGTGGACGGGCGGCGGGACGGGGCCCTGGTAGGTGCTTCCACCGGTCAACGCCACGCGACCGTGGGCGAGTTCCTTGGCGGCGGCCTCGTCGTCGGGCGTGAGGCCGGGGACGGCGACGGGCCAGCTCGGGCCGAGGGTGATGTCGACGGTGAGCCCCCGTCTCGCGGCGCGGCGCAGCGCGGCCTCGACCCCGTCACGCCAGGGTCTGCTCCCCCAGCCGTGGTGGGCGGTGTCCAGGACCGACTTGTCCTTGATGCTGTGGTGGACGGCGGCGATCTCCACACCGCCGAATCCCGCGTCCGCGATCTGGTCGATCTCGCGGGCGATCTCGTCCGGGTCCACCAGCCCGTCCGGCCACCACCAGCGGAACCTGGGCCGCACGGACTTCACGGGCGCCGCGAACCAGTGGGCGGTGGTCCCCGAGGCCGTGGCCGGGACCGCCACTCCGAGCGCCGCGACGGCGCCTGCGGTCAGTCCGGCGGCCAGGACCGCGCGACGGGATACTCCGCCGCGCTGCGGGATGGCTTCATGCATGTGGGCGCCCCAAGTTGCTATTGAATCGTTTCAATCGCGGTGAACGCCCGAACGCTAAGCCTGTGGTTCGGCCGAGGTCAAGATGCGTGCACGGTGAACGCGACGGCCAGCGCGCCCAGATGGTCCGCCACGGGCCCGGCGGTGATCAATCCGCTCGCCGCGCCCGCGAGTTCGCCCCGGGCCGGTTCGAGCGCACTCCGGGCGCGCCGCATCAACGCGACGTCACCCACCTGGATCGCAGCGCGGGCCAGCAGGCTCCACAGGGCCTCGTACAGCAGATCGCCGGGCGGCGAAGGGACGCCCGCCAGCAGGCGTACGGCGTCCTGGTCGCGCCCTTCGGCGAGCAGCAGCAGGGGGCGCACCCACGGTTCGTAGGGACCGAAGTCGGTGTGCGGGTCGGCGGTGACGGGGAGGCCGTGATGCAGGCGGAGGCACAGCAGGGCGAGGGGCAGCAGCCCGTGCTCCAGACCGGGCATACCCGCGCCCACGAGGGACTTGGCGGCCTCCCGGTACGCGGACTCCCCGAGGTGCGGGGGCTCCGTCGCCGCGGTGCGCAGTGCGCGGTACCACGTGGTGAAGACGGCGACCAGGGGCAGTTCGTGGCGTTCGGCGAGCGCTTCGGCGGCGGCCGCGTGCCGGTCGGCGGCCGTGAAGTCGGCGGTGGCGCACCGGGCTTGCAGCCGGATCAGGTGTCCGAGGACCTCGTAGGTGAACAGGCCGTGCCGGGCGGCCAGTTCGGTGATCTCGGTGCCGATGTCGTCCCGTCGGGCGGCGAGTCCGGCCCGTTCGAAGGTCTGCATGAACAGGCCGTTGAGGGCGAAGACGAGCAGGTTGGCGTCCTCGAGTCGGCGGGCGCTCGCCACGGCCTGCTGGGCCGCCTGGAGGGCGCGCGTCCCGTCGGGGAGGCAGCCGCGGGACTCCACCGCCACGGTGGCGAGAAGCCGGGCTCTGGCCGCCTCGTGCCCGCCCGGCGGCAGGAGACGCAGGGTGCGTTCCGCCGCGCCCACCAGCCGCTCGGCCTGGGCGGGGTCGTCGGAGCGGGTCCAGACGGCGGGCACGTCGTAGACCCCGATGACCCGGGCCGTCAGCTCCGGGTCGCCGAGCTGCTCGGCCGCCGCCACGGCCGCGGCGCGGTGCCGTCGTGCCGCCTCCAGTCCGCCGCCCCCGGTCACGGCGAGGTCCCGCATGAGGAGCGCGGTCGACTCCAGCCGGGTGCGCGCCCGCAGGGGAATCATGCTCTCGTACGAGGCGGAGGCCTCGGCCCACACCTGTGCGGCCGTGTCCGAGGAGGCCGGGGCCAGGTGGTCGGCGTGCCGCAGGATGTCCTGCTCGGTGCGGTTCAGCCGGGGGCCCGGCTCCACGCCGAGGTGCTCGCGCAGCAGCTGTCGGGCGCGCCGCAGGACGGACAGGGCGTCGGCCTGGCGTCCGGAGCGGTACAGGGCGAGGGCGAGCAGCTGCCAGGCGTCCTCGCGCCAGGGGTGTTCCGCCACGTGGGCGTCGAGGTCCGCGGCCGCGTCGGCGGCGGCACCGAGGGCGAGCTGGGCCTCGGCCCGGCGTTCCACGGCGGTCAGCCGGAGCCCGGCGAGCCGGGAGCGTTCCGCACGGGCCCAGGGCTCCTCGGCGAAGTCGGCGTAGGCGGGGCCGCGCCACAGCTCCAGAGCCCCGGTCAGCCGCGGCACCGCCTGCGCGGGAGGCAGGTCCGCCGCCGCGGCCAGGGTGTGCTCGAAGCGCCAGGCGTCGACGTGGGCGGGTTCGGCGCGCAGGGCGTAGCCGGGGCCCTCGGTGACGAGGAGGCGGGAGGGGGTCCGGCGGGGCCGCTCGGGTTCCAGCGCGCGCCGCAGCCCCGCGACGAAGGTCCGTAGGGTGCCCACCGCGTCCGCGGGCGGCGCTCCTCCCCACAGGTCCTCCACCAGGCGGGGAACGGGCACGACCCGGCGGCGGGCGACGAGGAGGCGGGCCAGCACGGCCCGATACCTAGGTCCCCTGAGGGCGATCGGTTCCCCGCTCTCGTCCCAGGCGGCCACCGACCCCAGGACCCCGAACTCGACCACGCGCACGTACCTCAACGTACACGCGTTCATCCGTTGCTCATTCGCTGCCCGGACGCTGGGTTCATCGGCGCCACCGGGCCCGGACGCCGATGCCTCCCACTCGCCGTACGACCGAAGAGAGCCCCGCCGTGAAGCCCACCATCGCCGGATTCGAGTACCAGCGCGTGCCCGTCGCCGAGGACGTGTCCCTCCATGTGGCCGTGGGAGGGACCGGCACGCCCGTCGTGCTGCTGCACGGCTTCCCGCAGACCCATCTGATGTGGCGCCATGTCGCGGCGGACCTGGCCGCCGACCACACCGTGATCTGCCCCGACCTGCGCGGTTACGGCGACAGCGACAAGCCGCGCGAGGACGGCCCCCGCACCTACGCCAAGCGGACCATGGCCCACGACGTCGTCACGCTCGCGCGTCGGCTGGGGCACCCCAGGTTCGCGCTGGCCGGGCACGACCGGGGCGCGCTGGTGGCCTTCCGCGCGGGCCTCGACCACCCGGACGCGGTCTCCCACCTGGCCTGTCTGGACGTCCTGCCGACCCTCGACATGTGGGACGCCCTGCACGGCGCGTCGGCGGCGGTCGCCTTCCACCTCTACCTCATGGCCCAGCCGCCCGGTCTCGCCGAGCGGATGATCTCGGCGAGCGCGGACGCGTTCTTCGGCCACTTCCTCGACGTGTGGGCGAACCGGCCCGACGCGATCCCGCCGGGGGTCCGGGCCGAGTACCTGCGGGCCTGCCGCGAGGCGGTGCCGTCGATCGTCGCCGACTACCGCGCCTCCGCGGGCATCGACGTCGAGCACGACGAGGCCGACCGGGCCGCGGAGAACCGGCTGGCCATGCCGGTGACCGTGCTCCAGCAGGACTGGGGAGCCGCGCTCGGTTTCGACGCCACCGCGCTCTGGGGAGCCTGGGCCGACGACCTTCGCCATACGACCGTCTCCTGCGGTCACTTCATGGCGGAGGAGGCGCCGGCGGACGTGGCGAAGGCCCTGCGGGAGCTGATGCTTCGGCGGGCCTGACCGGCGGGCCTGACCCGTCGACGGCGGCCGTGAAGTCGTCCGGCTGACAATGCCGGTGCCCGCGGGGCGAGTGGTCGACGGCGTAGGCGGCCGGGACGGACCGCTGTCGGCAGGGACGACTCCGGGCGAGCTCTCCCCCGAGGTGGTGCGGCTCGCGCTCCCTGCCGGACTACGCGCTGGACCGGATCACCGACTCGCGGTCACCGGTGACACCTCACCGTGGTGGGCGAGGACCGACCGGCAGCTCGGCCATCCGCAGGTTCCAGCGGCCGCCGCGGCCGGAGAGTTCCACGGTGGACAGCGGCGGAACGTCGATCCGCCAGAACGCCTGGTGCGGTGCCCCTAGCGCGTGCACCACGGCGGCCCGCGCCACCGCCTGTTCGACGACCGCCAGCACGCGTCCCGCGTCGGACCGCAGCGCGTCCAGCCAGGCGGCCACCCGGTCGCAGAGCTGCGTCACGCTCTCCCCGCCGTGCGGTACGGCCTGCGGGTCGGCGAGCCAACTGGCCAGTCCCGTGGCGTCCGTTGCCGCGACCTCGTCGAGGGTACGGCCGTACCAGGACCCCATGTCGAGGTCCCGCAGCGCCGGTTGCGGGGTGGCGGACTCCCATCCGAGGGTCCGGGCCGTCTCGGTGCAGCGCCGCGAAGGCGCCGTGCAGCGGGTGGCGGCCCGTGGGAGGGTTCCGGCGACCGCCCGCACCCGGTGCAGTGCCCGCTCGTCGAGGGCGCCGTCGGCGAAGCGGACGGCGTGTTCCGTGCGGGCGGCGGCGCACAGCAGGGTGAGCCGGACGGTCATGCGGGCCCTTTCGTCGAGTCACCGGGGGTGGTTCATCGTAGGTGGCGTACGCCCTGTTGGCCGAAGCCCCCATTGCCCCTACCATCTGGGACGACAAGGACGACGGCGCCACGGAAGTCCGGTGCAAGCCCGGCACGGTCGCGCCACTGTGTGCCATCCCCTCGGCCGACGAGGCCATGAGGTGGTGGCGAGTCAGACCCGAAGCCGTCGTCGAGTGCTCCACACGATGCGGGACGCGTTGTTCCCGAGGAGGTCTCGCCATGGCGCAGTCCACTGCCGCCCCCACGCCCACCACCCCTGCCCTCACACCGTTGCCGGTGCGGGCGCTCGCCCCCTGGGCCGTCTTCTTCGGCGTCCTGATGCTGGTCCTGCTGTACTTCGTCGGCGCCGAACAGGGCGCCACCGCACTCGTCTCCGGCGAGGGCGTCCACGAGTGGGTGCACGACGCACGCCACCTGCTCGGCTTCCCCTGCCACTGAGGCGGGGCGGACCGCCATGAACTCCACAGTCGTACGCGCCCTGTTGGCGCGCGGCATGCTCGCCGGACTCGGTGCCGGCGTGTTGGCCTTCGTCTTCGCCTACCTGGTCGGGGAGGGCCCGGTGGACGCGGCCATCGCCTTCGAGGAGGCCGGCGCCCACGAACACGGCGAGGAACTCGTCAGCCGTTCCGTGCAGTCCACCGCCGGACTGGCCACCGGTGTCCTCGTCTTCGGGGTCGCCATCGGCGGCATCATGGCGCTGGCGTTCTGCTTCGCCCTGGGCCGGATCGGCCGGTTCGGCGCACGGGCGACGGCGGGTCTGGCCGCGCTCGGCGGCTTCCTCACCGTCTACCTCGTGCCGATCCTCAAGTACCCGGCGAACCCTCCCGCGGTGGGCGACCCGGACAGCATCGACCAGCGCACCGCCCTGTTCGTCCTGATGATCGCGCTCAGCGTGCTCCTCGGGATCGGCGCGGTCCTGCTGGGCCGCAGGCTCGCCCCGGCCTGGGGCAACTGGAACGCCTCCACCGCGGCCGCCGTGGCGTTCGTCGCCGCGGTGTCGGTGGCGATGGTCGTCCTGCCCGCCGGGGACAACACCCCGAAGGGCTTCCCAGCCACCGACCTGTGGGAGTTCCGCCTGGCCTCCCTCGGCGTCCAGGCCGTCCTGTGGGCGGCGTTCGGGCTGCTGTTCGGCTACCTGGCCGAGCGGGTCCTCGAACCGAGGCGGGCCCGGGGCGAGATCTCCGCGCTCGTCGCCTGACAGCGTGGGTTCCGCCGGGGGCGCGCCCGGCGGAACCTACGACGTGCCCTGGAGCCGCCGTATGGTCCCGCCCAGCTTGTTCCTCACCCGCTCCAGGTGCCGCGCCTCGGCGCTGACCACCCAGCGCGGGCCCACCAGGTACTCGCCCCCGTAGACACTGGCCGCGTCGAGCCACGCCTCCTTGTACTTCTCCGCGGGGAAGGTGGTGATGCGGTAGTCCGCCTGCCGCGACCGGCACACTCCCTCGCGCAGCTCATCCGCCTCGATCCGGATCTCGGCCGTGCAGCCGGCCAGCCCGGCGATCACCTCGATCCTGGCCGGGGCCACGATGCCGGCGGCGGGCGGGGCCGAGCTCTCCGACGGCCGAGGGGCCCGGGCGCCGCCGTCCTCGCCCCCGCCGCAGGCCGATACCAGCGCGAGGCTCCCGACCAGGGTGCCCAGTCGCAGCACGGTGATCCGATGATTGCGTCCTCGTCGCGGCACGAGCCTCTCCGTATCCAGTCGGCGTACGACTACGCCCTGGGGTACGGAGGTCCTGTCACGGCTGTTCAGCCGCCGGCTGCCCCGCGGTGGGAGGCGGTGAGCGGGAGGCGGGGGGTTACCTCTGGTGCCGAAGAGGACGACGCCCGCTGACCGGGTCGTCGGGATCAACGTCTCCGGGCACGACGGAAGGGCCGGACACCCGTCTGTCCGGCCCTTCCGCACCTACCGGGTCAGCCGCCGTTCAGGCGGGCGCGCAGGACTTCCTTGCCGATCTCGGCGCCCTTGCGACTGTCCGCCTGGGCCTTGCGGAACAGGTCGGCGACCTCGGTGTCCTTGCCGCGTTCCGCGTCCTGGATGTAGCTCTCCAGTCGCAGCGCGTTGCTCAGGCACGCCTCCACATACCAGATCAGGTTGTAGTCCTTGTCCGGCGTGCCGGTCGTGCCGCCGGTCTCCGTGCTGCTGGTCATTCCGGCCTCCTCCAGCGGTAGTCGTTCCGGAGCCGGACGAGTACCCGTCGTCCGCAGGTCAGTCCACACCGGGTCGAAAATCCGCCAGGGAATCGACTCCTCGGGCCACCCGGCGGCCGGAGACACGGAGAAACGTCGCGGGGGGGGGCGACCGGTCCCCCGTTCCGGTCGTTCCCCCCGCGGGCCTCGAACCTACGTGACCTGCGCACCCCTGTGAATCGCGTCGATGCCCGCTGTGCACGGCACAGGGCTCACCCGTGCACAGGTGCGTCCGGATGGCCCGGACCATCCGGATAGCCCTGTTCGTGGGGGACCAGTACGGGGTGTTCGAGTTCGCCCGTCGCCAGATGGGCCAGGACGACCTCGTACAGGTCGCCGCCGGCTGCGATCAGCTGTCGTTCGAGGACCGGCTCGGCACTGCGGACGTGTTCGCGGACGGTCTGCGCGTGGACCGCCAGCGTCTGCGCGGCCCGTTCCGCGTTGCCGCCCGCGGCGATCCAGCTGCGCAGGGTGCGGCGCAGGTCGCGGGCGTCGCTGTCCAGACGCCCCAGCAGTTCCCGCGCCCAGGTCTCCAGCGCGGGTCCGGCCAGCAGGTCGCCCAGTTGTACGGGAGGCCTCCCGGGGCTGCGGTGGTCCGCCTGGCCGTCCGCGAGGCTGACCTGGGTGCTCAGGGCGAGGTGGACGGTCGCACGCACGGTCAGGTCGGTGAAGTCGGTGCGCAGCAGGGACTCGACGCGTTCCATGCGGGCGCGGACGGTGTTGCGGCTGACACCGAGGACCTTGGCGGCGGCCACGGCGGTGAACTCCAGGCCGAGGCGGGTGGTGGCGAGCAGTTCGGCGCGGGTGTGGTGCGGCAGGGTGTCGAGGGGACGCAGCAGCCGGGCGGTCCACTCACGCAGGGCGGCCGGTTCCATCAGCCTTTCGGGGCGGTTGCGTTCGGCGTACAGCGCGGTCTTGTCCGGTCGTACGCGCGCCACGGCGAGGGCGCTGACCGCCTGCCCGTAGGCGGTGGCGGTCCGGGCGAGGCTCTGCGGGGAGCTGCCGCCGAGCAGGGTGCCGGGGGTGCGGTCGACGAGCGAGCGCAGGGCCTCGCCCGCCGCGTCCCCGGTGGTCATGATGATCACGTGCTCGTCCATGGCCGGGCAGCGCACGACCAGGGCCCGGTCGCCGGTCAGGCCGAGGCACTCCTCGGCGAGCCGGTCGCGCTGGGCGGCGTCGCCTTCGAGGACGTAGACGCACGCCGTGTCGGTGTCGAGCAGGCCGGGCCACAGTCCCGAGGCGACCCGGCGCGCCGAGACGGTGTCCTCGACCATGAGCAACTGGAGTATGGCCAGGCGCAGATCGGACGTGGCACGCTTCAGGCGCCGCCCGGCCTCGGTCGTCTCGCGGACGCGCAGCAGCAGTTCGAGGACCTGGACGGTGTGCGTGAGGATGTCGGAGGCGCGCCGGTCGAAGGGTTCGGGGCGGGCCACCGCGAGTACGGCGGCGGCTCCGGCGGCTGCCGGGTCCGGATGCTCGACCCTGACCAGCCGCAGGTGGCCGCTCTCGTCAGCCGTGGCCGCGGAGGCGATGCGTCCGGCGAGGATGTCGGCGACGAGGTTCTCGTCCAGCGGCATCGGCGTTCCGGCGACGAGGGTTCCGCTGTCGTCCTGGAGCGCTGCCGTGCCGTTCACGGTCTCCGCGAGCCAGGTGACGACCCGGCGGACGTCCCGTCCGGTCGGCCGCAGATGGTCGAGGAGTTCCCGCGCCCATGTCGGGGTCCCGGCGTCCGCCGCCCCGCTGCCACCACGCCCACCCTCCTGACCTGCCACGTCGCCCTTCTCCTCGCCCCACAGTCCTTGCCGACATACCGCTCGGGACGTTACCTCACGGGCGACGGACGGACGCTCGCCCGTACACGATCCGATCAGGTGGGCGACAGACGCGTGTGGAGATGGGCGTCGAGCGGGAAACGCGGTGGGGCCGCGGGCCGGAGCGCCGTGAGGGGGTATCCGCACTTCCGGGCCACCCGGCAGGAGGCGGAGTTCCCGGCGCTGTGCAGGAGTTCGAGGCGTACGAGTCCGTCCGCGGCGAAAGTGGTGAAGGCCCAGGTGGTCAACGCGTCGAGGGCACGCGGGGCCACTCCCCTGCCCCGCGCGTGTCCGGCGGTCCAGTAGCCGACCTCGGCCGCCGGTCCGCCGGACTCCGGGCGCTTGAGGACGGCGTGCCCCACGAGGGGTCCGTCGACGGCCGGATCGCCGTCCCGCCCGTGCCGCCCGTGCCGCTGCCCTGCCTCGACGACGGCGAACGCGAAGCGGTCCCCTTCCCGCCACCCCCGCTCCTGCGCCCGCACCCACCGCACGGCCTCCGCTTCCCCGTCCACGACGGACCGGATCCAGCGCCGCAGGACCTCGTCCCGGTGCAGGACGACGAGCTCCGGGGCGTCCTCGGGACACCACGGCCGCAGCGCCAGTGCCGGCGCTGAGGCGGTGGCGGGGGCATGGAGTCGTACGGCGGTCTGGTCCATGCTCGGAGCGTAGGTGATCGACGGGGGCGGTTCCGGTGAGGGGGCGGCACAGTTCGGTTGTGGACAGCCCGTGCCGCCGTCGTCCTTCACGCCTTCCTGCGGTCTCCCTTCGGGGGAAGGCATGGAGGGGGTCGATCGGCGCCACCCCGGCCTGCGTCGCCGCCGCGCGTCGACGGCATAAGCTCGACGGATGGCGAAGTACTTCGACGTGCACCCCGACAACCCGCAGCCCCGCACCATCTCCCAGATCGCCCAGAGCATCCGGTCGGACGCGCTGATCGCGTATCCGACGGACTCCTGTTACGCGCTCGGGTGCCGGCTGGGCAGCCGTGACGGCATCGACCGGATCCGGACCATCCGTCATCTGGACGACCGGCACCACTTCACCCTCGTCTGCCAGGACTTCGCGCAGCTCGGCCAGTTCGTCCGGGTCGACAAGGACGTGTTCCGCGCGATCAAGGCGTCGACGCCCGGCAGTTACACCTTCATCCTCCCGGCGACGAAGGAGGTCCCGCGCATGCTCCAGCACCCGAAGAAGAAGACGGTGGGCGTGCGCATCCCCGACCATGTCGTCACCCAGGCGCTGCTCGCCGAGCTCGGGGAGCCGCTGCTGTCGAGCACCCTGCTCCTGCCGGACGAGGAGGAGCCGATGACCCAGGGCTGGGAGATCAAGGACCGTCTCGACCATGTGCTGGACGGGGTCGTCGACTCCGGGGACTGCGGCACCGAACCGACGACGGTGATCGACTTCTCGGGCGGTGAGGCGGAGATCGTGCGGCACGGCGCGGGTGACACCAGCCGGTTCGAGTAAAGCGGCTCTCAAGTGGGAGGGGGCTGCGACGGCCTGGTGGATGGTGCGTGCAAGCATGTGCCCCGGCCCGGTTCCGCCGGGTCGGCGACCTGCTCGCCGTCGCACGCGCAGAGAGGCAACCCCCCATGACCTCCGTACAGGGAACCGCCGTCGACATCCCCACCGAGGACGGCGTCGCCGACGCCTATCTCGCCCACCCGGGCGACGGTGTGCCCCGGCCGGCCGTCCTGGTCTTCCAGGACGCCTTCGGGCTGCGCCCCCAGCTCAGGTCGATGGCCGACCGCCTCGCCGAGGCCGGCTACACGGTTCTCGTACCCAACGTCTTCTACCGTCACGGACGCGCGCCGGTCTTCGAACTGCCCGAGTTCATCGACCCCGGTGCGCGGCCGGAGATCTTCGAGAAGATCGTGCCGGTCATGCAGGCCCTGACGCCCGAGCTCGCGATGCGGGACGCGGGAGTGTATCTGCGCTGGCTGGCCGACCGCCCCGAGGTGGCCGAGGGCCCGGTCGCCCTCACCGGCTACTGCATGGGCGCCCGGCTGTCGCTGCTCACCGCCGGCACCTATCCGGACCGGGTGGCCGCCGCGGCCGGCTTCCACGGTGGCCGCCTGGCGACCGACGGCCCGGACAGCCCGCACCTGGTGGCCGGGAACGTCACCGCGGAGCTGTACTTCGGTCACGCCGACGACGACCCGTCGCTGCCTCCGGAGCAGATCGAGCGTCTCGCCGCCGCGCTGACCGAGGCCGGGGTCCGTCACCGGTGCGAGGTCTACGACGGCGCCCCGCACGGTTTCACCCAGGCCGACACCGCCTCGTACCACCGCGAGGGCGACGAGCGGCACTGGGCGGCGCTGCTCGACCTGCTCAAGCGCACCTTCTAGGAGGGGCGGCGGTCACTTTGTGTTACCGTCTAACCTTTGCGCACTCATGACTTCCTGCCGGGCCTTCCTCGGTACGTCCCCTCTGCGGAAGGCTCTTCATGGACCAGCCCGACCACGCCGGTACGACGTCTCCTGGCGTTTCCTTCGCCGATCTGGGGCTGCCGGCCCCGGTGCTGCGCACCCTCACCGAAGGCGGGGTGCGCGAGCCCTTCCCGATCCAGGCGGCCACGCTGCCCGACGCCCTCGCGGGACGCGACGTCCTGGGGCGCGGGCGCACCGGATCGGGCAAGACGCTCGCCTTCGGCCTGCCGTTGCTGGTGCGGACGGCTGGGCAGCGCGCCGAGGCGAAGCAGCCCCTCGCACTGGTCCTGGTGCCCACCCGGGAGCTCGCGCAGCAGGTCACCGAGGCGCTGGCACCGTACGCCGAGGCACTCCGGCTGCGGATGGCCGCGGTCGTCGGCGGTATGTCGATCGGCCGGCAGATCGCCGAGCTGAGGGAGGGCGCCGAGGTCGTCGTAGCCACCCCCGGCCGGCTGCACGACCTCGTCGAGCGCAAGGCCTGCCGCCTGGGACGGGTGCGGATCACCGTCCTCGACGAGGCCGACCAGATGTGCGACATGGGCTTCCTGCCGCAGGTCACGGAGGTGCTTGACCAAGTGCGGCCCGAGGGCCAGCGGATGCTGTTCTCGGCCACCCTCGACCGCGACGTCGACCACCTGGTCAGCAGCTACCTCCACGACCCCGTCGTGCACTCGGTGGACCCGTCCGCGGGTGCCGTCACGACGATGGATCACCATGTCCTGGTCGTCCACGGCCCCGACCGGTACGCCGTCACCACGGAGATCGCCGCCCGCGACGGTCGCGTGCTGCTGTTCCTGGACACCAAGCACGGTGTCGACCAGCTCACCCGGCATCTGCGCGCCAGCGGAGTGCACGCCGCGGCCCTGCACAGCGGCAGGTCCCAGCCGCAACGCACCCGCACCCTCGCCCAGTTCAAGGCGGGCCAGGTCACCGTCCTGGTCGCCACCAACGTCGCGGCCCGTGGCCTGCACGTCGACGACCTGGACCTCGTCGTCAACGTGGATCCGCCCACCGACGCCAAGGACTATCTGCACCGCGCGGGCCGGACCGCACGGGCGGGAGAGTCCGGAAGGGTCGTCACCCTCGTGCTGTCGGGCCAGCGCCGCGAGACGAGCCGCCTGATGGCCGAGGCCGGCATCGAGCCGACCGTCACCAAGGTGCGCTCGGGCGAGGCGGAGCTGAGCCGCATCACCGGGGCCAAGGCGCCCTCCGGCACCCCGCTCGACGGCGGGTCAGGCGCGTCCCGGCCCAAGAACACCAACGTTCCCTTCCGGGGGCTGGGCACCAGCAAGGACGCCACCCGCGGTACCGGCGGCAAGTCCCGGAAGGCCGGCGAGGCCCGCAAGCTCGCCGAGGCGCGCCGGGCGGCCCAGACGCGTCGCGGCGGCTGAGCAGCGCTGGCCGGCGCCGACACGTCCCGCATTCCACGGCAGCCTCCCGACCGATCGGAATGGGCCCATCCGACGGCAGCCCCGGGCTGACCGGGATCGCCCCCTCCGACGGCAGCTCCCGGCAGACCGGAGTCACCGAACTGGCAGGCGAGCAGCGGGTGTTCGGCATAGGTTGGGGCGTGCACGATCGACGCCTCGGCTCAAGGACGGACCCGCCTCATGACCGACCCGGTGACGATGCCCGAACCAGCGGAACAGCCGGAGATCGACACGTCGGTGCCGCACTCCGCGCGCATCTGGAACCACTGGCTCGGCGGCACGGACAACTACCCCGTCGACCAGGCGGCCGGGGACGCCTACACCGCGGTCTTCCCCGGCATCGTCACCATCGCCCGCGGCAGCCGCGCCTTCCTGCGCCGCACCATCACCTATCTGGTCTCCGAGGCGGACATCAGGCAGTTCCTCGACGTCGGCACCGGCCTTCCGACCGCGCAGAACACCCACGAGGTCGCGCAGCGGATCGCCCCCGACGCCCGGATCGTCCACGTCGACAACGACCCGATGGTTCTGGCCCACGCCCGCGCCCTGCTCACCTCCACCCGTGAGGGCGCCACCGCCTACCTCGACGCCGACGCGACGGACCCGGACCGGATCCTCGCGGGCGCCGCCGAGACCCTGGACCTCGATCGGCCGGTCGCGCTCATCCTCAGCAACATCCTCGGGCACATCGCCGACCACGGTCAGGCCCGCTCGATCGTCACCCGCCTGATGGGCGCCCTCCCCTCGGGCAGCCACCTCTGCGTCAACGACGGCTCGCTCGGCGTGGACCCGGTCTTCGAACAGGCCCAGGACGCCTACAACAAGAGCGGCGCCGTCCCGTACGTCCTGCGCACCGTCGACGAGATCACCCGCTTCTTCGACGGCCTGGAACTCGTCGAACCCGGCGTCGTCCCGGTCACGCAGTGGCGCCCGGCCCCCGGTTCCCCCGTCCCGGAGGTCGTCGCCGAGCACGGCGGGCTGGCCCGGAAGCCGTGACGGGAGGGCGCGGTGGCCGGAGCGCACGACCGAGGCCGGGCCCGCCGTCCGATCGGCAGGCCCGGCCGAGAAGAGAGCGGCAACACCCCGCTCCCTCATGTCAGTTGACGCGGACGATCTTCCACAGTTGGTCGTCCACGTTGACGTCGTTCCACTGCACGACGGACGCGCCGTTGGCGGTGGAGGACTGGGCCACGCCGGCGACGAGACCGCTGCCCACGTTGCCGAGTTTGTAGTAGCCGCCGCCCGCGCTGGTCAGAGTCCACTTCTGGGCGTTGCCGCCCGAGGCGGTGTTCTGGACGATCGCGGCACCCGCGGCGGTGGAGGAACCACTGACGTCGAGCTTCTGTCCGCTGTGGACGTTCTGGAGCGTCCAGGCGCCACCGCTCTGGGACTGGAAGGTCCACAACTGGCAGTCACAGGCGGAGTTCTGCCACTGGTCGGCGGCTGTTCCGGCCGTGGTGGACGCGGCCGGGATCTCCAGGTACTTCCCGCTGTTCTTGTTCACCAGCGCGTACTGGCCGCCGGTCAGCGGCGGCAGAGCGGTCTGGGTGAGGTTCCAGCGCTGGCAGGCGCAGCCGGTACGGTCCCACTGACCGGCCACCGTGCCCACGGTCGTGACACCCCCCGGGATCTCCAGGTACTTGCCGGTGACCCTGTTGAGGGCGGTGAAGCCACCCAAGGGGCTGGGGGCGACGGCCCACTCGTGGTCGAGGGTGCCGTTGTCGTCCCACTGCAGGACCTTGGCGCCGTTGGCGGTGGACTGGTTCTCCACGCCGAGCACCTTCCCGCTGGCCACGTTGAAGATCTTGAAGTAGCCGGACGGCTGGAGGACGAACCTCCACTGCTGGTCGGTGGCGTTGTCGGCGTTCTGCTGGGTGGCGTAGGTGCCGTTGGCGGTCGAGCCGCCCGCGATGGTCAGCGGCAGGTTGCTGCCCGCGTTGGAGAGGGTGTAGGTGGCGCCGTCGTTGATCCCGCCGCCCAGGTCGATGGTGCTGTAGGTGACCGGGTTGAGGGAGTTGCCGTTGTAGCCGCCGCTGAAGACCTCCAGGCTGTGGCCGTCGGGCAGCGGAAGCATGCCGCGGCTGTACCCGCCGGCGACGTTGGACTGGATGCGGGTCCAGGCGTTGGCCGCGCCGTTCTGGGTGTTGAGGAACAGGTCACCGGTGCTGGTGGCGTTGACGACAAGGGTGCCGTTGGGTCCGCCGGTGGGCAGCCAGGTGATGTACGGGGCGCTGGAGGGGACGTAGCCGTCGGTCGACTTCAGCACCTGGCCGGTGACGGAGCCGAAGGCCTCGGGATCGGCGGAGATCTTGTAGTAGATCGCGAAGTTCTTCTCCGGCGCACCGCCGTATTCGTACGTCATCACGTACTTGCCGTTGGGAAGTTGCGCCACGGTCGCCATGCCGGGGCGGTCGCTGTACGTGGGCATCGCCACGTCGTCCACGACCGGGCCCCAGTTCACGCCGTCGGTGCTGACCTGGTGGACCAGCTTCTGGCCGTGGCTGGTGTCCCGCTGGTCCGAGTAGTACACGACCAGCCTGCTGCCGTTCATCAGGAAGAAGGGCTCCCACACCGGCGTGTAGCCGTTGTCGGAGACGGCCCTGCCGCCGGTGGCGATGTTGCTGACGAAGGTCCAGGTCAGCCCGTGGTCCGTGCTGGCGTACATGTCGATCTTCGTCGCGGACCGGTCGCCGGGGACGGAATCGCCCGCGATCAGCAGTGTCCCGGCGGGGAACTTCCCGACTGCCGTGGGCAGTTCGAACAGCTGCGGCTCCCAGCGCATGCCCCAGCCGTTCTGGGTGTCGGTGACCTCGGAGAGCTTGGTCCAGGAGTTGCCGTTGTCGGTGCTGCGGTAGATCGGGAAGACCGGAGTGCCGGACGTGTACTGCTCGAACGTGGCGAGCACGGTGCCGTTGGAGGAGCCGCTGTGCTCCAGGCGTATCGCCCTCGGATAGAGCGATCCGGGCGCGGGGGTGCCGGACGGCGGGGTGTACATGGTCTGCGAGGGACGGGCGAGGGCGTCCGCCTCGCCCGCGGCCGGGAGGAGGACGGTACCTACCGCCGCGATCAGGGCGAGCAGCAGGAGAAGTACGGCGAGGGGGCGGGGGCGTGGAACGGCGCCGGGTCTGGGGCCAGGCTGTGCAGGGGACATGTGCGGCTCCCTAACGGGGATGGGCGGGGTTTTCGGTGCCGCCGCACCCCGCGACCGGTCGGGGCGGGGGTGGCGGAGTCCAGCGGGCGCGGCGGGGCGAGCAGCGCTCAGGTGACGCGGAACGGCCGAAGCAGCGGGCCGACCGGCGCAGAGGTGACACGCAGCAGGGGACGGCCTCGGGGGCCGATCGGCGCTGCGGTGGCGCGGAGCAGTGAGGGTGTCGGCGGGCCGGTCGGCGCTCAGGTGGAGCGGAGCGCCGGGCGGTCCCGGTGGGGCGGTGGGGGTGCGGTCGAGCCGCGGACGACGAGTTCGACGGGGGGCTCATCCGTGTGCGGAAGCTCGGCGTCGGGCTGCTCGACGGCGTGTACGAGCAGCATGACTCCTTCCCGTGCGGCCGCCTCGAAGGGCTGACGTACGGTGGTCAGAGGGGGCGAGACGTAGGCGAAGACCGGGTTGCCGTCGAAGCCGACGACGCTGATGTCCTCCGGCACCCGCCGCCCGGCCTCCCGCAGGGCATGGATGAGGCCGATGGCCATCTCGTCGCCCGCGGCGAACACCGCCGTCACGGAACCGTCAGGGGCGAGCGCGCGCCCAGCCGCGTACCCCGAGGCCGCCGACCAGTCGCCGTTGAGCAGCGGCGGCTCGTGCGCGCCCCGCGCGGCGAGTGCCGCCCGCCATCCCTCGATACGGTCCTTGGTGGCGTACCACCTCCGCGGCCCGGCGAGGTGGTGGACGGTGGTGTGTCCCAACTCCAGCAGGTGCTCGGTGGCCGCCCGCGCCAGCTCATGGGCGCCCACACTCACGGTCAGTGTCCGGGTGGCGGTGAAGGAGGGCGGCGCGCCGAGAAAGAGGACGGGTACGTCGACGCGGAGCGGGACCTCTCCCTTCACGACGGGTTCGGAGACGATGACCCCGTCCACGCCCTGTTCGAGGAGGGCTTCCAGAGCCCCCGCGATGCCTTCCGGGTCACCGTCCGGCGTGTTGATCACGCGGAGCGCGTAGCCGGCGTCCCGGACGGCCTGTTCGATGTGGACCAGCAGGGACGCGGTTCCGTATCCCGCGGTGCCCAGGGCGACGACACCGAGGGAACGGGTGCGTCCGGAGGCCAGCGCCCTGGCCGCGTGGTTCAGCCGGTACCCGAGTTCCTCGGCGGCAGCGAGCACACGGCGCCGGGCCTCGTCCGAGACGTACGGCTCGTCGTTGAGCACCCGGGAGACCGTCTTGCGCGACACCCCGGCCAGCCGCGCGACGTCCGCACTGCGCGGCACGGGGGAGCTCGCGTCGCGCCCCACTCCTGGTGTCATGAAGTCTCCTTCGACTGTTCCTGCCGCGACCGCGGTCGGCGACTATGACCGCGCGGTCAGACCGCGCGGTCATATCTACGTGGCGGACGAACCGCGCGTCAAGGGTTCAGGGCGGGAAAAGGGACCTGCGCACCGCACCGCCACTGTTCAGCGGGGACCAGAAAGCAGACCAGCTCAAGCCGTTCGGACCGGGAGCCGGGCCTCAGCGCGCAACCGATGACCGTCCGCGCATTCGCCCCGCATCGCGAATCGGCCACGAAGTCTTGACATCGACCCCGCATAACGCCCAATCTTCCTGGCAGCCGCTGATCGTGTCTGTGCGATCACGTTTGATTATGGTCAGTTGGCATCCCCATCGTCGCCACCATCATCGGGCCGACCTGCCGAGCACCGGCACGACAGCCCTGTCAGGAGCCGTACATGCAGGAACTCTCCCCTTCGGGTCTCTCTCTTCCTTCGCCGAGCCGTCGTGGTGTGCTCAAGGGTGTGGGTGGTGCCGCCCTGCTCGGGGCGGGTATCCCGTTGCTGTCCGCGTGTGGGAGCAG
>NZ_JBEXQX010000018.1:0-182985 GCF_040612795.1 Streptomyces sp. NPDC006335
GCTTTGGCCCCGCCTGGCGCGGGGGCTGCGGAGCGCTCCGCAGCCACGGCGCCTGTCGTGTTGAACCGGCACCTGGACCGGGCGAGCCACGTGCGACCCGGCACCGAGTCCCGGCGAGCCATTACCATCGGCCAGCATCGGCGGGCGTTCGCCCGACCCTCAGGCCAGGGAGCGAATCGTGCTGATCACCCACGACACCCGGTGCGCCCTCGACACCGTGGTCGATCTGGTGAACACCGCACCGGAGGACGACGCCTCGGCGGACGCGCTGCCGGATGTCGCGGCGCTCGCGGATTTCGTACGAAACCACGAGATCAGTGATGTCGGGGTCCTGTCGGAGTTCGACCTGTCGGCCGTGCGCAAGATCCGCGGCCGGTTCGCCTCGGTCTTCGCCGCCCCGGACGCCCGGGCCGCCGCCACCCTGATCAACGAGCTGGTCGCCGCCGCGGGCACCACCCCCCAGCTCACGGATCACGACGGCTACGAATGGCACGTCCACTACTTCGCGCCCGGCGCCTCCGTCGCCGACCACCTGGCGGCCGACTGCGGGATGGCGCTGGCGTTCTTCGTGGTGGCCGGGGAGCAGGAGCGGCTGCGGCGCTGCGAGGCGCCCGACTGCCGGCGGGCCTTCGTCGACCTGTCCCGCAACCGCTCGCGGCGCTACTGCGACAGCCGGACCTGCGGCAACCGTCTCCATGTGGCCGCCTACCGGGCGCGGCGCAAGGAGGCCGCGGGCTGAGTCCCGGGCCGGGGGCGAGGCCAGGCCGCGGCCGAACCGGGCGCGGCGCGAGGAGGCGGGGTCCCGGAGGCAGGGCCCGGGCCGGGCCGGGGCGGGGCGGGGCGTAGGGCGTCGACGTGCCCCTCGACGAAGGGCGACGCGATCTCCGAAGGATAAGGATGCCGAGTCGGTCCCCACGGATCCCGACGCAGTACGTGCCGGATGTCGACGCATGCTCCGCGGATGTCGACGCGGTCCCCGACGGATGCCTTCGTGGCCCCCGACGAACGCCGACGTGGTTCCTGCGGAGGTCCACCTGGGCTCGGCGGATGCCGACGTGGTCCCCGGCGGGTGACGCCGGGGACCCACGGGTACGGCTCAGAGCAGCAGCAGATCGTGCAGCGCAGCCATGAGCAGCAGACACCCGATCACCGCAAGGAAGATCATCAGCGGTGGCTGGGAAAGGGCGAAGAGGCATCCACGCGGCTCGTCCTGAGGCGGCGCGGTATCGCTCTGTGTCGTGTCCAGCATCTCGCGGCGATGATGGCGCAGTCCGCGCCCCCGACGCGATCAACACGCCCGGAATGAGCGGGAGTTCGCCAGATTCCGTGATGTCCGTTTCGAGTGGTGATCGCTTGGGGACCGGCACGGACCCCACTGCGAACGTTTCAGTTCACCACGCGAACGTCAGATGCCGTGCTTCTTCAGGATGGCCTCGATGTCGCTGAAGTCGTCCGCTGCCGACTCCGTGGTCCTGGGCTTGCCCGCAGGACGGGCCGCCGGGGTGCGCGCGGCCGGGCCGAGGGAGGGCGCCGACGCCGTGGGAGCCACGGCCTCCTGCTGGGCGCCACGGGCCGCCCTGCGCTCCTTGCGGGTGCCGCCGCGGCGGCGCTCCACCGCGCGCGTGGTCGAGAACAGCACCCACGACAGGCCGAGCACGCCGAAGCCCGCCCAGGCGGTCGGGCTGAAGGCGGTGTCGGCGAGCCAGTCGACGACGCCGGTCATCACCAGACCGAGCGGGACGAGGGAGTAGGCGGCGATACGGGTGGCCGCGAGGAAGCGCTTCCGGTACGCGGTGACCGCCGCGATGCCCAGGCCGGCCGCGGCGACGGCGGAACAGACGGTCTCGGCAATCATCCGGTCCTCCAGGCGGGGCTCGATCGGCAACGTACCGCTTCGTCCCTGTCCATCCTGCACCTCCTCACCCCCGCCGGGCCATGCCCCCGGCAGGACATCAGGGACATCTCCGGGTCGCCTCCTCCGCAGGTGCCGGTGGAGGTCGTACCGGTGGGCCGGGCAGACGCGGGTCCTGCCGGTGGGGCATGCCCTGCCGTCGCGGACGGCCGGGGGCGATTCGGCTCGGGCGGCCACGAGCTGGGAGACTGGGCCCATGAGCGACCCCTCCCCCGTCCGTCCCGCCGCGCCCGTCCTCGACGTCTGGTGCGACCTGCAGTGCCCGGACTGCCGTGACGCGCTGGACGACGTCCGTGCCCTGCGTGCCCGTTACGGCGATCGTCTGGAGCTGCGGCTGCGGCACTTCCCGCTGGAGAAGAACAAGCACGCCTTCGCCGCCGCACAGGCCGCCGAGGAGGCGCTGGAGCAGGGCAGGGGGTGGGAGTACGTCGAGGCCCTCCTGGGGCGCGTCGCGGAGCTGGACCGCAAGGGGGAACCCTTCCTGGTCGAGGTGGCCCGCGAACTGGGGCTCGACGCCGAGGAGTTCGACACCGCGCTGATCGACGGCCGGCACATCCTGATCGTGGACGCCGACCAGGCCGAGGGCAAGGCCATCGGCGTGAGCGGGACACCGACGTACGTCATCGACGGCGAGCGGCTCGACGGCGGCAAGAGCCAGGAAGGGCTGCGCGAGCGGATCGAACAGATCGCGGACCGGCTGCTCTCCGGGCAGGACTGAACCCGCCTCAGATCAGGCTCTTGTACATCGAGTAACCCACCGTCACGTACCCCAGCGACTCGTACAGCCGCTCGGCCGGGGTGTTGCCCGCGAAGACGTTGAGGCCCAGGACCCCTCTGCCGGAGGCGATCGTCTGGGCCTCGGCCAGCAGCATCAGCGAACGGCCGTGCCCACGCCCGCGGAAGGCCTCCTCGGTCTCGACGTCGTAGACGAAGGCCTTGGCGTCCATGAACTCCAGCCACAGGACCCCGACCCGGACGCCCTCGTGCTCCAGCACGCTGAACAGCGCCTCCCGCGTCGCCAGGCCCCGCTGCACGAGCTGTTGGTGATCCTTGCGGGACCTCGCCATGGCCTCGGCCTCGGGTACTCCGCGGGTGCTCCAGTCGCCGGCGTACTCGGCGATGCCCCGCTCGGCCCACGGCCAGAACTCGGCCTCCGTCATGGGCCTGCCCCGGCTGCCCGCGGGCAGTTCGGGTGCCTGGGCGGCGAGCCGCTTCTCCATGCCGCGGTTGCGGTGGACGTAGCCGAGCATGCCGGCGAGGCGCAGTGCGGGCTCGGCGTCGGCGGGGACCCTGATCTCCAACTGCCCGCAGCCCCAGCCCCGCGCCACCTCCTCGGCGGCGAGCGCGGCGACCGTGCCCCGGCCGCGCCCGCGGTCCGGCTCGTCGATCCGCAGGTCCCGGATCTGGGCGACGGCCGGTCCGAAGGCCGGGTGGGTCGCGAGGTGTATCGCCCCGACGGGACGGCTGTTCACGCACACCGTGTAGTGGCGGGACAGCGCCCCGTCGGCGCCTCGTTGGAGCGGCTCGGTCGGCCGCAGGGTGGTGGTCATCACCGGAGTTCTACCCGCTGCCGCGCGCCGGAGCAGCTCAATATCCCCGGCCTTTACGGATCGAGGTCGTCCCCGGCCCGCTCCTCGAAGATCCGCATGGCCTTGGCGGTCACCGGCCCTGGCGTGCCCGGCAGTTCGCGCGCGTCGACGCGGTGGACGGCCTGGACGTCCCGCAGGGTCGAGGTGAGGAAGATCTCGTCGGCCCGCTCCAGGACGTCGAGCGGCAGGTCCGACTCCTTGGCCCCGGTCCATTCGACGGTCAACGCGCGCGTGATGCCCGCGAGGCAGCCGGAGGCGAGCGGCGGAGTGTGGATCTCGCCGTCGAGCACGACGAACACGTTGGACCCCGTGCCCTCGCACAACTGCCCCACCGTGTTCGCGAACAGCGCCTCGGAAGCCCCGCCCTCACGCGCGCGTGCGAGCGCGACGACGTTCTCGGCGTACGAGGTGGTCTTGAGGCCGGTGAGAGCGCCCCGCTCGTTACGGGTCCACGGGACGGTGATCACGGCCGTGGAGTCGGGCCGCGGGGCGGATTCGCCGAGCGCGACCACCAGGGTCGGCCCGTGCTCGCCCCGGTCGGAACCGAGGGGACCGTGGCCGCCTGTGTAGGTGATGCGCAGCCGCCCGAGAGGCATCGGGTTCGCCTCCAGTACGGCGGCGCAGGCCCGGCGGACCTCGTCGTGGTCGGGGTCGGGCAGCCCGAGGCCCCGCGCGGACAGCGTCAGCCGGTCGAGATGCCGGGTGAGGGCGAAGAGACGGCCGTCCACCGCCTTCACGGTCTCGAAGATGCCGTCGCCCACGGTCAGTCCGTGGTCGAAGACGGAGACGCGGGCGGTTTCCGTGTCCTGGAGCCTGCCGTCGAGCCAGATCTTCACGTAAGGGTCCCTCCACTCACCTCGTACGCCCCCGACGCTACCGCGAGCAGCCGGGACGCCTTCAGCTCGGTCTCCCGCCACTCCCCCTCGGGGTCGGACCCCCAGGTGATCCCGGCACCGGTGCCGAAGCGCAACACCCCCTCGGCGCGGTCGATCCAGAAGGTGCGGATGCCGACGGCCAGCTCCCCGGTACCCCGGTCGGCGTCGACCCAGCCGACGCCTCCGCAGTACGGCCCACGGGGCGCGGTCTCCAGGGCCTCGATGATCCGCAGGGCACTGGACTTGGGCGCCCCGGTGACCGAGCCGGGCGGGAAGGCGGCGCCGAACAGCTCGGCCCAGCCCGCGCCCTCGCGCAGCTCGCCCCGCACGGTCGACACGAGGTGGACGAGACCGGGGTGCTTCTCCACCGCGCACAGGTCGGGAACGGCGACGCTGCCCGTCGCACACACCCGCCCCAGGTCGTTGCGGACCAGGTCGACGATCATCACGTTCTCGGCGTAGTCCTTGGCCAGCAGGTCGTCCTCGGTCCGCCCGGTCCCCTTGATCGGCCCCGACTCGACGACCCGCCCCGCCCTGCGCAGGAACAGCTCCGGAGAGGCGGTGGCGATCTCCACCCCGTGGCCGGGCAGCCGGATCGTTCCTGCATACGGTGCCGGGTTGCCGCGGGCCAGCAGCGCGGTCAGCGCGTCCACGTCGGCGCCGGGGGCGAGGGGCGCGGTCAGGACACGGCAGAGATTGGCCTGGTAGACCTCGCCGCCGGCGATGTGCGCGCGAATCCGTCGTACGCCCTCCATGTACGCCTCGCGATCCAGCGACGACGTCCAGTCACCGGCCGCCGGACCTCGCCACGCCCCCGCCACCGGCGCGGGCACCGGCTCAGGGCGTACCTCGGCGAAGCGGGCGCAGGTCACACCGCCCTCGAAGTCCGCGGCGACGGCCCAGAAGCCGGTGGAGTCGAGGGCGGCGGGGTCGCTGGTGACGTCGAGGAGACCGGTGGCGACACGGTCGCCGAAACGGGCGAGAGGAGCGAGGTCGAGCACGTTGTCGAGTCTATGGCGGGTGTCCCGCGCGTGACCTGACCATGTCCTTCCGGGCGCCCTGACCACGTACGTCGACATGCGCACCGCAGCACGCTGCGCAAACGCGTTTTTGTACTGGCACCGGAATCCGCTAGAGTTCAACTCGTCGCCGGGCCGCGAGAGCGGAACGAAACGACAAGCGGACGTAGCTCAGTTGGTAGAGCGCAACCTTGCCAAGGTTGAGGTCGCGAGTTCGAGCCTCGTCGTCCGCTCGATGGAACCAGGGGATCTTCCCGAGCCCCTGCACTCCTGGTGGAGTGGCCGAGAGGCGAGGCAACGGCCTGCAAAGCCGTCTACACGGGTTCAAATCCCGTCTCCACCTCCAAGGACGATTAGCTCAGCGGGAGAGCGCTTCCCTGACACGGAAGAGGTCACTGGTTCAATCCCAGTATCGTCCACTGGATCTTCGACAGATCAT
The DNA here is from genome assembly GCF_040612795.1 of Streptomyces sp. NPDC006335. NCBI lineage: Bacteria > Bacillati > Actinomycetota > Actinomycetes > Kitasatosporales > Streptomycetaceae > Streptomyces > Streptomyces sp. NPDC006335. The sequence goes on from NZ_JBEXQX010000018.1 coordinate 5,835, forward strand.
CGAGGGTCTGACCCGCGCGATTAGCTCAGCGGGAGAGCGCTTCCCTGACACGGAAGAGGTCACTGGTTCAATCCCAGTATCGCGCACGCAGCACACACGATCCCGATCGTGTTCCCGCGCGATTAGCTCAGCGGGAGAGCGCTTCCCTGACACGGAAGAGGTCACTGGTTCAATCCCAGTATCGCGCACACACCGAAGCCCCCGGCCCTGCGGCCGGGGGCTTCCGCGTTGTCTCCGTCAGCTGGAGAACAGCATGTGGCCGAAGCCGCGGTTGCGGTGGTGGCCGCCGTGATGACCGCCGTGGCCGCCGTAGTGGCCGCCGCCGTGCTGCGGGGCACCCCACGCCGGTGCGCCGGGCGCGGCCGGGTACTGCGGAGCGGCCGGAGGCGGTGGAACGGCGGGACCGCCGCCGTACTGGCCCTCCAGCCGGGTCAGCGCCTCCAGCTCGCCGTAGTCGAGAAAGATCCCGCGGCAGCCGCTGCACTGCTCGATCTGGACACCGTTGCGGTTGTACGTGTGCATCGGTGCATGACACTTCGGACACTGCATCGTCGGCTCAACTCCTCGCCGGTCGGTCCTGCTCAGCGTTACGCCAGGACAGACTCTGTCCGGCTCTGGTCGGTTGCACCCTACTTCGCGAAACCGTCCGCCAACTCCTGCGGGGGGCAACCCATTCGGTCACAGGCCTCGACGACCGCCTGCTCCACGTCCTCCAGCGGCCGGTCCGCGTCGATCGCCTTGGCGATCGCCCGGGCCGCCGTCTGCACGGTGAGCGCGCGGGCGGGGACGTCCAGGGCGGGCCAGGGGTCGCCTTCGGCGGGGACCGCGGGTCCGCCGGCCGCGCGGTAGGCACCGAGGAAACGGGACCAGTCCTCGGGCGACAGCAGGCCGCAGGCGTACCAGGCGGCGGGGCGGGCGAGGTCCCAGGCGGGCTCGCCCACGCCGAGGTCGTCGACGTCGATGAGATGCCAGGGGCCTTCGGGGGCGGGGTGGCGGACGAGCTGGCCGAGGTGGAGGTCGCCGTGGCAGAGGCTCGTGGTGTCGGACATGGGGGTCTCGGCGCGGGCCCAGGCCGGGAGGGTGGTCCAGGCGCGGAGTACGGGCGCGGCGGCCGGGTGCGGTCTCTGCCGGTTGGCCTTGAGCAGGCGGGCGACGGCCAGGGCGGCTTTCACCGGACCTCGCATGGGGGGCAGGCCGGGTGGGGCGGGGGTGCGGTGGAGGTGGGCAAGGAGGGTGGCGGCCTCTTCCCACGGGGCGGCGTCGGGGTTCTCCGGGTCCACGGGTTCGCCGTACGGCCAGAAGGTGACGAGTCTGCCGTGCAGGTCCGCGGGGATCCGGCCCAGGGGCGGCAGGAGGATGCCGGGGAGGTGGGCGGCCAGGGCGAGGCGGGGGGCCAGGTCGGTGAGGGGGGTGCCGGGGGCGTGGGCCTTCGCGACGGTGTCCGCGTGCCGTACGACAGTGGCGTCGGGGCGGTCGGCGAGGGTTGCCGCGCCGCAGGGGCACGTCTGCCGCCGGCGGGAGTGGGCCTCTGTCCTCGCTCTGAGGGTGAGCTCGGTGAGGAGGGGGTGGGGGTGGGTCGTCACGGGGCTCCCTGGGCGGCGGGTCGTCTGTTCGCGAGGGTAGGCCAGGGCACCGCTCTGGGCTTGGGCCGGGCGCCTACGGGGGTGGCGGTGCGGTTGGGAGGCGGGTGCGGGTTCGTGGGGGCTTGTCGCGCAGTTCCCCGCGCCCCTGGCGGGGTGCAGTCACCCGGCGCTCGCTAGGAACCGCACGTTGCAGATGCGCCGCAGGCATCCGGGGGCGCGGGGAACTGCGCGAGACGCTCGCCCCCGCCGGACCCGCACAGGCACACGACCGAACCCGGCACCTACGACTCCCGCCCAACCCCCGGAGGGAAAAGCAATGCCGGCGTAGCTCCCCAGCTACGCCGGCATTTTGCCGTCCGCCGCACCCCCGTCCCCACGGGGTTTCATGGGTTGATGTCCCCGCCCGGACCGCTCTTCCGGGCCTGGGGCGCCGCTCAGCGCCCCAGCATCACTCCCACGGACGACGCCTGTGTGGTCACCGTCTCCCAGCCGTCGAAGACGACGAGGAGCAGGACCGCCAGAGGAAGGGCCATCAGCGTCGCCACCAGTGGGTGGCGACGGCCCGTACGGCTGGGCTGACGTGTGCGGGACAGTGTCCGCGGTGCCGTAAGAGCCATGGTCCCTCTCCTGACCGTTCTGTTGTCGTGGCAAGCGGCGGGTGTCTGACCTCGGGGGACGAGTGCTGCACCCGCCGCTTGACCTCAAATCTAGGCGTCACGGGCTCTGCGCACGTCATGCCCTCGTACCGATTGCCGGGCCTCCCCGAGGATGAGCCGTGACCAGCGGAGTACTCCCGTGGGTGGAGACGGGGGCCTAGGTCTCCGGGTCTTCCCGGAGGGGGCGTCCGGTCTGCCCCGCTTTCTCCGAGCTGTCCTCGCGCGGCACCGGCTGCTCCACCAGCGCCAGCACTCGTGTCGCCATGAACCGGGCCGTCCGCACCACCGATCCGTTGCGCGTGACTTCGCTCACTTCCACGACACCTCGACGGACCGCCGTCTCCACTCGGCGGCCCGCCCTGCTCGCCACCACCTCATATGTGCGCGTCGTGTCCCCTGCGTCCACGACTATCTCCACGCGATCACCCTTCACGGGTTCAATCCCCCTTCTGGGACGGGTGGTTGGGATCACATCCGAACCGAAGTCCGTCCGCCCTCCGGCTCCCTGACCACCCCTCAATTCTCCCACCCGGCACTGACAATCCACCGGGACGAGAGGGCGCGGCCTCTGCGCGCGGCGGCCCGCGGAAACGTAAGCTGTGGCTCGTCACACGGACCGGGCAGCGGGGATGAACATGGCGATGATGCGCCTGAGGCGCGAGGACCCGCGCGTCGTCGGCTCGTTCAGGCTTCACAGACGGCTGGGCCAGGGGGGCATGGGGGTCGTCTACCTGGGCTCCGACCGCAAGGGGCAGCGGGTGGCGTTGAAGGTCATCCGGCCGGATCTGGCCGAGGACCAGGAGTTCCGGTCACGGTTCGCCCGCGAGGTCTCCGCGGCCCGGCGGATCCGCGGCGGCTGCACGGCCCGGCTGGTCGCGGCCGACCTGGAAGCGGACCGTCCGTGGTTCGCCACCCAGTACGTGCCCGGCCCCTCCCTCCACGACAAGGTCGCCGACGAGGGTTCCCTCGGTGCCGCCGAGGTCGCCTCCATCGGGGCCGCCTTGTCCGAAGGGCTCGTCGCCGTGCACGAGGCGGGGGTGGTGCACCGCGACCTCAAGCCGTCGAACATCCTCCTCTCCCCCAAGGGCCCCCGGATCATCGACTTCGGCATCGCCTGGGCGACCGGGGCCTCCACCCTCACCCATGTCGGCACCGCCGTCGGATCCCCCGGCTTCCTCGCGCCGGAGCAGGTGCGCGGCGCCGCGGTGACTCCGGCCACGGACGTGTTCTCCCTGGGCGCGACCCTGGCGTACGCGTCGATGGGCGACTCGCCCTTCGGGCACGGCAGTTCCGAGGTGATGCTGTACCGCGTGGTGCACGAGGAGGCCCAGCTGCACGGCGTGCCCGACGCTGTCGCCCCCCTCATCCGCGCGTGTCTGGCGAAGGACCCCGAGGAGCGGCCGAGCACCCTCCAGTTGTCGCTGCGGCTCAAGGAGATCGCGGCGCGCGAGGCGCAGGGCCTTCCGGATCTGCGTCCGCCCGCCCCGCGGGCCGGTGAGGCGGACCGGCCCACCGGACGCATCGCCGACACCTACCCGGAGCGGGCCGCCCAGCGACGACCCCAGGGCCAGTCGGGCACGTCCGGCTCCGGCTCCCAGGGGACTCCGTCGGCCCGCGGTTCCGGGCAGGTCAGGGGGCAGGCTCCCGCGCGCGGCGGCGTTTCGTCGCGGGGCGGTAGCGATCCGCGCGGCAACGGCGTGCCCTCGTCCCGTCCCGGTTCCCGGCCCACCCCTGCCTCCTCCTCCCGGAACACGACCCGCTCCGGCAGCGGCAGCCGACCCGCTCCGCGCAGCGGTACCGGCCGTCCCGCGCCCAGGAACACCAAGTCGGGGCTGCGTCCCGCGAACCCCCGCCTCCTGCGCCAGCGGCTGTTCGTGTTCGTCGTCGTGACCCTGCTCGTGGCGCTCGGCATCGCCGCGGCCCAGGGCTGTCAGGGTCCGTCGCGCGGACTCGGCGGCGACGGCACAGTCGTACGGGAGCAGCGGCAGGGGCAGGTGCACACGCCGCCGTACCAGGAGCCGCAGCAGCCGGCCGGTGGCGGGACGGACTGAGCACTTCGCCGCGACGGCCGTGACCGGAGCCCGGCTCAGGCCGTTCAGTCCTGCGGTCGCCCCGTCGCCACCGCGTAGAAGGCCACCGCGGCCGCCGCGCCCACGTTGAGGGAGTCGACGCCGTGGGCCATCGGGATGCGCACCCATTCGTCGGCGGCGACCAGGGCCTGGGTGGTCAGGCCGTCGCCCTCGGCGCCGAGCATCAGCGCGACCCGGTCCATCCGGTGCGGGGCCGCTTCATCGAGGGTCCTGGCCTTGGCGTCCGGAGTGAGGGCGAGGAGGGTGAACCCGGCCTCGCGGACCGAGTCCAGGCCCTTGGGCCAGGTGTCGAGGCGGGCGTAGGGGACGGAGAAGACCGCGCCCATCGAGACCTTGACGCTGCGGCGGTACAGAGGGTCGGCGCAGTCCGGGGAGAGCAGGACCGCGTCCATGCCGAGGGCGGCCGCCGAGCGGAAGATGGCGCCGATGTTGGTGTGGTCGTTGACGGACTCCATGACCACCACGCGGCGGGCGGTCTGGAGCAACTCGCCCGCCGTGGGCAGGGGTTTGCGCTGCATGGAGGCGAGCGCGCCGCGGTGCACGTGGTAGCCGGTGACCTGTTCGGCGAGTTCCGGGCTGACGGCGTACACCGGGGCGGGGAGTTCGTCGATGACGTCGCGCATGACGTCGACCCACTTGGCGGACAGCAGCATGGAGCGCATCTCGTAGCCGGCGTCCTTGGCCCGGCGGATGACCTTCTCGCCCTCGGCGATGAACAGGCCCTCGGCCGGCTCGCGCTTGCGGCGCAGTTCGACGTCGGTCAGGCCCGTGTAGTCGCGCAGGCGCGGGTCGTCGGGGTCCTCGACGGTGATGAGATCGGCCACAGGGTGATACTGCCTTGTCCTGGGAGCGGTGCCAACGGCTGGGAGCGGACTGTGTTACCCGGGGTTACGCCAATGCCCGCGGTCCTACGGTGACGACCTCGCCGACGACGATGACGGCCGGGGGCTTCACGTCCTCGGCGACGACCACCTCGCCCACTGTCGCCAGGGTGGCGTCGACCCGGCGCTGGGCGGCCGTCGTCCCCTCCTGGACCAGGGCGACCGGGGTGTCGGGCGACTTGCCGTGGGCCACCAGGGTCTCGGCGATCTTGCCGATCTTGTCGACGCCCATGAGGATCACGAGGGTGCCGGTGAGCTTGGCGAGCGAGGGCCAGTCGACCAGGGAGCGTTCGTCGTCCGGCGCCACGTGGCCGCTGACCACGGTGAACTCGTGGGCGACGCCCCGGTGGGTGACCGGGATCCCGGCCGCGCCCGGTACCGAGATCGAACTGGAGATGCCCGGCACGACCGTGCAGGGGATGCCGGCCTCGGCGAGGGCGTGCAGCTCCTCCATCCCGCGGCCGAAGACATAGGGGTCGCCGCCCTTGAGCCGTACGACCGACTTGCCCTGCTTGGCGTGCTCGATCAGGGCGTTGTTGATGGCCTCCTGGGCCATGAAGCGGCCGTACGGGATCTTCGCCGCGTCGATGACCTCGACGTGCGGTGGGAGCTCGGCGAGGAGGTCGCGCGGGCCGAGGCGGTCGGCGATGACGACGTCGGCCTCGGCGAGCAGGCGGCGGCCGCGGACCGTGATCAGGTCGGGGTCGCCGGGACCGCCGCCGACGAGCGCGACGCCGGGGGTACGGGTGCGGTGGTGGGGAGCGACGAGAGTGCCGTCGCGCAGGCCCTCCACGACCGCGTCCCGGATGGCCGCCGTGTGGCGGGGGTCGCGGCCCTTCGCGTTCGTCGTGAGCACGGCGACCGTGACACCCTCGCTGTGCCCCGTCGCCGGGGTCCAGGCGGTGGCGGCGTCGGCGTCGTCGGAGCGGACGCACCAGACGCGGTGGCGCTCGGCCTCGGCGGAGGCGCGGGTGTTGGCCTCCGTGTCGCCGGTGGCGATGAGGGCGTACCAGGCGTCGGCGAGATCGCCGTCCTGGTACGGGCGCCTGTGCCAGGTGATCTCGCCCGTGTCCGCCATCGCCTCCACGGAGGGGGTTGCCGAAGGGGACACGAGGAGGACGTCCGCGCCCGCCGCGATCAGGGCCGGGAGGCGGCGCTGGGCCACCTGGCCACCGCCGAGGACGACGACCTTGCGGCCGGTGAGGCGGAGGCCTACGGGGTAGGCGGGGTTCTCGGCCATGAGGGGTGGCTCCTCTGTTACGGCGGTGCAGTGGCCCTGACGTGCGGATTTTACGGGGCGTGAGGGGAGGGCGGCACAGGTGTCCGGTGGCTGGGCGTGGCCGCCGGTCCCGGACCCACGTGCGTGGGGGACTCGGGGACGGCGCCCCCGAGTCCCCCTCGCAACGCCTACTTCTCGGTCACCCCTGCGGAGTCGAAGGTCGCCACCTCGTGCATCGCCCGCGCCGTGCTCTGGACGAGCGGCAGGGCCAGCAGGGCGCCCGTGCCCTCGCCGAGGCGGAGGTCGAGATCGACCAGGGGGCGCAGGCCGAGCTTGTTCAGGGCGGCCACGTGGCCCGGTTCGGCGCTGCGGTGGCCCGCGATGCAGGCCGCGAGGACCTCCGGGGCGATCGCGCGGGCCACCAGGGCGGCGGCGCCCGCGCTGACACCGTCGAGGATGACCGGCGTGCGCAGGGAGGCACCGCCCAGCAGCAGCCCGACCATCGCCGCGTGTTCGAAGCCGCCGATCGCCGCCAGGACGCCGATCGGGTCGGCCGGGTCCGGCTGGTGGAGTTCGATGGCGCGGCGGACGACCTCGGTCTTGCGGGCCAGGGTCTCGTCGTTGATGCCGGTGCCGCGGCCGGTGACCTCGGCGGGGTCGGTGCCCGTGAAGACCGAGATCAGGGCGGCGGACGCGGTGGTGTTCGCGATGCCCATCTCGCCCGTGAGGAGGGCCTTGTTGCCGGCCGCGACCAGGTCGCGGGCGGTCTCGATGCCGACCTCGATGGCCTGCTTGGCCTCCTCGCGGGTCATCGCGGGACCGGTGGTCATGTCGGAGGTCCCGGCCCGGACCTTGCGGGGCAACAGGCCGGGGGTGGCCGGGAGTTCGGACGCCACGCCGACGTCGACCACGCACACCTCGGCGCCCACCTGGCCCGCGAAGGCGTTGCAGACCGCGCCGCCGCCGAGGAAGTTGGCGACCATCTGGGCCGTCACCTCCTGCGGCCAGGGGGTGACGCCCTGGGCGTGCACGCCGTGGTCACCGGCGAAGATCGCGACGGCCGCGGGCTCCGGGATCGGCGGCGGGCACTGCCGGGAGAGCCCGGAGAGCTGGGCGGAGATGATCTCCAGCATGCCGAGCGCGCCGGCCGGCTTGGTCATCCGCTTCTGCCGCTCCCAGGCCTCGCCGAGCGCCTTGGCGTCCAGCGGGCGGATCTGTGCGACGGTCTCGCCGAGCAGGTCGTGCGGCTCCTCGCCGGGCAGGGCGCGGCGGCCGTACGTCTCCTCGTGCACGACCCACGACAGCGGGCGGCGCTTGGACCAGCCGGCCTGCATCAGCTCGGGCTCGTCCGGGAACTCGTCGACGTACCCGACGCACAGGTAGGCGATGACCTCCAGGTGGTCGGGCAGGCCGAGGGCGCGGACCATCTCGCGCTCGTCGAAGAAGCTGACCCAGCCGACACCGAGGCCCTCGGCGCGGGCGGCGAGCCAGAGGTTCTCGACGGCGAGCGCGGCGGAGTACGGGGCCATCTGCGGCTGGGTGTGCCGACCGAGGGTGTGCCGGCCGCCGCGGGTGGGGTCGGCGGTGACGACGATGTTCACCGGGGTCTCGAGGATGGCCTCGATCTTCAGTTCCTTGAACTGCTTGGCCCGGCCCTTGGGCAGCGACTGGGCGTACGCCTCGCGCTGGCGCTGGGCCAGGTCCTGCATCGCGGCACGCGTCTCGGCGGAGCGGATGACGACGAAGTCCCACGGCTGTGAGTGGCCGACGGAGGGCGCGGTGTGGGCGGCCTCCAGGACCCGGAGCAGCACCTCGTGCGGGATCGGGTCGCTGCGGAAGCCGTTGCGGATGTCGCGGCGCTCCCGCATGACCTTGAGGACGGCCTCGCGCTCGGCGTCGTCGTAGGCGGGCGCGGCGGGGCCCGTGGACTGTCGTGCTTCTGCCACGGGGGCCGTGCTCACTTCCTGGGCTTCCTGGACTTCCTGGTCTTCCTGATCGGCCGCCCGGGTGTCCAGGTCGTCCGCCTGCTGGGCGAATCGGGGGTCACCGCCCGCCTCACGCGGGGCCGGGACCACGGGCTGCTGGGTGTCGTCCGTGGGCAGCGTCAGAGGGTGGGGCGGGGTCGGCGCGAGGTGCGGAGCGGTCGGCACGGAGCCGTCCACCGGCACGAACTCGCCCAGGGGTTGGCCCGGTCGGGGTTCCAGGGGAACTCCGGCGGGCAGCACGACGGGGGCCTCGGCGGGGCCGGGGCCCGCGAACTGGGGCTGCGCGCCGGGGAGTTCCGCCGCGAGCGGCTGAGGCACCGGCGTCTGCGGCCCCTGCGGCGCCTGGTCCGGGGTCGGCGGGAACTCGTCCTGCGCGACGGGCTCCGGCTGCTGGACTCCATCAGCCGCAGCCACGGGAGCCGTCGGGTCCGTCGGCTGTACGACGGCGTCGCCCGCGTCCGCCGCGACGGGCACCGGCGCCTCCTGGACGGGGCCCTGCGGGGCGGGTACGAGGTGGGGGGCCTGCGGGTCCTCGACGGGCTGAGCGGCGGGGGCGGGCTCCTGGGCCGGCTCGGCCGCGGGTGCCACCTCCTCGGCGGGGAGCGGCTCGGGGGCCTCGGCGGCGGGGTCGTCCTGCGCGGGCGCGACTTCGACCGGTGCGGTGACGGCGTCCGCCGGCTGCGGAACCTGCCCCTCCTCCGCGGGAGCCTGGGGAGTTGCGGCTTCGGAGGCTTCCGGGGCGGCGACGGGTTCCGTGGCGGGGAGTACGGCTTCCGGCGCCGCGGTTTCGGGGGCGGCGACGGATGCCTGCGCCGCGACGGCCTCCTGGGCGGCGTCCGGAGCGGTCACGGCTTCCTGAGCGGCGGCCGGGTCCGGGGCAGCCTCGGTCTGCTGGGACGGGTCCGCCTCCGGAACGGCCACGGTTTCCTGGGACGGGTCCGCTGTCTGCACCGCGACGGCTTCCGCGTCCTGAGCCGCGCCCGTCTCCGGGGCGACAGCCGCGTCCTCGGCCGACACGGGTTCGGGCGCGACCGCTGCCGGGGCCACCGCTTCCGGCGCCACCGTTTCAGCAACGGCAGCTGTCTGCGGGGCGACGGCGTCCGCCGCCTCCTGTTCTTCTACGTGCGGCTCGGCTGCGGCGGCCTCAGCCTCGGGCGCTACGGCTTCAGGCGCGACGGCCTCCGCATCAACGGGCTCCACCACCTCGGGCTCCACCACGGCGGGTTCAGCGGCGACGGGCTCAGCCACGGCGGTCTCGGCGACCGGCAGGTCGGCGTCGGCGTCGACCGCCGCAACGGGGACCTCCACCGCGGGAGCGGCCTCAGGCACGGGCACCTGCTCGGCTGCCTCGCCCGCCTGGGCGTCATCGGCCACCGGCACGGCACCAGCGGCCTCGGTCCCGTCCGGCGCGGCGACCGCGGCCTCGGTGACACCGGCCACGGGGTCCGCGCTCGGCGCCTCCGCGACGACAGCCGCGGCGGGCTGCACCTCGTCGGGCAGGGAGCCGTCTCCCGGCACCTGTCCGGCGCCCGGGTCAGCGCTGACGACAGCGGCGGGCTCGCCCTCCACGGGCTGAGCCGCCCCGGACGCGTCGGCCGGAACCTGGCCCGCTTCGGCGACCGGAACCTGCGACGGCTCCGTGGCCTGCACGACCTCCGGGCCCGGACCGGCATCCGGCACCGGAACCTCGGGAACCACGTGCTCGGCCTCCGGCACCGGAGCCTCGAAAACCATGTGCCCAGCGGTCTCCGTGGCCTGCGCCGCGCCCACCGGTTCGGGCGCCGGAGCCGGAACAACCGTTTCGGCAGCCGGGGCCACCGGGCTCACCGGTGTCTGGACGGCGGCCTGGGCCGGGGCACCCCACGGGACCGCGCCCTGCGGTTGCGGGGCGTCGAAGTACTCGGGACCCGGCGCGGCCGCGGCCGGCTGCCGTACCGGTGCGCCCGCGGGGCCGCGGTCGGCGAGGGAGCGGACCGGGCTCGCGGAGGCGTCGGGGATCGGCGGGCCGAGGTGCAGGGGCCGGCGGGGCGTGATGGGCGGGATCGGCACCGTAGGAGCCTGGAGCCTGCGGACCGCGCTCAGGTCGTGCGCTCCGCTGTCGCGCCCGGACATCTCGTGCGGGCCCGGCTCGTGGACGGTCTCGACGACCGGCTCCGGGGCGGGCGGGGCGACCTCGTTGCCCCAGGGGCTCTGGGCGCCCGGCAGCAGCAACAGGTCTTCGTCCTCGGCGGTGGTCTCGGAGAGGTAGGTGTACGCACCCGGCGCAGGGACGCCCGGCTGTTCCACCATGCCTGCGTTCTCCGGCAGTCCCTCGCCCGGGACCTGGCCGGTGTCGGTCATGCGTACCCCTCGCCCATCGGTTAGTGCTTCTACGACCAGCTCACCGGGGACGGCGCACCGACCGCCCCCCGTGGTGAAGAACGAGCGTGCGTGCCCAGCGGCACGAACGGCCCGCCGAGAAAGACGACAAAGCCATTAACTGGCATTGTCCCGGCCGTTCCCCCGTCGCGACAGGTTGATCCGCGACAGCCCGCTGTGGACTGCGCCACGTTGCGCGTCCTCCGGTTCTGCCGTACCACACCCACCCCAAAACGGGCGCGCTTTCCGGACATTGACGAACGAATGCCGGTCCACCGGGCGCGGTACAACGGTCGGCCAGCCTACCGCGCGCAGTACGACAACAGGATCACGGGGGACGGCGGACCACGGCCGGCGGGATCAGGCCGTACGGTCCGGGAGCACCCCGCTGAGCAGGAACGCGACGCTCCGTTCCGTCTCCGTCCAGGCCCGGGTGTCGAGTTCGACGGACTGGAGGAGGGCGCACTCGACGCGGTAGCCGTGCTCGGTGAGGTCCCGGCCGACGAGTTCGGCCTCGTCGCGGGTGGCCGCGTGGGCGACGATGCGCTGCGGGCGCCGGTCGGCGACCGCGGAGACCACGGCCACTCCCCCGCCGCCGACGCGCACGACGTCCGGTTCGGGAAGGTTCTCCAGGACGTGCGGGGCGGTGCCGGGGACGATCTGGACCTGGAGACCGAAGGCGCGGGCGTTGGCCTCGGTGCGCTCGCAGGCCCTGAGGTCGCGGTCGACGGCGATGACGGCGGCCCCGGCCCGGGCGGCCTCGGTGGCGAAGGCGCCGCTGCCGCAGCCGATGTCCCACACGAGGTCTCCCACGCGCGGTCCCAGGCGGGCGAGTTGGGCCGCGCGCAGCGGCTCCAGTTCGCCTTCGCCCATGAGACCGCCGTAGGACTCGGCGGGCAGGGTCCAGCCGCGCGGCGCGGCGGCCGGGTCGCGGCCCGCGATCCAGCCGCCGTCCTCCGTCACGGCCGCGGTGCCGCCGATGACGATGACGATGTTGGGGTCGCGCCAGGTGTGGTCGGCGGCCTTGTCGGAGGTGACGACGGTGACCTGTTCGCGGTCGGTGCCCAGTTCCTCGCAGATGACGAAGGTGCGGTGGACGCCCTCCATGAGCAGACCGAGTTCGGCGGGTCCGGCGCCGGGCGAGGTGAGGACGGCGACCTTGGTGTGGGCCCGGCACACGTTCACCGCGCGTCGCAGGGTGCGCCGGTGTGCGACGACCACCTGGGCGTCGTCCCAGGGCATTCCGGCGCGCGCGAAGGCGGCGGCGACCGAGGACACACCGGGTACGACCTCGACCTCCAGGCCGAACTCGGGTGCGCGCAGGGTCCGTACGACGCCGAAGAACCCGGGGTCGCCGTCGGCGAGCACGACCGCGCTGCCGCGGTGGCCGGTGATCCGGCGGGCGGCGAGGGCGACGCTGCCGAGGCGGATGCGTTCGGCGGTGGGGGGCACCTCGGGGAGTGCCAGGTGGTGGGCGGCGCCCGCGACCAGCGTGGCGGCGCCGAGGGCGGAGCGTGCCGCGGCGGTCAGCGGCGAGCCGTCCCAGCCGATCACCGTGACCCGGTCGGCCATCGTCTCTCAGTCTCCAGAAGTGTGCGCAGGCGGTCGTCGGTGGGCAGCCCGCGGGCGGCTCCGTGAGGGTACCCGCTGCGCCCCGGAAGCGCTTTCGCCGCCCTGTGTGCGAATGCGGTCAGTTCCAGTCGGAGTACGTCGTGAATCCGTCGGTGTCGGCGAGCTGGTCGCCCGCTCCGTCGAAGTCCTCGGGCAGCAGGCTCCACACGATGAAGTCGGTGCGGACGTCGCTCCAAGTGCCGTCGTCGGCGCGGACGTGCGCTATGCAGGCGTTGCGCAGGACGCCCTCGCTGATGCAGCCGATCTTCTGGGCGACCTGCTGCGAGGCGGTGTTGTCGGCCGCCGTGCGCAGCTCGATCCGCTCGAACTTCTGGTCGGTGAACAGCCACTGTGCGGTGGCGAGCGCGGCCTCGGACGCGTAGCCCTCGCCGCGGGCCCAGGGGGCGATGATGTACGACAACTCCGTGGAGCGCACGTGCCAGTTGGTCTTGGCGAGCTGGACGACGCCGACCAGGCGCTGGGTGAGGAACTCCGTGACGGCGAAGTTGATTCCGCGTCCGGTCTCCCGTTCGGTCGGCGCGTACCGCGTGATCCAGTCGTGCGCCTGTTCCTCGCTGTAGGGCTGCGGCACGTCGGTCCAGGCCCCGACCTGCTCGTCGTTCATCATCTCGGCCAGCGCGGGCACGTCGTCCTCGTCGAGGGGGCGCAGCACCAACCGCTCCGTGCTGATGGAGATGTTGGGGAAGGTGCCAGTCATGCGCCACTCCGTAACCGTCGGAAAACCTGCGAGGCCTGCTGAACTGCCCAGCATGCAGCATGAAAGCACCGAACCGCATCACGGGGCCCACACATGGTGAGCGAGTGGACCCCGTGCGTGGCGATACGTCGTATACGCGCCGGTAGCCTTACGTCGTTCAGAAGGACGCGATGACGGATCCGGCGTACTTGTCCTGGATGAACTTCTTGACCTCGGCGGAGGTGAGCAGCTTGGCGAGCTTCTTCACGCGCGGGTCGTCCTCGTTGCCTTCCTTCACCGCGAGGAAGTTGCCGTAGGGGCTGTTCTTCGCGGACTCCAGGACGAGGGCCTCCTTGGCGGGCTTGATGCCCGCGGAGATGGCGAAGTTGCCGTTGACGACCGCCGCGTCCACGTCGTCGAGGGAGCGCGCGGTCTGGGGCGCCTCGATCTCCTTGAACTTGAGGTTCTTCGGGTTCTTGGTGATGTCCTGCGGGGTCGCCTCGCTGCCGACGCCGTCCTTGAGCGTGATCAGCCCGTTGTCGGCGAGCAGCTTGAGGGCGCGGGCCTCGTTCACGGCGTCGTTGGGGACGGCGACGGTCGCGCCGCTCTTCAGGGCGTCGGCGCTCTTCACCTTGTGGGAGTAGAGGCCGAGCGGCTCCAGGTGCACCGTGACGACGGGCACGATGTGGGTGCCGCGCTTCTTGTTGAAGTCGTCGAGGTACGGCTGGTTCTGGAAGTAGTTGGCGTCCACCGAGCCGTCCTCGGTCGCCGTGTTCGGCACGATGTAGTCCTGGAACTCCTTGACCTCCAGGTCGAGGCCCGCCTTCTTCGCCAGGTTCTCCTTGACGTAGTTCAGGATCTCGGCGTGCGGGGTCGGACTCGCGGCGACGACCAGCGGTCCGCTGGTGTCGGAGGCGGAGTCCGAGCCGGACGAACCGCAGGCGCTGAGCCCGAGGGTGAGGGCTCCGGCGGCGAGGACGGCGGTGGAGAGCTTTGCGGTGTTACGCACGAAAAGTGCCTTTCCTTTTGGGTGCAGCGATCCCGTGAAGGGGTGCACGGGAGATCTGGAAGCGCGTCAGACGGTCTTGGTGTCCGCCGTGGCCGCCTTCAGCAGACGGAGTTTCGGGGCGGGTCCGGAGCGTCCGCCGCGGCGGTGCAGCGAGCGGGCCGCGAAGTCGCCGGCGAACTGGATGAGCGAGATGACGACGGCGAGGATCGCGACGGTGATCCACATGAGCTGGGTCTCGAAGCGCTGGTAGCCGTAGCGGATGGCGATGTCGCCGAGGCCGCCGGCGCCGACCGTGCCGGCCATCGCGGAGTAGCCGATGAGGGCGACGATCGTGGTGGTGGTGCCGGCGATCAGCGAGGGCAGGGCCTCGGGGACGAGGACCTTGCGGACGATGGTCCAGGTGTTGCCACCCATCGACTGCACGGCCTCGACCAGGCCGCCGTCCACCTCGCGGACAGCCGTCTCGACGAGGCGCGCGAAGAACGGGATGGCGCCGATGGCGAGCGGCACGATGGCGGCCTCGCGGCCGATGGTCGTGCCGGTGATCGAGCGCGTGAAGCCCATCAGCGCGACCATCAGGATGATGAACGGCATCGAGCGGGCCACGTTCACGACCTGCCCGATGACCTTGTTCGCGACGACGTTCTGGAGGAGCCCGCCGCGGTCGGTGAGGACGAGCAGGACACCGAGCGGCAGGCCGCCCACGACGGCGATGACGGTGGACCAGCCGACCATGTAGAGGGTGTCCCAACACGCCTGCTCCAGCAGGGGCTGCATCTCGGACCAGGTCACTTGGCACCTTCCTTCACCAGCTGGGGCTCACCGACGACGTCGATCTGGAGGCCCTGCTCGCGCAGGAAGCCGACCGGTACGACGTTGTCCTCGTAGCGGCCGGGCAGTTCGATGCGCATCCGGCCGACCTGGAGGCCGCCGACGGTGTCGATGGCCGCGCCGAGGATCGAGATGTCGATGTTGTAGGTGCGGGACAGCTGGGAGATGACGGGCTGGGTGGCCGCCTCGCCCTGGAAGGTGACGTCGAGGACGGTCCGGTCCTCGCCGGTGGCGTCGCCGCCGACGGGGAAGAGCGCGGAGGCGAGCTCGGAACCGGGGGTGGCGAGCAGTTCGCTCACCGTCCCCGACTCGACGACGCGCCCGTTCTCCATCAGGGCGGCCGAGTCGCAGATCGACTTCACGACGTCCATCTCGTGGGTGATGAGCAGGACGGTGAGGCCGAGCTGCCGGTTCAGGTCGCGCAGCAGCTGGAGGATCGAGCGGGTGGTCTCGGGGTCGAGGGCGCTGGTGGCCTCGTCGGACAGGAGCACCTTGGGGTCGCCGGCCAGGGCGCGGGCGATGCCGACGCGCTGCTTCTGGCCGCCGGAGAGCTGGGCCGGATAGGCGCCCGCCTTGTCGGCGAGTCCGACGAGGTCCAGCAGTTCGAGTGCCTTGCGGGAGCGCTCCTTGCCGGACTTGCCGAGGATCTCCAGCGGCAGCTCGACGTTGTCGCGGACCGTCCGGGTGGACAGCAGGTTGAAGTGCTGGAAGACCATGCCGATACGGCTGCGCGCCTGCCGCAGTTCCTTGCCGGCGCGCGGACCGCGGCCCGCGAGGGCGGTGAGGTCCTGTCCGTCGACGGTCACGGTGCCGGCGGTGGGGCGCTCCAGCAGGTTGACGCAGCGGATGAGGGAGGACTTGCCGGCGCCGGACTGGCCGATGACGCCGTACACCTCGCCTTCGCGGACGTGCAGATCGACGCCGTCCAGGGCGGTGACCTCACGGCCGCGCGAGCGGTAGACCTTGGTCAGGCCTGTTGTCGTGATCACTGGGGTTTCCGTCACTGTCGAGTACGGGGGCGTGGGTGTGCCCTGGTACGGGAGAGGAATCGTGCGCGGGCACATGGGTCACGTACGGCGTTCACGGCGTACGGACGTGCCGGGGCGGCTCGCTTCGGGGCGCGAGGCTCAAGGGGTGGTGCGGGGGCCCTCTAACAGGCGCACATTCGACACATACAACGAGCACCGGGCGTCAGGGTCGCCTCGGTCGCAGGGGTGCGGCAGCTCGTCGTGGTCATGCGATCAGTAAAGCAGACGTATGGGAGCGACCAAGAACCCGCTGTCCGCATGGCGGACAGCGGTGGACAGGCTTCAGGGCCGGACGGAGATCTCCACGCTTCCGGCGGTGACCAGTGCCGACAGGGCCGACAGGTTCTCGACCACCAGGTCGGCGTCGAGCTCGTGGGCCTGGTGGGTTGTGGTCAAGGCCACGGTGGTCATCCCGGCGGCCCGTCCGGCGCGCAGGCCGGCTGGGGCGTCCTCGAAGACGACACAGCGGGCCGGGTCGACGCCGAGTTCGCGGGCGGCGAGCAGATAGGGCTCGGGGTCGGGCTTGCCGCGGGTGACGTCGTCGGCGGCGACCAGGGTCTTGGGGAGGATGCCGACGGCTTCGAGGCGGGCCTCGGCGAGCCGGCGGGTGGCGGAGGTGACGACGGCCCAGCGGTCGGCGGGCAGGGAGTCCATGAAGGCCGTGGTCCCGGGCAGCAGATGAACACCGCCGTTGGGTACGTCCTCCACCTCCAGCCGCTCGATCCGCGCGAGGGCCGCCGGTACGACGTCGGCGGGCAGCAGTTCGGCGGCTATGTCCCCGGCCTTGCGTCCGTGCAGTTCGACCCGCGCGAACGCCTCCGCGGTGATGCCGAACTCCTCCGCCCAGCGCGTCCAGCAGCGGTGGACGGATTCGAGGGAGGAGACGAGGGTTCCGTCGTTGTCGAACAGGAGGGCTTCGGCCTGGATCTTCATGCCTTCGACCCTACGGTGCCCGGCGGGGGCGGCCGCATCAGGCCTTTTGGGCCGTAATAGGCTCGCCGCATGTTTGATGCCCTGACGCTGGTGACCGGCGTCGCCGCGCTGCTGCTGGCCGCCTGGTGCGGCTGGGCCGCCTACCGTGATCAGCCGACCAAGGACTGGCACTTCATCGGGATGGCCGTGGTGTCGGTGCTGGCGCTGGTCCAGCTCGTGGTCGGGATCGTGCAGCTCGCGCGGGGCGAGAAGCCGGAGCAGGGCACGACGATCTTCGTCGCCTATCTGCTGGGGGCGTTCGCGTGCGTGCCGGCGGCGGGGTTCATGTCGCTCGCGGAGCGCACGCGGTGGGGATCGGTGACGGTCGCCGCCGGCGGTGTGGTGCTGGCCGTTCTGGAGGTGCGGCTCTATGACATCTGGGGAGGCTGACGTGCGTCGGCGACGGCTTACCAGTGGGCCGGGGACGCTGCTCGTGTGGCTGTACGGCGTGATGGTCGTCGGGGCGGTGTCGCGGTCGGCGGTGCAGATCTCTACGGAGTTCGACCGGGCGCCGCTCGCGTACTCGTTGTCCGCGGTTGCCGGTGTCGTCTACGGGTTCATCACGTACTCGTTGGTGCGGGGCGGGGAGACGGCTCGCAAGGCGGCGCTGGTGTGCTGTGTCGTCGAGCTGCTCGGTGTGCTGACCG
Organism: Streptomyces sp. NPDC006335; assembly: GCF_040612795.1. Classification (NCBI taxonomy): domain Bacteria; kingdom Bacillati; phylum Actinomycetota; class Actinomycetes; order Kitasatosporales; family Streptomycetaceae; genus Streptomyces; species Streptomyces sp. NPDC006335. The sequence goes on from NZ_JBEXQX010000018.1 coordinate 23,402, forward strand.
TGGGCACCTGGACGTTGGTCGAGCCGTCCGCGTTTCCGGATGCGACGGTGTGGTCGGACTTCGGGATGGGTTACTTGTTCATCCCCGTACTGCTTCCCTTGTCGGCCATCTACTGGCTTCGCAAGGGTGCGCCCAAGGGGGATGCCGCCTGAGGTTCATCGGGCGGCATCCGGCCGGTTGTGGCTGATCGCGCAGTTCTCCGCGCCCCTAAAAGATCATGCGGTGGCCGCGTATGTTCCTGCCGGCTTCTCCAGGACGATCATCGGGATCCCGTCCGCGCCCTCCGACGTACCCACCGTCTGGTAACCCACCTTGCGGTAGAGGCGGAGGTTGCCCTCGCTGCGGTGGCCGGTGAAGAGGCGGAAGCTGGTGGCGCCGCGCTCCTCGGCGAGGGCGGACTCGGCCGCCCGGAGGAGTCGGGCACCGATTCCGTGGCCCTGGAGGCGCGGGTGGACGCAGAGTTTGCCGATGGCGGCCGAGCCGTCCTCGGTGACGTGGCCGCGGACCGAACCGACCACCTCTTCTCCGAGGCGGGCCACGAAGACGCAGTCCGCGGCCACCTCGGCGCGGACCGAGTCCAGGCTCTGGACGAGCGGATCGATGCGGTAGTTGCCGTACAGCGCCGCCTCACTCTGGAAGCACAGGTACTGCAGCCTGAAGATCTGCTCCGCGTCCTGCTCGGCCGCCGCAGAGATGGTCACGCTCATGCCCATGTGCGCACGCCTCCCGCTCACCTGATCGCCTGTTGTCCCCCACTCCTATCCCCGCGCCCGGCGGGTCGCAACCTCCGGTGCGAGCAATCGGCGAAGACATCCCAGGCATCTGGAACGTTCCGGGCCGAGACTGCCCTGTGAGATACCCAACTCCCCCGCGATCTCCCGGTAGGTGAGGTCCCTCGGGGAGAGGAGGGCCGCCAGGAGCGAGGGGCAGCGGCCGGGCAGCCGGCGCACCGCGTCGTGCAGGGCCGTGCGCCGTGCCGCGGCGAGGGTGAGCTGCTCGGGGGTGCGGTCGTCGTCGGCCGCGGGCTCGATGGCGTACGGCCGTTCGAGGCGGGCAGTACGACGGCTGCGGCGGGACTCGGAGCGGACGGCGCGGCGGAGCCAGCCGGACGGGTCGAGGGGTGGGCCCTGGGTCTCCAGGTGCTCCAGGAGCCGGAGCCAGACCGCCTGTTCCAGGTCGGCCGGTTCCGTACCGGAGGCATGTGCCTCCGCGGAGGCCTCGGCGGTGAGCAGCGGGCGCAGGGTGGCGACCAAGTCGTGCGTCATATGCGGTACGACACGGCCGCCCGGGTCGTGGGTTGCCCGGGCGGCCGTAAGTCACCCCCATCGGGGGGTGTCGGCTCAGCCGTTGACGAAGTCCTGGCGGGCCAGGGCACCGGTGTCCGGGTTGTCGGTGAAGACGCCGTCGATGCCGGTGGCGAAGTACCTCTTGAAGGCGCCGAAGGCGTCTCCGTAGGCGTCCGCGTCGGTGCCCTTGCGGAACTCCGTCGGCAGGAAGGGGTTCTCGTTGCGCATGGTGTAGGGGTGCAGGATCAGCCCGACCTTGTGTGCGTCGGCGACGAGGGTCGTCTCCTTGTCGAGGCTGCCGTCCGCCTTCTTGGTGATGACGAGGTCCAGGGTCGGGCCGATGCCCTGGGCGTAGCCCGCGATCTCCCTGAGGCCCTTGGGGGTGATCAGGTCGGCGACCGTGCGCGGGTCGCCCGTCTCGACGAAGTCCCAGGGGCGGGTGTTCGCGGCGGACAGCAGGACGACCAGGGGGTTGTCGACGAGCTTGTTCAGGCGCTGGATGCTGGTCGGCTCGAAGGACTGGAGGATGACCGGGGAGTTCCGCTTGTCCTTGCCGTACCTGTGCAGGAGCTTGGCGACCCGCTCCTCCAGGCCGAGGCCGAGCTTGCGGAAGTAGGTGGGGTGCTTGGTCTCGGGGTAGATCCACACCTGCCTGCCGCGCCTGCGGGTCTGCTCGTCCTGCCACTTGAGGACTTCCTCGAAGGTGGGGATCTCCCAGCGGCCGTTGTAGAGCGTGTTGTGCGGGCGGTTGGCCGGGATGCGTTCGATCGCGCGGAGCGTCTTGAGCTCGGCGAGCGTGAAGTCCTCGGTGAACCAGCCGGTGGTGGAGACGCCGTCGAGGACCTTGGTCTTCTTGCGGTCGGCGAACTCCTTGTGGTCGGCGACGTCGGTCGTGCCGCCGATCTCCGGTTCGTGACGGCAGACCAGATGGCCGTCCCTGGTGGGGACGAGGTCGCCGGCCTCGACGATGTCGGCGCCCAGGTCGAGGGCGAGCTGGTAGGAGCCGAAGGTGTGCTCGGGGCGGTAGCCGCTGGCACCCCGGTGACCGATGACCGTCGGCACGGGAAGGCTCTTCAGGCCGCCGCCGTGCCCACCGCTCCCGTGCCCGGCGGATCCTGCGGTCGCGGCTCTCGCCGTGCCGGAGAGACCCAGGACCGCTCCCCCGGCGCCGAACATCGCGGCCCCCAGCAGTGCCCGCCGTCCCGTGCCGTCCGTGTGCTCGTCCTGCGATCCCATGTGGACCCCTCCTGCCGTCGCCTCTTCGATGCGGGCCGATCGTAGGTCCGGGTCCGTGACAGGCGGGAGACCTCCGGCGGAACACGCGGGTGACGGGGGATGTCGTATGGGAACAGATGTCTGATGGTTCGTCGGCTTCACGGTGCGGAGCAGGGGTACGCGTCGATCGGGGCGACGTCCGTCACATCGTTCCGCCCGGGTTTCCGGGAGGCGACGGGGTTCAACCGCAGGTAAACGAGTGTCAACAGTGCGTAAGACCTGAGTGAACCCCGAGCGCCCGATGTGCACGACCCCCCGAGCCGCGAGTAATGTCCTCACCTGCACAGACTCATACAGTTTCCCTGGCCGTTCTCTTGACACCGGAGGGCCCGTTGTCCCGCTTCGCGCTCATCAAGGCAGTGCTCGGACCGATCATGCGCCTGATGTTCCGCCCACAGGTGGAGGGCGCGGAGCACATCCCGGGTGACGGTCCCGTCATCCTGGCCGGCAACCACCTCACCTTCATCGACTCGATGATCCTGCCGCTGGTCTGCGACCGGCAGGTGTTCTTCATCGGCAAGGACGAGTACGTCACCGGCAAGTCCCTCAAGGGGCGCCTCATGGCGTGGTTCTTCACCGGCGTCGGCATGATCCCGGTGGACCGCGACGGCGGTCGCGGCGGCGTGGCCGCGCTGATGACCGGGCGTCGGGTCCTGGAGGAGGGCAAGGTCTTCGGGATCTACCCCGAGGGGACGCGGTCGCCCGACGGCCGGCTGTACCGGGGGCGTACGGGTATCGCCCGTCTGACGCTGATGACGGGTGCGCCGGTCGTCCCGTTCGCGATGATCGGCACGGACAAGTTGCAGCCGGGCGGGGCGGGGATGCCCCGGCCCGGGCGGGTCACGGTCCGGTTCGGTGAGGCGATGGAGTTCTCCCGTTACGAGGGGATGGACCGGGACCGCTATGTGCTGCGCGCCGTGACGGACTCGGTGATGACCGAGGTCATGCGGCTGTCCGGGCAGGAGTACGTGGACATGTACGCGACCAAGGCGAAGGCCGCGTAGGACTTCGTCGACGGTAGGGGTTCGTCGCCGGGTGCGGGTGCGTGGGGGCTTGTCGCGCAGTTCCCCGCGCCCCCAGAAAGCCCTCGTCCCCGCGCCCCCCAAAAAAAGCCCTTGTTCCCGCGCCCCCGAACGAGCCCTCGTCCCCACGCCCCCAGAAGACCCCTCGTCCCCGCGCCCCTTAAAGCCCTTGTCGCCGCGCCCCCGAAAAGCTTTTGTCGCCGCGCCCTTAAAAGCCCTTCTCCAGCCGCTGGTTCTTCAGCATGAACCAGGCCGCCGCCGCTGTCGCGAGCAGGACCGCGGCTCCCGCGCCCGCGGCGATGGCGAGTCCGTCCACGAAGGCTTCCCGGGCTGACGCCAGCAGGTCCTGAGCCGTGTCCGCCGGCAGCCCGGACGCCGCCTCCACCGCGCCGCCCAGCGACTCGTGCGCGCCCTCCGGCGTACCCGCGGGGGCGGCAAAGCCCCGGTACACGCCCGTCACGATCGAGCCCAGTACCGCGATGCCCAGAGCAGCACCCAACTCGTACGCCGTCTCCGAGACCGCCGACGCCGCGCCCGCCTGCTCCTTCGGGACACTCGACAGGATCACGTCCGCCGTCACCGTGAACGAGAAGCCCGCGCCCACGCCGACCACCAGCAGGACCGCGCCGAGCATCGGATAGCCCGTGGACTCGTCGAGCAGGGTGAGGCAGGCCAGGGCCAGGCCGATGGCCGCCAGGCCACCGGAGACGACCGCGCGTACCGAGTAGCGGCGAGCCACCGTGCCCGCGACCAGTCCTGCCGCCACCGCGCCCACCGCCGCCGGGAGTTCGGCCAGGCCCGCCTCCAACGGGCCTCTGCCCTGGACGAGTTGCAGGTACTGGGAGAGGAAGAAGACCAGGCCGGAGAGTCCGAGGATGGTCAGCAGGTCGGCGAGGACGGCGCCGCTGAAGCCGCGGTTGCGGAACAGGCGCATGTCCAGGAGCGGGGCCGGGAGGGTGAGTTGGCGGCGTATGAAGCCGTACAGGGCGGCTCCGCCCAGGAGGCCCGCGGTGAGCGTCTCCCACGTGAATCCGTGGGTCGCGGCCTCCTTGACCGCGTACACCACGCCGATCACGCCGACCAGGGACAGCGCCACGCTGGTCATGTCCCAGGGGCCGGGGTTCGCGTTGCGGGACTCCGGCAGCAGCTTGACGCCGACGAGGACCAGGACCGCCATCACCGGCAGGTTGATCAGGAAGACCGAGCCCCACCAGAAGTGTTCGAGGAGGAAGCCGCCGACGATCGGACCGACGGCCGTACCGGCGGACGCGGTCGCGCCCCAGACGCCGACGGCGAGGCTGCGCTCGCGCGGGTCGTGGAAGAGGTTGCGGATCAGGGCCAGGGTGGCGGGCATGAGGGTCGCGCCGGCGACGCCGAGCAGCGCCCGCGCCAGGATCATCAACTCCGGTGTGCTCGCGTAGGCGTTGAGGACCGATATCGCGCCGAACGCGGTCGCGCCGATCAGCAGGATCCGCTTGCGGCCGATGCGGTCGCCGAGGCTGCCCATCGACACCAGCAGGCCCGCGATGACGAACGAGTAGACGTCACCGATCCACAGGAGCTGCGTCCCGGTGGGCGCGAGGTCCTCGCTGATGTACGGGGTCGCGAGGCCGAGGACGGTCGCGTCGACGGCCACCAGCAGCACGGCGAGCACCAGGACGGACAGCGCGAGCCAACGGCCGGGACGCTGCACCGCCTCGCTCGTGGTCGCCGGCCGCAGGGTGCTGGTCATGATTCCTCTCTCCGTAGTGCGCCACCGAGCAACAGCTCGGTGATCATGTGGGTGAAGTCCTTCGGGGCGACGCGGCCTGCCTGGGTGGCCCAGGCGCATGAGGCGATCAGTCCGTAGAGCGCCTCGGTGAGCCAGGCCGGGGTGAGGTCGATGCGGAACTCGCCATTGCCTTGTCCGCGCGCGAACAGAGTGGCGATCCGTTGGTCCAGTCGGGACCAGGGGTCGCCTCCGCCGTCCTCCCAGAGCTCGTTCTCGCCGTAGAGGAAGGCCAGCAGGCCGGCGACGGGTTCGATCTCCCGCACCAGCCTGCGTACGGCCTCGCTCGCGGGCCCCTCGTCGAGGCGGGCCGCGTCCAAGGCTGCCTCGCACTCGGCGATGCCGTGTTCCTCCAGCGCCCGCACCAACGCGTCCCGTCCCGCGAAATGGCGGTGCAGGGTGGCCCTGCTGATCCCGGCGGCCTTGGCGACCTCGTCCATCGTCGAGGTGGATTTACGGGTCAGCAGGGCCGCGGCACTGCGCAGCACGTGGTCACGATCGACAGCCATGAGACAACCATAGCCCACATGAGACATTCATGTCTCATAGAGGGCATGTGCGTCTCACCGACGGCCTGATCGGCGGTTCTGTCAGTGCCAGGGCAGCCGAGCGCGGTGCTCCCAGTACGCGGCCGGTTCCTCGGCCAGCGCCGCGAGCCGGGAGAGCTGGTCGTCGTCCAGGTCCACGACGGCCGCGTGCAGGTTGGAGGCGAGCTGGTCGGTGGTGGCGGCTCCGGACAGGACCACTGCGGCCCAGGGCCGGCGGAGGACGAGGGCCAGTGCCACCGCGTCACAGCCGAGAGACGTCTCCTCGGCCACGGCCTTCAGGACGTCCGGTGCGTGCGGTCCGGCGAGCCTGCCGTTGGCCATGCCCTCCTTGACGATCACCGTGAGACCGGCGTCGTGGGCCTCGGCGAGGGCGGGGGCGGCCGAGGTCTCCAGGGCGTTGTACGTCGACTGGACGGTACGGAAGAGGGGCTCGCCGTCGACGGTCACCTCCAATGCGGCGCGGATGGCGTCCGCCTGAGCCGGGCCGCTGGTGGAGAAGCCGATCGTGGTGCCCTGGGCGGCCGCCTCCGCGAGCCTCGCGTGGAGTTCCCTGTCGGTGAGGGCCGGGCTCTCGGGGGTCACCGAGTGGATCTGGTAGAGGTCCAGGCGGTCGCCGAGCAGCTCGGCGGTCTCGGCGCGCTGACGGTCGTACGTCTGGACGCCGTGGTCCTTGACCTCGTGGCGTTCGGCGTCGGTGGTCCAGCCGGCGGTGTAGATGTAGCCCCACTTGCTGCCGATGACCACGTCGTCGATGTGGGGGTTCTTCTTGAGCCAGTCGGCGAGGAACTCCTCGGAGCGGCCGTAGGAGCGGGCCACGTCGAAATAGCGGACGCCCTGGACGTAGGCGGCGTCGAGGAGTTCGTGGGTGCGGGCTCGTAGCGTCTCGACGCTCCGGTCGTCTCCCAGGTCTTCGTCCCGGCCGAGGTTGATGTAGCCGGGGCGGGCGATCGCGGCGAGGCCGAGGCCGATGTGGCAGGTGGGGGTGGTCGCGGTGGCGAGGCGAGCGAAGGGCATACCGACAACGTAGCTCGGGATGCCCTTCGCTTCAGGGGGTGGGTGGTGCGGCAATGTGGCGGGTGCGGCGCCGTTGTGGCCGGTCGCGCCCACGCGGCGGAGCCGCAGATCGATACAGCCCCGCGCCCCTAGCGGCGCTCTGCCCACTCGTGTTGAGCGGCCACGTTCGTCTTCACCTCTGCCAGCTGGACCGCCACCGCGCTCGGGGCCGTGCCGCCCCTGCCGTTCCTGGAGGCCAGGGCGCCGGGGACGTTGAGCACCGACCGGACCTCCGGGGTCAGGTGGGCCGAGATCTTGGCGAACTGGTCGTCGGTCAGGTCGTTCAGTTCCTTGCCCTCGGCCTCCGCCGCCTTGACGCACTCGCCGGCCACCTCGTGGGCGACGCGGAAGGGGACGCCCTGCTTGACCAGCCACTCGGCGATGTCGGTGGCGAGGGAGAAGCCGGCCGGGGCCAGTTCCTCCATGCGCTCGCGGTTGACGGTGAGGGTCGCCATCATGCCGGTGAAGGCGGGGAGCAGGACCTCCAGCTGGTCGCAGGAGTCGAAGACGGGCTCCTTGTCCTCCTGGAGGTCGCGGTTGTAGGCGAGGGGGAGGGCCTTGAGCGTGGCCATGAGGCCCGTCAGGTTGCCGATCATGCGGCCGCTCTTGCCGCGCGCCAGCTCCGCGATGTCCGGGTTCTTCTTCTGCGGCATGATCGACGAACCCGTGGAGAACGCGTCGTGCAGGGTCACGAAGGAGAACTCCTTCGTGTTCCAGATGATGATCTCCTCGGCGATCCGGGAGAGGTTGACACCGATCATCGCGGTGATGAAGGCGAACTCGGCGACGAAGTCACGGGAGGCGGTGCCGTCGATGGAGTTGCCGACCGACCCGTGCTCGAAGCCGAGGTCCTTCGCGACCGCCTCCGGGTCCAGGCCCAGCGAGGAACCGGCCAGGGCGCCCGAGCCGTACGGCGACACGGCCGTGCGCTCGTCCCACTGGCGCAGCCGCTCCGCGTCCCGGGACAGGGACTGGACGTGGGCCAGGACGTGGTGCGCGAACAGCACCGGCTGGGCGTGCTGGAGGTGGGTACGGCCGGGCATCGCCACGTCCGGGTGGGCCTCCGCCAGGCCGATCAGGGCATCCTGGAGTTCGGCGATCAGACCGCCGATGATCCGGGCGTGGTCCCGCAGGTACATGCGGAAGAGGGTCGCGATCTGGTCGTTGCGGGAGCGGCCGGCGCGCAGCTTGCCGCCGAGGTCGGGGCCGACGCGCTCCAGCAGGCCCCGCTCCAGGGCGGTGTGGCAGTCCTCGTCGGCGATCGTGCCCACGAAGGAGCCGTCGGCCACGTCGGCCTCTAGCTGGTCGAGCCCGGCGAGCATGCGCTGGAGCTCGTCCTCGCTGAGCAGTCCCGCCTTGTGCAGCACGCGCGCGTGGGCACGCGAACCGGCGATGTCGTACGGCGCGAGCCGCCAGTCGAAGTGGACGGACGCGGACAGCTTCGCCAGCGCCTCGGCGGGACCGTCGGCGAAACGGCCGCCCCAGAGCCGGACGTCACCGCTGTTGCTGCTCACTTGCGTTGCTCCTCACCGCTGCACTCCATCGTCATGCATGATTATGCAGAGTTCTGCATGATTCGTCAATCCAGGCTCCGGGCGGCAAGGAATTTGCGCTCCCTTTGAACACGGGAAACCGCTTGCCCGTACCTCTCGCCGAACGCAGGCGCCGCGTTTGTCAAGAAGACCACTCCCGACCCCGAGTGAGGCATCCGCATGTCCAGGGCTCTTCCGAAGTACAACAAGCGCCGCGTGGCGATCATCGGCGGCGCCGTCGCCGTGGCACTGACCGGGGCGATCGTCGCCGGTACCGCCCTCGCCGGGGAGACCTCCAAGAGCAGCAACAACGCCACCGCCCGCACGCTGGCCTCCCCCGGCACGATCAGCTGCCCGGACGTGGCCTCGAAGCTGCCCGCGATCCCGGCCACCGCCAAGGCCGAGGTCGACCGCAACCTGGCCCTGCTCAACACGCAGATCGCCGAGGCCAACAAGCGGCTCGTCGACACCGTCGGCCAGGGCGGACCCAACTTCGTCAACAACGCCATCCTCGGCCCGCTGAAGGACAAGCGCGTGGCCACGGTCAACCGCATCGCCACGGCCATCGGCCGCACGGCGGCCAAGCCGACCGGCCTGGACGCGCTGGCGCCGTGCACGCTGAACGGCGCCGGCGCGGCCGGCAACAACACCGGCAACGCGGGCGGAAACGCCAACACGGGCAACGCCAACGCGGGCAACGCCAACGGCGGGGGCAATGCCAATGCCGGGGGCAACGCCAACGGCGGAGGCAACGCCAACGCCGGGGGAGGTGCCGCGACCGCCGCCGGCACGATCTCGTGCCCGGACGTGGCCTCGAAGCTGCCCGCGATCCCCGCCACCGCCCAGGCGGAGGTCACCCGCAACCTCACCCTGCTCCAGACCCAGATCAACGAGGCCAACAAGCGGCTCGTCGACACCGTCGGCCAGGGGGGACCCAACTTCGTCAACAACGCCATCCTCGGCCCGCTGGCCGACAAGCGGAAGTCGACCATCGACCGCATCGCCATCTCCATCGGTCGTACCGCGGAGAAGCCGCAGGGCCTCGACTCCCTGGCCGCCTGCACGCTCACCAAGTGACGTGACAGGCGCTGTGGCCGCCCCGTGTGAGCGCCGGCCGGGGCGGCCACGGACGTCTTCGCGCGAGCGCACGTCCGAATTCCTTAGACAGGCGAAATTTCTGCGCCCATAATGCTTAGACATGGGAAAGACTTTTGAGCGCATAGACGGTCGGCTCCGCTCCTTCATCGAGGCGCAGCCCCTCTTCTTCACCGCGACCGCTCCCCTGTCCGGCGACGGCACGGTCAACCTCTCCCCCAAGGGCCTGCGTGGCTCCTTCGCGGTGCTCGACGAACTCACCGTGGCCTACCTCGACTTCGCCGGTTCCACCGCGGAGACCGTCGCGCATCTGCGGGAGAACGGCCGGATCACCCTCATGTGGTGTGCGTTCCAGGGGCCGCCGAACATCGTCCGGGTGCACGGCCGCGGTGAGCCGGTCTTCCGCGACGACCCGCGCTGCAAGGAACTGCTCCCGCACTTCCCGGACATCGATCCGACCGCGCACGGGCTGCGGGCGATCATCGTGGTCACGGCCGAACTCATCCGCGACTCCTGCGGATACGCGGTGCCGTACATGGCGTACGAGAGCGACCGCGACCTGCACGCCAGGCGGTTCTCCCGCGACGACGACGTGTCGCTCGGCGAGTACTTCGCCAAGAAGGACCACATCGCCACGAGCCTGGACGGCCTGCCCGGGCTGCCGCTGCCGTTGCCGCCGTCTCCGGTCTGAGCGGTACGGCTGCCGCAGACGCACCGCGAGGTTTCGTCCGAGCCGGGCCCGCTCGCTCTCCACCGCCCCGCTTCCCCCGTACGCCTCACCGAGGCCCGCGCTGCCGCCTGCCCGGTGCCGTCGTCATGGACCCGCAAAGGCTGCGGTGTTCACCTCCCGGCACCGCGACGGGCTCCTTCGGGACACCCCGACTCCCAGCGCTGACCGGCCCCGTGGCCCGCGCGTCGACGGCGGCGGGCCCTGGGGCGGCGCGCGTCGAGAGGGGCCGGCAGGAGCAGGTCGTCCCCTTCGTGGCGCCCGTGCGGGCCGACTCGGCGGCGATGCGGTCCAGGGCCCGTGTGATCTCCGGCGGCAGGAGCCGGGGCAGCAGGGCGAGTTCGGTGCCGCCGAGCAACGGCTGCGCGGCTTCACCGCCGACGCCCGCCGTGCGAGGGGCGTTCGGTGCGGGCGTCCTTGTCGTGACCCGGCACGATGTGGAAAGCGGCAGCGCCCCGCTCACCCATGCGTGCGCTGGGCCGTGTGTCCGCTCGGTCGGGTCGCCGCGACCGCCACTCCGGTCACCGAACTCTCCTCGGCCGGTGGGGACATGGCCCTCCCGCCGGGCGGCCCCGGAAGCCGACGTGCGCAGTCTGGGGGTCACCTGCACGAGCTCGGGTTACCGCCAGTCACTCCAGTCCGCACCGGACTCCGCGGGCGGCTGAACACACCGGCGTCACGGCACGTATCCAAGGGCCAAGGGACCACGCCCACCCCCCTTGCCCCCGTCCCCGGAGGAAACGTGACCACCACGCTCGCCAGCGGCCGCGCCGCCCGCCGTCAGACGATGCGCCGCATCCGCCCGCGCCGTTCCCCGGCGACCGTCCTGCTGATCGCCGTATGGGCGGGCGCGGCCGGTGTGCTGTGGCTGTGGTGGAACAACACGCCGTCCGTGGCCGACGACAACAGCAAGATCCTCAACGCGGGCCGGATCACCGGTCTGTTGGCCGGCTACCTGATGGCCCTGGTCGTACTTCAAATGGCCCGGGTGCCCGCGCTGGAACGCCGGGTGGGATCCGACCGCGTCGCCCGCTGGCACGCGATGACCGGCCGCTACACGCTCTGCCTGACGGTCGCCCACGTCTTCCTGATCATGTGGGGCTACGCCCTCCAGGCCGGCAAGGGCCTCGGCGACATCGTCCAGCAGACGATGGACTCCATCAACCAGCTCCCGGACATGGGCAAGGCGGCCATCGGCACCGGTCTGCTGTTCGTCATCGGGCTGATGTCGATCGGCCCGGTGCGCAAGAGGATCCCGTACGACACCTGGTACCACGTGCATCTTCTGACGTACGCGGCGGTGTTCCTGACCTTCTGGCACCAGCTCACCACCGGCAACGACTTCGCGGTCGAGCCGGTCGCCAAGACCGTCTGGTACGGCCTGTACGGCTCGGTCACCGCGCTGGTGGTCTGGTACCGGATCCTCACGCCGATCCGCCTGAACCTGCGTCACCGGATGTACGTCGAGGCGGTCGTGGAAGAGACGCCGGGCGTGGTGTCGGTGCTGATCGGCGGGCGCAAGCTGCACCGGATGGGCGCGGAGGCGGGCCAGTTCTTCCGCTGGCGGTTCCTCGCGCCGGGCATGCGGTTCTCCTCCCACCCGTACTCGCTGTCCGCGGCGCCCCGACCGGGCATGCTGCGGATCACGGTGAAGGCGATCGGCGACCACAGCGAGCGGCTGCGCGAGCTGGAGCCCGGCACCAAGGTGTGGGCCGAGGGGCCGTACGGCGCCCTGACCGCCCAGCGCCGCAGCCGCGGCAAGGTGCTGCTGGTGGCCGGCGGTGTCGGCATCACGCCGATGCGGGCCCTGTTCGAGACGCTGCCGGGCGCGGCAGGTGACATCACCCTGCTGTACCGGGCCAACACCACCCAGGACCTGGCCCTGTGGGACGAGCTCGCCGCCATCGCGGACGAGCGCGGCGCCCGTCTGATGTACGCGGTGAACAGTCCGGACGGGGAACGCCCGGACATCTCCGCGGAGTCCCTCCAGCGCAAGCTGCCCGACATCGACAAGCACGACGTGTTCATGTGCGGGCCGAACGGTTTCGCGCAGGCCGTGTACGAAGCACTGCGCGGCGCGGGTGTGCCCGCCCGCCGCATCCATCACGAGTCGTTCGAGATGTGACGACGGGAATTCAGGAGCTGTTGAAGCGATGAGGAAGAGTCACCCCGTCCGTCGAGTCGTGCTCGCGACCGCCGCCACCGTCTCCGGTGTCGTGCTGCTGCTGTCGCTGAAGCCCTCCTCGGACCCGGCGTCCGCCCAGGCGGGCGGAACGATCCCGCAGCAGACGGCGGCCGCGCAGGAGTCGGCCCAGGGCGGCACGGGAGCGGCCGCCGGCGGCGCGGTCACCGGAGACGTGGTCCAGACGCAGTACGGGCCGGTCCAGGTCCGCATCACCGTCAGCGGCAGCAAGATCACCAAGGCCGAGGCGGTGCAGGCGCCCAAGGGCGGCGAGAGCGACCAGAAGACCGCTCTCTCGGTGCCGAAGCTCAACCAGGACGTGGTCGCCAAGCAGAGCCCCCAGATCGACACGGTCTCCGGGGCGACCTACACGAGCGAGGGCTACAAGAAGTCGCTCCAGTCGGCCATCGACAAGGCAAACGCGGCCGCCCCCACCCAGCCGTCGGCCCAGCCCTCTCAGACGGCCGGCGGCAACGCCGGGGCGGCAGCCAGGACGGTCACCGGCGCGGTCTCCCAGACGCAGTACGGCCCGGTCCAGGTCAGGATCACGGTCAGCGGCGGCAAGATCACCAAGGCCGAGGCCGTGCAGACGCCGAAGGGCGGGACGAGCGACCAGAAGACGGCGCTGTCCATCCCGAAGCTCAACCAGGAGGCCCTGGCGGCCGGCAGCGCGGACATCGACTCGGTGTCCGGTGCCACCTACACCAGCGAGGGCTACAAGAAGTCGCTCCAGTCCGCGCTGGACCAGGCCGGTGGCTGACACGGTGGCCGAGTCGGCACAAGCTCCCGCCGCGGTACGTCACGCGGAGGAGGTCATGGGGACGGTCTTCTCCTTCGACGTCCGCGGCGGGGAACCCCTCGCCGTGCAGGCGGCATTGCGGGAGGCGGTGGCAGGGCTGCACCGCGTGAACGAGGTGTTCAGCACCTACCGCGACGACAGCCAGGTCTCCCGCCTGGCCCGCGGTGAGCTGACGGTCGCCGACTGCGATCCCGAGGTCGCCGAGGTCCTCGAACTCGGTGCCGAGGCCGAGCGGTTGAGCGACGGCTGGTTCAGCACCCGCTACGAGGGCCGCCTCGACCCCACCGGCATCGTGAAGGGCTGGGCGGTGGAGCGCGCGGCACGTCGTATGGCTGAGTCGGGTGCGACGGGAGTGAGCGTCAACGGGGGCGGAGACGTCCAGCTGCTGGGCGTACCGGGCCCCGAACGCCCCTGGCGCGTAGGGGTCTCGGACCCGCTCCGCCCGGGCGGTCTGGCGGCGGTGGTCTCGGCGGCGGGCGCGTCGGAGCTGGCGGTGGCGACCTCGGGCACGGCCGAACGCGGCGCCCACATCGTCGACCCCCGCACGGGCCGCTCGGCGGTCACGGACCTGCTGGCGGTGACGGTGGTGGCGCCGACCATCACCTGGGCGGACTGCTGGGCGACGGCGGCTTTCGCGATGGGTTCGCGGGAGGGCCTGGCGTGGCTGGAGAGCCTGCCGGACGTGGAGGCGTTGCTGATCACGGCGGGCGATGAGGTCAGGTGTACCGGGGGCCTCGCAGCTCGACTCGGGTGAGCGGATTTCCCTAGGGGCGCGGGGCTGTGTCGATATGCGGCTCCGCCGCGTGGGCGCGACAAGCCCCCACTCACCCGCGCCCGACGAACAACCCTCAGTGCCCGTTCTGAGCCAACCGCAACAGATGCTCAGCCAGCGCCTGCCCCCCGGTCGGGTTCCGGCTGATCAGCATCAACGTGTCATCACCGGCAATGGTCCCGAGAATGTCATGCAGCTCAGCCTGATCAATGGCCGACGCCAAGAACTGCGCAGCCCCCGGAGGAGTCCGCAGGACCACGAGGTTCGCCGAAGCCTCCGCGGAGATCAGCAGCTCCTGGGAGAGGCGCCGCATCCGCTCCTCCTTCGCCGACTCCCCCAGCGGCGCCCGGGGGGTCCGGAAACCCCCCTCGCTGGGCACCGCGTAGATCAGGTCGCCGTCGTTGTTGCGGATCTTCACCGCGTTCAGCTCGTCGAGGTCCCGGGAGAGCGTCGCCTGGGTGACGCTCAGCCCGTCGTCGGACAGCAGCTTGGCCAACTGGCTCTGTGACCGCACCGGTTGCCGGTTGAGGATGTCCACGATCCGGCGGTGGCGCGCGGTACGCGTCTGCGGCACCGCGGGCCCCGCGACCCCGTTGTGCTCGTGATCTGGCGCATGGCTCATCGTCGTCTCATTCTCCGGATCATCCGTCTCCCTCGGCGGCACCCAGGATGCCGGGGAGGGCCTGAAGAAGCGCGTCCACTTCGTCGTCGCCGAGGTTCAGCGGCGGCATCAGTCGTACGACATCGGGGGCGGGCGCGTTCAGCAGGAGACCGGCGTCCTGAGCCGCCTGCTGCACCTGCGGTGCGAGCGGCTCGGTGAGCACGATACCCAGGAGGAGTCCCGCACCCCGGACACGGTCGATCAGCGGGTGCTTCAGCGACTCGATCCCGTCCCGCAACTTCTCGCTCTGCCGCTTGACGTTCTCCAGCAACCCGTCGTTCTCGATGGTGTCGAGAACGGCGAGTCCCGCGGCGCACGCGACCGGGTTGCCGCCGAAGGTCGTGCCGTGCTGCCCCGGCTGGAGCAGGTCCGCGGCCCGTCCGAAGGCGACGGTCGCGCCGAGCGGCAGTCCGCCGCCGAGCTGCTTGGCGAGAGTGACCACGTCCGGCAGCACGCCCTCGTGGGCCTGGTACTCGAACCAGTGGCCGGTACGGCCGATGCCGGTCTGCACCTCGTCGAGGACCAGCAGCGCGCCCTTGGCCGCCGTGATCGCCCGGGCGGCCTTGAGGTAGCCGGCCGGGGGCACCACGACACCGTTCTCGCCCTGGATCGGCTCGATGACGACCAGCGCGGTGTCCTCGGTGACCGCGGCGTCCAGGGCCTGCGCGTCGCCGTACGGCACGTGCGTCACCTCGGCGGGCAGCGGCAGGAAGGGAGTGCGCTTGGCGGGCTGGCCGGTGAGGGCGAGGGCGCCCATGGTGCGGCCGTGGAAGCCGCCCTCGGTGGCGACCATGTGGGTGCGCCCGGTCAGCCGGCCGATCTTGAAGGCCGCCTCGATCGACTCGGCGCCGGAGTTGCAGAAGAAGACCTTGCCGTCCCGGCCGAAGAGCTGGAGCAGCCGTTCGGCGAGGGCGACGGTGGGCTCCGCCATGAAGAAGTTGGAGATGTGGCCGAGGGAGGCGATCTGCTTGCTGACGGCCTCGACGATCGCCGGGTGGGCGTGGCCGAGCGCGTTGGTGGCGATGCCGCCGACGAAGTCCAGGTACTGCCGGCCCTCGCTGTCCCAGACCTTGAGGCCCTCCCCGCGGACGAGAGGCAGGCGCGGGGTGCCGTAGTTGTTCATGAGCGAGCCCTGCCAGCGCTGGGTGAGCTCCTGATTGTCGGTCATACGGCATCCCCCTCTTGCGCGTCCGGCACGACCATCGTGCCGATTCCTTCGTCGGTGAAGATCTCCAGCAGGATCGAGTGCTGGACCCGCCCGTCGATGACCCGGGCCGTGTGCACGCCGTTGCGCACGGCGTGCAGGCAGCCCTCCATCTTCGGGACCATGCCGGAGCTCAACTCCGGCAGCAGTTTCTCCAGTTGGGAAGCGGTGAGGCGGCTGATCACCTCGTCGCTGTGCGGCCAGTCCTCGTAGAGGCCCTCGACGTCCGTGAGGACCATGAGGGTTTCGGCGTCAAGAGCAGCAGCGAGTGCCGCAGCCGCCGTATCAGCATTGACGTTGTAGACATGTCCGTCGTCCTGGCTCCGGGCGATCGACGAGACGACCGGGATCCGGCCGTCGGCGAGCAGTGCCTCGATCGCGCCCGTGTCGATCGCGGTGATCTCGCCCACCCGCCCGATGTCGACCAACTCGCCGTCGATCTCGGGCTGGTGCTTGGTGGCGGTGATGGTGTGCGCGTCCTCGCCGGTCAACCCGACGGCGAGCGGCCCGTGTTCGTTGAGCAGGTTCACCAGCTCGCGCTGCACCTGCCCGGCCAGCACCATCCGTACGACGTCCATGGCGTCCTCGGTGGTGACGCGCAGGCCGGCCTTGAACTCGCTGACGATGCCGTGCTTGTCGAGGGCGGCGCTGATCTGCGGGCCGCCGCCGTGCACGACGACCGGCTTGAGCCCGGCGTGGTGCAGGAACACGACGTCCTGGGCGAAGGCGGCCTTCAGGTCCTCGTCGATCATGGCGTTGCCGCCGAACTTGATGACGACGGTCTTGCCGTTGTGGCGGACCAGCCAGGGCAGCGCCTCGATGAGGATCTGGGCCTTGGGGAGCGCGGTGTGCTTCCGCGTGGGGCTGCTCATGACGAGTACGCGCTGTTCTCGTGGACGTAGTCGGCGGTGAGGTCGTTGGTCCAGATCGTGGCGGTCTCGGTGCCGGCCGCGAGGTCGGCGACGATGTGCACCTCGCGGTAGCGCATGTCGACCTTGTCGCGGTCCTCGCCGACGCCGCCGTTCTTGCAGACCCAGACGCCGTTGATGGCGACGTTCAGTTGGTCCGGCTCGAAGGCGGCCTTGGTCGTGCCGATCGCGGAGAGCACGCGGCCCCAGTTGGGGTCCTCGCCGTGGATCGCGCACTTGAGGAGGTTGTTGCGGGCGATGGAGCGGCCCACCTCGACGGCGTCGTCCTCGGAGGCCGCGTTGATCACCTCGACCTTGATGTCCTTGCTGGCGCCCTCGGCGTCCCGGATGAGCTGCTGACCGAGGTCGTCGCAGACCTGCCGTACGGCTTCCGCGAACTCCTCGTAGGCCGGGGTGACTTCGGAGGCGCCGGAGGCGAGCAGCAGCACGGTGTCGTTGGTGGACATGCAGCCGTCGGAGTCGACGCGGTCGAAGGTGGTCCGGGTCGCGGCCCGCAGGGCCTTGTCCAGGGCCGCGCTGTCGAGGTCGGCGTCGGTGGTGAGGACGACCAGCATGGTGGCGAGGCCGGGGGCGAGCATGCCCGCGCCCTTGGCCATGCCGCCGACGGTCCAGCCGTCCTTGGTGACGACGGACGTCTTGTGGACGGTGTCGGTGGTCTTGATGGCGATGGCGGCCTTCTCGCCGCCGTGCTCGGAGAGTTGGGCCGCGGCGGCCTCGACTCCCGGAAGGAGCTTGTCCATCGGGAGCAGGAGGCCGATGAGCCCGGTGGAGGCGACGGCGACCTCGCCCGCGCCGATCTCCAGCACCTCGGCGACCTTCTCTGCGGTGGCGTGCGCGTCCTGGAAGCCCTTGGGTCCGGTACAGGCGTTGGCGCCACCGGAGTTGAGGACCACCGCGGTCAGCTCACCGCTCTTGAGGACCTGCTCGGACCACAGCACGGGCGCGGCCTTCACGCGGTTGGAGGTGAAGACGCCGGCGGCGGCTCGGCGGGGCCCGGAGTTGACCACGAGGGCCAGGTCCGGGTTGCCGTTCTCCTTGATTCCGGCGGCGATGCCCGCCGCCTGGAATCCCTTGGCTGCCGTGACGCTCACGGTGCGACTCCGATCGTGGAAAGTCCGAGCTCCTCGGGGAGACCGAGGGCGATGTTCATGCTCTGGACGGCGCCGCCGGCGGTGCCCTTGGCCAGGTTGTCGATGGCGCTGATCGCGATGATGCGGCCCACGGCCTCGTCGAGGGCGACCTGCACCTGAACGCCGTTCGAACCGTAGACGGACGCCGTGGCGGGCCACCGGCCCTCGGGGAGCAGGTGCACGAAGGGCTCGTCGGCGAAGGCCTTCTCGTAGGCGGCGCGGACGCTCTCCGCGGTCACCCCCGGCTTCACGGAAGCGCTGCACGTGGCGAGGATGCCGCGGGGCATCGGCGCGAGGGTCGGGGTGAAGGAGACCTTCACCGGGGAACCGGCCACCGCGCTGAGGTTCTGGATCATCTCGGGCGTGTGCCGGTGACCGCCGCCGACGCCGTACGGCGACATGGAGCCCATGACCTCGCTGCCCAGCAGGTTCGGCTTGGGTGCCTTGCCCGCGCCGGAGGTGCCGGAGGCGGCGACGATCACGGCCTCGTCCTCGGCGAGGCCGGCGGCGTAGGCCGGGAAGAGGGCGAGTGTGACGGCGGTCGGGTAGCAACCGGGCACCGCGATGCGCTTGGACCCCTCCAGCGCGGCGCGGGCGCCCGGCAGTTCGGGCAGGCCGTAGGGCCAGGTGCCGGCGTGCGCGGAGCCGTAGAACCTCTCCCAGTCGGCCGCGTCCTTCAGCCGGAAGTCGGCGCCCATGTCGACGACCAGGACGTCCGGGCCGAGCTGTTCGGCGACGGCGGCGGACTGGCCGTGGGGCAGGGCCAGGAAGACGACGTCGTGTCCGGCGAGGACGTCGGCCGTGGTCTCCTGGAGGACCCGGTCGGCCAGCGGGAGCAGGTGGGGCTGGAGCGCGCCCAGCTTCTGCCCGGCGTTGGAGTTGCCGGTCAGCGCGCCGACCTCGACCTCGGGGTGCGCGAGGAGCAGGCGCAGGACCTCTCCGCCCGCGTATCCGCTCGCTCCGGCCACTGCCGCCCGTACCGCCATGTCATCCTCCTCCTGGATGGCATGACTATACGTTTCGCTGCACGTTTATGCAACCACGTGCATACTCACGCCCTCCGTCGGCGCACGGCCCCGAACACCCCGATTCCGGCGACAACCGCGAGCGAACCGCCCCCGACCGCCGTACCCAGCCGCAGGCCGGGCGGACGGAAAGCGCAGGTGACGCTGGTCGAGGTGCCGTCGAGGGGCACGGCGATCAGGCCGTGGTACTGCTGCGCGGGGACGAGTGCCGCGTCACCGGAGGCGCAGCGCCAGCCGGCGATCCTGGGCGCGGCCACGACGGCGACGCCTTTACTGCCCGCCGGGAGCTCGGCCCGGACCGTGCCGCCGGAGCCGGAGACGGTCACCTCGGTGGCGCCGGTGGCCTTGAGCTGTCGTACGGCGGTCCGTAGTCGGCCGGTGTCCAGGCAGCCGACCGCCTGGTCCGGCACGACGCCCATCCGGTTCGGGGAGAGCTCGATGGTGAGGCGCCCGGAGTCCGGGACCGTGCCGAGCCGCTCCATGGCGGCGATCTTGGTGAGGGGCCGCCAGTCGGCCCGGAACCGTCCCGTCGGGCCGTGGGCGGAGGGCCCGGCGAGCCGCGCGGTGCCCGCGAAGTGCGGCGCCCAGAGGTACACCTCGCTGCCCGCCCGGCACCGGGCGGTGATCGTCGCTTTTGCACCGACCCGTACGCCCTGGCGCCGGTCGGTGCTGCGGTACGGCCGCTTCCCGGCACTGTTGAGGACGGTGATGCGCGGCAGGGTGTAGACGCGGGCGCCCAGCAGCAACTCCTGGTTGCGGTACGGCGACGGCCCGAAGGCGCCGGTCGCGGCGGACGGCCGTACCGTCACCAGGGGCGGGACGTCCTCCCGGGTCACGGTCTCCCCGGTGCCGTCCTGCGGGAACCAGTTCTGGTGCGGGTCCGGCGGGGAGTGCACCCGGGCGCCGACGGAGAAGACGGCGTCCGTGACCGCGTTGTCCAGACTCTGGAGGCTGCGGCCGCCCGAGGTCCAGCCGCCGCCGAGAGCGGTGAGCGTGCTGCTGAGCACGGCCGAGGTGTGACTGCTGTAGTACTGGGCGCCCTGCCCGCCGACCTCCAGCGGGTCGTTGCCGACGGTCTGCTCGCGGCCCGGGTCGGTGCGGTAGCGGGGCCAGCCGTCGGCCCGGGCGATGGCGTCCGCCTGGTCCTGCTGCCGGTCGCCCCAGGGGGCGTAGTCGTCCATGTGCCCGAACCGCGTCCGGGTGGCCAGGGCGTCGGTGGCGGTGGCCTCGCCCAGCTGTGTCGCGATGAGCAGTACGGCGGCGAGCGCGGCCGGGGCCATGCGCAGTACGGGTCGCTCACGGCCGAGCAGGACCAGGCCGAGCAGCGCGCCCACGGCCGCCGTGAGGAACACCGGCCAGGCGATGGGACGGACGAGCTGACTGCCGCTCGCGACGAGGGCGATCACGGCGAGCAGCCCGGCCGCCGTTCCCAGGGGCCGCCGGTCCAGAGGGCCGTAGGAGAGCGTGTGCCAGGCCGCGATCACCAGCAGCGCGCACACCGCGAAGGTCTGGCGGTACGAACTGCCCTGGGGTTCGGCGAAGGCGTGCCAGAGCAGATGGGTCGGGCCCCACTGCATCGACAGGGTCACGACGGCCACGAGCAGCGTCCACCCGGCCCGCACCCGGCGGGGAGCCGCCCGGTGGAAGGGCAGGGCGAGGGCGAGCAGCAGTGCCGTGGTGCCGACGAAGAGCGCCGGGGAGCCGAAGCTGTACGTCGTCGGCAGCAGCCGGGCCGACAGGTCCTCCGTGCCCACGGGCGCGAATCGCGTGAAGCGGCCCTCGGAGGCGTGCGCGCTGCCGAAGTACACGACCGTCACCAGGGGCGCGGCCAGACCCATGCCGAGCGCGAAGGTCAGCACGGCCCGACCCGCCGCGATGAGCCGACGGCGGCGCGGCAGGTCGGCGAGCCACAGCCGCAGCAGGAACACCAGAGCGGCGGCGAGGGTGGCCATGTAGGCGGTGTAGAAGTTGGCGATCCAGGCGGCCGTCACCACCAGCACCCCGAGGAGCGGGCGCCGGCCGGTCAGGACCCACTCGCCGACCAGGCACAGCAGCGGCAGGGCGATCAGCCCGTCGAGCCACATGAGGTTGTACGAGGCGGTCGCCACGGTCCAGCCGCACAGGCCGTAGGACGCCCCCAGCAGACCCGCGGCCCACCAGCGCCCGGGCCGCAGTCCCAGCAGCAGCCAGGCCATGGCGGCACCGGCGCAGGCGATCTTCAGCACGGTGATCACGTACACCGCGAGATCGATCTCGTCCCGCGGGAACACCGCCACGAGCAGGGCGAACGGGCTGGTGAGATAGGTGCCGAGGTCGGGCAGGAAGCTCGCCCCGAATCCCGACTGCCAGTTGACGAGGAGGCCGCCGGCGCCCCGGCCGTGCACCAGGTCCCACAGGTGCGCGTGGAACGGGACGTACTGGTTTCCCAGGTCGTTGACGTTCCGGGTGCGCGGCCCGAAGGGGTAACTGCGGGCGAGGGCGTCGGCGGCACAGAGCACGACGACACTGATCGTCGCCGCCAGCAGGGCCGCCCGCCCCGGTCCGGCCGACGGGCCCGGCGCGGGCGGCCGCGGCCGCTCCCCCATGAGGTCGTCGTCCGCGGTCTTCGGTACGGGCGGGATGGTCGGCCGCACGCCCTGTCCACTGGTCACTTCAGGCCCCCGTCCGGGGCCTTCACCCCAGCGCGTTGTTTCTGCGCAGATCTAGACGGGGGGTGCATCGGGTCGGTTGTGCAACCACGGATGACCATGCGGTGAATTGCCCACCACCATGGCGCCAACGGGAAGGCGGGCCGCTGCTCGTCGGGCAGCGGCCCGCCGGCTCACCGGCTACCTCTGCCTGATCCGCAGGAAGGTCACCGAGTTCGCCGGGAAGGTGTACGAGAACTTCCCGGCGACCCCGTCGAAGGTGGACGTCACGGGGGCGACCGCGGTCGACGTCTCGCTGTTCACGGCGTCCTGGGCGGCCGCCAGGGTGGTCACCCGAGCCCTGGACGCGACCTTGGCGCCGCCCAGGTCGATGGCCGTACGGGCCGCCGAGTTCTGGGCGTTGACGACCTTGACGATCAGCTCACCGGTCTTGTTGTCCTTGGTGACGACCTGGCGGAACGGCTCGGCCGGCTTGTCGTCGGTGAAGCTGCCCCACTCCTGCCCGTCGAGGTAGAGGGTCACCTGTCGGCCGCGCACCTTGACGTCGATGTCGTAGGCGCGGCCGGTCTCGACCGATCCCGCCTTGGAGATCAGCGTCGACTTGCCGCCGTCCACGGCCTGCTCGACGGCGGTCTGGGTGTTGTTCCAGCCGCCGATGTTCCACCAGTAGAAATTGCCGGTGTCCTTGACGCCGAAGGCGACGAGGAAGCCCTCCTTGCCGGCCTTCTTGGTGGCCTTCACCTTGAGGTCGTAGTCGTGCCAGGACGGGTCGCCGGCCGAGACCATGGTGTTCTCGGCGTTCACGTCCGTCTGCACGTACTGCCCGTCCTGGACGCTCCAACTGCCGCCGCCGGTGTGGGTCCACCGCGAGGCGCCGTCGCCGAAGTCGTCGGTGAGCAGGGTGGTCCCGTCGGCGCCGGTGACCTTCACGTCGTCGTACGCCGCCGTCGTCGCCCAGGTCGACAGGCCCACGGCGCCGGTGATCGGGGCGAGCAGCGAGGGCGTGCCGGTGGCCGTGGAGGGCACCACGCGGTCGCCGACGTTGTTCATGAACAGCTTCTGGACCTCGTAGTTGGCGGAGTTCCAGGAGGCGTGGTTGTTGAACCAGATCAGGTCCGGGCGCCACTGGACGTAGTCCTCGTTGGCGAACAGCGGGGCGTAGGAGGCGAGTTTGACGACGTCGGCGTTGCGCTCCAGGCCGGTCATGAACGCTGCCTCGGTGAGGCCGTTCTTGAAGGTGTTGCCCTGGGAGGCGTACTCGCCGAGGAAGACCTTCGGGCCGCTGCGGTCGTAGGAGTCGTAGCGGTCGTTGTTCTGGAGGAACCACTGCGGGCTGTTGTAGTAGTGCTCGTCGACCATGTCGACCTTGGCGTCCTTGTTGAGCTGCCAGGCCGTGTCGAAGGTCGTACCCGAGTCGTCCGGGCCGGAGTTGGAGATCACCTGGATGTCCGGGTACCTCGCCTCGATGGCGGCGCGGAACTCCTTGAACCGGGCGAAGAACTCGTTGGGCAGGTTCTCCTCGTTGCCGACCTCGATGTGGGTGAGGTGGAAGGGCTTGGCGTGGCCCATCTTCGCCCGCACCTTGCCCCACTTGGAGTTGGCCGGTCCGTTGGCGAACTCGATGAGGTCGAGGGTGTCCTGGATGTGCCGCTTGAGCAGGGCCTCGTCGACGACGGCCTGGTTCTGGCCGCAGCCGGTCACCAGGGCGGGGACGACGGGCAGCGGCATGGCGCCGATGTCCTCGGACAGGCGGAAGTACTCGTAGTAGCCGAGGCCGTAACTCTGGTTGTAGCCCCAGAAGTTGGAGTTGGTCGCGCGTTGCTCGACCGGGCCGATGGTGTCCTTCCACTGGTAGGAGCGCTTGCGCTGCCAGCCGGAGGCCTCGCTGTAGTCCTCCATGGAGCCCGTGTTCACCAGGCAGCCGCCCGGGAAGCGCACGAAGCCCGGGTGCAGGGCGGCCACCTTCTCGGCGAGGTCCTTGCGCAGGCCGTTGGGTTCACCGCGGTAGGTGTCGCGCGGGAAGAGGGACACCATGTCGAGGGCGGCCGCGGCGGAGGAGGCCACGGTGAGGCGGCCGTTGCTGCTGGTCCGGGTAGCGGTGAAGGTGACCTTGTACTTGGCCCAGCCGCTCTTCGTCACGGCCACCTCGCGGGCGGGGGCGAGCGTGCCGTCGGCGTCCTGGAGGGAGACCGTGAGGGCCGTACCGGCGTCCGCGCGGGCCCACACCGAGAAGTCGTACTTCTTGCCCTCGTCGACGTGGATGCCGGTGTTGTATCCGGCGTTGGAGACGGACGAACCGGCCCCCAGGGATAGGTAGTTGCGGTTGCGTTCGTTGAGCCGGCCGCCGTCGTTCACCACCTGGGCCGAGCCGTCGACCGTCCACGAGGTCAGCGGGGTGTACGAGGAGTTGTCGGCGGTGGAGTACTCGAAGGACCGGTTCTGCACGAGCTCGGCGTACAGACCGCCGTCGGCGGCCCGGTTGATGTCCTCGAAGAAGACGCCGTACATCGTGTCGTCGATCTTCGCGCCCTTGGCGGACGGGTCGACGGTGATCGCGTAGTCGGTGACGTCCTCGGCATGGGCGGGGGCGGGGATCAGGCCGGCGGCCACCAGGAAGGCGGTGGCGCTCAGACCGAGTCTCCAGCGGGTGCGTGACATGGATACTCCGCGGCTCTCTGTCGAAGGTTCCGTTCGAAATACCAAACGATGATCAGCACTTCGAACGGCAAGATAGGGAGGGTGATCCGGAGCGTCAACGGGTCGCGCGGTTTCGAAAGTGTCGGAAGGGAAGGGCTGATGGGCGGGTTCTGGCCAGTGCCGGATGTGCTGGGGTACCTGGCGGGGAGCTGGCGGACCGAACGAGCCGTGCGGGATCTGGCGAGCGGGGACGAGGGACGGTTCTCCGGTACGACCACTTTCGGCCGACTGGAGGGCGGCGGGCTCCTGTCCCAGGAGTCGGGCATCTTCGTGTGGCACGGCGTCCCACGCCCCGCGCAGCGCACCCTCCGCTTCCTGCCGACGAGCACCCCGGGCACGACCCACGTCCACTTCTCCGACGGGCGCCCCTTCCACGACCTCGACCTGACGTCCGGCCACCACGTCACCGACCACCCCTGCGCGGCGGACCTCTACCGCGGCGAGTTCACCACCCTGGACGCGGACCACTGGCACACGGTGTGGCGGGTCGGCGGCCCGGCGAAGAACCTGCTCCTGACGACGGACTACCGGCGCGAGACGGCGGCCGCCGACGCGGGGGAGCCGACCGGCGACTGATCAACGCCGGGGCGGGGTGGGGGTGGGCGACTGGGCCGGCGGGACGCCCGGCGCCGGCGCACACGCGAGGGCGACTGGGCCGACAGGACGCCCGGCGCCGGCGCACACGCGAGGGCGACTGGGCCGACAGGACGCCCGGCGCCGGCGCACACGCGAGGGCGACTGGGCCGGCGGGACGCCCGGCATCGGTGCACACGCGAGGGCGACTGGGCCGGCGGGACGCCCGGCGTCGGCGCACACGCGGGGGCGACTGGGCCGGCGGGACGCCCGGCGTCGGCGCACACGAGGGGCCCGGCGCCTGATGCTCACGCGGCGCCCGGCATCTACGGCACGAGAAGCGCGGCGACTGTACCAACGGGGCATCCGGCATCCATCGGCATCAGAGACCCGGCGACCGCACCCACGAGGCAACCGCCATGCGTCAGCACGAGAGACCCCGGCGAATGGACACGCGGGACGCCCAGCATCCGTCGGCACGAGACGCCCGAAGACTCCCGGCCTCAGATCTGCGCGACTCACCGAGCGAGACCGCCGACTGGTACCGGCCTGTGGCGGCTGGGAGTCCACGAGGTCAGACCATCGCCGGCTCCTCGCGCAAGTCAGGCGACGCCCCGCCTCCAACCCCCGTCAACCCCGCACGAGACCATCAGCCACTCACCGCTGCGGAACACCGAACAGCCGACGCACGCACTCCCACCGACAGCCACCCGAGCACAAGAACAGGCCGCCCCACCCCCAGCAACCGCCGCCTAAGCCCGCGCACCCCGCACAGGAACCCCTTCGCAACGCAGGGTCCACCGGCCCGCCCTGCCGGTGACCGTGGTCGCCGACAGGGGGCGTACGTCGATGTTCCAGTAGGTCGACGGCGGTGCCTTCAGGGCGTACACCAGCGCGGCGCGGACCACGGCGGGTTCCGCGACGGCGACCACGCGGCCGCCGTCGTCCACCGGCCTGGTGTCGAGCCACTCCCCCACCCGTGAGATGAAGGTCAGCAGGGACTCCCCGCCGTGCGGGGTCGCCCGCGGGTCGGCGAGCCAGGCGTCCACGGATTCCGGCTCGCGGGCCATCGCCTCGCCGAGGGTCAGCCCGCGCCAGCGGCCCATGTCGCAGTCGCGCAGGCCGAGTTGGACGAGGGGCGAGTAACCGAGGGCGTCCCCGGTGGCGCGGCTGCGGGGCGTGGGCGAGCAGTACCGCAGCTCGGCCGCCGCGAGCGGCAGCAGATCGTGCGCCACGCCCAGCACCTCGTCCCAGCCGGCCTGGTCGAGCGGACGGTCGTCCTCGAACCGCTCGGCGAGCAGCGAGGAACTGCGCGCGGCGGCGACGAACGTGACCCGAAGTTGCATGCGGCGATCGTGAGCCGCGAAAGTGCGCAGGTCAAGAGGCGTTACCGGGGAGTTACCGAGGGCACCTCGGGGCTCACTGCCCGAAGAGCAGCGCCATCCACTGATCCGGCTTTGCGAGCGGCGCGAACCCGAGCTTCTCGTACACCCCGTGGGCGTCGTGGGTGGCGAGCAGAACGCGCCTGAGGTCGTAGGGCCGCAGGTGCTCGCGCACGGCGCCGACCAACGCCGTACCGATCCCCGCGCCCCGTACCGACCGGTCCACGTACACATCGCACAGCCAGGCGAAGGTGGCCAGATCGGTGATCACCCGGGCATAAGCCACCTGTTCGCCGGATTCCACCGCGTAGACCCCGAAGTTGAGTGACCCGGCGATCGCCAGGTCCTGCTTCTCCTTCGATCGCCCGAGCGCCCAGTACGCGTCGGTGGACAGCCATTGGTGCACCCGCTCGGCGTCGATGCGCTCGGGGTCGGTGGAGATCTCGTAGCCCTCGGCGAGGGGCGGGGTGTCGTTCATACCGGGAGATTTCCAGGCCCCGAAGGTCGGCGTCGAGCGTTTTTCCGAGGGGCGTTGTCAGTGCCGGGTGCGATGCTGCGGACATGACGGGGATGACGACCGCCACGGACTACGCGTGGCTGAAGGAGCGGTACGAGTTCCTGATGGAGGCGTACTGCGTGACGCTGGTCCGGGACATCACACCCGAGGGCCTGCTCGGGGAGCTGGGGGCCGACGGACGCGGCCGGATCGTCGGGGTGGACGGACTGAGCGGACCGTCGTACGAACTCTCCGCCCCCTACCGGCTGTTCGTCGGGGCCACGGCCGTGGCGGACTGGACGCTGATGGTCGAGTTCAACGGCTACCTCGGCGTCACCGACCAGGCCATGCTGCCCGTCTCGCGCGGCCGCAGGGTGGTCTCGCACTTCCTCAACGTCAACGCGGTGGACCGCTTCTGCTGGTACGAGGACGGCGATCTGCGCCTGCACTTCGAACCGCTCTTCGCCGACGCGCGGTACGGCAGCCGTCCTGACGAACTCCTCACCGAGATGCGGGAGTCGGGTTTCGACCTCGCCGAGCGCGAGGAGGACGGTGACCACGACGCCTACTACGCGACCCTGACCGGCGCCTCCTTCGCCCTCGCCCACCGCCTGACCGGCATACGCCTGACACCGGAGCTCTTCGCCACCGCCGAGTTCCTGTGCGGGGTGGCGCCGGTGCCGAGCGGCTAGAGCACCTCCCGGCAGGCCGCGCGGAGTCGTCGTACGCCCTCTTGGATCTCCTGTGGGCCCGCCACCGCAGCGAAGCTCAACCGCAGGTGTCCCGCCGGAGGTTCCGCGCTGAAGTACGGGCGGCCGGGGGTGATCGCGACACCCGCGCGGAGGGCGGCGGCGGTCAGTGCGGGCTCGTCCGCACCGTCGGGCAGGCGCAGCCAGAGGTGGTAGCCGCCCGACGGGACGTGCGGGAGGGCGAGTTCGGGAAGGTCGAGGCGCAGGGCGGCGGTCATCGTGTCCCGGCGGGTCTTCAACTCCGTCGCGATGGTGCGCAGATGGCGGGGCCAGGCCGGCGATCCGACGAGTTCCAGGGCCGCCTCCTGGAGGGGGCGCGGGACGAAGAAGGTGTCGACGACCTGGATCGCGCGCAGCCGCTCCAGCACCGGCCCGCGGGCGGCGAGCGCGCTCACCCGGAAGCTGGGCGAGGTCGCCTTGGTCAGGGAGCTGACGTGGACGACGACGCCGTCCGGATCGTCGGCGGCCAGCGGATGCGGCAGCGGGCCGGCGTCCTCGTGCACGAGCCGTCGTACGAAGTCGTCCTCGACGACGAACGCACCGGCCTCGCGGGCGATCCGCAGCACCTCGCCCCGGCGTTCGGGGGCCAGCACCGCGCCGGTCGGGTTCTGGAACAGCGGCTGGCAGACGAAGAGCCGGGCACCGGTCGCGCGGAAGGCGTCGGCGAGCAGGGCGGGCTTGACGCCGTCCGCGTCCAACGGGACGGGGACGGGGCGAAGGCCCGCCGAGCGCGCGATCGCCAGCATGCCGGGATAGGTGGGCGACTCGACGAGCACGGGCGCGCCGGGCGGGGCGAGTGCGCGGAGCGCGGTCGTGAGCGCCGACTGACCGCCCGCGGTGATCAGCACCTCCGCGGCCGTGACCGCTCCGCCGATGTTCCGCGCGAACCACTCGCGCAGTTCCGGCAGCCCCTCCGTCGGCGGTCGCCCCCAGGCCCCGGGGCGGCGGCCCGCGCGGGCCAGGGCCGCGGACATCGCCCGCTCGGGCTGGAGGGTGGGGTGCAGATAGCCGCCGTTGAACTCCACCACCCCGGGCGGTGGGGCGGCCAGCGAGACCAGGACGCCGGACGCGTCCACCGAGCGCGGTACGAGGTCGACGGCGCCGTCCGCGCTCAGCGCGACCTCCTGCCAGGAGGTGTCCCCGGCCGCGGTGGCGGTGCCGCGCGCCTGGGCGCGGAAGGCACCGGCGCCGGGGCGGGTGACCACCAACCCCTCGGCGGCGAGCTGGGCGAGGGCCCGGGAGACGGTCACCGGGCTGACCCGGAAGCGGTCCACGAGGGCCCGGCTCGACGGGAGCTTTCCACCGGGTGAGTAGCGGTCCAGCTCACTCCGCAGCCGTTCCGCCAGTTCGGTGACACTGCTACGCTCTTGCATGAGAGCACAGAGTAGCGCTATCGCACCGACCGGGATAGCGGTCCCCGCCCCCGCCAGGACCTACGGCACCGTCCAGGCCGCCCTGGGGGTCGCCGCGTTCTCCCTCACCTTCCCCGCCACCGCGTGGGGTCTGGAGGGCTTCGGGCCCTGGTCCCTCGTCGCCGTGCGCAGCGTGCTCGCGGCGATCGTCGCCGGCGGGTGCCTGCTCGCGCTGCGCGTCCCGGTGCCGAGCCGTCGTGTCTGGCCGGGGCTCGCGGTCGTCGCCGCCGGGGTCGTGGTCGGCTTCCCGCTGCTGACCACGCTCGCCCTGCGGACGTCCACCACCGCGCACGCCGCCGTCGTGGTGGGTCTGCTCCCCCTGACGACCGCGCTGCTGTCCGCCCTGCGCATGGGCACCCGCCCCTCACGCACCTTCTGGACGGCGGCCCTCGTGGGCGCCGCCGCGGTGGTCGCCTTCACCGTGCAGCAGAGCGGCGGCGCCCTGACCACCGCCGACCTGTATCTCTTCGCCGCGCTGCTGGTGTGCGCGGCCGGCTACACCGAGGGCGGCCGGCTGGCCCGGGTCATGCCCGGCTGGCAGGTCATCGGCTGGGCGCTGGTGCTGTGCCTGCCGGTCAGTGTGCCCGCGGCGGCGCTCGCGCTGTCGTACGAGCCCGCGCACCTCACCGCGCACAGTGTCGCCGGGCTGCTGTGGGTGGCGGCGGGCTCGCAGTTCTTCGGGCTGGTGGTCTGGTACCGGGGGATGGCCACGATCGGGATCCCCAAGGCCAGCCAGTTGCAGTTGGCCCAGCCCCTGCTCACACTGGTGTGGTCGGTGCTGCTGCTCGGCGAGCACCTGACGGTGGCCGCCCCGCTGACGGCCGCGGCGGTGCTGGTGTGCATCGCGGTCACCCAGCGGGCGCGGGGTTGAGCGGCGCGTACGCGTCGGTTCCCAGTGGGTCCCCGCGCCGTAAAATCAGGCCACGGACCGCTCACTTGGCGAGGAGGCACCGCTGATGCGTGCAACCGTGGGCGACCAGCTTGTCCAGCACGGCAGGGTGGTCGGACAGCAGGACAAGGTCGGCGAGATCGTCGAGGTGATGGGCCAGGAGGGCAACCCCCCGTACCGCGTCCGCTTCGAGGACGGGCACGAGGGCGTGTGCTCACCCGGCCCCGACACCGAGATCAGGCACCGGTTCCAGCAGATGGGCCGGTGATCCGGCGCGGGGGCGCCGCCGGCTCCCGGTAGTGGTCGGCGACCACCCGCGCCATCGCCCCGACGCGGTCCGCGGCGACCTCCTTCGCGGCGAAGAAGACATGCCCGCGCACCTGTGTGTACTGGCGCGCGAGCGTGAGGTGCCGGGACAGCTCCGCGGGGTCCTGCCAGGCCGCGGGCTGCGCCGGATCCCCCGCCTTGTAGAGCGCCTCACCGAGATACAGCCTGGTCCTGCTCCCCCGCGCCTGTTTCGCCCACCAGGCCACGAGTTCGGCGTAGTCGGCCGCCGCGAAGCCGATGTTCCAGTAGAGCTGCGGCACGAGGTAGTCGATCCAGCCCTCGCGCAGCCACTTGCGGGTGTCCGCGAAGTTGTCGTCGTACGACTGCACACCCGCGCGCGTGTCCGAGCCGAGCGGGTCGGTGGCCGCATTGCGCCACACCCCGAAGGGGCTGATGCCGAACTGGGTGGTGGGCCGGATCCGCTTGATGCGGGCGGCGGTCTCCAGGACCAGCTTGTCGATGTTGTCCCGCCGCCAGTCGGCCCGGTTCGGGAAGGCGCCGCCGTACGCGTCGTAGGCCGCGTCGTCGTCGAAGGTCTGGCCGGCCACCGGGTACGGATAGAAGTAGTCGTCGAAGTGGACCGCGTCCACCGGGTACCGGTGCACCGCGTCGAGGATCGCGTCCTGGACGAAGGCGCGGACCTCGGGCAGTCCGGGGTTGTAGTAGAGCTTCCCGCCGTACGGCACCACCCAGTCCGGGTGCCTGCGGGCGGGGTGGGAGGCGACGAGCCGGGTCGGGTCGGCGTGGTTGGCGACGCGGTACGGGTTGAACCAGGCGTGCAGTTGCAGTCCCCGCCGGTGCGCCTCGGCGACGGCGGTACCCAGCGGGTCCCAGCCCGGGTTCTTGCCCTGCGTGCCGGTGAGGTACTGCGACCAGGGCTCGTACGGCGAGGGCCACAGGGCGTCGGCGGTGGGCCGTACCTGGAACATCACCGCGTTCAGACGGTCCGCCGCCGCCCGGTCGAGGTGGGCGATCAGCTCCGCGCGCTGCTGTGCGGCGGTCAGCCCCGGCTTCGACGGCCAGTCCCGGTTGGACACGGTGGCGAGCCACACGCCCCGCATCTCGGTCGCCGCCCGCCTCGGACGGCCCGGCGCGGCGGCCGCTCCCGAGGCCGTCGTCAGGGTGGACAGCGCGGCCAGCGCGAAGGCCCGGCGCGACAGACGTCCCATGTGCACACTCCCCCAACACCATGGATCCGCACGGTCACGGATCGTCTCCGCGCCCCAGAATGCACGAAGAAGGACGGACCCAGACGATCGATCATCGATACTTGGGAGTAACGTGCTCGAACGGAGCAGGATCCGGCCACAGCCGACCTGCCACCAGGTGAAGATCAGCGAAAGGGACGAAGTGACGG
This sequence comes from Streptomyces sp. NPDC006335, assembly GCF_040612795.1. NCBI lineage: Bacteria > Bacillati > Actinomycetota > Actinomycetes > Kitasatosporales > Streptomycetaceae > Streptomyces > Streptomyces sp. NPDC006335. The sequence goes on from NZ_JBEXQX010000018.1 coordinate 54,940, forward strand.
ACTTCCCGGCCGGAGACATCGCACGTGTCGGAGTGGTGGGCTGCGGCCAGATGGGGGCGGGCATCGCCGAGGTGTGCGCCCGCTCCGGCCTGGACGTGAAGGTCGCCGAGACCACCGGCGAAGCCCTGGAGATCGGCCGCACCCGGCTGTTCAACTCCCTGACCAAGGCCGCCGAACGCGGCAAGATCACGGCGGAGGAGCTGGCCGCCACCCAGGCGCGGCTCAGCTTCACCACCGACCTCGGCGAGTTCGCGGACCGCGACCTCGTCATCGAGGCCGTGGTGGAGAACGAGCAGGTGAAGACCGAGATCTTCCAGGTGCTCGACCAGGTGGTGACCCGCCCGGACGCCATCCTGGCCTCCAACACCTCCTCCATCCCGCTGGTGAAGCTGGCGGTCGCCACCTCACGGCCCGACCAGGTCGTCGGCATCCACTTCTTCAACCCGGCCCCGGTGCAGAAGCTCGTCGAGCTGATCCCGGCGCTCACCACCTCCGAGGGCACCCTGGCCCGCGCCCAGCAGTTCGCCGAGAAGCTGCTCGGCAAGCACGCGATCCGCGCCCAGGACCGCTCCGGCTTCGTGGTCAACGCGCTGCTGATCCCGTATCTCCTCTCCGCGATCCGGATGTTCGAGTCGGGCATCGCCAGCCGCGAGGACATCGACAACGGCATGGAACTCGGCTGCGCCCACCCGATGGGCCCGCTGAAGCTGTCCGACCTGATCGGCCTGGACACCGTCGCCTCGGTCGCGTTCTCGATGTACGAGGAGTACAAGGAGCCGCTGTACGCCGCTCCGCCGCTGCTCCAGCGCATGGTCGACGCGGGCCGGCTGGGCCGGAAAACGGGGTCGGGCTTCTACACGTACGGCTGACCTGCACGAACATCACTTCCGTTGTGCCGCGAAAGTGATCACCAGAGCACGCCGGAGGCCGCTCCCCCATGATCGGGAAGCGGCCTCCGGTAACTCGTCACACGACCAAGGGAGTTGTGAGGGGGTTCCGGCCGATCCTCACGCGACTCCCTCCGATTCGTCCCCCTCGGAGCTCACCGCGCGCAGCCGCGGCGCAGGCGAGACACCCCCTTGTTTCAGCTCCGGCTCCAGCCACCTGTCGATCGCCGTCCGCCCGCGCTGCCCGTGGTCGGGCATGAAGTGAGCGTAAATCTGCAGCGTGATGTCTGGCGACGCATGCCCCATCCAGTGGCTCACGGAGATCACGTCCTCGCCAGCGCCGAGCTGGACGCTCGCGTAGGTGTGACGCCAGCGATGGTGCATCATCTCGCGCGAGGCCTCCCAGCCCCACCGCTCTTTCCCCTTCTCCTTGTCGCGCTCGGCAATCAGCCCGACCGCCGCGAGGGCGGGCTTCATCGTGCGGTCGTTGAAGGTGTTCGGGTTCATACGGTTCTTGTGCCAGGTGGTGACCAGCAGCGGCACCGTGAGTTCGTCTCGCCCGTCGTTGCCCGGGCCATCCCAGCGCAATGTCGTTTTCACCGGCGGGAACCGCTTCACGTGAGCGTCGAGCAGCTGCAACAACATGGGCGAGAGAGGGACATCCCTCTCCTTGTCGCCCTTGGGCAGCTTGAGGAAGGGCCTTGTTCCGTTCTCCCACAGCAGCTGGCGGCGCACGTGCAGGACCATGAGGTCGCGGTCGATGTCGGCCGGGCTGAACCCGAAAGTCTCCGCCTGACGTAGGCCGGCGAACATGCCCAGGTCCGCGATGGCCTGGTACCGGTCCGCCATAGCCGCACGGATCGAACGAGCTTCGGTCCTCGTCCAGGCGCGCGCCTTCGTTCCCTTGCTGGCTACAGGTCGGACTCCCTTGTCCACGCCCTTGCACGGGTTCTTCGCGATGCGCTTCCCGACGGCGAACTTGAAGATGGAGCTGAGGTGATTCCAGATGACCTCGATCGTGGCAGGGGCCAGGCCCCGACCCTTAAGCTCCAACTTCCAGTCGATGAGGTCCTCGTCGTCGATGAGGTTCATCGGTGTGCGGCCGAGCTGGCTGTCGACGATGTGGTTCCAGATCTTCGACTTCATCGGCCCGCGGGTGTTGATCGGGTCGTCGCGCTTGGGCCACCACTCATCCGCGATGTAGTCGCCGAGGAGGATCTCTCCGTCGCGCTCGTCGACGAACTCGTGCTTCTTCATCGCGGCGATCGTGTCGATCTTCCATGTCTTGGCCTCATCCAGCGTCTCGAAGCTGCGCCTCTTGACGCCGGGGATGCCGCAGACTCGGTAGCGCTTCGTCTTGGTGCCCCACAGGTCTGTGCGCTCGCGCTTCCCGGTGACCGGGTCCTTACGCTTCTTCAGCCAGCGATCTTCGATCCACCCTGACGTCGCCACGGCTAGCCCTCCCTACGCAGGTCGTTGATGCGGACCTCGAGGAGACCTTCAGGCGCGTGCAGTTCGGCCGCTGCGGTGGGGATGTCGCTGACCCACTGGGTGACTTCGGCGAGGTCCGAGATGGCTATGAGCTTGCGAACTGCAGCGAGGTCCGCACTTCGTTCTTGGCGGATTGACCGAATCTGACTGCCGCAGTCGATGTCTCCGGCCCAGACGTGCTCCAACTCCTGCGCTAGGACGCATCCTTCCTGTACGGCGCTGAACCCGGATGCGATAACGATGCTGTGATCGTCGCGGGACCAGACGCCCCAGGTGTCCCGGAGCCAGGTGCGGACGATGCGGGTGCCGAGTTGGTCGAGGATGTTCTCGCGGGCGTAGTGGAGACCAACTGGTACAGCGTGGCTAGGAGTTGTGCACATACGCCCCCCCAGAGTCATTTGGACGGTGGGAAGCGCGCCGGATCCCATGTCTATAACAGTAGCGGCAGACAAGCGAAGGAAACGTGCGTAAATCTTTCAACTCCCTTCACGCCATCACTCCGGACAGCATCGCCGGCCGCTCTCGTTTGTGAGAGATGCATGAGGTGAGGTGAGACGAGGAGCTATCTGGTCGCGCTGAATCCTGGCAGGTTTCCGGCGCGGCGGAACGCCCCGCTCCGGCCGGCCCTGCGCAGAACTCCGGCCAGTCGGGTGCTCGGCCCACAGACGTAACGGAGGCTGGGCGGATCTCCGCCGAGCCCCCATATCGGCAATACCGGGAGGACGGCCGGCATGGGCAGGGCCACCCGCCCCAGCGCGACGGAAAGCAGGGTCTTGCCGACCCTGGGGACGTGAGGGCATGTAGGGCAGACAGCGCTTATGAGACGGACAAAGTCCGTGTACATGTCGGCATTTCAGCGTTCGTATGCCCAGTCCCGGTCCCGGCTGCTTGAATTACCCGGCCGTATGGGGTGGCCTGGGCTCGGAGATCTCATGGCTGATCCTCCCGGGCTCGTGTCGTCCCCTAGAGCGAGACTCACTCTTCGCTCCAAGGCCCGGCACGGGCTGTAGCCCAGGGGCTGAGCGCCAAGGGTAGGGAGCGAGTCCGAGAACGGACCTTCCGTTTGCCGGAATGCCCTGGCCCCTGACCGCGCGTAGGCTGCCGCACATGGGTGCGGTAAAGCGGCAGATGGAGCTGGAGTTCGAGCGAGGCTGGTCCTCCCGGGGAGATCATGTGTGTGCGGGATGCCTCAACGACCCGGCGCTCAAGAAGGTGATCTCTGATTCCGCCCAGGACGACGAGGAATGCACTTTCTGCGGCGAGAGTCCTGCCGTCGAACTGGACATTCTCACCGAAGCGTTCGTCGGGGGACTGAAGACCGAGTACGCCAACGCCGACGACGAGGGAGTCCCCTGGGACAGCCGGGAGGGCGGTTACCAGGTCGCCACCACCTGGGACACCTGGGACTTGGTGTACGAGCATTCCGACGTCTTCGCCAACGATGCGGTCCTGGAGGCCGTCCGCGAAGCAATCGGCGATCAGACATGGACCGAGATCGACTGGCAGTTCCTGCGCTACAACGAGCAGCTCACCTCCAGCTGGAAGAGCTTCTGCGAACAGATCCAGCACAAGACCAGGTACGTCTTCTGGCTCCGCGGTGACGCTGCAGACCAGGAGGAAGACCACTGGGGTGAGATCCCCGCAGGGCGCATCCTCGACAAGATCGGTCAGCACATCCTGGACCTTGACCTGGTACAGGAACTCCCCGCCGGCACCCAGCTGTGGCGTGCCCGCGAGGTACAGGACAGCGAGGTGACGACCGCACGCAGTTGGGGCGCCGCCGACCTCGGCACCGCGCCCCGCGAGTTCGCCCGGACCTCCAACAGGATGAGCCCGGCCGGAATCCCGATGTTCTACGGCGCGTTCGACCAGGACACCGCTGTGCAGGAGGTGACGCGCGGCGAGCTGCAACGGCTGGTCGTGGGCACCTTCGAGCTCTCCCGCAGATGTGCGGTGGTCGACTTCACCCGACTCCCCAGCATTCCGTCGATGTTCGACCCCGACCGCGGCCACCAGCGGCGCACCCTGCTATTTCTGCACCAGTTCGTTGGACAGATGGCCGAGCCGGTTCGGGAAGGCTACGACCAGATCGACTACGTGCCGACCCAGGTGGTCGCGGAATTCCTCCTCAAGGTCTTCAACCCGGACAACCCCGTTCAGGGGCTGATCTACACATCGTCGTTGAACCAGCATCCCTGTGCGGTGTTCGATCTCGACAGCAGCTGTTGTGTGGAGCAGATGGCGGGGTGGAATGCTCGGCCAGAGACGTGCCTCGGTCTCGTCCCCGGATCCGTTCGGATGGTCGAAGCCAACGGCTGACAATCGCGGCGGCCCGGACAGGAAAAACCGCTCGCGTAATGGTGCAGACCGAGGCGGCGCTCGCCGACAGTGTCGTCCTGGACAACGACGCCCTCCACGCGGAAAGCCGCAGGTGCCAGGCATGACGACTCGGTCGAGCGTGTCGAGTTCATCCGCTGGCAGGTCTGCGGGCCGACACGCCGCTCAGGTTGATGGCCCAGCACCATGCGACCGGGCCGATTCCGCTGGCCGCCGCACACGCGGCGAGTGGCCCGCACCTGCTGGTCGGTGTGATCGCCGCGAGTCAGGACGCCTTCGCCCAGGGCAACGTGGGCATCTTGGCCGCGCAGGCCGAACAGCTGGAGGCGCGGCCCGGGAGGCGCAGAAGACTGTGATCGGCAACACCGGCATCCTGCTGAACATGCTCAAGTCGGTCGGCCTCTAGGAGCGCTGGTGGCGGGGATTCCGGTTGCCGGGAACATGCAGCGGGTGCCGGCGAAGCAGATAGAGGAGGCCGCGGCGAGGAAGGCGCTGAAGGTCCAGCGACGTGAGGAGAACGAGCGGAACCGGCTGGCCAGGGAAGCGCGCCGAGGTGACTCATCCGTACACGAACGAGACTCGACGGGGACACCTACAAGACGCCGATTGATGCAGGTGTACCTCTTGGAGCTGCGTACGTCCTCACGGTGTCTCGTGCGCGTCCTGGCAGTGCCGCACTGGCGTCGCACACAAGGCCTTCGGAGGACTCACCTGTGCAGGGAAGCCGGGTGGCGCCTCCCAGGAGACACGACCGGGCCACCACAGGGACGCCGTTACTTCGCTACGCCTCATCTGGGAGGGCCCGCCAAGCGCTTGCGCCGGAGGAGCTGGCGCGGGCCGCGAGTATCGAGGCGAAGTGGGTCATACACCCCGCTGAGGTCTCGGCCGAGGAGGTCAAGGCAAGGCCGCGCGGCGGGCCGCGATGCCTCGCATCGAGGTGGTGGAGGCCGTCCGGGAGATCACCGTGGAGGTGCCGGGCCGCCGGGGCTTGCCGGGATTGCGTCCGCAGGGGTCGGCACCCGTTCCCCGTCGACCTTCTCGCGAAGCAGCGTGAGGCAGCCGAACTGTACGCCGCGCTTCACACCTACCAGAAGACCCTCCCGTGGTCCCGCGCACCCCACGAGGGGTGGCCTGCGGAGTCGGAGCGGGGCAGGGAGCACCCCGGCCGGCCTGCGTCGCCCGGCTGGACGGACGAAGAGGCCGCGGAGTACGACGGGCAGTTCGAGGCCCTGCGGAAGGCGACGGCCTCCGTGAACCGGCACGAGTGGTGGGAGACCTGCGACCGCCGGGGCATCAATCTTTCGTGCGCCGCCCGCATCTCCGGTGCCGCGCGGAAGCCTTCACTCGCCGGCAGGTGACCAAGCCGCGACCGCGTCCTGACCGTTCAGGTCCAGTGCCATGGGGCACCCACCATGGGCCCTTTTCGTCGCTGGGCGGATCGGACCTGCCGAAATCGTGCTTTGGCTACTGCCAAAACGCTCGGCGTAGTTGGACGTCTGGGAGGACGCCTGCTACTGCTTGCCACGCCCTCTGACCGACTACCTTGCGGTCGGCGCCGGCTTCCCAATGGACCACGATGTTCCGTTGCCGGTTACTGATAGTGGAAACGACGGCAACACCCGACACATGGGGAACGGCCATCAGCACGTCGCGGACCTGCCGTGTGAAGGGATCCATCGGCACCTGACCGACATTCACAGGCTGTAGTCCCGCTCTCCCCGAAAGCATGATGCATACCCGCCCACCGTGGATGCGCGCATCCCGCCCACCGTGGATGCGCGCGTCGACCACTGCAGTCAGGTTTGTGTCCGGAAGCGTTTCGTCGTCGCCGACAACGACCACGAGCTGGTCGGAGTGCCGTTCAACTTCTTCCTGGTCGTCATCCTTGACCAAGACGATGCGCCGGAAATCACCGTCACCCGCTCTGTGCGGCATGATGGTCTTGACCGTAGCGGTGAACTTCTTTTTGTCGTGCCGCCACGCCACGACCGGAGCGCCTTCCGTAACGGGATTACCTTCGAGGTCGGTTACCGTCCGACTGTCCTCAGCGCTCATCCGCGGAGTCCTCTCGTTGGTTGTGTCGGGCGCACAGAAGCCTTCACTCGCCGACAGTTGGCCAAGGCGCGACGACACCCTGGCCGTTCAGGTCCTGCACCACAGTGCCCCAGGTATCAGGCCAGGCCGCCTGTTCACCTCTGTGACGGCCTGGACTTCGGCCAGAGGATCCTGGAGATCTGCGGATGCTCTGGCATAGGGTTCCCCTCACTGAAGTGTTCGCTGCGGCACTGAAGAACCTACTGAACTCTTTCGTGCTGTGCTGAAGCCTTTGGTGCGGTCCGACACCTGATGGCGCCTCACCCCCGCCCCAGTTACCTCGTATTCTGCCAGGAATAGGAGGTAAGCCGAGCCTAAGCGTGCAACAGCAGGCCGGACGGAGGTAGGGGGCCCGCAGCGCCGTACGCCTCGCTGAGAGCCTCCCGCAGGCTCCGGCGACCCGCTACCCGCTCCACCCACGGATATCCGCGTTCGACCTCCACGGGGCCCGTTCTGTCGGTTGCTTTTCTAGCGCCTCACCGGAAAAGCACCCTTTGGGCCGTTTGACGGCTGCCGCGCGGACCGTGTGCCACGCTCGATCCAGTGGGTGCGCCCGGCGCGAGGAGCGGCCATGGACAGTGATGAATAAAGTCTGGTCCTGTCAGGCCACCCCAGGACCGGTCGTCGAGCCAGACTTGTCCGGCGCCTGTGGCGGCGGGCGGCACTCGGTGGGAGCGGAGGAACGATCCAGCCGACGAAACTGATGGTCCATCAGTTACAGCGTGGCCTCATGGACTGATCTCAGATTCGAACAAATGAATCACCTACCCTTTATGGAAGGTGATTCCGGCTAGGCTCCAGGCCATGCCCGAGCACCGTCCCGCACCAGCCCGCTCCGCCGCCGACCTCGCCACGCGGATCACCCACCAGGCTGCCTGCCTCGGCGACGTCGGCCAGCACGCCACGCCCGGGCAGGCGCCGACGGCGGACGGTGCGGCCCAACTGGTCCTGAACGCCGAGCCGTTGCGTGAGACCCTCGCCTTCCGCGAGGACGCCGACACGAGCCGCCGGGAAACCGGCTGGGAACTGCACGCGCTTGCGTACATGCTGCTGCCCAACATTGACCTCCTCAGTACCAGCTACCCCGAGATCAACGAGCACGTCGACGCGGCCATCCGCGAGCGGCAGCGAGCCAAGCCGTTCAGCGAGTCGGTCGCCGCCGTGCTGACCGACTGGCCGGCGGAGCAGCGCGCCCGGCTCACCGCCGAATTCGTCGACCAGGGCGATGAGTTGCCGTCCGACATGATCGGCGCGCTGCGGACGGATCCTGGCGCATGAGCGCTGCCGATGACGAGCTGCCCGACATGGACGACTGGGAGAATCTCGACAAGGTGCTGACCCACCAGGAGAGGGCACCTGTGCGGTATCCGGGGGGCTGGCGCAGACAGCGCGTCGCTGACGACGAGATTTACGACCCCCGCAGGGAGGTGGAGCACCCGGGCAGCGAGGTGTCCTTCCCTCCAGTGCCCAACGGCCTGGACTACCTGGTCAGTGTGGTCGAGCACTTGGAATCCGGCGACGAACGCGTCAGCGCCCGGGACCTGAAGTACGCCGTCCTCCACCTTGCAGCCGGCGCCGAGGTGCTCCTGAAGGCCCGCCTCCAACTGGAGCACTGGACACTGGTCTTCAAGGACCCGGGGCAGGCCAAGCGGTCGGAGCTGGAGGACGGCACGCTGAAGAGCTGCACCCCCGAGGAGACCGTGCAACGCCTGAAGGACATCGCCGGAGCCCCCATTACCGACAAGGACACCAGCGCAGTGTTGAAACTGGCGAAGCACCGCAACGCGCTGCAGCACTACGGGCTAATCGGACCGGCCGCGAACGCCCGCGCGGTGGAGAGCCAGGCCGCCGAGGTCCTGGACTTCCTGATCCGCTTCCTCGACGAGGAGCTTCTGCCCACCTTGCCAGCGCCGGAGGCAAAGAGCAGCGAGGCCGACATGGAGCACATCCGCGGCGGTCTGTCGCGGATCCAGGGCTTCGTCAAAAAGCGCATGCAGCGGATACGCGCCGACCTGGAATCTTTGCGGGACCGCACCGTGCAGTGCCCAGACTGCGACCAATGGGCCCTGGTCCCTGAGCCAGCAAGAGACCGCGTGACCTGCCGGTTCTGCGGCACGTCCCAACCGACGCACGACGGGGCGACCATGTACGCCGTGTTCGTCCTGGGCCGCGACCCGGGAGCGCCCGACCTGTTTGGGATCATGGCCGTGGAGTCATGCCCGGACTGCCAGGAGGAAAGCCTCGTAGTGGGGGCGAAGACCGCCGCTGCTCCGGACGAGCAGGTGTTCTTCTGCTTCTCGTGCGGCCGAGCGGTTCCGGGGCTGACGCACTGCATCCGCTGCTTCGTCCCGTTCCGCGCGCCTGGAGACGAGATCGACTCCTGCAGCAACTGTCTCAACCGCACCGCCTGAGGAGAGGGGACCTAAAGCGTGTCTCTTTGATCGGTTGGTCAGTTGATCAGATGTGTCCGTCCGGTCAGTGATCACTGATGCGATGTGGGGCCGGATCGAGCCGCTGCCGGCCAATCCGGTCCGCGGTCGGTGGGCCGATCACCGCCGAACCTCGGATGCCATCGCGTGGAAGTACCGCACCTGCTCTCCCTGGCGTGACCTGCCGGACGAGCTCGGCTCGTTCCAGACCGCCCACAAACGCCCTCGGCGGCACCGGAGACCGCCGCAGTGGCGGCTGCCTGGGCAGACGCCTTCAGCGCGTCCTCGCAGGACTGACTGGTCTCCGCCGCGCGTCGGCGGGCGGCGTTCTTCAACGCCGGGGGCACGCCTGGCGTGCAGGACGGCCTGGAAGCGGACACTCGGATTTCGCTGCTGCAGATTCCCGCTGAGCGGGTTCGGGCTGTCGTCGCCGTCCGGTCACGGGCCGGACTACTCGGGCCAGGGTCGTCCGCAGCCGGGCGACCAGGTACCAGGGTAGTGGACAAGGCCCGCACCGGGGCGATCACTTCGGGCCTCCGCCTGGTTGCGGCCACTCGGCCGGGTGAACCCTGCCGAGTGGCCGCAACCAGAGCCTGTCGCCTGGGGTCTCGTACGGCATGGGAGACATCACCCCCTCGCTCGTGTCCGAGCCCGGGCTAGCCGTGGTCGACATCGTGGCCGGCGACGCAGCGACCTTGCAGACCATCGCCGAGCGGCTGGCCGGGACCTGGGCGTCGACCGGTGTACCCGTCGACCGCGAGCCCGCAGGGCAGGGGGCCGTCCGCGGCCGACTGCACCTGGACCTGCGGCTGCCGCCGCCGGGCGTCGTGCGGACGCTGCCAGCGGATTGGGTACGGTTCCACGCCCCTCCGTGGGGCGGGCGGCTAGGCCTCGAGAAACCGCTGTGCGTGCGCGCCCGGCAGGACGGCCGGGCCTGCACGCGGCAGGCTGCGGAGTGGCCGGAGGGCTTCGTCGAGGTCGACGACCCGGGGGCGTGCTGGTCCCACCTCGATGCCGCGGAGCGGGAATGGTGCCAGCGTGCCCGCGAGGCATACCGGGCGGCATTCTGGGAGCTGAAGCGGACGCACTGGGAGGCGGCTGGCCACGATCGGAACGGTCTGTGCGAAGGCTGCACGTGGTCGTCCGAGGGGAGACCGGCCGCGAACTTCTGACCCTCTACCTGATGCCGACGCTATTCCCCTTCTCCGGCCCGCCGTTCCTCCTCGGCCTGCCACTGCATATGGCCGTCTGCCGCGATCCACACCTTGGTGGCCGAGGGCAGCTCCTCCCCGCGCAGCTTCGCGCCGAGGCAAGCCATCGCGTCCTGGTGCGCCGCGTACGCCACCGCACGTGAACTGCCGAGGCGTGTCTCGTACAGCAACCGTGAGTCGTGGGCTCCCCAGATCAGCAGATCCAGCGAGGCGGTAAGGCGCGTACGCAGGGCCTCGCTGCGGAACGCCATGACCGCCACCTCCGCCTTGCCGAGCTTCGAGAGGAGGTAATCCGCCCAGTACTCGAAGTCCTCGGGCGCCGGCCCGGACCCGACATCGGTGTTCCGGTAGATCTGGCGCACCTCAAGCAGCGCGGCGGTGATGGTCGCCGCTGCCTCCTTCTCCTCGGCGCGCTCGCGGGCCTTCTTCGTGTCGGACAGAACGCGCCAGGCGACCAGCGAGGTCAGGCTTCCGCCCAATACGGCCCCGACGCCGCCGAGAAGAGGGGCGAGCCACACGGGGCTGGTGCTCGTGCTGGTCTGCTGAGCGGCGGCGATGAGCCAATCCACCGGGAGGGCCTCCTCGTGCTGAGCGCGGCTCGTCCCGCCGCAGGCGCTCAGGCTACGCCGCCAGAGTCGAGGTGATCTTCTCGGTGAAGTCGTAGCAGTTCTGATCGGTCAGGGTGAACCCCACCCTGGCCCCCTGCTCGGAGAGTTGCAGCATGGCCGGCACTCCCAGTTCCATCCCGGCATGCCCACACCGGCACGCCGACTCATGCGATACGACGATCACGAGGAGCCGGTGCCGCTTCCGCCGGCTGCGGCCGGTCCAGGCCGCAGGCGGTGACAGATCCTGGCCCACAAGGTGGGCGGCGGTTGCAGGGCGGCGCGCACCGCCCGCCCGAAGGCAGCGACGGCGACGTCGCTGCTGGCGTGGTTCTCGATATTGCTGGCGGCGGCCAGGACGGCCTCGGCGGCGTCGGCTACCTGGGCGTTGGGGTGGCGCAGCAGCGGTGCGGCGGCCGTGGCGAGGCGGAGGAGCGGTTCGCGTACGGCGGCGATCGCCTGGTTACTGGCCCGGCGCTCCCGGCTCAGGAGGAGGGCGGCCTCTCCCATCCCGATGGCGAAGCTGAGTCCATCGGTGCCGCCGGCCACGCGGCCGCGGGCTGCGCCGCCGGCGCAGGCCAGGAGGGCGAGGAGGAAACTACGGCCGCGCGAGGCCGGGCTCTCCCACAGCGTGTGATTGACGATCGCCGCAGCCCGGACATCAGCCATGGCCACGCCCAGAGCGTCGGCCTGGACCTGCAGGGCGGCCCGCTCCTCCTGCCGGTCGGCACGCGCACGGACTCGCTTGGTCAGCCAGTAGGTGAACAGGGCGGAGAACAGGGCAATGATGAAGGCGCCGATGAACTGGGCGACTGCGTCGGCGTGATCGGACACGCCTTTCATGAGCTGGTGCACGCGCGCAGTCTGACGGGCCAGCAGGTATCCGTTCAGGCCCCGTTGCCGTCCTGCAGCGGAATCCGAACGTGATCGTTGCCCCTCCGGCTACGACGGGTCAGTGTGCGCGCTGGGGTCCAGATCGGGGTCGGGGCCCAGCGTGTAGGTGTGGTAATCGGCGGAGCCGACCAGTTCCGGGCTGATCCCGTCAAGTTTGAGAGCGCATTGGCGGCCCAGTCGGCCTGGGCTGACGCCCCGAACGACCGCGGTGTCATCTCGGTCGTGACGAGCGCAATGGTGTGCGTCCCCAGCTTCGTGGTGTCGAGGTCCTGAATTTGTCAGTCCTTCGCCTTGGGTAACCGCACCTCCTTGACAACCGTGAGGATGAATGCGTCGGCGTACGGCTTCCACAGTTGCAAGCTGGTCACGTAACTCACGCAAGGCGGAACGGCGCGAGCACCGAGGAGATCATGCTGACCGGCCGGTGGTGGAAGCCCGAGACGGCCACGTCTACCACTGAGCGTTCAACCCGGCCGTCCGCAACAGCGTCATGCACCTGGGTCTGTGACCTCTCCGGCCGATTTGTTGCGGACATGACGCATCCGGGCGTCGAGAGCGGCCTGGGTATCAGGGTCGAGCTCGTAGTCGCCGGCGGTTTCAGGGTTGACGTCCAGCGCGTGAGAGCGGAAGGCCTCCCGCTCTGCGGAGAGTTGCTGGATGGTCTGGGTGATCCGGTGGATCTTCTGGCGCAGCCTCTCCCATTCCTGCTCGGCGAGGGCCAGCTCGGCGAGCTGCTTCTGGATCTCAGCTTCGTTCTCGCGGGCGTAGTTGTCGCTGAGCAGTGTGATCAGAGGGACCCCGAGAGCCTCGGCAGCCGTGACCGCCTCGTCGAGCCGGACTGCGCGGGTCTGCTGCTCGATGCGTGTGATGGCGGTGGAGTCAACGTTTGTGCCGAGCAGTGCGGCCATACGGCGCGCTAGCTCTGCCTGGCTGATGCCAAGGCGTTCGCGTTCTCGACGAAGTCGGCGGGCGAAGAGGTCCCCGGGCAGTCGGTTCATGACGGTTTGGTACTTCCTGGTCGAAATCGCGATCGACGGGGTGCATGAGGGCGACCCGCCTCGAAATCGAGCAGGCCGGCGTCGCAGCGGTGCTGGAGCGGCACATTACACATCTGGCACTGCGGATTCCACAGGCGTCCGTCGCGACCCTGCGGTCGCATGCCGTGACGCCGATTCGTCTCGCTTTCGAACATCTTTCGAACGTTTGCCAGTAGACCCTTTCGCACTCGCCTATGACTCCCTATCTGAATAGGGTAGATTAGCCACTCGGGCGCTCACGTATACGAGCCAGCAAGAGGGTCCAACAGCATGTCATTAGCCTCTCCGGCTTCTATCGTTGCCCGTCCGGGTGGGCGAGCTGCGCTTGTTGCCATGTGACCAACTGTCATGTCACCGAATGACTCGAAAGACGAGAGGAAAGAACCATGACGAAGATCTACGAGGCAGCCGCCCTCACACAGGCCTCCCTGCCGAGTGCAGCCTGGGACCTGACCAGCTTCTTGCAGAACGCCAAGTCCCAGGTCCAGCTCTGGGGTGGTCTTCTGCTCATGCTGCTCGGCGCTGCCGGCCTGGTCTGGGGCGGCGTCCTCCTGATCAAGAAGCTGATGGCCAACCCTCAGTCCGCGGGTCAGCAGCAGGGCTGGGGCACGATTGCGCTCCTCATTCTCGTCGGCGGAGCCCTGGGCACCGGCGGGTGGTCACTGATCTCGACGGTTGGTTCCGGCGGCCAGCAGACCATCACGGACCTCGGCGGCGGCACGGTGATCGTCCAGACCGCCGATCAGTTCAGTGGGTTTCTGAGCGGCCCTTCCAAGTAAGAGGCGGTCACCGACCGTGCACACCACCGGGGACACAGACGTCGAGCCAACCGGGTCGGTTGAGGTGCAAGGCCACCTCCGGCCCGGTTCGCCATTCCGGGCCCGCAGCAGGGTGCAAGCGCGAAAGAGAGCAGAGCATGGGAATCAAGGACAAGGCGCTGGCATTCAGCAGGAAGTTCAACCTCGACTCGCACCACGCGATCGAGCGTTTTGGGGTGTTCTTCGGCATCTTCGCGGTCACGGGCGCGATCGTGATCAGCGCATCGGGGGCCTCGGCGTACCAGGCAGAGCGTGACTCGCTATCGCAGACGGCGCTGTACAGCAGCGAGTTCAAGACGTCGAAGACGAATCTCGACGGCACCGTTGACGGGATCTACACCAACAAGAGCGGCAACAAGGCGCTCGCGATGATGCACTTCAGTGCGACCGCTCGGATCTCGTACAACGCCGCGGACTACAGGGCGTTCCTGCTCGGGTCGGACACCTCTCTGAACAGCGAGCCGGTCAGCACCAGCGGAATCAAGGGCTCCTTCTACGTCTTCGGATCGACCGGCTACATCGGAGTCCTCCTGAACGCCGACCGGCCCTTTGACCGCCAGGTGCTGAACCTGACGGTCCGTGCGAATGCCGAACTCACCACGCCCCAAGCGGAGCAGACGCAGAGCAGCAGCAAGCTGGCCGGCGACGAGACCTTCTCCAAGTACGACCAGTGGCGGGTCTTCTTCAACCCCGGCGCATCCGGGGCCCAGAAGATCGCGGCGCTCGACGCTCCGGCCTTCGACCCTGCGCAGGCCTACTACGAGGTCGCGCTCAAGGGGATGGAGGCCGAGGCCAGGGACGCCCTGGACCAGAAGCTCGTCGAGATGCGCACGAATCTGACGCAGATTCAGTCGTACACGTCCGACCTGCAGACGACGAAGATCGACGGGCTGTTCCTGCGTCCGCCGACCATTCCGGTCTCGATCGCCACCGACAAGATCACGGGCGTCTCCGCGGCCGAAGCCAAGAACGGCGTCTCGACGCTGGCGCTGCAGACCAAGCATGTCGTCCCGGGCGGCTTCGACCTCAACTGGCGTGCAGGCAACGTCTACGACGGCTACCTCGACGCCCTGGTGCCGGCCGGACAGAGCTACGCCCAGTTCTTCACCAAGAAGCGTGACGAGGGCTCGGATCCGACAAGCCAGCAGATCACGGACATGCAGTGGATCCTCTCTGACGGCACCAGCCTCACCAAGGACTAC
This sequence comes from Streptomyces sp. NPDC006335, assembly GCF_040612795.1. Lineage (NCBI taxonomy): Bacteria > Bacillati > Actinomycetota > Actinomycetes > Kitasatosporales > Streptomycetaceae > Streptomyces > Streptomyces sp. NPDC006335. The sequence continues at coordinate 69,945 of NZ_JBEXQX010000018.1, forward strand.
CAGTCCTCTGACGTAACGATGCGCCCGCTTATGAACATCATGAACAACCTTTCTCAGGCGTATCAGGACTACTTCCGGAACAAGGTGCAGTACGAGTCGGATCTGTCGCTCGACCTGCTCCGACTGGACGTGAGTCTGCGGGACGTGCAGTCCAACAGCACCATTCGCGACGACAAGGACTTCCTCATCACTCTCCATTGAGTGCGGTGAGGAGAGTGACGCATCCCGCTGTCTGGCGTTGAGCCGGAAAGGAATATGACATGGCCGCCGACAAGCCGAATCGGAGTCTCAAGAAGGGGACGCCGAAGGACCAGTCGAGCATGTCGGTGAGTCAGGGGATGCCCCGGCAGGGTCGCGGGGCCAAGAGCCTCGACCGTGAGGAGGGCATCGAAAAGCCTCTCAAGGGCACGGCCATCGCGCGCAAGCAGCTCCCGGAGTCGGGGGCTGATTCTTCTGGTCCCTCTGGTGCGGCGAACACCGCGCCGATGATGCCGGACGCTGCAGGCACCTCTGAGACCGCGGACAAGGCGGCCGGTGCCGCGCGTGCCGGGTCGAGGATCAAGCAGGGCATGAACGGCGTCGCCGCGAACATCGCCGGAGGCGCGGCTCAGAGGGCGACCGAGGGAGACGGCAGCAGCACGACCCGCCGCAACGCCGGGCGTTACGCGGGAGCTGCCGTCTCCGGTGCCGTGGCCGGCACACGGGCTGGCGGCCTTCCGGGAGCCGCCGTTGGCGCAGCGAAGAACGTCGGCGTCGAGGGAGCCCAAGACGCGGCCAAGGGTGTGTCCAAAGTTATCGGTGTCAGCCCGGACGCCAAGCCGGCCGGCCGGCGTGAGCTGGGTGCCGGCGGCACGGGCTACGAGCAGGGCCCATCGAAGGACGACGAGGGCCTGGGCTCGAAGGCAGCCAAGGGCGTCGCCGTCGGCGGTGGTGCGGCTACTGCCCCGCCGGCCATGGGCGTGGTCATGGCCATGGCCTTTCTGAACTGGCTGAAGTCCATGTTCTTTGCCGCCATGGCGATGGCTGTCAATGCCGGGAAGCTGCTGTGGACGCTGATCGTCAACATCGCGAAGGCGGTTGGCCATGCGATCGCTGCGCCGTTCATGGCGATCGGCAACTTTTTTGCCAAGGGGGCCAGCGTGGTCCTGGGCGTCACCGTCACGGCGACGACGGCCCCAGTTGCCGCAGCGATGTCGGGTGCGGTCGCGGTGACCACCGTCGTGGCCTTGCTGGGCACGGTTTTGACCGGCGTCCTCAACTCGACGGCACTGACTGAGGGCAGCATCAACGCGAACGGGACGGCGTGCGTCGTCAACGCAGGTAGCGTCGGCAATGGTTCCGGCGCCACCGTCCCGGCGGACGTGGAGAAGAACGCCAAGGAGATCTATTCGGTGCTCAGCAGCTGGGGGATGCCGAAGGAGAACATCGCGGGCATCCTCGGCAACTGGTCGCAGGAGTCCGGGATCGACCCGACGAGCGTGCAGAACTTCCCCACGGGGACGTATGCCATGACCGCCGGGAAGGCCAGCGCCGCACAGAACACGGACAACGGCATCGGTCTCGGGCAGTGGACGTTCGGCCGCAACACGTTGCTGCGCCAGTATGCGAAGAGCAAGGGCATCGACTGGTTCACGATCAAGGCCCAGTTGGCCTTCATGGTCGGCGGGGACAGTCCGGGCGATGTCACGGTCTTCAAGGACATACTCGAGACGTCACAGGGCTCCCCGCGTGCGGCCGCGCTGTACTTCCATGAGAACTGGGAGCGTTCGACTGACGGCGCGGCCGGGCTCACCGCACGAGGCGACAACGCCGAAATGTGGTTCGGCAAGATGAGCGGCTGGTCGGTCGACAACTCGATCGTGGACGACGTCAAGAACATCGTCGGCGGGATCATCGAGAACATCGCCAACGGCATCAACACGATTCTGGGCAACTGCAGTACCAAGGGCGATATTTCTGTCTCATTGAAGGACGGTGGGCTGGCCCAGGAAGAGGCTCAGGCCCTCGTCGACCTCTTCAACAAAGAGGGGGACAAGTTCCTCGACGATCGCTACGGCGACCAGGGTGGTCCTGGCTCGTGCGGGAGCAACCATGCTGAGAACTGCGTGTCGTTCTCGACCTACTTCGTGAACAAGTACACGACGTTCCAGACCTATCCGGCCGGTGACGGCAAGGAGACGGCGTACACGATCGCGAGGCAGACCGGCAAGCAGTTGTCCTCGACTCCGACGGCGTATTCGGTGGGTTCCGGCCCGGGCTCGGGTCCCGCTGGCCACACCCTGGTGGTGCTCGGCGTCCAGGGCGACAAGGTCATCCTCGGCGAGGCCGGCTACTGCGCCTTCATGGGCCGGGTCCGTGTCGATAGCGCGGCGCGGATGGCGGCTGAGGGGTGGAAGTTCGTGGACATGTCGGATTCGATGCTCCCTTCCGGCAAGATCAAAACGGTCTGATGCACTGCATCTGATCTGGGAGCGAGGGGCCGGTGCCGGGTGATCCGGGCACCGGCTTCTTCATGTCCGGTGGAGGCCCTGTGCGTGGGCTTCGCTTTTCAGAGTCCTTATCGAATGGATTCAACATCCATCCCGAATACCTTTCAAGATAGACTTGAGTCGCTTATAAGGGCAAAGTGGAGTGAGGAGTGCGTTCCGTGGCGACAGTCCATAACGAGCCCGCGAGCTCGGGCCCCGACCAGGAGACCGGGTCGATGCCCGAGGAGAAGCCCGCGGTACCGAAGACGCGCGAGAAGGTCACCGGAGCTGAGCTCGAGGAGCGCTTCGCGGGCTGGGCGATGCGCCAGCGCGAGAAGGTCCAGGTGCGCACCCCTGAGGACAACGCACGTTTGATCCGGCGCAGCGTCATCGCAGCGATGGGCGTGGGGATCCTCGCCCTGGTCGCCGTCACGGGCGTGGCCGGCGAGAGCTTCAAGGCGAGCAAGGCGGACAACGAGGCCCAGATTGCTCAGCTCAAGGGGCAGCTGGATGATGCTCAGTCCACGCCCGTGCCAGCGGACGCCGGCGCGCAGTTGTCCAGGCTCACCAAGGCGGCAGCCACCGATGCGAAAAAGGTCGCGGCCGGGGAGCAGGCCTTCGCCACGTTGTACCACCAGACCAGCGTCCAGCCCAGCCCGAGCAACGGGGCCCCGAACCAGGCCATGCTGGAGATCATCAAGCACCGCCGGGACATGGCTCCGCTGTTCAGCAAGGACTCCTTCCTGGTCAGTGACAAGGAGGCATACAGCACGTCGTCACTGACGCCGTTCGACGCGACCACCGAGATCGATCCGCGCCACGCCTGGTACATCCGCTACGACGGCGAGAACGCAGCGGCTCCAAGCGCGTACGCGTGGAAGGTCGAGACGGTGATGCCGGACCTGAGCATGAAGGACGTCTCGGGCATGACAAACCAGGCGAAGGTCGTCTGGCTCTGCCGGGACATGAAAAGCGGAGCGGTGCTCGCCTGGGCGAGCGCGCGCTACGCGCGCAACGGTACGTCGGGGACCTTCGACCACGTGGCGCTCGTGGTGACCGCCGCCGGCGCTCAGTACGAGAACCCCGCGATCAAGATGCCGGCCGGGTCCGGACTCCCTGAACTCAGCGGCACGGGCACACAGAAGAAGGGCGGGAAGCGATGACGGAGCAGACGGCAGCATCCACGCGGCGGGGATTCTTCCGGCGCAACCTCTCGGTCCTGGTGACGGCAGCGGTCCTCACGGTCGTCGCGACGGTTGCCGGTGCGACCTGGAGCGGCCAGTACGCAGCCCTGGCTGCACAGGAAGCCCAGATCAACGGCGCCGAGGAGCATCTGGCAGGCATCCAGAAGAAGAATACCGAGCAGGTGAACGCGGACGTTATGGCGGCCCTGGGTGTCAGCCAGAACCGGCTGAGCACCGACGGTGAACGCATCAAGTCGCTGCTCTCGACGGCCTTCACATGGGACTCGGGACAGAGCTACGAGGCGGCGCGCGAGAGCCTGAAGAGCCGGTTCGGCCTCACCGAGAACACGACGTTCCTCAAGTCGTTCATGCCTCCGTCGAGGTTCAACGAGGACTCTCAGGGGCGGCGTTACTACTACATCGACACGGTCGGCCTGAACTCGGCTCTGGGCGCGGATCCGGGCATCGAGGCCGTCGATGTCAAGGCGGACGTCTACACCTACGCCGTTCTGGCCGACGTCGAGGTCACCTCCGACGCGGTGTCCCAGAACAAGGCGAGCAAAGCCAGTGTCACGGCGCACCGGCGCGCGCTGCTCTTCGCCACGGTCGACGCCGAGGGCAAGGTTTCGAATCTCTCCGGCGTCCCGGCGAGTGGCGAGACTCGCTATTCAAGATGACTCATCCTGCCTTTCAAGTCGCCTTATTGATAGAATCTCCCTGGTATTCGAGTGCAACATCACGTTGAGGACCAATGGCATCGACACAGTCGGGTGAGTCGGGTTGGGGCGCAGCGCGCAAGACGCGCTTCGTCGCGGCGTCCGCGTCGTCGCAGGAGGCCGCGGACACTCCTGAGCAGACGGAGCCCGCGAGCGGCCTGCGCAAGCGCACCCTCGTGGCCGGCGTGAGCATGGGTGTGGGCGCACTGCTGTGCTTCGTACTCTCCGCGGGGTTCTCCGGCGGTCAGAGCGCGGTGAGCGATACATCTGCGCCGGAGATCTCCTCTCTGCAGGAGCAGATCAGGATCACCGAGGCGAAGACGGCGGCGCTGCCAAAGGCCGACGACGCCGAGCGTGGTCTGACCGCGGCCCTGGCGGCGGCTGGCCAGGTCGCGAAGCTGCAGAACGATTACCGCTACCTGACGCCCAGCGTGGCAGCAGACGGCGGCTCGCTCGACACGGCGACGTCCGAGGCGACGCTGCGCAACCTCATCCCCTACTTCGCCCCTTCGGTGCACCAGGCGGACCTGGGGCCGTGGTATCTGCTCGCCAGTGACAAGGACGTGGCGGCCGGCGTCGGGATCCCGATGAGCTTCAACTCCGGCTTTGAGTGGATCGCCCAGGTGCCCTACCTGGTCAACGACGACAGCACCATCACGATGACCTGGCTGGCGATGGAGACCAGGACGGGTGCGGGCGAGAGGCCGGCGGTGCTGGCCTGGGCCCGCGCCCATTGGGACCTGGTCCGCAAGGCGTTCGTGAAAATCCAGACCGGCACGACGGCCACCGGCGAGGCCCTGAAGCAGGAGATGAGGGCACCGTGAAGGAGGAGATCAAGGACAACCTGCGCCAGCACGCGGGGAAGATACTGCTCGGCGGCACCGGGGCACTGCTCGCGCTCTCGATGGTCACGCTCGGAGCCAGCCTGCTCAGCGACGGCCCGGCTGCGTCAGACACCCAGGCCGATGCGGTTGTTCACAAGCTCGAAGGCAACCTCGGCGACGCCCGGGCCAAGCTCGCAATGCAGCACACGGCCCTGCTGGTTCAGCTGCCGGGCATGGACATCGAGCGGGTGAACCGTGACAGGGCGACGGGGCGGTCCCTCCTGCTCAGCCTCACCGACAGCTCGGCGTCGACCCGGACCGCCAAAGAGCAACAGGTACTGCTCGACGCGCGCTACGGCTTCATCGGCCACAAGTCCCGGGTGCTCACCGAGTTCGTGCCGGAGTGGATGACGGCGACCGGAGCCACGAAGGGCACTGGGACGACGTACACGCTCGCTGATCTGGACATCGATGTGAGTCGGGTGCAGGGCCTGAACTACTCCTACACGGGGGTGGTCCGGCTCGATCCGGTCCGCGTCGGAACGGATCAGAACAGCGCTATCAAGAGCGAGTTCGTGGTCTTCACCTACGCCACCTCTCAGGACGGCGCGGTGACGTCGCTAGACGCCAATCGGGCCTCCAGCAAGACCCGCGACGCCCTCACTGCCGCCAGCGGGGAACAGCCCTCCCTCAAGCCGACCGGGTGAGCGAAGCGCTCACCGCTTCAGCACGCACCAATGAAGACCCCGACGAGACGTAAGGACCCGAACATGTCGAGCCAGATCCTGGAGAAGACCGAGACGACCGCCCCGACAAGCGCGGCCGCGACGGCGAAGAAGACCACGGCGAAGCCCACGAGGGAGCAGAAGGAATCGAAGCTGCGCACCGGATGGCGGCGTCTAACCCCGAAGAAGGAGACCGGCGGGTTCTCCGTCGTGGTGTGGTCGGGGTTCTTCCGGGCCATCGTCCTTCTCGCCGACTACCTGCTGGCGTTCATCACGGCCGTGGTCATCCTCCCCCTGCTGGGCGCATGGCTGCACCAGCAGTCCGGCGCATCCCGGAGTGCGCTCAGTGCGGACGGAACCATCGCCATGTGGCTGATGCCGCTCCTCTTCCTGGTCGCACTGCTGGCCGCAGGCGAGATCGTCGTGATGCGCGGCATGTGGCGCTGGGCAACGCGGATGATCGCGAAGATTCGGGACGCCCGGGGCGAGGCGACCGGGGCCGACGTCACACCGAAGTCCACGACCAGGAGCACCAACCAGAGCAAGACCAACCGCAAGAGGAGCACGTGATGCGCACCGCAGGACTGACGATGAACGACGTGTGGGCCCACCGTGTCCTGCGTGAACGGGGAGTGGAGACCTACCGGCTCAAGGGGGTGACCGCCGAGCTCGGCGTCATGGTCGAATCGCTCGATCTCAAGCACAGGGGCAAGGAGGAGAACTACCGCCCGTATCTGCACATGACGGGCGAGCTGCGCTCGGTCACCCCGGCCGAGGCCCTGCCGTTCGACATCTCCCAGGTGACCTACTCCCCCGGCCAGGGCGAGAAGGTAGACGCCTTCTACGAGTTCGACGACCAGCAGCTGGTCGTGCTCGCCAGCAAGGGCTACTTCACGAGCGGCTTCGCCGTGCCAGAGCAGGTCACCGGGATCGAGTGGGAGCTGCCGGCCACGGCGGACATGCTTGTGCTCGCTCCGTCGGGGACGCAGATCGAAGGCGATGCGCCCGTGGTCTTCACCCAGATCCATGACATCGGGGGCCTGGAGATCGATCTCGAGTCCAGTGGCTACGACCTGGCCGGCTACTTCGCCGACCACTCCAAGGACGGCGTCCCGCGGGCTGAGGTCGTAGTCGATGCACGCGGGCTGAAGGCGCGCTCGGACGCGATCAACTCACTGTTCACCGAGGACGAGCTGGGCCTGAACACCGAGGTCAAGCAGGTCGTCGGAGCACCCGCGCCTGAGGTAGCGCCGGCCGCTGACGGCATGAGCGCGCATCTGCAGCAGATCGAGGCGGAGATCGCCGCCGAACGGGAGCAGTACCAGACCGAGCGCGCGAGCACCGAGGGCACCACGGAAAACCTCTACCGGGAGCGCGTGGCGGCAGCGTTGCAGACGGCTGAGGAGCAGGAGGAGCCGTTCGCTCCCCCGGTTCCGCCCCATGAGGCGCGGCGCGACCTGAACCGGGATCTCGACCTGCAGCTGGAGGAGCAGGAGTCCCGACGACGTGAGGCCAAGCCCGCTCCGAGTCTGGACGAGCGCAAGCGACAGGTGGCCCAGCGTGCGGCCGATCTGGACTTCGGCGAGGACGGCGAGCAGAGCCTGGAGTCCTGAGGACAGATCAGGCGAGAAGCGCGGCCCCGGTTGTTGGCGAACAGCAGCCGGGGCCGTAGTGCATCGGTACCGAGACCGGAAGGGGAGCGACGATGGGCCTGAAGCAGGACATCATCGTGGTCAACGAATTCAGCGTGCCGCTGCCCGGCGGCGCGGGATCACGCGGCGCAACGCCGGGCAACTACGTCACCCGGTACATGGCCCGCGAGAAGGCGACCGAGTCGCTGGCCCCCATCCAGCGCCTGCGCACTGACGACTTCATCACGCGCTACATGGCGCGGGAGTCGGCCGTCGAGCGCCCCGGCATCTCGCGGGGCGCGACGAAGCATGAGATGCGCCAGGCCCAGGGGGCCGGCGGCGTGGCCTTCGGCTACGGCTCGGTCTCACTCTCCGACGAGCAGCTACGCGCGGCCGCCAACGACATCCAGCAGCACTTCGAGAACGGCAAGACCGTGCTAAAGACGGTGCTGTCCTTCGACGAGGACTACCTGCGGAAGCACAAGATCGTAGACCAGGACTTCCGCTGCGAAGCCCGCGGCGACTACCGCGGCCACATCGACCAGATGAAGCTGCGCATGGCGATCATGCACGGTCTGGAGCGGATGAGCTCGGGCACCAGCGGCTTCGACGACCTGCGCTACGTCGGGGTCATCCAGGTCGATACCGAGCACGTGCACTGCCACCTGGCCATGGTCGACGGCGGCCGCGGCCAGGTGACGGAGAACGGTACGCAGCGCGGCAAACTCCTGGACCGGCACAAGTCCAGGCTCCGCCGCGGTGTTGACGCCTGGCTCGATGAGAAGCAAGCGGTGGCTCATCTCTCCAGCGCCGTCGGCTACGAGCGGCGCAACGTCACCACCTTCATCAAGCGGTGGGCACACGAGCGGATCCGCGCCGAGTCCCTGCCTCAGTTCCTGCTCGCCTGTCTGCCTGCAGACCGAACGTTGTGGCGCGCAGGCTCGAATGACGCCCGCATGCTTAAGGCGAACCAGCTGGTGACCGAGCTCGTAAAAGAGCAGCTCGACCGCGCCGGGTCTCCGATGCCGGAGGCCATGGAACGCATCGTCGACTACGCCAACGAGCGCCGCGCGAAAGAGTCTCTGAGCACGGAGGAATGGCAGAAGCTGGTCGAGCAGGGACGTACACAGATTATGGAGCGCGCCGTCAACGGCATCTACCAGATGCTGCGGGCCATGCCGGAGTCGGAGCTGCGGGTGCGCACGCCGATGCTCGAAGTCATGGGGATGAACTACCAGCAGATGGCGGTGCTCGCCGCGGACCGGCAGGGCGAAGACGAGAACACTGAGCCCGACTTGGTCTCCTTCGGCTTCCGGCTGCGCAGCTACGCTTCACGCCTGCAGCATCACCGGGAGAAGGCCGGGGTCTACCGCGACCTCGCGCACCAGTGGGAACAGGCCGAAAAAGCCGACGTCGTCGCCGAGGACTCGCGCCCGCTCTACGACTTCTACCGCTTCGAGGAGAACTACCACCGGCGACTAATGAGCAAGTACCGGCACTTCCTGCCCTTTCTCGGGGACGCCGGCCAGTGGCATGAGCAGCAGCAGGACGTAGCGGCCTACGGCCAGCGGCTGTTTTCGCTCATGGCGCTGCGCGCGGATGCCTCCCTGCAGCGGATGAAAGACTCCAAGGAGGCCGAGAACCTGGGCCGGACGATCTACGATCAGCCCGGCGGCCGTCTTCTGGCCGAGGGCAAGCGCGGCCGAGAGGTGCTGGACGCTCGCATCCGGACGATGAAGCAGTCCTATGACCAGAAGCTGGACAGGCTGCGAGCCGATCTCGCTTCCTCCGGCCTGGTGCTGCGCGTGGGGTCGAGCGCCGAGGGTCAGGCCAGTACGGAGACCGACGCCGTCAGTACGGACTTCAAGATCGTCGTCGGTGTCGCGTATGACTTCGACGAGGTCAAGGCCCTGGACCTGCACCACCTGGGATACGACTTCGTCACCGACATCGAGATCGGGCCGCAGGCACGCCAGACCTTCGTCGAGGCGACCAGGGATCGCCGGCGACTGCTACTGGCGGCGATGGACTACCTGGACCAGTCCGGCCAGGCCGAGGCAATTCCCGATCTGCCAGTGGACGATGTGGCGGCGATGACACGGGCCTCCCGGGAGCTGACGCCTCAGAAGGCGGACGAAGAAACCGGCAGCGTCGTGTTGCGCTCCCGGATCGCGGAGCTGCGCGCCGAACGTGAGCAGGCCGAGCGGATGCGGCGGTCCAAGGCTTCGCCGCTGGACGCCGGCCTCATCGTGCGGGTCCAGGCCCAGGTTGATCGGGCTGTGACCACACCGAACGCCGAAACGGTACTCGACTCACAGTCAACTCCTATTGATGGTGACCCTGAACGTGAGTCGAAAGACTAGTCAGCGGTCTTGTCGAATGCGCTATAAGAGTATTAGCGTGAACAGCGTTCGGCGGGACTCATGCCTTGTCCGGACGATGTGCCTGATCGCGGCCGACTGCCAGAGGGCAGTCGGAACAAGCGAAAGGAAGGGATCATGGCAGTTCTCAAGGGCAGGGGCGCGATGACCGGAGTCAACCTCATCGCGAAGGTCTACAAGAACGGCGTCACCAAGGACAGCAAGTCCCAGTACGCCGACGTCCAGCTCGACGCTCGCGATCCGCGCGGTCCGGAGCAGACGAACCTGCATCTGAAGTCCGATCGGATTGAGAGTGAGGACGGCAAGGTCCGCTACAACAACGGCGCTCCCTACTCCACCGGCCAGATGGAGGAGATCGTCAAGGCCGCAGGTCCGAACACTGAGCCGATCCTGAACAAGGACGGCAGCGAGGTCGGCACCATCTACGGCTTCAAGGGCAACGTGATGCCCGCCACGCGCGGCACTGGCCTGGTGGTCAACACCAAGTCCGTCGAGGCCTCCGAGTTCAAGGTCGACGACAAGACGCTGGACAACCAGTTCGCGTCCATGCGTGCCGCCCGCGAGGCACGGGCGGCTGCCAAGGAGTCGCAGGCTCACGCCCCGGACCCCGAGGCCAAGCAGGAGCAGGCAGCCGAGGTCGAGGTCAACGAGCCGGCGGTCGGCTGAGACCGAGTCAAGCCTGATTCGAAAGGCCCCTGGATGTCACTGGGCGAACTCGCCGTCGGCGTGGCGGAACGCTCACTGTCGGCCTCGCTGCCGTGGGTGCCTCGACATACACGTGGCGCTGCTCCCGTCAGGGCGATCAGCCGGCTTCGCACGGCTGATCCACAGATCCCCAGCGCGTCCGCCTCGCTGGGCCGGGGCCGCACCTCCAGCCCAGACCGCTCTTGAGAGCTACTCCAGCGGACAGCACCCCTCCTGACCGCGGTGCCCCCGGCAGCCCGTGCCGCCGGGGGCACCGTCCTTCGGCGGCTGCCATCTTCCTTCCCCTTCTCTCCCGTGCAGGTATCGCCATGCCCTCCTTAGCCGTTCCCGCGTCGCTGGCGCGCAGCTGCCTGATGCGGGCCAGTGACGCCCTGGCCACCCAGATCGCCACCTACGCCATTCCCCTGCTCATACTGGTGACGACCGGCTCGACAGCCTTGACCGGCATCGCGTTCCTGCTGGAGTGGCTGCCACGGCTGGTGGCCTTCACTCTCGGCGGGCCCCTGGTCGACCGCTTCCGCGCCGACCGCGTCTTCCGCGCCGCCGCCCTCGCCCGCACGCTGCTGTGCGCGGTCGCCGCTGCCGCCCTGGCCCTGCTGCCCCCCTCCGGCACCGCGGCCACCGTCGTAGTGATGACCGTCGGCGCCGCCGGGGGACTGCTCTCCCAGGCCTCCTTCGTCGCCGTCGAGACGCTCGGCGCGCACGCGAGCCACCGCGCCGGCTCTGACGCCCACCGTGTGCAGTCCGTGCAGATAGGCATCGACCAGAGCGCCCTCCTGGGTGGCCCGCTCCTGGGCGGACTGCTGCTGGCCGTCGGTCCGACGCTGATGCTTACCGTCGTGGCCGCCCTGTCCGCCACTGCCGCCGCCAGTACGACCGCCGCCGCCACAGCCCCGGTCGGCACGGCCGCCACGGGGTCACGCGCCGTCGCGGCCAGCCTGCGCACCGGATGGCACACCGTGCGCGGCATCCCCGCTCTGGCCTGGCTGGTCACCGGACTCGTGGCCAGCAACCTCGCGCTCGCCGTCACCCAGGCCAGCGCCCCCATCACCGTCATGACGCGCTACGGACACTCCTCCATCGCGGTCGGCGCCGTGTGGAGCGCAGCCGGCTTGGTCTCCCTGGCCGCCGTCGCCGCCTGCCGCCGGTCCATCGACCGCTTCGGGCTGTGGCCGGTGGGCGCCTCGGGCGCCGCCACCGCCTGCGCCGCCTGCCTCGCCACCGCGCTCGCCCCGAACCTCGGCGTGTACGCGGTGACCATCGGCGCCCTAATGGCCGGCGAAGGCGCGCTGACCGTCGTCCTGCGCACCCTGCGCGCCCGCCTCATCCCGGCCGCCGTCTTCGGCAGCACGCTCAGCGTGACCATCGTGCTGGTCGTGGTGCCGATGCCCGTGGCTGGCGCCCTGGTCGCCGTCCTCCCCGTCGGCTCCCTGCCCGGCCTGCTCGTTGCCTGCGCCCTCCTGCAGGGCGCCGCCATGGCCCTCGCCTTCCGGGGGCTGTGGCACCACCGCGCCTCTTACACGCCCAGCCTCACCGCCGCCGATCCCGCAGTCGCCGCCCACCCGACCTCAGCAGCGGCCGACGCGCCGCGCGTGGCCTGATTCCGGTCCAACCCACCCATCTCCCCTCGGAGTTCACCGTGTCCCACCCCATGCTTCTCGTGATCGGCTCCGGCCCGCGCCCCATGCGCGGCTACCTGCTGGAACAGACCGCGGCCCACTACCCGCTACTGCTGATCAACGACGCGCCGCTGACCTGGCAGAAGCCCTACGTCGTCGACCACGAAGTGGCCGATCTCAGCGACCCCGTCGCGGTGAACACCGCCGCCGCGTCCCTCGCCGTGCGATGGCCCATCGCCGGGGTGCTGACCTGGGACGAGTACCACCTGACGGCGGCCGCCCGGCTCGCCCACAGCCTCGGCGGCCGGCCCGGCAACGCCCTCGCGGCCATCGCCGCCGCCCGAGACAAGGCCACCTCCCGCCAGCGCTTCGCCGCCGCCGGTGTGCCCTCCGCCGCCTCCACCTGGGTGCATTCCCTGGACGCTGCCGCCTCGGCAGCCGAACGCATCGGCTACCCGATCGTCCTCAAGCCCACCGCCCATGCTGGCAGCATCGGCGTCGTCCGCGTCGACACGATCACCGACCTGCCTGCGGCCTGGGCCATCGCCTCGGCCGGTGCCGCTCACCAGGGCCCGGACGGACAGGGCGTGCTTGTGGAGGAGTACCTCGACGGGCCCGAGGTCTCCGTGGAGAGCGTCACCCACCGCGGCGTCACCAGCGCGGTAGCCGTCACCCGCAAGTCGGTCGGCTTCGCCCCCTACTTCCTGGAGACCGCCCACAGCGTCAGCGCCGTCGATCCACTTCTGCTGAAGGTCGCTCCCGTCGCCGCCGCCGCCCTGGAGGCGCTCGGCATCACCCACGGCGTCAGCCACACAGAACTCCGCCTCACCCAGGACGGGCCCAAGGTCATCGAGGTCAACGCCCGCCACGGCGGTGACCTCATCGGCGAACTTGTCCGCCTGGCGACCGGCATCTCCCTGCCCTTGGCGACCGCCGCCCTCGCCTGCGGCGAAATCCCCAACCTGCGCCCCACCCGGCAGCGTAGCGCCGCCATAGGCATGATCTACCCGCCGTCCGAGGGCATCATCACCCGCCTCGACCTGCGCCCCGGCAGCGACCGGCACCTGGAGCACTTCCAGTGGCTGTGCGACGTGGGCGATGCGGCCACCCTCACCCCCTCCAGCACGACTCCGAACAACATCCGCGCCGGATTCGCTGTCGTTAGCGGCGACAGCGCACACGAAGCGCAGCAGCACCTCGCCGATGTTCTCTCCCGCGCCGACGTCCAGGTCACTCCCGCCGTCCCCCGCGCCGCGTGAACAACTCCGGGCCGCCCGCCGCCTCATAACCCAGAGGTCGCGTAGTTCAAATCCCGCCCCCGCTACCAAGTTCCGGTCCCCGGCGACATCACGTCGCCGGGGACCGGAGTCGTTCGCGAGCAGCGTCTTGGGCCGCACGCCTGCGTCGGGCAACAGCGGGGTCCGGGCGTCGTCGGCTGGCGAGCAGCAGTCCAACTCTCAAGACCGGCAGGCCGTTGGCCCCGAAGTGCGTGGGCCCACGGCACCGTCCTTCCGGTGCGGGGGCACATGTGTGTTGCCTGCCGGCTGTGGTTCGGCCGGGCGGGTGTTCCCGCTGCGGCCGTACGGCAGACGATTCGCCGCGCCGGACCGCCGAGTTACGCCAGGCCGGCGGCTGGACCACAGCCGGCAGATCGCCGTGGCTGCGTCCCGCGAGGCGTGGGATGACGCCAGCGCCCCCGCAGTCGAGCCGGAGCGGCTCGCCGCGGTGATCGGCAGCGGTGCGGGCGGCGCGGCGACGCTGCTCGATCAACACGACCTGCTGCGCACCGAAGGCCGCAGTCTCCCCTCACACGGTGCCGCGGCTGATGCCCAACGGCGCCGCCAAAGCCGTGTCCATTCTGCTGGGTGCAAAGGCAGGAGCCGAAGGCCAGGCTCAGCACGCGCACGGTGGGCCGCGTCACAGCTATCCAGCAAGGCCTCCACCAACGAACGCTTCAACTGCCGGTTCGCGCGGTTCCAGACGCCGGACGGCGACGAGTCCGAATGCGGCGGGTGAGCGACCCGCCCCCGGGCGCGGAACGAAGGGCTTCAGAGTGAGGTCCATGACCTTTATTAATGCCCATTCAATGCCCTATTGAATACTGCTCATGATACGCTTTCTACTGATTTTCAAGTTGAATCTTAAGCCCAGTCGAGAGGTCTTACGCGACATGCCTCACGAAGCACAGCTCGATGAGCGCTACCCACTCCTGTCCGAGCTCTCGGAGCCGCTGAAGAAGGCTGAGCGCGACATCGTCGGCCGTGAGCGCGAGACGATGCAGCTGCTGGCCTCGATGAGCCGTCCTGAGCTGTGCAATGCGCTGCTGCTGGCCGAAGCCGGAACGGGTAAGACGTCATTGGTCCAGGCCACCATGCTCGTGGATCCGGATCGCCTCTATCTCGAAGTGGACCCGGCGCGCATGATCTCCGAGGCGGGCAACGCCGAGAACATGGCCGCGATACTCAAGGGCTTCTTCGACGAGGCCGAGGACTTCGTCAAGTCCGAGAAGCACGAACTCGTGCTCTTCATCGACGAGTTCCACCAGATCATCCAGCTCTCCGACGCCGCCGTCGAGGCGATCAAGCCGGTCCTCGCGGCCTCCGGAACCCGAGGCATCAGGATCATCGCGGCGACGACCTACGAGGAGTTCCACAAGCACATCGCGCCGAACCAACCGCTCGTCGAGCGCCTGCAGCGCATCAACCTCAACCCGCCGGACCAGGCGACGACCATCAAGATCCTGCAGGGCATGGCCGAACGGTACGGGGTGGCCGACGAGTTCTACGACGACCACGTCTTCCGGCAGATCTACGAGTACACCCAGCGCTACATGCCGGCCAGCGCCCAGCCGCGCAAGTCGATCCTCGTGCTCGACTCCATGGTGGGCTGGCATCGCCTGACGCACCAGCCGATGGACCGGGACCTGCTCTCGGACGTGCTCATGGAGTCGCTGAACGTGAACGTCGCGTTCCGGGTCGACGGCGCGAAGATCAAGCAGCAACTGGACGCCAAGGTGTTCAGCCAGGACTGGGCGACCGGCGCGGTGGCGCGTCGTCTGCAGTTGTCGGTGGCGGACCTCAACGACAAAGGAAAGCCGATGGCAAGCCTGCTGTTTACGGGCTCCACCGGTGTGGGGAAATTCTGCACCGACTCCACGCAGGTTCCTGTCTACTCGAGCGACGGCGAGACCACCTGGAAGCTGCACGGCGACCTGGTCCCGGGTGACAGAGTGTTCGGTCGCCAAGGTCGCCCGGTCGAGGTACTCGGACACTTCCCGCAGGGCATGCAGGACGTCTACCGGGTCACCCTCTGGGACGGCCGGACTCTCGACGTTGGAGGACCGCACTTGTGGACGGTCTACACAGCCAAGCAGCGGTCGAAGAAGCATGCGGGCAAGGACGTCGCGCCGATGGTCTTGAGCACGCAGGAAATCGTCGAGCGTGGCGTCGTGCGGACCTACCCCGGCGACTCTCGGGAGCATCTGAAGTTCTTCATCCCGGCGAACGGACCGGTGCACTGGCCGGAGCAGGACTTCGGCGTCGACCCATACGTCTTGGGTGTCCTCATCGGCAACGGGTGCCTCACCGAGACGCAACTGACGCTCTCGTCCGACGTGGACGACGCCGACCACACCGTGTGGACGGTGGGCGAATGGCTGGGATCGGCACCGAAGTCATACGGGCACAGCTACAGCTGGGTCTTCCCTGTCGGCGTTGGCCCGATGGAGGACCGCCGCGATTCGCTGTACCAGACGAAAGACGTGCTTGCCTCGGTTCCCGATCTGATCGGTGCGCGCTCGGCGGAGCGCCGCATCCCGGAGAGGTACAAACACGGATCAGTACAGCAGCGGTGGGCGCTGGTGCGGGGCCTTTTCGACACCGACGGATCGATCGGCGGCTCGAACGACCGCTTCAACGTCTCGTACTCGACGTACTCCAAGGGACTCGCGGAGGACCTCAGGGAGGTGCTGTTCTCGCTCGGCGTCTCGAACACAATCAAATCGTGGACACGCACGAAGGAGGGCGGGCGCGAACTGGCCGAGTACGACGTGCACGTGAAGGTCGGCAACCAGGATAAGGCCCGGTTCTTCTCCCTCCCCCGCAAGCACGAGATCGCACGGCGGGCGGTCATCGAGACCTCGGGTCGTAAGCGCGTGAAGAACTTCGACATGGTCGGCATCACGTCGATCGAGAAGCTGCCAGAGCAGCAGAGCTCGTCATGCATCTACGTCGACGACGACGAACATCTCTACCAGGCCGGCGACTTCGTGGTCACGCACAACACCGAGTTGACGAAGCAACTGGCGCGACTGCTGTTCGGCGATGACCAGCGGCACCTGATCCGGTTCGACATGACGGAGTACGCCGAGGACTCGTCGTTCGCGGCGTTCCGTTCTGAGCTCACCAAGCGCGTATGGGATCTCTCTCACGCGGTGCTTCTTTTCGACGAGGTCGAGAAGGCCTCGGCGATGGTGACCCGCGTGCTGCTGCAGGTGCTCGACGACGGCCGGCTCAACGACGACAACAACCGTGAGGTGAGCTTCCTCAACACCTACATCGTGCTGACGACGAACGCGGGCTCGGAGATCTACAAGGACATCTCGCAGTACGCGGCGGATGACACCGGGTCGGGCAAGCAGTTGATGGAGTACGAGAAGCTCATCCGTCGCTCTATCTCCTCGACGACGGGCGACAACCGGTTTCCGCCCGAGCTGCTGGGCCGTATCGACGCGATCGTGCCCTTCCAGCCGCTGTCGCTGCTGACGCAGCAAAAGATCGTGCGGAAGAAGCTGCGCCAGCTGGTGCAGGAGGTGTTCGTCAAACACAACGTCCGGGTCGACGTCGATGCGAGGGTCCTGCAGTACCTCATCGAGGACAAGGGTGACACCGACTCTGACGCCGGCGGTGCGCGTGCGGCTGTTGCGAAGCTGACCGACGAGGTCACCACCGCGGTGGCGACCTTCCTCAACGAACACCCCTCGGAACGGCGGATCCGCATCGACGTCGTCGGCGACCTGGTCAGCGACGACAAGAACCTGCTGAGTTCCGACGCCTGTATCGAGGTCAGCGCGGCGCGATGAGCCGGTCGAGGACGGCTGGACCTAGTCAACTCGCGAGTCGATAGTCCATTCATGTTCTATGATTGCCTATCACAATAGAGAGGCGATAAGGTACTCATAAATCAGGCGAACTGTGTTTTATTAGCGGAGGGATCGCGCATCAATGGGCATTCTGGATACGGCAACAGGAAGCCGCAGGAAGGAGCGGAAGAGGAAGCCCGACGAACTTCTGGCCTCCGTAGTGAGAGAGACGGCGATCCCGGCGGCAGTCGAGCTGCTGCGGTCGAACACACAGTTCGTCTTTCCCAGCGGCACGGCCTGGGTGATGCTCGTGCTCGCAGCCGACTCGATCGGCGGCTTGAGCAAGCGGCACGGCCGGGACGAGGCGAAGGGCTCGATCATCGAGCTCATCAGCTCCGACCAGATCCGCACGGTGGCCACGGCGGAGATGCTCGAAGAGGAGGTCTTCGGCATCATCCCCACCGACGAGACTCTCGCGCGCATGGAGGAGTACTCGCTGCTCACCGGTGCCATATACGCCTGGGCCGTCGTGTGGCAGAAGCCCAGCGGCGACCTGCTCGTCGATCTGGTGAACGATGCGACCTTCGCGCAGGCGCGATTTGTCGCTGCAGGTACCACGAGCCTCGAAGAAGCCGTGGGCAAGAAGGCGTGGGAAGAGCACAGCGGCCTGGTCGCCGAGGCTGAGACCACTGGCCTTGTCACCGCGGTCCTCGGAGAGGACGAGGGGGATGTGATCTTCGACGAGATCCCAGGTGACGAGGGGGCTGACGAGGGCCTGGACGACGAGCCGCTCCTCAGCGACGTCGGCAACGACGATGGAGGGGCGGACGCACCCATGTTCGAGGAGGACGCCTCCGGTATCGACGACTCGGGCATCACTCCGGTCGAGTCGGAGCCGGACTACGACGGCTACGAGGGGTTCGACGAGACCGACGCCGACTACGGCATCGAGGGCGGCAACCCGGAGGCCGGCGACACTGTGCTGCTGGCCGATCAGGCCCAGGTGCGCGACGTCATCGCCCGCCGGTTCCTCTCTGAGGAGCTGGATCTGGACGTCCGGCTCGGTGAGTTCAACGCGACGTTCGCCATCGGCGCGCCGGTCGTGCAGATCGCTGTGCCTGAGGGCGCGACGGAGTGGCTCGGGGACCAGGTCGCCCAGCTCAACCGCCAGGCCAACGCAGACCTGATGCAGCTCCGTTCCGCGCATGAGGATGAACTGCGAGCGCTCTACGTCAACCTCATGTCGGCGCACACCGAGCAGGTCATCCGCGATGTGGCCACCGACCGTGCGGGCTCCCGGTACAAACTGCTGAAGGACGCCGCCGAGGCCGAGCACCACCAGCGGCAGACGGAGAAGGACGAGAAGATCCGGGTCCGCCGTGCGGAGATCGCCAAGGACTACGAGTCGCAGGCCTCCAAAGTGGCCCAGCAGGCGGCGCTCTCGGCGGAACTGCAGTACAAGGAGCGCAACCGCTCGAAGATGGAGCGCGAACAGATCGACTCCGTCGCCGGGATCGAGCGGGACATCGAGGACACCCACGCGCACAACCAGCAGGAGATCCTGCGGGTCCGGCGCTCGGACGCGACGCTGAAGATGCAGACCGGGCAGACGCGGATCTTCGAGGTGCTGGCCGAACGGCAGTCGGAGTATCTGGCGGCCGAGGAAGAGCGCCTGAACCAGTGGAAGTCCGAGATCCAGCGGATCGTCGATGACAACCGCAAGGCCGACATCGCCCAGTCCGAGGCGCTGGCCGAGCACCTGCGGACCACGGGCGAGATCGGTGTTCTGCGGCGGGAGCAACAGGCCCTCCTGGAGTCGGTGCGCTCTGAGCACGCCGACCGGATCCGCCGGATGCAGGACGAGCTCGAACGCAACCGCAAGGACGCCATCACGCAGATGACGGCTCGTGACGCAGAGTGGCAGCACAACCTCGACCTGGAGAGGGAGAAGACCAACTCCCAGGTGGCGCGGGTCACCGACCTGCTCCAGCAGCTGTCGACGGTCGAGGATTCAGTGGCCAAGCGGTACGCGGCGCGCCTGACGGAGATGCAGGCCGACAAGGAGTCCTACGCCAACGAGCTGGCACGAGCCTCCGAGATGCAGAGCCGCTCGAACAAGATCCTCGTCGTCATGATCATCACGCTCTCGCTCCTGATGGGCGCGGCCGGCTTCATCGTCGGAGTGGTCTTGACCCGTTGAGCGATCCGGTCATGACGGACGGGGTGATCCGACGGCGCATGGGGCGCGTTCCCCCTGCGCCGTCGTCGTCTGTGCAGGCAGGCGCACTGGGCACCAGGACAGCAAAGCGAGCGAGGCCCGAGAGTAAGGAATCACAATGGTCACGAGCAGGCGGAAGGCGGCACGGCCGAAGGCGAGCAGCTGGGACAAGATCTCGGCACGGACGCCCGGCGAGACGCTGACGAACCGAGACGTCTACAACAACCAGCAGCTGGACCGCAGCAAGGTCCTGACCCTGAGGTCGACCAGACCGGGCATCGTCGTCGCGGTGATGACTGGCGTGCTGGTGACGATCGTCGCCTGGGTCTTCTACTCGCTCATCGCCACGGCAGTGTTCTCGGCGGCCCTGTCCGTGGGTTCAGGCGTGCCCGGCAGCAGCACCGGCACGCCGAGCGCCTACTACATACAGGACACCACGACGGGTGCGGGCGGCTCGGTCGTGAAGTGCTACCGACCTCTGACCAAGGACGGCAACCCGGACGTGAAGGCGAAGTGTTACCCCAGCGCTGAGGCTGTTCCGGTCCCCAGCTGGTACACCGCGGCGAAGGACGGCAAGCCCAGCGCCGAGAGGCCGGCTGAGCCCAAGAAGAGCGCGACGACGGTCGGCGAGCAGCTGGCCGACGTCTCGGCGTTCAAGCTCTTCATCACGCTCGGCTCGGGACTGATGGTCGCCCTCATCATCGGTACGTGGTTCTCGCGGAAGGTCGCCGCGGCGAACCTGATGAACACCACGAGCGACATCAACCAGTACCAGAACGACCAGCACATCGCTCTGCCAGAAGAGATCCAGCAGAACTACGACTGGTTCCCCGACGCCGGTGCTCATTCGAGCGTGCAGGTCAGCTCGATGCTCAGCCACATGATGCTCAAGAAGAAGGGTCTGGGCACCGTCGAGGTCGCCCAGCGCGCCAAGAAGGACGTCATCGATGAGGAGGGGACCCTCGTCTATTACGCCGGCGAGGTCATGGACGACGACGAGGGCGATTCGCTGACGCAGACCCTTCCGATCATCGACGAAGACTTCGGTGACAAGCTGTTCGAGGCTTCCGGGCTCCCCGATGACAAGACGCTGCGTCAGAAGTACGACACGACGCGGATCCCGTACAACCCTGACGGCAAGAACCGGGACAAGCTCGGCTTCGGGGCGGACACGTACAAGACCGTCGCTGACCTGATCAAGGCGGACTGGACGTTCCCGTCGTACGAGGTCCAGCGTCCGGCCGGGGCGTACGTGGTCGATACCGCGCCGGTGAACACCATGGTGCTGGCCATCACCCGAGCCGGCAAGGGCCAGACGTACATCGAGCCGGTCATCGACATGTGGTCGCGGGAGAAGAAGCCCTCGAACATGGTCATCAACGACCCCAAGGGCGAGTTGTTGGTGAAGAACTACGTCCCCCTGGTCACACGCGGGTTCGAGCCGGTGCAGTTCAACCTGATCAACTCCATGAAGACCGACATCTACAACCCCCTGGGGCTGGCAGCCGACGCGGCGCGTGAGGGCAACTTCACCAAGTGTGCGCTGTACGTGGAGAACATCGCCGGAATCTTCTTTCCGCTCGACGGCGGCGAGGACCCGGTCTGGCCCAATGCCGCCAATAACGCCTTCAAGCGCGCGGCCTACGGACTCATCGACTTCTACCTGGAGGAGGAGCGGGAGCTGCGCGGCGCCGCAGCCGTGCTGAATATGGACCCGGCGCTGCTGGAGCAGAAGCTCGATGACCTCTGGGGCAAGGTCACGCTCTACAACTGCTACCAACTCTTCGTGCAGATGAGCTCGAAGAAGATCAAGAACCCTGAGGCCGAGCTCGAGAAGCGGGTCAAGGCCGGCGAGTTCGAGAACAACGAGGACGCCCTGGCCGAGGAGCAGGAGAAGGCGGCGGCCCAGGCCTTCATGTGGGAGGGCAAGGCCGATCAGGACATGCTCAGCCTGTACTTCAACGCCAGTGAGGAGCTGCCCCGAAACAACATGCGCACGCTAGTGGGCAACGCCCACAACGCACTGCGCTCGATGGCCGGGGCGGAGAAGATGCTGGCCTCGGTGTACGGCATCGCGATCACCGCCATGTCGTTCTTCACCGACCCCACGATCTCGACGCTGACCTCGGGCAAGCCCTCGCAGAACACCGACCTGGCCGGCCTGAGCTTCCCGCGTCGCCTCGGCGTGCGCTTCGCTCCGAACTACGTCAAGCGCGACCACCTCGTCGGCCAGCAGGCCGTCTGGTCGGCCTACGCGGACCCGATGTTCACCGACAACCTGGGGGCGGACTTTGAACACGAGGAGATCGTCGGCCGCGAAGGTTGGGCCCGGTACAACTTCAAGGGCAAGTTCCCCGGCGACGAAGCCTGGCTCAAGCTGGAGCTGGTCAACCCCCAGACGAAGATGCTGGTGCGGACCTTCTACTTCAGCTTCACGAAGAACTACCAGGTCTCGCTCAACGGCCGGCACTACGTGGTGGAGCCGGTGACGGGCAAGAAGATCGTGAAGAACGGCGTGATGCGTGAACTGAAGCCGGTGCGTGAGGGCGGCACCCGGGACGGGAAGATCCTCTCCTTCCAGGCCGGGGACACGCTCTACCCGGACTCGCGACTCGACTTCTCCGGCGGCGGCAATCCGGAGAAGGTCTCGTATCAGGCACGGGCGATCACACAGACGCTGTCGCGCTACTCGGAGTCCCCGAAGGCGCTGTTCCTGGTGACTCCGCCTCATTTGATGAAGTACGCGAAGCTGATCCTGATCCTGGTCAAGCAGCTGTTCGACGTGAGCGCCGACCAGGCGTACATGACGAAGTCGAACCAGAAGCCGCTCTACCGCACGCGGTTCATGCTCGACGAGCTCGGCAACCTGCAGTCGGAGGGCAAGGGCATCGACGGCTTCGAGACGATGCTCTCCATCGGCCTGGGCCAGGAGCAGCAGTTCACGCTCATCCTGCAGACCCTGCAGCAGCTGCGCGACGTCTACGGCGAGAGCGTCGACAAGATCGTGCAGGGCAACACTTCGAACATCGTCTTCTTGAAGTCCACGGACGATTCGATGATCGAGACGCTGGAGAAGATGAGCGGCAAGACTCACCGGTCGTACCGGGACAGCAAGCAGATCAGCCAGGATCTCGACAAGGTCATCGGCGGCAAGACCGAGGGCCGGGTCTCCTACACGATGAGCACCAAGGAGGAGCCGCTGATCAGCTACAACGACATGGCCTTCCTCTCGCCGCGCAACTCGATCGTCTTCCGGGCCGGTGACGCGCCGATCTGGAACCGCAACCAGACGATCCTGCCGATGTCGTTCCGGCTGCTGGGAAACACGATCAAGCACCCAGGGCACACCTACTCGCTGCAGACGATCCCGACCCTGTCCAGCGCTATGGACTTCGACGTGCGGATGAACCAGCCGGACTTCGTGAAGATGCTGGAAAAGCGCATGCGGCAGGCGGTCAAGGCCGCGGACGCAAAGGCGCAGTACAAAGAGATCTACGGCTACCAGGAGGTCGACATCGAGCGCCTGGACCCGGATGTCTACGCCGACGAGGTCATGGAGGTCATCACGACGATGACCACGGTCGACGAGGGCCAGGACCCCAACGCTCCGGTGGTCGTCGACCCCGATGCGTACGAGGGGATGAGCATGTTCGACGAGGACCAGTTCATCGAGAACGTCGAACTCGGGGTTGCGGTCGCCGAGAGTCAGGCGGCCAGCGTCGAGCGGCAGCGTTTGCTCTACGCCGAGGGGACGATCAGCAAGGAGATGCTCGTCAACCCCGACGGCTCGGCGAAGGTCAAGAGCCTGGACATCGAGATCGGTGAGGCCTACAAGTCGGCACAGACCGAGTTGGAACAGGATCACGAGCACTTCTCGGTCGGCGGCGACGGCGAGCTGCGCAGCGCCGATGGGTCTCATACATACATCAGCCAGATCCGCTCGGACGCGTACGCCAATGCGGCCCGGCGGATCAACGGCCAGGTGAACGACGGAGACTCGCGGGTGTTCGCGGAGGCGGACATCACCGCGGAGGACCTGAAGTCGCTGGCGACGGTGAAGGTCCACTCGGCCTTCTACCAATACCTGGCCTCACTGCCGAGCTGGGAGGTGCTGGCCGACGGCAGGTTCGACCGAGCCATGGCCATCGAGATGAACTCGAAGTAGCCGGCGGCCACTTAGGGGCCAGCGAAGGATCACGACCAGTGCCGAGGTCGCCTCTCGACTAGGAGGGGGCGCCTCGGCACTGGCCTTTCCAAATGACCCCTCACTCCTTTTGATAGGCGAGGTAGGCTCTATACACGCTTATGTAATCCCGAGCATCCACAGGAAGCTGATTGGCCATGAAGAAGGCACACGGGCTGCGCAAGTACTTCTACGAGTACCTCTACTACAAGGCAGTAGAGCAGGCCCGGGATCAGACCGGACAGGTCATTCCGATCTCTCAGGCCAAGGTGATCCGCGCCCGGGTCGACGAGATCCTCGGCCAGCGGGGCACTGCTCTGGCCGACCCGCGGCTGGGCGTCACGGACTGCCTCACCACCATCGACCAGGCATTCGCGGAGAAGGTGTCCGGCTACGAGCCGCAGTTCGGTGACCATTCCCCGCAGAACGAGCGCTACCAGCAGTCGCAGCGGGAGTTCACCCGCGCCACCGGCGTCGGTGCCCAGGCCGACCCGAAGTCGGCTCGACTGCCGATCAGCCCATACGCCCCCGACTGGACGGAACGCGCGACGGTGAAGCGCGCCGGGACGGCACTGGTGTACCTGCCGGACGAGACAATCGGACGTGTTGCCGACGGCGAGGTGGCGACCCTGGCCGATCCCCGGCGCGGGAACATGGTGCTCTGGCGCATCGACGACGAGGGCAAGCCCTTCGAAGCCGGCCGAGCGATGACGAACGATGACGCCGCTGGGCTCACCGCGCTGATGGACAAGATGAGCCAGCAAGAGTACGACCAGGTCCGCGAGTGGGTCATCGACGGCGGCCGGGATCCCCAGACGAACCGTGTCGACCGCAACCGCTTCATGTCCCAGCGCGCCGTGGCACGCTCGGCAGCACTGCTCGAAGAGCTGAAGGCCCAGGGCGTGTCCTACGAGGTGATGCGCGACCGGCAGCCGGGGCAGATCAAGGCGAAGATCGCCGGGACCGGCATGGAGATCCGTCTCACCGACACGCGCCAGGAGGAGTACGCCGGAGCCCGGATCTATGACAACGGCACCGTGCTGCGCTACTCGACGAACTACCGGGTCCCCGGTGGCATGGCGGTCTACTCCCCCTCGCCGGCGGAGGCAGTTCAGCTGCTGCGCTTCGCCCAGGGCCACCGCATCGAGCGCTCGGATCTGCCGGGGCACGCCGCAGGCGAGATCGGCACGACCCACCAGGAGCGCGGCCGTGGCCGCACGCTGATGGATGTACCCGACAGCTACCACGTCGACCGGGAGTCGATGTTCGTGGTCGGCGACTACGTGGCCCCCGGCGAGTCCGGTCCGCGGCCCGGGTCGAAGGTGATGCTGCGCCGGGACGCGAAGAACCGCTCCCTGCCGACCTTCTTCGTCGACGCCGAGCCTGCTGAGGCCTACGCGAAGAGCGCCGTCGAGAGCGCGCGGGAGAATCTGCAGGCAGCTCTTGGCGTCGAAGACCTGATCGCTCGTGCTGCGGCTGAGCTGAAGCGAACGGGCGGAAATCTGGATGCGATCGAGCCGCCGGAGTACTCGGCTGACCCCGAGGTCGCTGCGATCCAGCGCTCCTACTGGGACGTGCTCACCGGCGCCCACAGCGATCTGCTGCGCCCGGGCGCGACCGAGGAGATGTACCAGGAACGACTGGAAGAGATCGGCGAGCTGCAGGCCGAGGAGGTGCCCGAGATGGGCAACCTCGTCTACGGCGGAACCGCCGTAGAGAAAGTCCGGCAGCACGCCGAGGACGTCCCCTTCGAACTCATCGGAACCTGGGAGGCGGAGCCTCACGACGTCGACGGCGAGTGGGTCGATCAGCGCTTCAACCCGGACCGAGTGGCGCGGTACATGACCAGCCCCACCGGACAGTGGTCGAACCTCGACAATCTCGCCTCGGCGCTGCGTCGTTGCGAGATCTCCCCCGACGAGATGATGGGCTCGACCTTCCAGACGACCCGGTTCAAAGACCGGCTCGTCCGTTTCAACGCCCAGCGCTCCATGCCGATCACCGAGCACGAATCTGCGTTCATGCGGCGCATCGGGGTCACCGTGCGCGAGAGCATCGAGCGCAACGCGGCGACGGTCTCCGAGATCCTGGTCGACGAGCAGGGCGTCATCCGCTGGAGCGGCGAGAAGCTGCGCCGTGACGGCAAGGGAACTCCGATCTCGGGTGAGATCGGCCAGGTCTTCGATGTCGGCAAGTACGGCGAGATCACCACCGCCTTCGCCAGCGGGGAGAACGCTCTGGTCGTGCCGGGCTACGAGGCCACGATCACGGCCCAGACTCCGGGCGAAACTCCGACCTCGGTCGAGGAACGCACGCGCCTTCGCGGCTACGAGCAGCTCATGCACGAGCGCATCCAGTACCAGATCGCCGGCGACCTCATCGCCGGGCGCAGCGAGACCGGCGAGGCCTCCTCGCTCAACACCGTCTACTCGCAGCTGTACAGCACGAAGCACCCGATCGACTTCATCGAGCGCGCCACCACGTACCAGCTCGACGAGTCCACCGGCGAGATCAAGGAGCACCTGGACGAGTGGACGGCCGCGATCCTGCAGACCGAGGCACGCCGCGTGCGCTACTCCAACGAGATCAAGGCCGGCTCGACGATCTACGCCGAGTACCGGGCCCAACGCGACCGAACTGACCCGGCGGACGACAACGTTTTCGACCCCTGGCGGCTCACCGGCGGGCGGAACATGACGGTGCTCACCGGCAAGGACCGGAACAACGTCGCTGCGCCCAGCGGCTACTTCGACCCTGTGATGACCGGAGGTGCGACCAACCAGGGCATCGTGCGGTACCTGACCACTCAGGCCCAGGTCGACGCCGACGGCCGGATCGTGCCGAGCGACGAGAGCGTGGCCGGACAGCGCGCGCCGCTCATGGCTCTCCCCGAGCTCGAGACTCTGCGGTATGACCCGTTCGACCGACAGCAGATGACAGCCTCGACGATCATGCAGTCTTCTGAGGTCACCGCGCCGGCGAAGACGGCGCTGATGACCTTCGGCGGCTGGACGGCTGATGACCCGATCGTGGTGTCGAGGGAGTTCGCCGAGCGCCACCGCATCCGCGGGGCCGGTGGCCAGGAGCGCGATCTCGTCGTGGGTGACAAGATCTCGGATCTGCACGGCAACAAGGGCGTGATCTCGATGATCGTCGACCGGGACATGCCGCCGCAGGACGCGCAGGAACAGGATGTCGTCGAAGAGGTGAACTGGTTCCGGGCCAACCCGGGCCTGGACGTGGTGATGAGCCCGTTCAGCCTGATCTCCCGGCGCAACGCGGGCTCGGCGCGCGAGCTGATGAGCGGGAACGTCTCCGACCTGCACTCCCCCAACGGAGAACTGCGGCCGAGTGCCCTGGGCGAGATGCGCTTCGTGGTCACCCACATGGCCGTCGATGAGAAGACGAAGATCTACGACGACGAGCAGGTGCGTGCTGGCAAGGGCCGCAGGGCCTCCTCACAGCTGGCCTGGGCGCTGCAGTCTCAGGACTGCCCAGCGATCATGCGCGAGTTCTACGGCCACAACAGCGGGGCCGAGTCGAACCTGCGCGAGTACCTGCTGGTGACCGGCATGGACATGGAGGCTGACGGCACCCTGCGGGTTGTCGGCCACGCCGAGGGCGTCGACGATCGCCCCGAGCGCCGATTCATCCCGATGCCCGAGTTGCTGCGTACTCAGCCGCGCAAGGAGGGCCAGCTCCCGGGACTGAACACCACGGCGAT
The DNA here is from genome assembly GCF_040612795.1 of Streptomyces sp. NPDC006335. Taxonomy (NCBI): domain Bacteria; kingdom Bacillati; phylum Actinomycetota; class Actinomycetes; order Kitasatosporales; family Streptomycetaceae; genus Streptomyces; species Streptomyces sp. NPDC006335. The sequence continues at coordinate 97,403 of NZ_JBEXQX010000018.1, forward strand.
GCGCAAGTCCTTCGGCGGTCTCATCGGCGACCGCGGCGGTGACATGGAGATCCCGTTCCCGCTCACCTATCCGACTGGCGAGCAGACCGAGATGGTGAGCGCGAGCTCGTGGAAACTGCCGGTGATGTCCTCGCATCTGCGCAGTGGCCAGGAGTTCGAGGACGGGACCTCCGTCACGCACGACTACACCCGCAGCTACCAGGACGTCTTCGTCGAGGCCTGCCGCTACCGCTACATGACCGATCATCTGAACGGCCAGGGTCTGTCTGCGGAGAAGCGTGCCGAGGTGCGTCGTGGCATGAGCGAGTCGGTCTCGCGCGCTCAGCGCGCCTTCGAGGCGATCACGACCGACGTGCAGAACCGGGTACTCACGGGCAAGAACAACATCTTCAAGACCGGGCTGATGACCTCGCGGCTGACCGACTCGGCGACGATGGTGTGGACTGCGGACCCGCGACTGGACGTCGACCAGGTTGCGCTCAGCTCGGTCAAGGCCGAGCAGTTGGGGCTGGCCGAGGGCGACCACGCGCTGGTGTGGCGTGACCCGGTGCTCCGTGACGCCGGCGTGCGTTACATGCGAGTAGCGATCGACGACCGGCTCACCGGTGCCGCGATCAACCCCGTGATGGACGCCTGCTTCGACGGCGACTTCGACGGTGATGCGGTCGCCGTGGTGAAGCTGCACAGCGAGGCCGCCAAGGCCGAAGCCCTGGCGAAGCTCTCGGTGCCGACCAACCTGGTGGACACCGGCGTGGTCAAGAGCGACGGCTCGCACCCGCTGGCCATGCAGGTCTCGCTGGACACCCAGGTCGCGCTTTCCAAAGACGCCGGACTGGCTGAGAAGTTGGAGAGTACTCGGAGCGCGGCGAACCGGCTCCGGCTGCAGGCACTCACGGGCGCAAAGTCCCCTGAGGACATCAAGCTCGGCCAGCGGGTCGTGACGGAGGAGCTGAGCGCGCTGTACCGCCAGGCGCAGCGTGGCGAATTCGGCGCGGCACTGACGTTCTCGGACCGCGAGGCGCACCTGCAGAGCGTGCGCGAGGTCTGTGTCGAGACCGGTGCCAAGGGCAGCGAGAAGAAGCTCGCCGACTACGCCCGGAACCTGGGTGATGCACAGGGTAAGCCCGGCATCACGCAGGACGACCAAGAAGCCTCAATGTTCGCCACGGCGATCAAGGCCCACGGCACTGGCCTGGGCGGCTCGTTCAGTCAGCGCGCCGTGCGTGCCCTGCGCGGCGAAGACCTCAAGGCTGTCCTGGAGGTCACCTACCCGGTGACTCAGTCGATCCTGCAGGCCAAGCACGACGCCGCCGAGGCCCGGCACAAGTACGCGATGCTCCAGGGCCCCGGCCGCGAGCTCTGGAGGGGCCGCCGCATCGAACACGCCGGCCCCGGCCAGTGGCGCACGGCGTTCCTCGAGGGTGAGCCGATCCAGGCCACGGCCGAGGAGTGGCAGAAGCAGTTTATCGAGTTCTACGAGTCCAAAGAGGGCTTCGGTGTCACGGTCAACCCGGACTACGTTTCCCGTGTGGCCAGTGCGCTGGAGGACCCGAAGACCGGGCTCATCCGCAACCTCGAAGAGGACCCGTCGCTGCGCGGCACCGTGATGGACCGGATGGCCTACGGCGGTGGCTTCGAGGCGCTCGTGCAGGCGGCCAAGAACCGCGAGAGCGTCTACGACGGCGAGAAGAACGAGCAGTTCGCTTCCTCGGGGACCCGGAAGGCCCGGGCGGAGATGTCCCGGCAGCTCGATCAGCTGGGCTCCTTTGAAGCGCACAGCCATGACAACGCTGCGATCGCCGTCGACGACTCGGTGGTCAAGCGCGACGTGATTTCTCAGGACGCGGGGACCTCCCGAACCCGCGGCTCGCACCGTCGCTCTACGCATGCCGTGGGCGTGGGCACGTCGCGCCCCGTCTACACGCCGAGCATCGAGATCGATCAGCCGCATGGCAATGACGACGACCACGGGATTGGGTACTGAGATGCCACAGTCCAAGGAATTGGGAACGGGCCGTGCGGGCCGTCGGCGCGCGACCAAGGAGCTTCCGGTGGACGAGGGTCGGCAGCGGGCCGATGAGCCTCAGGGCACTGCGTACACCTACCGGGACTCGCCCTCGGACGAGCCGATCGACGCCGAGGTGATCGATGAGCCGGGATCGGAGGACGACGGCTCGCACGCCTGGCGCGAGCGGCTCCGGGACCGCGCCCGCGGGTTCTTCGGCGTGAAGACCCAGGCTCGGATGGCCGACCGCGAGCGCGTGCACTGGATCGACGTCGACCGGGCCGAGGACGAGGCCGAGGGCCTGGGCCAGCGCGAGCAGCTACTCAAACTCCGGGCGGAGACGCGGCTGGCCGGCGAGAAGTACATGGCCTCGCTGCGGGACTCGAAGCTGCTGGTGCCCGGCTTCAACGACGAGGAGCGGACGCAGGAGCTCGGCGTCATGCACCACGTCTACATGCAGATGATGATGCAGTCGTGTCTCAAGCCGCTCTCGCGCGGGGTGAATGCCAACTCGGTCGTCCAGGCCGTCGGCATGGTGATGGCGATGCGGATGCTTGCCCCGGACTTCAAGAAAGAAATGGGCAGCTACCTCCGGCCCTTCAAGGGCAAGATCCAGGAGCGCATCGATATCCGGACCCGCGGTATGGTCGCCTCCGCTGAGAGCGACATCGCGCACCGGCAGAGGATCTTCAAGGACGTGCCGAGCAGCGCCCGGCGCGAGCGCCTCATCGGCAGCACGGATCCGCGTGACCACCTGACGAAGAAGTGGCGCAAGCGCTTCGACGCCATGCGACACCGTGAGCGCGGTCACCGGGAGATGTTCACTCCGGACTCGGCGGCCATGACCGAGGTCGCGCTCATGGAGAACGCCTTCTGGAAAATGCGTGAGCCGGGCGCGGACGCTGGCCTGATCCGCGACAGCTACCAGGCGATGCGCAAGCGGCTGCGCGAGCAGATGAGTGAAGACGGCCTGGAGCGTCAGGAGGTCGTCCACCGCGCGCGGATGATCATCGGCGAGCGGATGGAGTATGAGCCCGAGCTGCGCACGATGTTCAACGGCGTGGCCCACGGCCGGATCGTCAAGGCCCCTGCGCATGAGGAGCGGATCGCGGGCTCGGACCGGCTTCGCACGGTCTGGAGTGGTGAGTTCGACGACCAGCTGGGCCAGCGTCTGCCTGAGGACGGGATGTTCACGCTGCGCCGGCTCATGGACGCGGACACCCACCAGGTCCATCTCGCCGAGACGATGAAGACCTCGATGCTCGACGCGCTGGGCCGCGGCGACCAAGAGGGCTACGGGGGCAACATGCTCGGCTACCTGGTCGGCTTCGCGGCACAGAGGCAGGGTCTGGACACCGGTGGGCTCCCCGACATGCTCCAGCACCGCCTGGACCAGTCCGAGGTGATGATCGCGAGTATGGACATCGACGGCCTGCCGCCCGAGGAGCAGCGGCGGGTCTACTCCAACGCCTACGTCGACGCGATGGAGGCAGTGAACGAGAAGTACCCAGATCTCGAGGCCGAGTTGAAGCGAAGCTTTGGGGAGAACTGGCAGCAGACGCTGCAGACGGCGGTCGACGATCCGGGTGCCTTCTTCGAGGAGCGGCGGCTCAAGCCGCGGTCGCGCCCTGCGGGCCCGTCGCCTGAGCGGGAGGCCGGCCCGCAGAACGAGAGCCCGAACGCTGAGACCGATTCTGAGGACTGCCAGCCCGCCTGAGGGCGATCCGAGAACACGAACAAGGAGCAGGAAGAAGGGCCATGAGCCAGGAACAGGATGAGGGGCAGCAGGTCAGGTTCGGATCGCGTTTCGCGCGGATGTTCGGCTACGTCACCCCGGAGGACAGGAGCCGATGGGAGCAGATGCGGGCCCAGAACAAGCCGAACGTCAGCGCGACCAAGCAGGGCACGAAGGCAGTGCTGGGCTCGTTGATGGAGTTCGGGGAGCGCAATATCGGCGCGAAGCTCGACGCCGCCCACCGTGTGGCGGCGCAGCAGCGGTTCGAGGAGTCCCACGACAAGGTCGTGAACCAGCGCCGCGATCCGAGCACGCGGAACATCATCGAGTCGGTCGACTACGAGCCCAAGGACAACCGGGAGGAGATCGAGCCGGATCTGGAGCTCTAGCCGAATGGGTCACGACAAACTTAGATAGCGCCATTTGATAAGCCCATCCCTCCTTCCGGACTCACGACGGCCTCCGATAGACTGGTTTATAAGCGAAACTGCGGCATGAAGGACGACAGGACAGGGCGTGGGTATGGAGACGACGACGAATCCGCGTGTCAGTAAGCGCGAGTTCATCTCTCGGGTCGCGATGCGCAGCAAGTTGCCGGTCCGGGTGGTGAACAAGGTGTACGAGTCGTTGCTCGGCGAGCTCACGGGCGCGGTCAGCTGTGGGGAGACGGTCGTACTCACGAGCTTCGGTCGGTTCTACCGCCAGGATCACAAGGGCCACAAGGTGCGCTTCGGCAAGAGCGACATCGACGACTACGTGGTGCTGAAGTTCTCCGCGTCGAGCAGCTTCAACCGTCGATTGGGGGGCAATGCGGATGAGATCTCACCGGAGACCTGCGGGATGATCAAGAACGCTATGGAGGATCGTGAGCTGCGAGCCGCGTCGTAAGCAACGAGGAGCCAGCAGAAAAAGAGAGCCCCCGCGATGCACGAGCATCGCGGGGGCTCTTTTGTGGCGGGGCGACCCCAGTTGAGAGGCTTAGTCGTCGTCGATCGCGAGGATCAGAATGAGCACAATGTGCCGGACGACGAGCACGCCCGCCGTGAGCGCGAGTGTCTGTTGCCGCCTGCGCTGACCGAGGTGCTCCAGCGGCCCTGAGCCTCGTTCGTCGACCTGAACAAGGTCTGCGTCCTGGACGCCGCATTTCTTCCGGGGCAGAACGATCAGACGATCATGGGACGGCTGGCGACGGACACGCCGAATCGGTCCCCACAGTGCGCGGGCAACCCGGCGGCCGTCACGCTGCCGAGAGCGCTGCCAGCTCCTGCAACAGCCAATCTAGGTCGATGATGGACTCGGGCGGGACCTGCTCATGCCGGCTCAGGTGGCGGGCAGCGGTATCGGCCAGCCGCTGCGCCCGCGTCAGCCCTCGGTGGATCCAGCGCACCTTCAGAGCCAGTAGCTCGGCGTCGCTGAACGGTGCGGTCAGAGCAGCGAGCAGGGTGCCGTACCGGGCGGGTCGGCCGGTCTCGATGTACCGGCGCAGGTGAACACTGGTGTCGCGCGAGTCGGTGTAGAACGCCTGCATGCTCTGCCCGGTCACCTGCCCGTAGGCATGGGCGGCCAGGACAGCCGCCAGTTCGCCGTCGACGATCTCCGGCTCCTGCGGAATGACCATTACTCGCGTAGTGGCCTCCTGCACACCCTCGCTGGAGGCAAGGACAAATGCCACTGCCGCACCGTCGTACTTCCGGGAGCGGCCCCAGTCTGTAACCCACCCCAGCTCACCGATGTCCGCCGCCGTCGGCAGCGCAGGGCGGGAGGCGACCCCCGTGGCAACCCGACGGATCGCATCCTCAAGCGAGACGAACGCCCGTGCAGGTGTACTCGCAGAGACCTTGCGGAACATGTCGCGCATCCCCTGCCGGTTCCTCACTTCAATCGAGGCGGAGCCCAGCCGGGCGAGGTACGGGGCCACATACGGGCGCAGTGAGGCTGCCAGCGCCACCACGCTGCGCGCCTCGACAAGTGACCGAATCAGCGCAGCCACGCTGAACGGCGCAATGAGGAACACCTGATCGTCCGGCTCGACGGCGGCCAGTGCGACGCACAGGGCGGCTACCGCGCACTCGTCGGCGCCCACGCCCTGCTCGCTGATCCGCATGGGTGTGCGGCCACCGCCCCCCGCGTGTCCCCAGTCGTTGCCGACCGCTCGGTACCGCAGCCGCAGTACGACGACTCGCGGCGCGCCGCTCGATGCCGAACGCCACACCTTCAGCACCTGGCGGATCGTGACCCTGCCTCCCACTCCGTCGATATCTTTCAGCTGGCCGGCCCCGGGCGATGCTCCAGCCACCTGCTCCGTCTCGGCCGCAGCGTCGCCGAGCGCTGGCGACTTCGCCGCGGGCGCTCTTGAACACGGTCCCGAGTCGTACTGGGAATCGGCATCAGGGGCAACAGCCCGTGCCGCCGCCTCGTAGTCGTACATCGTCATCAACTCGCCCTCATCTAGTTGCCATTGCACCCATTCCACGAGAAGCCCTCAATGATGAACAGAGTCGTCGACTAAAGGTCACTCGAAGAGGAAGTGGGGCTCATCCACGGGCGGAGAGTCGAAGCTGTTGACCGAGCGCTCGGGGGATCGCGAGGGATCCGCGGTCGGTTCGCGCTGCGCGGCCAGATCGGCGAGGGTGACGCCCACGGGTCGGCCTAAACGCTGGCCCGCAACTCGGTACACCTTGCTGTCCTGCCGAGCGGCAATCGCGACGATCTCGCGGCGGGTGATCCCGTCGGAGCGCCTTGGCCGGATGTCCCGGGAAACGATCCGCAAAGGGGGCTTCTCGTAGGGATCGGCTCCCACGTAGGTCGTGTCGCAGTCTGAGAGATCTGCGAAATGCGGGTTGTAGTCGAGCGGCTTCGTCGGATGGCGACGCCCGTTCAGCCGGTGCAGCATCACGATGGTCGCTTCCAGCAGGGCCTCCTCCTTCCCGTGCGGATGCTTGAGGGCTCGCTCGTTGAGCTGTTGGAGGTCGGCGCGAGCGCCAGGGCTCAGATGGACCCTGATGCGCAGGCTATGCCTCATCGTCGAGCACCTTGCGGATCATGGTCTGCGCAGGCCCTCCGAGCTCATCACCGAGTTCTTCGAGGGTCATGCCAGGATCGCCAGAAGCATCCGAGGCCTGGATACGACGAGAAAGCTCGGCCTGGAAGGCGCGCTTCTCGTGCACCTCAGCCGCATGGTCGTACTTCATGAGGCGCACGAGGGCGGCGAAGGGGATGACGGCCGCTTCGGGCTTGTTGTTGTCGCCGAAGATCAGCGGAGCGATCTCGCCGCGGCGGTAGAGGATCAGCAGCGTGCGGAGGTCCTCGTACTTGAGCTGGTTCGTCGGGACGACGTTGACGGAGAACTTCGGGAGCTCGGTGTCGGGAGTGTGGTTGTCGTGAGCGTTACTGTTGTGAGTCATAGCCTCAGTCTAATCATTCTAGAATAGATCCCTATCGACTCACATACGACCGCGTTCACCGAGTCGACAAGTGAATCGAATGGTGGATTACTCCGTCTCCCAGAGGTGGGACGGGCAAGACAAAGAGGAGTCCCGTACTCCAGCCCCGCACGGTGCGGAGCGGGGCACGGGCCTTGATGGATGAACGGTCGCGACTTCAGAAGGGGACGCGCCGCTGACACGTGGTGGGGGTCAGGGGGTGGCGTGCCGGGTGATTGCGGCGCGGATCGCGGTGATCAGGCGGGCGGTGTCCTCGGCAAGGTCCGGGATCCCGGCGGGATAGAACGCGTCATCGGGGAGGTCACCGGAGTAGCCGTCGGGGTAGCAGACGGCGTGCCATCCGGCGTGCTCTGCGGGCGGGTAGGCGAGTTCGCTCTCGTGGGCGCCGCTGGCGGTCACCTGGATGACTCCCCCGCCGGTGCCGAAAGAGAGCTCGACGTAGTCGCTAGCCCTGTCGCCGTCCTCGACGGCGGTCCATCCGGCGGCGTGCAGGGCGTTGAGCAGGTAGGCGCCCGCGGAGGAGGCGGGGTCGGTAACGGTCATGATGTCCTACCTTCGTCGGTGACCCAGCTGGTGAGGGAGTAAGGGAGGCTGGGGCTGATCGTGTGATTGGCTGGATCGGCCGCTACGTACAGGACCGTGGCGATGGCCGTGTGCCCAATGTCGTTCCAGTCGCTGATGCAGGCGGCGCAGGTGGCGCGGCGGGGGTCACGAACAGTGATGCCCGGCGTGGCGCAGCGGGTGGTGTCGTGTACGCCGTCGACGCAGACGTCGCCGGTCTCCGGGATGACGTCATCGGGGTCGAGGTGGGCGGGCAGGTGATACGGCTCGGTCGGCAGCGGCGGAGCAGCGCGGACGACGGCGGTGAGCTGTTCGAGGCGGTTGAGCAGGTCCTGCTGCGTGCCGTGCAGGGCAATGCCGTTGCTGCGGTTCCACAGGGCGACGGCCATTTCACCGTCACTGACAAGATCGCCGCCGATGCTAGTGCCGGGGTAGAGGAGATCAATGGGGTTGTCGCTGGCGACACGCACGAATTCGAGACGGCTGGACATAGCGGATGCTCTCCTAGCGAGCGGTCGGATATAGCCCGCGGACCGGTCCACGCCGGCGCTGGGCGGGCCGCGGGTCAGGGCTGGCAACGGGGCACCGCCCCCGCCACACGGTGATGGCGCGACGAACGATGGAAGCGTCTGCGCACAAGCGGGCAGGCAGATGAGGGGCCAGGTAATAACCGGGCGGTCGTGGGCGGTTACTCGGCCGGGGCGGACGGCTACTGCTGGATCGCCGCCCAGTCGATTCGGTGCCGGTCAGGGCAGTTCCCGCTTGGCGACGCCCCAGACGGGCAGGGCCTGACTGCCGTGCTTGTGAGCGACGGTGTAGGTGGCGCGGCTGCCGTGGGAGTCGGGCGGGTCGCGAACGACTGCGAGGATGTGGCCGGTGACGTGGGCGGCGTATCCGGCAACGCACAGGGTCGTCCTGAACAGGGGGCCGGTGCTGCCTAGCGGGTATCCGGGTGGAGCAGGCTGGTTCCGCGGAGCCAGCGGCCGGGTCGTAGTGGCAGGGACGGGTGCGGGGCCGGTGTGGGCCGGGACAAGGCCGCCTGTAACCCATCCAGACACGCGGACAAGGCGCCTTCGGTCACGACGAGCTGCTTCGGGTGGCGTTGGATGGTTGTACGCCCTTCAGCACGGCAAGTTCCCGCTGTACCGCGATCAACTTGGCCAGGTACTCGGTGGCCTGCGCCTTCCAGTCCGCTGGCGCGTCCGGGAGGACCCGGCCGGTCATGAAGCGGTCCCAGCCTTCCAGCGCGTACTCCAGGTCCCGGATACGAGCCCGCAGCCCGTCCGGGTCACGGTCCTGCCGTAGTTCGGCCACCTCGCCCTTGAGACGCTGTACGTCGCCGGCAGTACGCAGCTTCTGGCGTTCCTTGCCCTTGTCGAAGCCGCGGCCAAAGGCGGCACGGCGTTCCTCGCGGGGGCACTCCTGGATCCACGGCGCCAGGTGCGCGGCCGCGTCCCGGTGTTCCTGGGCGCGTTCGGGGTCTTCCTGCTCGAGCTCGGTCAGGGGCCGGTAGTCGTACTGGCGGGCCAGTTGGTCGGCCAGGCGCTCCAGTTGGGACGGCAGGGTGATGTCGTCCTCGGTGGAATGACCTGTGGCAGAGGCGATCCTGTCTGCCTTCTGCTGGAGGGACTCCGGAGGCCGCTCGGCGTTGACCGGGTCGTCCGGCAGGCTGTCCAGCAATTCCTGCCTCCTCTGTTCATCCATCACGGCTCCTCCACGCTGTCATTGATGCGTTCGATCGAGAGACCGGGCAGTTGGGGGATCTCGGTGAACGTGGTTGATCGGCCGGAGTTGAAGCGGATCCCTGCTCCCGCGGCCGGGAAGGGACGAGCCCGATGCGGCGGGGCGGGGTCTCTGCCCGCAGCTCATGCCGTGTACGGCGTCCCGGTGGTCGTGAGCGCATTCATGGCTGGTGTCCCTCCGTATCGAGGCTGGTGCTTCAGTCGGCTCCCGGAGCAGGGCCAGGGAACTCGCGCACGACGGAGACCAGGAGCGGCACGAGGGTGTCGAACGGGTCACCTGCCTGCTGTTTCCCGTGCGGAGAGGCACTGTGGAAAAGAGCAACAGGGTCCTCCGGCAGGGTTCCGGACTCGCCGCACTTGGGGCACGCCCAGGTCCAGCCGACGACGGGAGCGTGGACGATCTGGCCGTCCCGGATGATCCAGTCGAAGCGGTCGGCCAGCCTGTGCTCGTCGGAGACGACGAAATCGGCGTCGAACAGCTCGTCGGGCACGGTGAGTTCAGGCATCGGTGGGCTCCTCTCGGCTGGTAGCGGGCCCAGGCAGCGCCGGGGCATCGAAGGACGAGGCTTCGATGGAGGGCTCGGTCCCCGTCAGCCGGACGACCTCCAGGGCGTGGGCCTCGATATCGGCGCGGGCTTGAGCGACGACCTGCTCGCCGGCCTCCACGAGTGAGTCGACGGTGAACTGGGCGTTGCTGCCCGCACCGGCGACGGCGTTCTCCAGTGCGTTGAGTGCTTCCTTGGTGGCTCTCACTCCCTTCTTCTCGTGGACCGCCTCGTGCAATGCCGCCGTGGCGGCCTTGACGCGGGCGTACATCCGGTCGGTGACCTCGCGAACCTCTCGCAGGTTCTCGGCGGTGCGGGGCTGATGAGGGATCTCAGGCACGGAGGCGTTGTGCTCGGTACGCCGGATGGTCACCGGTACGCCGCTGCCGAGCCCTATGGAGGACACGAGCGAGCCCCACTGCGCGAGACTCATCTCGATCTCCACAAGCTGCCGGCCCGGATGGACCCAGTCGTGGTTGAGGTCGCGATTGCGCGTGGCCTCGTGGACGGAGAGCGAGATGGTCGCATTGTGGAGCAGGTCTGACTGGAACAGCGAACGACCCGAGCCACTTCTTCGCGTCACGACCGCGACGCCGAAGGCGGGGTGGATCTCACCACCGTGCTCCGCGTCAATCGCGGGGTCCTGGGTTGGACGGAGGCTCATGCCGGCACCACCTCAGAGGTCTCAGTCTGCTGGGCCTGGCGCTCGGTGGTCCCGCCCAGAAAGTCTGAGTTGACCTGGGCGTAGGGGTTGGTCGGTTTGGTCATGGCGGGTGTAATGCGCTTTCTCTGACGTACGGGGGATGTTGTGGATATGGCGGCGAGCGCGACGGCATGACGAAGCCGGGCCCCCGTGGAACGGCGACCCCGGTTTGTCGTGCGGGGCTTCAGCTGACAAGCACGTTTACTAGCCGCCGCACCATGCCCGCCAGCGCAGGGGCTGGGTACTCGTCGCCGCACCGCCGGATTTCGACGAAGTGGACCGGGCGCCCGGTGCTGGCTACGTGCGCCAGGTGCGGGAGAGGCTCGTCAACAGTCGTCATCCAGGGGCTTCAGAACGTCGGCCGCCGTGATGTCGCCCCGGATCAGCAGGAGGGCGACAGCGTGGGCCCGGTCGTGCGTGCCGGTCTTCTTGTAGATGCGCCCCAAGTGGGTCTTGATCGTCTCTTCGGAGAGGAACAAGTCCGCGCCCGTCTTCGCGTTGGACATGCCGCGCGCCACACGGACGATGACCTGCTTCTCGCGGCCGGTGAGCGGGTGCGTCAGCGAGGGCGGGAGGATCCCCCGGTCGCGCAGATGACCGAGATTGCCCCGGTGGAACGCCGCCTCCAGGTGGGGCATGACGGCCCGCAGGTAGGTGGCGACCACGTTGCGCTGCGACAACCAGGCCGCCCGCGTCTTCTCTGTGGCATCGGCCAGGTCGTGAGTCAGTTCCTCGCGCCAGGTCAGGAGGCGCGTCTCGGTGGGTTGGGCTGAGGACATGTCAGCGCTCCTTGCGCTTATGGATCTTCGAGAATTGCTGGCCGCGCGTGGGCATCGGGTCGGCCAGGGGTTGGGCCGCCTCGGAGCGCCAGTTGGGACAAGGCCTGTCGTCTGGTGGGTAATGGGCTGGCTGTCCCGGGTACGGTCGACTGTCGGCGCCGCGCGGGCTCCTGCTCGTCGGTGTCGTTCCAGCCGGTCGCACAGAGGCTCTGTACTCGGCCCACGGGTACGGTGCCCGGCCAGCCGAAGTGGTGCTCTGCGGGCGGCGGGGCCGCTGAAGGCCGGGGGCCGGGGGCGTAGTCGGGGGGGCGCTCACCACAGCACCTCGTCGACTCCGCGGTCGTTGACCGAGGCGCCGGGGTTGTCGCCGTGCGCGGCTGCCGCTCGAACGTCGGCGGCCCTTCCAGCTTCCACCACAAGGTACCGAGCGTCACGGGCTGGCCCGCCTCGGCGAGGGCCTTGAGGGCGCGAGTGATGCGCGGTTCGAAGCGCGCAACGCCTTCGGCTTCAGGAACCGAGTCGACCAGCGCCTGCGCTCACGCTGTGCGACCACTCGTCGCAGTCGACGGGAGGCGCACCCCTGCTAGTCGGTATCCGGCGGCGGGGCAGCGGCGCGACAACTGGTGCGCGTGCCGATGTGTGGCCGGAATCCGGGCGCGCCTCAGTCGGGCTAGACGGGGGCCGAGGCCGGCTTCACGCTTCCTCGGCGTCCCAAGCCGTATGCGATGCGGAACGGATCGGGCATGTCCCAGGACCCATCGGTCCTGGGGTGCACAACGCCAGCGGCAGTGAGCTCTTTGAGGAGGTCGTGGTAGCGGGCCAGGTGCCGCATGCCGCCGGGGTACGGGTCCGCCGAGCGGGAGCCGAGACGGCGGAGACGGTCTGGCAGGCCCGCGTGGTCCCACTGGGCGATGACCTGGTCGGATTCGATCGGCAGCTGCTGCCCGGCCAGCGGAGCGAGTGCCGCCCGCACCCACGGCATGGCCTTCTCGACCTCTGCAGCGCGCGCACGCGCTCCCTCCGGCACACCCCGACGGATGTCCCGATGGTGAAGGGCGCGCGGGTGGTCGGGGTGATCGTCCAAGGCGTGGCGCACGGCCTGCCTCAGCGCGATGAGGAACGGGCGCGGGCTGAGTCCGCCGACGCCGTCCTGGAGATACGTGAGCATGAACCGGTACGTGGAACCCTTGCGGGCGGTCGCGCCCATGTACGGGTCCGCGATCACGGTGAAGAGGCGTTCCTGCGCGGCGGAATCGGAAGTCAGTTGCTCGGGGGCGCTGAAGCGGCCGTCGGGGGTGAGCCTCCAGCCCGGGGTCAGAGAACGGAAGGCGACGGCACCTTCGCTGGGGTGGTTCGCCAGGAGCTGGAAGAACAGCCCGTAGAGGCGCGTCCCGGTCACCTGGCCCCAGTGGTCCGACGTGCTCCAGTTCAAGTCGGTCGTACGCAGCGCACGTCGGGCCTCCGACGTAAGCGCCCACAGGGCCGCGTCGAGGGTGTCGGGGCGTAGGAAGACCTTCGCCCTTACGCGCGGGCCGAGGCGAGCCAGGTCGGCAGCGAGCTGGAGAACTCCGGAGACAAGTCGGTCCGTAATGCGCTGATCGGGGTGGATATGGTCCAGGCTGTCGAAGACAACCAGATGACTGCGGCCTTGCGAGTTCAGGTCGGCCACGGCCTGGCGCAGGGCGTCGGGGTTACGCAGCAACCACTGCGCGCGGTCGCGCCAGCTGGGCAGGGATGTGAGGTCGCAGACGCCCAGGGCGGTCAGGGCGACAGCGGTCCACATTGTCACGGGGCGGATCCCTTCGCCGAGCAGTGCCTCCAGCTCCGGCGCGGCCGGATAGCCGTCGCTGTCTCCTGCGGCCCCAGGGGCGGAGGCCACCCGGATATCCTCCAGGCGCGGCATTTTCAAGTCATAGGCGGCTGCCGCACGCAGGTCAGGATCGGTCAGGACTCGGGCCCACAACGTCTTGCCGACTCCGGGACCACCGCGGACCACGCTGCTGTCGATGAACAGCGCGGGGCGGCAGTCGGGCGTGTAGAGCATGGAGGCCGGCAGTGTGGCGGCGTCGCGGGTCAGCGCTGTGGTGAGTGCGTCATGTATGAGCGTACGCAACTGGCCGGAGGTAGGGAGCGTCATCACAGGGTCGTCCTTCCAGGAGGAACGTGCGGCGCGCGGCTGCGTGCGGTGCGGGGGCCGGGGGGCCGGGGGCTCGACCGCGCGTCGAGTGGGCGTGCGGAAGCATCCCTTCCGGCCTGGACACTGCCCCCGGGCTGGACCAAGCCGTACAAGCAGCACCTCCCCTTGCCACGTCGAAGGGCAAGAGGAAGGCCGCGCAAGAGGCTTAGCCCGCCCGGCAGGAGTCCGGCGGCAGGGGTAGGTGCGCTGGCGGCCTCAGTGCCCTGCCAACGGACGTGGCTCAGTGGTGTGAGGTGCGCAGCAGCAGGGCGATGGCTCCTTCGGGTGAGGCGTAGTCACGCACGGACCACCTTCGAATGTCCAGCGGCCGTCCGGGCCCTGGCCGACGTGCACCGGCCCCGCACCCCTGGCAGATGCCGGGGAGTCGGGGCCGGTGGAGGGACGGGGTCAATCGGGTAGCAGTCCGCGGGCCACCGCACTCGCAGGCCTTGAGCCCGTCGGTAACCGCCCGTGCCCTACCCCTCCTCCGGGGACCGCGGTGAGCTGACCGTCGTGCGTGGGGCCCGCCGCTGGGAGGAGGTGCGCACGATCAGCTCCGTCGGTATCACCTGCTCGACCGGTTGGTCCGATTCGACCCCTTCGATGGCGTCGATGAGGAGCTGGATCACGGCCGTGCCGATGCGCCGGGGCTTGAGGGAGAGCGTGGTGACGGGCGGCTCGGTGTTGGCGTACACGGTGGACTCGCTGCAGCAGACGATCAGCAGGTCGTCCGGGACGCGCAGTCCGTAGCGGCGGGCGGCGGCCAGCAGGTCGGTGCCGTTCGGGTCGAACAGGCCGTAGACGGCGTCCGGCCGGTCCGGGCGGGCGAGCAGCCGGTCGGCGGCGACGGCGCCCGCGCACGGATCGTGCGCCGGGTAGGCCTCGTAGACCGGGTCCTGGCCCACCCGCTCGCACCAGCGCAGATACGCGGTGGTCGACAGGTGGGTGTAGGTGTCCGTCGTGGTCCCGGTCAGCAGGCCGATGCGGCGGGCGCCGGCGTCGGCGAGATGGTCGAGGATGCCGAGGACGGCGGCCTCGTGGTCGTTGTCGACCCAGGCGGTGACCGGGAGCGCGCCGGCCGGGCGGCCGTCGGAGACCACCGGCAGGCCCTGCCGGACCAGTTCGCTGACGACCGGGTCCTGGTCGGAGGGGTCGATGACCACCGTGCCGTCCAGGGCGACGTTCGACCACACGTCGTGGCGGGAGGTCGCCGGCAGGATGACGAGGGCGTAGCCGCGGGCGAGCGCGGCCGAGGTGGCGGCCCGCGCCATCTCGGCGAAGTACGCGAACTCGGTGAAGGTGAAAGGTTCATCCCCGTACGTCGTCACGGTCAGGCCGATGAGTCCCGACTTGCCCGTACGGAGGGTTCTGGCCGCGGCCGAGGGCCGGTAGCCCAGTCGGTCGGCGACCTCCCTGACATGGCGGCGGGTGGCGTCCGGGAGTCTGCCCTTGCCGTTCAGGGCGTCGGAGACGGTCGTGATGGAGACTCCGGCGGCGGCGGCCACGTCTCTGATGCCCGCCCGGCCCGGCCGACTGCCTCGACGTGAGGTTTCCGCGCGGCTCACCGGGTGCTTCCCTGCGTGCGGGTCGTCCGCAGAGCGCTATCGTCGGTGGTCGGCCACGGTGGGGACCTTCTCGATGACCGCCCGGAGGCCGACGCGGAGATCTTGATCCAGGCCATGAGTTTGCTCCAGATGTGTGTCGGGGTGGTCAATACTTCTTGCGCCGGCGCGCGAGACGCCAGCGGTAGAGGGGGCTGGGCCCGCGGTTGGACTTCCGCCGGTTGTGCGGGCGGCAGAGCAACTGGCCGTTCCGCAGTTCAGTCGGCCCGCCACGGCTCCAGGGGTGTATGTGATCGGCCTCGGTCCCCGGTGCCGGGCACCGGAACCAGAGAGGCGGCTTGTGCTCGCACCGGCCGTGGGCCTGGCGGATGAGCTGCTGTTTCTGGGACCAGCTGAAAAGCCGGGTGGGGTCCCGCCAGCGCCGCTTACAGCCAACGCCGATGGCGAGGCACAGGATGCCGAGCGCAGAAACGGCCAGGCAGGCGAGCAGCACGGTCGGATCTGGCTGCATGGCGCTCAGTGCGGGGCGTTGCCGAAGGAGATCGGCTCACGCCTGGTTGCCCAGAACAGATCCTCGGAGTCGATGACCGTGACGAGACGGGCCTTGCCGAGGAAGGGGTTGGCCCTTCGGTGTTCCCGATGCTCTGCACCGGGGTCGGGCTCGGAGATGATGCAGTACTTGGGCATGGTCGAACTGCTTTCTGTACGGGAACGCGTGAGCCGGACATCGAACCGCCGAGGAGACCGGAGTGGCTCCTCGGTGCTTCGTATGGGGGCGCCCTCAGAAATCGATGGAGTAGTTCGGGGGACGGCGCAGAATCACCGCGGCGGCACGCAGCTCCTTCTGGCCGTCGGACGATCTGTCGTCCTCGTCACGGATGTCGGTGAGCGTGAAGGCACCATCTGGAAGCTGGTAGCCGTCCTCGGACGGGACGGCGTCGCGCATGCGGAACTGCAGCCCGGTGCCGCTGTCCCAGTCGTTAATGGTCTGCAGGCTGCCGCTGTTGAACAGATCGACACGGCCATCGAAGACGTCGGTGTCGCCGTTCTTCCAGGTGATGTGAGCCTCGATCCGCGAGCCGGCGTGCTCACTGCGCTTGATGTTCAGGTCACCGATCACCCCAGCGAACGACTCACCCAGGCGCAGCTCGAACGCGATCGCCCGCAGGTGGTCGAAATTGATGTCGTACTTCCGGGAGAAGTCGACGATCTCAGCCACCTGCTCCTCGGCCACTCCGGGCACCTGGTCGCGCAGGTAGGTGGCCACCGTCTCGGGCTCGGGGTAGGCGAAGCGCATGTGGTAGTGGAAGCGGCCGGGTCGGTTGAGCATGTAGTCATTGACGCGGTGCAGCTCGTTGACCGACAGCACGTAGAGGCGCTTCGTCGTACTCAGCCCGTCGAACAGACTCAGGAACTGGTTCTGCGACTCGTCGTCCTCGTTGGAAAAGATCTTCTCGAACTCGTCGAAGACGACGACGACTTCGCCCAGCTCGTCGAGGAAGGCGGCCAGCCCCGGCGTGTCGTGCTGCACGAGCACGGTGGGCAGGTGGTGCTCCTCGCGCATCCGCTCGGCGAGCAGGCGGAGCATAAGACTCTTACCCATACCCTTGTCGCCGGAGAGGATGACGCCGAGCGAACGGTCCATGGCGGAGTAGCCGGTGACGATCCGCTGTACACGGGAGGCGTGTCTGCCGTAGACGGTCTCTTCGACGGATGCCAGCGGCTCCGTCTGGCGCAGGCTGTAGCCGGTCGTCTGAGAGAAGGCGATCGTGTAGGTGGCCACGGGCAGATCGGCGAAGGTCTGCACGGAGTCCCCGTAGAGGCGGAACTCCCCGCCAGAGGCGACGATCGTGGATGCGGGCATGAAGACTTCTCGCTTTCGCGGGAGTATGTGGGTGGAGAAGGCGGCGGGGCAGCGACACGCAGCGGATCGGAAGCACGCCGCCGGTCCCGGTAGACGCCCTCGTTCTCAGTGAGCGCGGGCTTGGTGAGGGTGACGGTGTCGACATGCGGAGCGTTGGGACAAGCGCGGCCAGGTGCTGCTCGCGGGGACCAACTTCCGTGCTCTGTCGGGGTGGTGAAGCTGCTGCGCGCTGTGCGCGCGGTCGGTCTGCTCCACACGGGCGCTCAGGCGGACGGCAGTACGGCGGACGTCGGTGACGGCGTCGCGCAGGACCTCCTCCAGAGCCTGTCTCATGCTGTAGCCGTCGCGCGCGTTCGCGACGGCGCAGGCCGTGCCCGCATCGACGCCTTCCAGCGTCACCGTGCTGGTGAGACGGACGTCGTTAGCGGCGGGGGCGGGCTGTGCGTCAGCTCTCCGGAACGGTCTGCGGCACCGCGGGGTTGGCGCTGACGAACTGGAGGAACCAGTCGGGTACCTGGCCCAGCTCGGCGTGGTAGTGGGTCCAGATTTCCCGGACGGGGCGACGGTCCAGGCTCTCGTCTGGCAGGATCACGTGGCCCGTCACCTCGATGCTGTTCCAGCGGGGCGCGACAGCGCCGTCCTGGAACCAGCGGATATGACTAGCTCGTCGTACCGCTCCGCACGCAGTGAGGGCGTGAACGACACGGGCGCGCAGGGGCTGTCGGCCGTCTGCTTCATGTCCGCTTCCTCTCCGTCACAAGGGGTGTCAGGATTTCTCGGGCTGGAGCGCTGCCATCTGTTGGGCACGGCGGCTTCTGGCCGTCATGCCGGACGACTAACGCAGCCAGCGCAGCCGCTGCTCGGGCGACTCGCATTGGTCGTGAAACCGGCGAACTCGTCAAAGTCGTCGCCTTGTGCGCCACGCGTGGTCATGGCGTGCCCCTTCGGGCTGCGTCATTCAGGAGTGTGAAGTGTGGAAGACCGTAGGGGCGGGTGTTCTCGACGAACGAGACAGCCGCCCCTACGGCATGGGGTGGTGGCGGCGGTTGGTCAGACGGCCGCGGTGACCGCGGAGCGGTCGTCGGCGCTGCCGGGAGCAGCGCTGTCGTTGTCGTTGTCGTCCAGGAGATCCGGATCGATGCCGAGGGTGCGAGCGGCGCTCCTCTTGTCGCGCTCGGTCAGAGCCGTCACGATCTGCTCATAACTGCTTTGGATCGGCGGGTTCTTCACGGTGCCGTAGCCGAGTACGTACTGGCTCTTCATGGCACGGGTGAAGGCGACGTAGAACATCCGCTTGGCGTCTTGGGTCATCTTCGTGTCCTCCCTGTAGAGGACGACAGCGTTGTCGAATTCGAGACCCTTGGCACCGTGGATCGTCGAAACGACCAGGTCGGCCTTGGACTCGAGGTTCTTCCGCTTGCGCTCCTGGTTCTTCTGCTTGTTGATGTTCAGCTTCTGCTGGTTCCGCTGAATCTCGAAGGAGAGCAGGTTGTCGCGCAGCCGGTCGAAGAACGCCTCGTGCGTGAGCGTGCCCTGGTGGCAAAGCGCGACCCAGCCGTTTATGGCCGCACTGTTGTCGATCCACCACTCGGAGATCGTGCGCAGAATCGCCTTCTCCACGTTGGCGTTGGCAGCGTTCTTCGTCAGCTTGTCCATGTTGGCCTTGATCCCCTGGGAGACCACGAAGGCAGCGTTGGCCGGCGGTGCCTGCAGGACGTCGTTCCAGAAGCACTTGATGTACTTCGAGAAGATGTCCGTGGCGTAGACCCGATCGCTGACCAGAGAGGCGACGCGGCGGTCCGGGTAGCGCTGCTCGAGCACACCGTGGATCAAGGACACCTCGCGGCGCGAGTAGGCCAGGAAGGCCACCTGCTCGCCCCGGTCCAGGCACTTGTCCACGTAGTCAGGGATGACCGTGTTGCGCACGATCGCCTGCAGGTCCTGGGTAACGAACCCGGTGAGTCTGGCTACCTCGCGGTACTCCAGGATGACCTTCTCCTGGAACGAGTCGGCCGTGGGCATTGCGAGCGAGTTCGCCTGCAGCTGGATGTTGGCGAACTGGTTGGTCTCCAGTCCGCCGAGCACGACGTTCGCGAAGTCCAGGATCTCCTGGTTGCTCCGGTAGTTCGTCGTGAGCTTGAAGGTCGCGAAGACCCCCGAGCCCTCCAGCGTGTTGAGCGCGCGCGGGTTCGCTGAGCGGAACTCGTACAGGGTCTGGGACGCATCGCCGACGATGAACAGGGACTGAGCATGCTTGGTGATGTACTTCAGCACGTAGATGAACTCGAAGACGCTGTTGTCCTGCACCTCGTCGATGATGAGGTACTTCGACTGCACGTGGGCCGGCTCGACCATGTCGTCGATCTTCTGGTAGCAGATGATGATCTGCAGCTCCAGCGACGTCTGTTCGATGCGGTCGAGCAGGGCGATTACTTCGTCGAAGTGGCTCTCAACGAAGGTGTTCAGGGCCGTGAACGCGCCGGTCCTGTTCTGGTCAACCTCCAGCAGGCGGTGGCGGAACGTCGCCGCGAACTGGCTGTTCGGGTAGAAGATGTCGATCGAGTTGATGATCGTGTCGATCGCCGAGACCTTGTGCCTCGGGTGGTTCATCGAGTAGATGTCGATGATCATCTTGGCGATCGTCATCGAGCCGACGTCCGGGTTCTTCTCCGTGATGTTGTCGGCAGCGGCGTTGGTGAACGAGAGCACCGTGATGTCCGAGGCGGGGACACCGCATGCTTCGAGGTACTTGATCCGTTCGAGGATCACGGTCGACTTGCCGGTGCCGGCTCCGGCCTGCGTCATCACCAACGGCTCGTGTGTGGTGAGCGCGTCGAGCTGCTGCTTTGACAGGTGGGGCGGCAAATTCGGAGGCGTGGCCGGCTGGGCAGGCACGATCAGCTGAGGCTTCATCTGCTCCAGATGGTCGAGCGTGTGGTTCATCAGCAGGCTGAGGTTCTGCTTCGACAGCTTCGTGGCGATCTGGTCGGAGAAGGCCGCATCCACCTGCTTGTGGATCTGGCGGTAGGCCTCCAGCGGAACGTTGTAGTTCTCCAGGTAGCGCAGCTGGACGGCGAGCATGTTCAGCTGCTGTTCCGTCGGGCCCGCGGGCATGTCCCGGATGTAGCGGCAGACCTCGTCGGCAATCGCCTCGGAGTCCCAGATCTGGGCCAGTCGCGTGATGCGCTCGTAGATCGAGTACTTGCGCATCCACTCATCGAACTCATCGCCGAGGTTGGAGGCCGCCAGACCGACGGATGTGAGCACGTCCTGGACGTAGTCACGGGCATTCTCCAGCGGGCTGGTGTCCCACTGCAGGAAGACAGCGGCGTCGTGATTGCCGTAGCCGACCGAGCGCGAGACGGTGGTCGCGCACTCCGGTTCGGGCAGCCCCTTCTTGAAGAAGTACAGCTCCATCCGGTACTGGATGACGAGGTCGCGTGTGGTCTTGCCGCCGGACTTGTCCTCGTAGAACACGAGGGCCTGCGGGGTCATGTCGAAGACGATGTCCCAGTCGTCGAATCGACTGGACGAGGCGTCGACAGCGAAGCGGTCGTCGGGGTGTGGACTCGGCAGGGTGAAGGACCCGCCGGCGTTCAGGGCACGGCGCGTGATCGGCGCGAGTGGGATCGACGTCGTGGTGATGTCGTGCTGCGTCGAGCTCTGCTTGACCTCGATGTCGGTGGCCACGGCGTAGGCGGTGTTGGTGGCCGTGTTGATCGGCAGCAAGGACTCGTTGAGCAAGCCGATCTTCTTGCCGTTGCCAGTGAGCTTCGAGGAGAAGAACTTCGGGTCGACGGCCTTCTGAGCAACGGCATCGGCCGAGAGGTCGAGCTCATCAAGCAGGACAGGCATGTCGTTGCCTTTCTTCAGTGGATCGAGAGGCGGATTGAAAGAAAGCACGAATCAGGCCGCACGGCAATCCCAACAAGAGGTGAATAGTCAATCGAATGCTCGGAGGTGAGCGAAAAGCGACGGGGTTGGGTCATGGGCGCAGGTACGAACAGGGCGGGGCTCTCGTCAGCCGACGAGCCCCGCCCGTGTTCCTCTCAACCCACCCGTCAGGGGCCGTTAGGCCCCTGAGTCCGGGTACGTGGCGAAGCCACACCCCGGACACCGCGCGCTACCCAGGCGCGCGGTCGTTCATCAGCGGCAACTCACCTCACTTCGAGGGTGAGTCCGAGCGCTGGCCGGGACCATCGATGGCAGCATCGCGGCGTCGAGATCCGAGGGACCCATGTGGGTAGCTACACACGAGGCCGTTCATGGAGAAACATGCGACCGTCGCGACTGGTCGACGCCGAGGGAGGCTTCGGCCAGCAGGTGTCCGTGGCCAGCATGCCGTAACCCTCGTGGTGGCGGTCGGTCCGGCATGCCTGGCACCGCGGCGGGCCGAGGGTGAGGGGCGCGGACCGGGTCGAGCGACCAGTGCCCGGAATCAGCTGGCGTCGTCGACGGGTTTGCCGGTGATGTCGACCGCGGGGCCGCGGGAGATCAGTTCGACCAGGTCGTGGGGCGACTTGGTGAAGACGAAGTAGCCCGAGTGCTCGCCGGCCGGCGGGACGGTGTGGAGCCGCAGGTAGTTGCCGGCGTGCAGGTACTCGACCCGGTAGATCAGGCGGTCGGTGTCGAACAAGTTGATGCTGCACCCGGAGTGCAGCGTGCGGGCGGCGACGGGCCCGTGGTCGGCATCGACCGGCTTCGCCGTGCTGGGCGCCGGGAGGACGGTGTGCGTCAGCCGGATCTCCACCGCCCGGACCGTGACACCGGGAGCGGCGAGGGCCTGCACGTCAGCTACGTACGCGCCGGCCTCGTCGGGGCTGGATATCGCCGAGGAGACGATGCTGCCGTGCCACTGCCCGTCGTCCGTCCCCCATTGGATGGCGTACGACCGGTCGTCACGCAGGCGCTCCGGGAGACCAGCGGGGCGCAGAGGTTCGGGGAGCATGGTGGCCATGACTGTCCCCCTTTCTGAGCAATGAGGGCGTGGGGGCGAGGTACGTCGCTGGCGTGCTGCAGGAAGACGAGCGGCAGCAGATAGTCCTGATATGGGTGCGGGCCCAGAGGGCCACGCAGCACCTCGGCGGCGCCCAGCAGGTGCCTCTCGAGCTGAGAGAGACAGTGACATGACTGACGTCCTTTGCACTGCCCATGGGCGGTGGAATCAGTGGCGCCTGGGTGGGAGGCGGGGCGCCGAAGCCGTCTGGCGGGGAAGGGCGGTCCGGCCAGGTGCGGGCCGGCCCGAGCCGTCACTGGCCCGTGGCCGCCCGATCTGTGTGTCCATCACATTGGCGGTCACGGCCAACGCGGTACTCCCGAGAGGATTGTGGCGGGTACCCCGCCCGTCTGGGCGGGGGTTGGCGCACCACATCACGACCGCGAGTGTGTCACCGGTTGGACATCGCGTGCTCGCCTCGCGTCCCTGACGGGTCACGCAGTCGGCAGGTGGACGGCGACGGTGCCGCCGGACACGGCCCGGGCGATGAGTTCGACCAGCATCTGGCGAACCACCTGTGAGGCCGCTGTCTCGGGGTCTTGGCGCCCGGCGGCCGCGGCAAGCAGCACCGTCAGCGCCTCGGCAGCGGCGAAGGATTCCTCCGTCGCGCCAGGTGATGACGGACGAGCGGTGATCGCGTACTCCAGGTGCCCCAGGAGACCGGAGAGCATGCGGCGGCGGATCTCGGTGAACCGGATGTCCTCCTCGGCCGCCCGCAGGTCGACCACCCGCAGGACCACCTCGTGCTCCCGCCAGTACGCGAAGAAGGCGTCCACCGTGCTCCCGGCCTCGTGACGACCGCCGTCCCACCCACTGCCGATCTCCGCGTAGATCAGTCCGTCGCTTCCCTCCTGCGCCACGGGCCGGGCCAGTTCCAGGACGGCCGCGTCGACGTCTGCGAAGTACTGGTAGAAGGTCGCGGGCGAGGTACGCGCGCGACGGGCGACATCGATCACTCTCGTCGCGTGATAGCCGCGCTCGGCCAGCAACTCCTTGAGATGGCGCAGCAGTTGGCTGCGGGTCTTCAGACCGCGTGCCCCAATCGGGCGCCCTGCGGTGGTCCGGATCTCCTCGGTCATGTCACTTCCTGTCAAGTGGGGTGGCACCGGCTGGCCCCTTGGGGCCGGGCCAGCGGCGGCCGCTGTCTGATCCAGGCCCGGCCCCCCGACGCGGGAGCGTGTTCGGCCCCAGGATGCTGGTCAGGGCCCGGGCCAGCACCGCCGTGATGTCGTCGACGGGCATGGCGCCGAGGGCTCCTGTTCCGGAACACCCGGGACAGGAGCCCTCGATGCGATGCGAACGGCTGCTCAGTCGTCCGACGGGGATACCGAGGCTGTGCCGCCAGTCTGGCCAGCGAGCAGGTAGTCCTCGATCCAGGCGCGAACAGCCTTGCGCGCCGGCCGCGCACCCTGGGAATCCACGTAGGTTGTCTCCTCGATGGCGCGCAGTTCGTCGTCAGGCATCGACGCGGGCAGTACCTGAGCCAGCCGCGGCTTGGCCGTGGCGATCCGTTCACGCTGCCGCTCGTAGTCGGCGGCCATGATCTGCCGGTAGGTCTGCCGGTCGATGGGGTTGAACCCCACGATCAGGGAGAACCGGCCCAGCAGCTCGGCGTCGAAGAACTGCCCCAGTGCCCTGTTGAGGCTCAGGTTCGAGATGGTCTTCGGGTTGTTGCCGAAGCCGATCATCTTGCCGTCGAGCGAATCACGGGCGGCGTTCGTTGTGCAGATGACCAGGGCCTTGGAGAAGTCCAGCACCTTGCCATGGGCATTGCGGATGTAGCCTTCGTCGAACGCCGAGAGGAACAGGCGCTGCACGGCCTTGTCGGCCTTCTCGAACTCGTCGAGCAGGATCACCCGGTGGGGGTTGGCCTCCAGCGTGTCGAACGGGAGCTCCTGGTTGGAGTCCGAGCCGACATAGCCAGGAGGTGAGCCGATGATCTTCGACGTCGACCACTCGCTGTGGAATTCGGTCATGTTGAGGATGATCGGCTCGGTGCCGGTCGTCTCCTCAGCGATGATCTTGACTGCCTCGGTCTTCCCCACCCCCGAGGCCCCGGCGAACAGCCACGTCGTGGGCGTCTTCGTCGGGAACAGGTCGAGCTCTTCGCGGGCCAGACGGTCCGTGAGCTTGGCGAGCACGTCGTCCTGACCCTGCAGGCGGCTGGTGAGCGTGGCGCTCAGCGCGGCGGCGTCGAGGTCCTTGCGCTGGGCGTTTCCGGTCATCAGGCGCTTGGCCACGTCGAGCACGCGGGTGCTCGTCAGCGGCACCTGCGGGATGGACCGCAAGGTCTGCGCGAGTGCCGTGTCGCCGGCGTTCTCTGCCTGGACGATGAGCTTCTTCTGCTCCAGGACCCGATCAGCCATCGCCCGGTCGAGCAGCGTGATGGCGTTGTCCGGACGGTGCTGGCCAGCCCGGGAGTTCGCATCGGCGATCTGCACCACCGAGGCCAGGACATCGTCAGAGACTCCGATCTGGTGACGGTAGTGCGCCACCAGGCCGGGACGGACCGTGGTCATCACGGCCAGCGTCTGTTCCACGCTCAGCTCGTCGACGATGAGCCGGGTGAAGCGGCGGGCGAAGGCCGGGTCCTCGTCGAAGGCCCGAGATTCCGTACTGGTGGTCGCGCCGATGACGGACATGTCGCCGCGGGCCAGGGCCGGCTTGAGGATCTGCGAGATCTTGCGGCCGACGGCGTCGCCGTGGCTGCCGGAGCCTCCGGTGATCTGGTGGATCTCGTCCATGAACAGGATGGCCTTGTTCTTGGGGTCCGAGGCGAACTCGACGATCGCCTTGACCTTCTCCTCCAGTGAACCGACGACGCCAGTCCCGGCGATGATGTTGGTGATGGGCAGCTCGTAGATCGTGTGGTCCTTGAGCTGATCGGGGATGAGGGTGTCGCCCAGCGCGATGCGCCGGGCGATGTCCTCGACGATCTTCGTCTTGCCGACGCCGGCGGAGCCGACCAGCAGAGTGTTGGGCTTGGTCTTGCTGATGATGACCGAGAGCACCTGCTCAATGAGCGAGTCCCGGAACATGGTCGGTCCGGCGTTCTTGAACTTCTCGTTGTAGTCGACGAGGAGTTCTTTGACGTCATCGTCGTTGCTGCCACCGGACGGCATTCCCATGGGCGGCAACGACGCTGGAGGTCGGCCACCGCCGGTGCCCTTGTCGTCGTCGGAGCCACCGGGCGTGAAGTTGCTGAGACCCATCGGGTCCTCCTTCGGTGCGGGTCGCTCGGCGTGATGGCGCGCTGGGTGGATGTGTCACGGGCTCCGAGCAGGGATAGGGATGGGTGAGAGAAGAAGCCAGGGGTCACCAAGGGCGGTGCTGGCCAGGGGAGTTGGTTGCACGGCACTGCTATTGGCGGTCCTTGGGGACAGCGGGGTCAGACGACCATGCCGAGGAGCCTCTGCCGGATGCTCGGATCGATGTGTCGCATCGAGTCGGCGTAGCGCTTTGCCAGGTCAACCATGTACGACCAGTCCATGGCGGAGCACGGTGCGTAGTACAGGTTCTTCGGGTGGTCCTGGCGCGTGGACGGCGGCAGCCAGTCGAAGTCGGTGACCATGAGCGAGAGCCTGCGCTGGCGCACGCGGCTGGCGTTGATGTACCGCCAGATCTGCGTGTACTCCGTTCCGCCGGACACCTTCGGGATCCTGCGGAACTCCTTCCAGATCTGAGCCGTCGACTTGTTTTCCGTGCGCAGCATCACCTCCTGGGACAGGAAGTGGCTGAACGAGTTGAAGTACAGGTTGATGTTGAGCTTCTTGGCGATCCGGATGAGCATCATGACCGCCTCCTGGTAGTTCTCCTCGGAGATCGAACCGGAGGTGTCGATGTAGATGTGCAGGTCGGGCATGTACTGCACCGATGTGATCCGGCCGGGCTTGTTGAAGTCGTCCGGGTCCCTGCGGTTGGCCTTGAGGAAGGTCGCCTTCGTCGTGCGGAAGATGTTCTGTGACTTGTTGACCTTGCCCATCCGGCGCAGCACACGGGTGATGTCCTTGAGCAAGTCGAGCTTGCTCGGCGGCTGCTTGCGGAACGCCACCTGGGCGCTAC
Source organism: Streptomyces sp. NPDC006335 (assembly GCF_040612795.1). Taxonomy (NCBI): domain Bacteria; kingdom Bacillati; phylum Actinomycetota; class Actinomycetes; order Kitasatosporales; family Streptomycetaceae; genus Streptomyces; species Streptomyces sp. NPDC006335. The sequence continues at coordinate 123,576 of NZ_JBEXQX010000018.1, forward strand.
GGCTGCCAGGCTGGCCCGGTTGCTGCGTGGCTCCCAGGGCGGCCGCCCGGGCGGCGGCCCGTGGCAGCGACGTCAGCTTGGACAGCGACGTGTTCGAGACGACCTTCACCGGCGAAGCCAGCGACTGGTTGATGAGGTTCCACTCCCCCGTGATCTTCGCCGCGGTAGCCCGGGCATGGGCCTCGACGTTGACCAGGACGAGGGAGCGCGGGCAGAACAACTCCCCGACCGTGAACGGCAGGACGCCGGTGTCCAGGGCGGTGTTCTGCTGGCTGGCCTGGGCCCGCTGCCGCTCGGCGTAGTTCATGAGCATGTGCACGAGCACGCGCGCGAAGGAGTGCTCATCGTTGGCGTCAGCGTCGTCCTTACGCACCAGCAGCGACTCGGTGAGCCCCTTCAGGGACAGGGTCGTGAAGTCGTTGAGCAGCTTGGTGGTGGCCGGCGGCAACGCACTGGCCATCGTCTGTGTCTGCTGGGACAGCCAGATCTTGAAGTCGTCGAAGGCCGCGGAGGACTGGAACCAGAACCCGAGGGTGTCGGGGTGGAAGGTGTAGGCGATCGAGGCGAAGAAGGCACTCTCGTTGCGGGTACCCGCCAGCAGGGCCTTCGCGGCCGGGAGGACATCAGCCTGTGCGGTGTAGAGCACCCGCGGGGAAGGCGCGGGCATCTTGTTCTGCTGTCCGGCCTGGACGGCGAAGAGTTCGGCGACCGGCAGCGGTGTGCCCTGGTCGAAGTTGATCAGGGTCTGCCCGAGCAGCTCCTTGACGGCCTGCTCGCTGGCCGCGTTCAGCGTGTCGCCGAGGCAGCTCAGGATCAGGTCCGGGATGCCCCCCGTCAGATCAGTACCCTGAGCGTCGGTGATGGTCGTCGGGGCGCTGGGATTCAACGGCTCCAGGAGCGGGTCGATGAGGGTCTGCTGGATCGCCGGCATCGGGTCGTAATCACCGGTGCACGAGATGGTGTGCAATGCGTCGAGTACGGCCGGCTTCTGGTTCGTGACGGTGATCGTCATGGGTCGTGGTCTCCTTCTGAGGACGAGACAGCGGCAGAGCGCCGCCGGCGGTGGGGAGTTGCAGCAAGGACGGCAGCCCGCAGCAGTCCCCACCACCAGTGAGCGAGCGATCAGAGGAAGGCCGAGAGGACCGGCTTGGCCTGGTTGACGATCGGAGCGTCGATCTCCATGAAGGCCTCCAGGTTCTGGCGGTCGATCTGCTGGCTGGTCACCATCTCGATGAGCGTGCGGGTGTGCTCCGGCTCGATCTGGGTGATGGCCTGGGCCAGCTGCTCGATGAGGCGCGCGTTGTCCTTGCTCTCCTTGAGCGCGTACAGCAGCGACCCGGACTTCTCGTTGTCGGTCAGCGTCGTGATGACCGCGGCCATGTCGGTCATGGTCGCTGCGGCTTTCAGGCTCTGGTAGCAGTTCGGCTTCGGGACGTTCACCCGGTTCTGCTGCACGCCGCCGGCGTTGTTCGCCAGGTCCTGGGAGATGGTGGCCACGAGCTGCGTGGTGAACATGGTGTCCCCGACGTAGGCCTCGATGGCCTCGTTCAGCAGCGAGGTCTCGCGGTCCCCGATCTGGATCGGGGTGGCCAGGTACTGCGCCAGCTGCTGCGGGTCGGTCGCGTTGAGCCACTTCGACAGGTTGTCGATGGTGCGCGGCGTGGTGAGCTGGTTCATCTCCTCACCGCCGTCGAACAGATCGGCCATCGTGACGTTGCCGTTGTCGTCGTCGTCCTGGCCGTCAACGACGATGGCCTCGGGCGTCGACTTCTGGAAGATGAGCCCCGGGTACTGCGTGAGCACCGTCTTCACCCAGGGGTTCATGTTGTCGCCGAGCACGGACATGAGGGTGGCGGCGTCGGGCTCGACGTGAAAGATCGCGAAGCGGGACAAGCTCGCCTCGTCGAGTGAGGTGACGTTGCCCCTGTCGTTGCCGGCCACGACGATGCGGACGTTCTTGGGCAGCTCGACATGCCCCATGCGGCGCAGCGTGACCAGGGTCAGGGCGCCGGAGGTGACGTCAGAGGTGGTGCGGTTGATCTCGTCGAGGAAGAGGATCGGCCACTCACGCGGGTTCTTCTCGGCGTAGTCGATGCACTCCTGGATCACCTGGTGCGGGTAGAAGACCTGCTTGTAGCTCTGGCTGCCGTCGTCCTTGGTGTACAGCACCAGACGCGCACCGGTGAGGTCGGCCTTGTCGGCGAGCTGGTTACACGGCAGTGTGAAAGCCTGCGTGCCCATGGAGTAGGCCAGGTCCTCGACGAAGCTGGACTTGCCGATGCCGGGTTCGCCCATGAGAGCAGGCGTCGCGCCGACCTCAAGGGACTGCTTGATGAGGGTCGTCAGGGTGTCGTTGAACTTCATGTCGATGTCTTTTCTGTGGGCGGGCGAGGAAGAGAGAGAAAGAGAAGAGATGTCGGAGGACGGCGCTGTTGCTCTCGGCGTCACCGAGGCTGCATAGGCCGTGAACGGTCCTGTGGCGCGGGCCGCGACCTCGGAGCCCGGCGGAGCCCTGCACTCCCGCCATTGGTGGCGATGGAGCCCCGCTGCACATCGCCACCCGATCGCGCTCCGCGCGATCCAGCACTGTCCACCACCCGTGCTCGACCCCGCCGTAACACCCCGTCACCCACCCCGCCCGCTGCCGGAGGCAGCAGATGAACCAGGCGCAGGATCAGCCGCAGGAACAGGCCCACAGCGTCAGTCAGTTGGTCGACGAGGAACGGGCCTCGCGGTCGGCCACGAGCGCAGCCGCGCGGTCAAGGAGGAAGGGCCGGCCGTTGCGCTGCTCGCTGTGCTTGGGGCGCGCAGGGATGATGTCCAGCGCTGCCTTGTAGAGCAGCCATGCGGTGTCGCCAGTCGAGTACTTGACGCCGAGGGCGCTGTAGGCACGCAGTTGCGTCCGCATCCAGCCGTAGAGCGAGGCGAGAACCGAGAACTCCCAGCGGGACATGTCGTGGTTGAAGTCGCCGGGATCCCGGAGCTGATGGTGTGCACTGGCCAGGGTCTGCTCGACGATCGCCTGCGAGTACGGGATGTGGGGCATGTCCTCAGCGGTATCGACAGCTGATGCTGAAGCACCGGAGCTCTCGCTGGCGTTCACGGCCAGCTGCGCGTAGAGGTCCTCGATGGAGGTGAAGGCCGGCGCGCTAGTTGCTGCGTTGACATGAGCGATGATGCGATCGGGCACCGGCCAGCGGGTGAAGGTCGACCAGTGGTCCAGGAGCAGCTCGTACCAGCCGTGTTCTTCACGCAGGACGCGCTTGCCGGCGGCCACGGGGAAGTCGTGGAAGTTCTTCGGCAGCGGCATGACGAGATGGAAGCCCTGGCCGGACATCGACTGCTCCGAGTAGAAGACGCCAGGCAGCCGTAGCAGGTCTGTGACCACACCTGGCGGGCAGTGGGCCTCGATGTCGAGGACGAGCAGCCCGTCAGTCTGGGCTTGGAGGTAGAAGGCGGTGTTCGCGGCGTTCGGTATCGCCGCGGTGAGTTCGTCGAGGGTGAGCAGGCAGGTCTCGTCCAGGGCGAAGGCTCCGCGTAGTGGGCCGGCGTGCTTGCAGCTGGACGTGCAGCCAGCGAGCAGGTGCCGTACGTCGATCGGGGCCTTGTGCTTCGGCGGCTTGGTGGGGTCGTCGGGGGTCTCTTCCCCGATCTGTCCGGAGATGGTCCACCGACAGGCACTGGCGAGAGTGCGGATCGCGGGGTTGCCGTAGAACTGCGGGAACCAGGCATGGGGGTCGGCCGGAGTCATCGTGGGACGCACGCTTTCGATCGGAGGCGTCAGGAGGGGAAGAGAAAGACACGACCCCCGTACTGCACGGATGCGAGTACGGGGGTCTCATCGATGGTCAGCGTGGATCAGCCCTGGTAGGTGATCCCCGCCTGCTGGGCCGGGCCGGAGCCGTTCCAGGGGGCGGTGGCCACGGGCGAGCCCACCGCCGAACCGGCGTCCTTGAGGGAGGCGTTCTCGGCCTCAAGACGCGCGAGCTTCTCCTCCAGGGTCTCCTGCTGGGCAGGAGCCGCGGCAGGAACAGCAACCGGAGCAGCAGCGACGGGCGTAGCCACGGCGGTCTCCGGGGCCTGAACGGGAGCCTGCGCGGCCACGGCCACAGGTGCGGACACCGGCTGCGGGGCCGGGAAGGACAGGCCGTCCTCCACCTCGGTCGCCACCGGGACAGCGGCGACAGCGGCAGGAGTGGCCTGAACGGGGCGCGGCGTGCCGTTGAGCACGATGCCACGGGCAGCCAGCTCAGCCTGGTCGATGCCGCCGGCAGTGTAGTAGCGCGGCGCCTCATGGACGATCACCTGTTCGAGGGCCAGGCCTCGGTTGTTGAAGTCCTTCGGCTTGTAGGTGCGCAGCACGAGCGTGACATCGAGGCCCTGCGCGAGCTCCTGGCCGGACTCGTCCTGGTCGTAGGTGCCGTCGCCCTTCGGAGAAGGGATCGCGATGACCGGCAGGGTGCTGCCCTTGGAGTCGATGGAGTAGTTGGGTCCGGTTTCGGGCCGCTTCGGGGAGTCGTAGCGGCGCTCGGAGACGAACTGCTCTTCGAGGGTGGGGTTGTTCGGATCGGCGAACTGGACCTCGGCGTGAGTGATCGTCGCGGTGGTGTGCGGCTTACCGACGGGGCTCATGCCGTTCTTCGTCTTGCGCTGATCGCTGGCAACGAGCTCCGCGCCCTGGATGAGGCGGGCGAGCACGGCGAAGCCGAGCTTCCCGCGAATGAAGACGTTCTTGCCCTCGGTGATCTGACTGGCGGAGATGGAGTAGTTGGCCATGGTGATGCGGTTCCTTCGTTCGGTCTTGCGGTCGGTGACTCAGGGGTCCATTAGGGAGCTATCAGACAAGGTTCGGACTGCCATCCAGTCTCCTATCGTATCAACTTCTGTTCGACTATGAGTAGAATGTCATTGTTAGGCATGAATGGTTGTGCGCGCTATTCACAGAGGAGTTGAAACAGGGATGACGGCTACGATTCAGAGGCCAGCGGGGACGGCGTTGAAGCCGTCGGCACAGATGAGAGCGGCTGCCGGGAGTCACGCCGGCCCGATGGGCTTCAGCAACGGACCCGTCATCGCCGCCAGCGTTATGGTGGGCGGAGCGGCGCTCTTCGCCGGATGGGGCCTGACGCAGCTCGCGACGTCCGACGGCGGCTTCATCCAGGCACTGCGGGGCAATCACAGCCCGGTCGAGGCACCGGTGAATCCCGGCGAGACGAACGTCGGAGACAGCAGCGCCCAGCAGCCGAGCGAGGGCGGTACTCAGAGGCAGGACGAGAACGGGGCAAGTCAGGATCCGACGCCGGGTCGCGGCGACGAGGACAAGCCCAACGGATCGGATGCACCGGCCGAGGCGAAGCCCGCGCCAACGGCGAAGCCATACACCATCAAGCCAGGCGATACGCTCACCGCGATCTCGGGGAAGACGGGGGTGCCGATCGGCATCCTGGTTGAGACGAACAAGATCCAGAATCCGGATCTCATCTACGCGGGGGCTTCGCTGCTCATCCCGCCGGTGTGACGACCCGGCAGGGCGGCACTGCCCCGCACCGAGCCTGATTCGATGCCCTGACCGTCACGAGGCGGTCAGGGCATCGGCGTGTTCTCAGACGGAGGACTCTGCCTCCCGCTGGCCTGAAGGTCCATCAGTCGCGGGTGCGCAGCTGGTGCAGCTACTCGACCTCATCGCTCATTGACGGGGGGGGCATCCGGCGTGTAAAGGCGTCACACTCGGCCTGGGCGCCGTCGAGCAGGACGAACTCGGGGTCTGCCCCACGCAGGGCACGCAGCAGACCGGGCGCCCGCGCGGCCAGGAGATCGATGCCCGCGCCGGCTTGGGCAGCTGCACCAGAGCGACCACGGCACGCAAGTGCTGCAGGATGAGAGGCCCACAAGGCTCCCGTATCTATGGTTGAGACTTCGATCACCTCCCTCAGGAGCCTGCCAAATCGTGGTCTCGCCGCAGTCGGCGCGGTGGCCGCTGGCGCGGTTGCTCTGGAACTTGACCGTGAGGTCTTCCATGCTTAGCGGTTTGCTCACGGTTGCTGCTCCTGGAAGTCAAAGGCGCCGAAGACGACCTGCGTGGCCTCGTCCGGCTCACCGCGAGGCGTCACCCGGGACCGGCGTAAGCCGGCCCACGGCATGTCTCCCCGCAAAGCACTCGGCCCGGGTTCGACACCCGGATCAGCTGCGCTGATCCCCTCCCCTATTGCGAAATGCAGCACTGTAACCAGCGTCAGAGATCAGAAAGCCCCACCGGCCAGACTGCTGAGGGGGTCGTCTGAGTACGAGGTCTGGTCTCTCACGCCGCATCAGTGTCATCGGACTCACCCCGGCCAAACAGGAATCCGCGGACGTCACCGTTCTTCATCATGTCCTGCAGGTGCGCCAGGAACACTGCGCGCTGTGTGGCTCGGCGATCTGCCAAGGAGTCGTACTCGCGCAATACCTTCAAGTCGACGACCCAGCCGTTCTCGCGAGAGATGGCCTGGTCAAGTTGAGATCCCGGCACGACGTCCATGCCGGTGAAGGCATGGTCGAACTCGGGCGCGATGTCGAGGTGTTGATCCGGCTCATCGATGTAGAGCGTGTCAACGCCGACCTGCTGGCCGGCCTTGTCGAACGCCACGAGGAACACACGGTCGGGCCTGGTGGTGTTGTCGACGTGGACCGCTGCAATGTTCGTGTCACCGATGAAGCTCGTCTGCTCGAACCGCTCGTACACGCGGGCACGAGCGTCATGGCACCACATGATGCGCCGGGCTTCATTGAAGCCTTTGAACTCGTCAGAGTTGGCCGCTTCAGTGTGGGGGTGGATCATCGGTGCGCTCCTTCATATGCGAGATCCGGGAGGTTTGCGATGCCAGGGGGCGCATTGGCTACGACACACGCCTCGAAGCAGCGAACCTCAACCGTCATGCACCGTCGTACTCGGCTGTTGCCGTGCCTGACTTCGGAAGATCGGGTCTGGCTGGGCTTGCACGGGACGCTATGCCGATGCCGAATGCGCACCGTGCGCGCATGAACAAACCGACCGGCATGCCTATGGGTCGTGCACCACATCGACTAAATACGGCCCTGAGGTGCGCGCGCGTCACCTCTTGCCGCTTCAGCCCGTTCGTAGCAGACACCGTGCATGTAAAAGCCGACCATCGAGACTTGAATGTGTTGTTTTGACTTGAACCTGCCCGAGGTTGGCTACAGGAGCAAACACCAAGCATGTTCTTGTAACTGGACTCAACCATGCATGCCCGGGGCGGTCAACGGCGGCATGGTGCGCGGACCGGCGGTCCGGCTAACGTGGATGATCATCCACACAGGCGAGACCATTGTGACCTGAAAGCCCGGTGGACCGAGATCACGGCCCAGGACACCAAGCCCGACGTCGTGGAATCCGAGTGGATCTGCAAGATGGTCGAACACGGCCCGGTCCGGCTCTCGTTCGAGCCGCCGACCGAGATCCGGGTGTTCCCTGCTCATTGCGAGGAGCGCAGCGTAGTCGTCAGCGTTCTCAGGGGGGCAGAGGGTGAAGACGCTGCACGTTCCTGGGTGTCCAGCGCCGGACCTGCAGCGGAACGGGATCGGGCGGCTATGGCCCTTGCGGCAGACATGGGGGACTCATGGTGTGCGCCTATGTCAGCACGGCACGAAGCCCGTTGGTGAGCAGGGCCACGGCCGCAGACAACTCACGGGGCGTGGTCAGCGCGCCTAGCTGAGCGACTGCAGCCGAACTGCTCTGCCCAGCAGCGGCATTGAGTGCCGCTTGAACGGTATGGCGGACGGTTTCCGTGACGCGCATCTGGACTTCGGTGTCCTCCAAGTCGGCAGCTGTGACCTGCCCGCGTCCCATGAGGCGGTTGGTCTTGGAAGCGACTTCGAGGGTGGTGAGCGCGTCGTCGTCCGCCGCGGGGGCGAGAGCGGAGAGGTTCGCGCCGCCGAAGGCAGTACGGAGACGTGACGGGCACTGGGTGTGAAGGTTCATGGCGAGCTCGGCGGCGAGGCCACGGTCGGCTACCAGACCGTAGGCGTTGGCCAGTTGCATCATGAGTCCGAGCGCTGCGTGAAGATCCCTCTGTCTGAGGGCTATCAGGTAGGCGTCAGTGACGGTTCGTATGAGACTTTCGGGAATCGCTGTACCGGACACAGCGTTTTCCCCGTTCGCGTGTTCGAGTGGCTGCGCGCCGGCGAACTCGCTGGTGATGAGGTTGTCCCAGTCGTGATCAGTCATGAGAGCGCTGCTCCTTGAGCTTGTTGGGTATGGCAGCTGGCTGTAATCAGCAACGAAACTGCCGGTGGAGCTGGGCTGGTTGTGCAAGCACGGCCCCACCGGCAGTTGGGTGCTTCTTTCGCTCCTGAGCCGGCCCAACGCTTGCTCTGTCCTGCCTGAAGTTGCCCTCTTCAAGCATCTGCTCCAGCGCGTTCTTCCAGTGGTCAACCTGGTACTGCGTGATCTTCTGCTTGCGGGCCATGCGTGAGTCCCTCCTCGAAGGGCGTGATGTGGGTTGATGCTGTGCGGCAGGACCTGGCCCAGCACGAGCACGTCGTCGATGACATGGGTCTTCCTCAGGTGGCCAGCGGTTACTTGCTCTCCCCCGCACCCTGAAGGCACGCCGGAACTCGGAGGGTCCTCACCATTTTCTGCGTGGGCCAGGGCGTCGAGGTACTCCTCCAGCTCCCGCTGGGACATGTTGTGGGGGTCCGTCGAGTCAGCCATCGGAGTCTCCCTCGATGGCGCTGCGCTTGCGGGCCGAGCGCCGACGGATGCTGGCGGCGAGGCGGTCGTACTCTCGACGTGCGTCGCTCGCCCGGACACGGTGATACTCAGCCTGTCGGTTGTGGTCCCCGATCGACTTCTCAAGTCGGCTGAGCTCGCGGCGGAGGCTGTGCTCTTTGTCGCCCCAGTAGATCTCACGCACGGCGGCCGTCAGTTCCGATTGGTGCATCATCAGCCATGTGGTGGGGATCTGGGCCTGCGCCTGGGACAGCCCGCGCTCAAGTCGGAGGGTGATTTTGCCGTCGCCCGTCATGGACGGTCGTGCGAACGCGACGCTCGGTGAGCCGAGGAACGGCCTGAGTATCTGAGGCACTGTCTCCGCGGGGAACTTCGCGAGCACGCGCGAGATGAGTCCGGCGATCTCCTGGAGGTCGGCGTACATCTGGATCGCGGCGTCGACGGTCTCTGTGGTCTTGTGCTTCATCACTTCTGGTCCTTGAAGATCGGGTCCCGCTCGGGGAGCCGGGACAGGGCCTCCGTCCTGGCCGGATTGGCCTCCGCTCATGACGTAGAGGAAGCCGCTGCCCTTGGCGCAGAGGACGGAGGCGCACTGTTCCTTTGTGTCCATGACCAGACGCATTGTCAGGGCGCGCTAATGAGAGGCCGTCAGGGGTCTGGTTGGAGGTCGATGCGCGTCCCGGCTGGTGCATTGACGGGTCTCATCGGTGTTTTGCTGGGGGCTTCGGAGATCAGCGTCGTTGTCGCGTCCGGCTGGTGGCAGCAGAACGTCCCCTCAGGGACACCGCCGGAACCCGGGGATGCCCCTGAGGGGAGACGAGGTGCCCGTTGGGACGTAGCGTGGAACGGGCGGCAGAGCCGACCCTGCGTCGTTCAGGCGTCGAGTAGCGCGCAGACGGGGCACTCAGGTGCCCCGGACGGCGCGTTGCGCTGCACGGTGTAGCCGCACAGGCAACCGTGGTACGTGCCGTCACTCACGTGCATGTAGGCGTCTTCGCGCCCTCGGATCTGGTTGCGGGCATCGGTGATCTCACCGGGCTCGGTGAAGGTGATGCTGGTGACGCCCATCGGGGCGAGGCTGTCCGCGATGGAATTCTTGAGTGCCGCCACATCTGGATCGTCGTCATCGACGACCAGCCCGGTGAACCTGGCGTTCTGATCTGCCGGGTTCGGCTTGGAGCCCTTACGAGGCCTTCCACCGGTGAAGTCCTGCATTGTGCTGTCACTCCTCTGTTGTGTGCTGGCACGCTCAGTACTCTGTGGTGCCTGTCGCGGGCGCAGGAATGCAGAAGCCCTGGGCAACACGGATCCCCCAGGGCTTCTCGGCATCTCATGCCGTCGTCCGGGGCGGCTGTGCCGCCCGCTCCGTCGCACCCGAGGTGGGGATCGGTACAGAGCGCCGGGCCGTCGTCGGATGGGTGTGGGTTAGACCCGCTCGGAAGCCCAGAGGTCGTTGAGGTCCTCGCGGATCTCTTCCTCCAGGGCGGCGAGAAGCGCCTGCTCGGCGTTGGAGTCCCCGGAGACGGCCTCGATGAGGTCGTCCTGGACCTGCTGCTTGCCAGCGAGCACCGAGGGCATCCGTTCGTCCTGTGTGCCCTTGGCGATGAGCCGGTGGATGGTCACCGGCTTTGTCTGGCCCGTGCGGAAGAGCCGGCCGTTGGTCTGCAGGTAGTGCTCGAGCGAGAACGGCAGCGTGTACCAGATCATCGTCGAGCCGCCGTGCTGCAGGTTCAGGCCGTGCCCCGCGGCGGCAGGGTGGAGCAGCATCACCGGGATCTGCTTGGCGTTCCACCGGCGGACCATGTCGCGCGAGCCATCGAAGGCCTGCGCGTCGATGCCGGCCTTCCGGAGCCGTGTGAGTAGCTGCTCCTTGTCGGACTTGAAGTGATAGGCGATGAGCACGGGCTCGCCGCCGTTGTTCCGCACCAGGTACTCGGTCATCTCGATCTTCTTGTCGTGGATGACCTCGTACCGGCCCTTCGTGGTCGGGTCGTCAGGATCCGCGGTGTAGAGCGTGCCAGAGGCGAACTGCATCAGCTTGCTTGTCAGCACCGCCTGATTCGCGGCAACGATTGATTCGACGCTCTGCGTCAGCTTCCCGTCGTCGTCGGTGTAGCTCTGCACGATGTCCAGGACCAGGTCGCGCTTGAAGTCCTTGTAGGCCTGGAGCAGGTCCGGCGGGAGCGTGACATTGACGTCCTGGATACTGAGCGCCGGGAGCTGCAGGCTCGTATTCTGAGCGCTCATCACCAGATGCGAGATGGCCTGATGGATCTCAGCCTCGGCGTTTGCCGTGGGGATCCACTTCGCCGGCGTCGTCGTACCGGGCACCATCTTCGGCGTGAACCAGCGGTTGCGGAACGCGGTGATGTTCTGTCCCAGCGTCTGGCCCTGGTCGAGCAGGTAGACCTGGCTCCACAAGTCGTGAAGACCGTTAGGGCTGGGCGTTCCCGTCAGCTCGATGAGCCGGGTCATGGCCGGCCGCACTGTCGCCAGGGCCAGGAAGCGCTGCGAGTCGTGCGACTTGAAACCCTGGGACTCATCGATGATGACCGTCTGGAAGGGCCAGATGATGGTGTTCTGGCCGTTGATGTTCTGGACCGGCAGCTGGTCGACCAGACCGAAGCGGCATCGAGCGCAGCCTGCGCCGGAACAGGTCCGGCAGGAATAGGCTTCCCACGTCACCAGGACCGACTTGAGCAACTCCTGGATCCATGCGCGGATCTTTGCCTTGGCGGGCACCCGGTTGTTGGCGTTACCGGCGACCAGAGCACGGTACCCGTCGACCAGCTCGTCTCGGCCAAGCGGCCCCCGTACCTGGAGCAGGCCCAGGATCGCCATCGCCTCCGGTGAGACGGTCGGGGCAGGCACTGCGCCTGGTACCGGGGTGATCAGCTTCGTCTCCTGGGACGGCTGAGTCAGCAGCTCCTGATTGATGAAGTACATCGTCGGCGGATCGGTGGCGACCTCCTGGAAGCGCTTCAGGCGCTTGGCCTTGGAGAGCGTTCTGTCGTTCTCGTCGACGATGAGCGACTTCATCCGGATGGGGAAGCCCCACTTCTCGATCTCGTCGATCCAGGTGGAGCGGGCGATCGCCACGGGCGCTATGACGAGGATGTGCCCCATCGGGCGGACCGTCTGCAGGACCCTGAGGGTCGTGAGCGTCTTGCCGGCCCCGACGCCGAGCCACGCGCCGGCGAAGGGGTGGTCAACGAGGAAGTCGTGGATCTGCTGCTGATGCGGCATCAGCGAGATCGGAGACGGAGCAGTAGCCGCGGTCATGTCGCTGGTCATCCCTTCTCTTCGAGTGAGTGTTCATTTGCTTTCTGCGGAGCCTCGGGAGTGATGTCGGAGTTCGTTCTGGTTGCGGGAACTGACGCGGCACCATCGAGGTGGCTCGCCGACGCGAGCCCAGAGCAGCCGCAGTGCTGAAGGGCCGCCGGCAGACCTCGTACCTGAACTCCTGTGCCTGGGACGTGTATTGGGTTTCGGTCTCGGCTTCAGCCGCACGTATGACCTCGAATAGCGGCCGTCGGAGGTCACCTTCAGCGGCGTATCCGCAGGAAGGCTGCCTTCTTGGGCGTCGAACCAGGCGTCAGCCCGGCGGCCCGTCCGGCACCTGCGCGTCCTCCAGGGCATCGCCCTGCGCCACGGCGAACTCGACGAGTGGTCCTACGTCATCAAGTACGGCGGCTGGCAGGTGAAAGCTGTGCTGTGCTGGATGAACGCCTGGGCCACCGTGAACTCTTGGGCCGGTATGGGTTCATGAGTGGAGTCCGACGATGGAACGTCAGCATGGTGCTCGGCCATGAGCCGGCGCATGTCGGCCCTGGCTCGCCCAGACGGCCCCAGAGGGTGCTCAGCACCCCGGGGGCCTCCGTCGGCCAGCAGTTCATCCAGCAGGCGGAGGCTCTGTGCGTCCAGTCGGTTCCGCAGACGGCGTTCAGCCTGGAGCGGCGCCACCTTCTGAACGGACTCCTGGATCTTTTCCGCTGTACCTCACGACGCGCCCCCGGTGCCGTAACGCTCCAGCGCCGCGTCCACGCCTCGCCGGAACGACTCCAGATTCAACCGAATGTCCGCCGGGACGGGCACGCCCCGGTAGTGCGGCTGCGGAACATCCCGGCTGCCGAACCCAGGGCCCCACTCCCCGGCCGGAGGGCGCTCGCCGTAGGGGTACGCCATCGGCAGCGGGCCGTCGTTGTGCGTGCCCTACATCTTGGCCGTGTGCATGGTCGGGATGAGGGTCCCGGTCAGACTCCGGCAGCGGTTGCAGGGGTAGTTGACGTACCGGACGTCCGTGTTCGCCCGCTGTCCATCGCAGGTGGAGCAGTTCCACGTGCCGCACCGGCGGCACGCGTAGCGAGGCTCGCTCACGACGCACCTATGTATCTGTGGGTCGTGGTGCTGCGCTCTGTTGGTCGGATGAGATCCTGAGGAGGTGCCCGATGAAGACGTCGATGCTCGGCTTGTCGTCGACGACGTGAACCTCGGCCCCGTGGCGGCGCAGCTTGGCGTGCGTGAGCTGTTGCAGCTTCCGCAGCTGGCCGCCGGGGCGCTTGACCTCGACGAACACGGTGCCGCCGGGGGCGACGACGATCCGGTCGGGCACTCCCCCGCGTGCCGGCGAGACGAATTTCAGGCACAGGAAGCCGTGCGCCCGGCACTGGCTGAGGAGGTAGTCCTCGATGGTGCTCTCACGCGTGCGAGCCATCAGGGCTGTGTGTTCTCGTCCGAGGAGACCGTCGGCGCGCCGTACTTCAGCTCACCGGGCGCGACGAGGCGGAAGCCCGTAGAGTGCCTGTGCATTCGGGAGACGCTGAGGCTGGAGTACTTCGTGCCGTAGTGATCCCGGAGTTGGGCCTCTCCGTCCGCTACGGACTCGATGACGACGTGGCGCTTGCCCTGCCGGGTGTCGAGGTCCTCCCAGATCTGGCCCCGGCAGACCAGGATGCCCTCGCGGGTCGTGTTCTTCTCCTGCTGAGCCTGAGCGTCTTCGTCCTGGGCGGAGGTGTCGATCGCGGCACTCACAGCTCGTCGCCCCCTTCAACCATGCAGACGGGAAGTGTGGTGGTCTGGAACATGACGTCTCTCGACTCTCTTGCCATGGCGAGCCAGACTCGCCTTCATCTGAAATTCGAATCGGGCACCGAGCAGCGTCGTGTCGGCACAGCCCGGCGTCCTGCGGTCCGATGGTGGAGCGGGGAGCTGATCAGGCGGCGTTCTTCCAGTTCTTGGTGAACGTCTCGTCGAGCATCCGGGTGTAGATGTCGAGATCGAGCGCCCCGATGAGCTGCTCGACTCGGTAGGCCGGCAGCGCGCGGAGGTCGTCGTTGACGACGATCACCGACCAGTGCGGGTCGATGCCGTTGATCCGGCGGATCACGACGTCCTGGTCATCGGGCAGCAGCCTGAGACCGTCGGAGGTGCTGGCCTCGCTGCGGTTCTTCGCCCACCCGTGGTGGCGCAGGATCTCCAGCGCGATCGGGTCACGTCGCACCCCGGCCCTGCCGGACTCGCGCCGCTTACTCTGGCTGGCCGGGTTCACCTTCCATGCGCCGGCGTTGTGCAGGCTCACGGCACCATCGGTGCTGTCGTGGACGATGAAAACCCGGTTGACCATCTGCAGGGCCCGCGGGTTCACCAGCTGCGCATCGGCGTCCTCGTTGTCGTCACGGTCGGGCCCGGCGCTGACCGGGTCGGCGGCGAACGGGTAGGTGATTGATCCACGCGAGGCGGCGAGGACGTTCTGGAACAGCAGCAGCGTATGCACAGGATCGGCCGGGTCGATCGCCTCCTCGATCATCTTCCGACCCAGCACGGGATCGAACGGCTCGGCGAGAGCCTCCTCTCCCCTGTTGGCGACGGTCTGCAGGTAGCGGGCCAGTGCGAAGTCGATCACGGCCGGGTGGGCCAGCGACTTCGTCGGCGTAGGACCCGCGTGGCAGGCGAGCGTCCCGCCGGAGGCGGTGATGATCGGGCTGTCGGCGACGCTCCGGTCCTCACTGGGCGACTCCAGCTCGAGCCGGTTGTTCGAGTCCTTACTGATGAGGAACATCAGCTCCGGTTCGATGTCGATGCCGATGGCGGCCTGCTGCTCGGCGAGCACCCGGTTGTTGGCGGTCTCATCGAAGCCGTTCTCGCCGCCGACGACGGAGTAGAGGCCGTCGGTGTTCGTCGAGATGATCCGCGCGCCGGCCAGCGTCTGGGCCTGCCCGATCCGCCAGCTGAACAGCTGTCCGATGATCCGCATCGAGATGGTGCGGTTGTTCATCCTGATCGGGGTCCGGTGCGCGGCGTCAGCAGCTCCAGAGGCTGAGTTGAGAATCAGCTTCGTGCCGTTGCGCAAGGTCGCGAGCCGGGCCTTCTCCTCGGTGGAGATCCCCGGCTTCTTCATCTCGAAGCCCAGGCGCTCCTTCTCGAAGAAGATCGTCGTGTAGCGGTCCTCGCCCAGCTCGGGATTGTAAAACGCCCTCATGTTGCGCAGCAGGTTCGGGTAGTAGCTCGTAAAGTCCTCGTGGATGACAAGGCCTGCCGAGGTCCGTGCGAACTTCGGGTGCAGCTTGGTGGACTTGTCGGCCTTCGCAATGAACAGCGCGGGTGCTTTCCTCGCCGGCTCATCGCGGTAGACGGCCCTGGCCGCCGAGGTGACGGCCAAGACGACCTTGCCGTCGAGCACGGTCCCGTCGGCCAGGCGCACGTGCATCGCCTCGGTGTCCGGGCGTTGGGTAGTCAGTAGCTGGGTCGGATCCGGCACTTGGGCCTGCGCACGTGCGAGCTGCTCCGCCTGGTCCGGATCGTCCTTCTTCGGCTTGCGATACTTCACCTTTTTCGGGTCCGAGCCCAGCAACACGAGCCGCTTGTCGACGGCGGTGCCGTCGGGCAGCGCGAGCAGGTTGTGCTGGCGCTTGGCCTCGGCGACGAAGTCTTTCGCATCCGGGTACAAGAGCTTGGCAAGGCCGATCATGGCTGCGTGTTCTCGGTACTCGAAAGAGTCGGCGTCGAAGACTGCCAGGTTCGCTTCCGCGCCGTGGATGCCGCCTGTGCTGAACGTGGCGAAGCACGACGACGGGGAGGCGTCACGGTGGAAGTAGGGCACGTTGTTCGGCGTCTTCGGCAGCTCGCGCAAGGACTTGGCCGGGAGGTCGAACAGGTCGCGGTACTCCTCGGAGTCGTTGAAGTTATGCCCCTCGATCGAGCGGTAGTAGTTGACGACCTGCATGAACTGGCGGTGCGCATTCGCCTGTGCCGGCGTCGCTGCTGGGTCCTTGGCAGGATCGGGGGCCACGTTCTCCTCGAAGAATCGCACGCACTCGTCGAGCACGTTGACCTGCGAGATGCCCCTTTTCTCGGCCACCTCCTTGGCCGGATAGAGATACGACACGGCCTCGATGTCGTTCAGCGAGGTGTACGGCGCGAGGATACGGCCGACGAACTTCGCCGAGGACGAGTCGATGGTCAGGCGGTCCCGGCGCACCGAGCCGTTCTTGGCGTAAACGGTTTCGGAGTACTGCGCCAGGAGGCCCGCCTTGAGGTCGAAGTTGCTGGCGTACGCCGGGTGCTGGAAGAGCTGTGCCAGGCCCAGGCAGTCGGAGACGTTGTACGCCAGCAGCTCGTAGAGATCCTCGATCGCGGCGATCGAGGTGTCGTGGCCGAGCTTTTCGGACTCCTTGATCTGGCGGCCGAGCATCCCGAGCAGGCGCTTGAGGCTCACCTTGGTCTGCAGCTCGTTGAGGCGGGCAACGTCCAGATGCCGGCCCGAGTGCATCATGGCGCGGCGGATCTTGGCGGCCGGGCCATCCCAGCCGAGGTAGCCGGGCATGTACTCGATGTGCTCGTTGAACAGCTTGTCGTTGTGCTCGCGCATCTCGCGCGCGGTGGTCGGCTGGAACAGACGACCGGAGTGCGGAGCCGGGAAGGTCTCCATCAGGTACAGCGCGAGCATGGTCGTGTCGTAGTTCAGCGAGTTGTACCCGGCCAGGAACGGGTGCTTCAGCGGGTCGTACTCGGGATCCGTGTCGCAGACCGGGCGTAGGCTCGCCGGATAGGACGAGACCTCGCTTCGGTCGTTGACCTGCTCGGCGTTCGAGAGGCCCATCAGCTCGGCAAGGCGGAGGTTGCCCCGCTCGCCGCGCAGGTTCCACAGCTGGACGCTCACCGCGGGCAAGCCCGGGTTGGAGCGCACCATGGCTTCATAGAGTGCCTGCGGGTCCACGGCGTCGGAGAGCTGCTGATTGTCGGCGAGGAAGAAGATCTCCAGGTCGTCGACGGCTCTGTCGGGCCGCGGGGTGTAGGCGCACAGAGTGAAGACGTCCGACAGCGACTCGATGTCGTAGAACGTGAAGCGCGCCTTCGAGGCCGTGACGGGTGTTCGCTGTGTGGTCATGATGGGGATCTCTTCTCGTCGGTCCGACCATCACGGCCGGTATCGGGGAGGAGGCGCGCGTGGCCTCAGAGGAAATCGTGAGGAGAGCACAGGCGCGGGGTCTCCATGCGCCGGGACGCCTCACTCATGAGCCGGGCCTTCTCCTCGGGCTCTGCCGTGGTCCGCGAGCGGACGATGAGGTGGGTGATCTGCTGCCCGCGCGCAACGTCGGACATCGCCGTGATCAGGCGGCGCGGGCGAGTTGGAGTACCGGCCTGGGTGAGTTCGCCGAGTGCGCCAGCAGTTTTAGTCATGGGTGCATCAGTCCTGTTCGTCAGTGGTGTCGTCGGCTGGGGTGGAGGCGCCCGTGTGCCGGAGCAGTCCGCGGTAGTTGGCCTGCAGCGTCGGCTGGGACTTCTTCTTCGGGTCGCTGCCGGTGTAGCTCGGGTGCATCCACTTCTTCAGCTCGTACTCAGCGATAAGCGTCTCGGGGTGGCTCATCATCTGGCCGGGCCGGATCTTGCGGTTCTTGTCCGGACAGTGCCACCACGCATCCGGCCGGACGATCGCCACGAGGTCAGTGATGAACTGCTTGTTGCTCACCGGCGAGCCCGACGGCGAGACGTCGGCGAACCAGGCCTTGTACAGGTCGTAGAGGAACGTGAACGGTGCAAGGTCCCAGGCCAGCCGGCCGCGGAACTCTTCCCAGAAAGCGCGCACGGGGTCGTTGACCTCCTTGTACTCGGCCAGGACTTCCTTGGTGGCCACCGGCTCTGAGAGCTGGTAGTAGTCACCCGGCGATGACGCACCGGCGCGGTTGACCGCATACCAGAAGACGTACTCCAGGACCTCACGGCGCTGGAGGTAGTCGTCCTTGATGTACTTCTTCTCGGCTCCGGTGAAGCTCTTGGTGAAGGGCACGAAGAGCTGCCGGCGGTAGAACGACTCGGACTTGTCCTTCACGCGCGGGAACTCGTTCAGGCACTGGACCATGAAGCCGAAGAACTGGTAGGCGATCGGCATCCGGTACTTGCGGTTGATCTGGATGACGTCGTTGGTCACGATCGCCTTCAGGTTGGCCGCCTTGTCGATGAAGGTGCCGACATCGTTCTCGTCGACGATGATCGCGTTGGCGCGCACCAGCGGTTCGAGCGCGAAGTCCTTGCCGAAGTCCGAGAGCGGAATCGAGGTATGCGCGCCGCTGCCGACGAGGTTGCGCATGAGCGCGCAGAGCGTGCCCTTACCGTTGTTGCCCTGCTCGGAGTAGAACCAGGCGGTCTTGCCCCAGCGCACGTGCGGCCGGATGATCGCGCCGATGATCTCCCAGATCAGGTCAGCGAGACCCTCGTCACCGGGCTGGTCGAAGAGCTCTTCGACCCAGGCGACGACTTCCCAATCTCCGTCCTCAGGGTGCGTGATGACCTGCTGCGGGGCGTCGTCCACGTAGTCGACGTCGTTCTTGGTCAGCAGCACGATGGCGGGGTCGAAGGGGTGGACCTGCTTGGGCTCGAAGTGGAAGTCCTTGCCGAAGATCGTGACGTCCAGCGGCTCGGTGCCGTAGAAGACGATGCCATTGCGCGCGGCGATGAAGTCGCGGTGCGTGCTCTGGTGCCGACGCGGGCTGTCCTCGCGCAAAACTGCCAGGACCTCGGCGAACTCCTTGAGGGTCAACTGGGTGTTGTACATGCGCGCCGTGGTGCGGATGTCGTCCTCGCTGGTGGTGTACGTTCCACGCGCGCGGCCCGTGGCCTGGTACATCGCCAGCAGGTCGTACTCACGGTCGGTGTCCTTGGCGTTGGGCGTGATGCGGATGACGTGGTGCAGACGCAGGAGGATCTGCGCGACCTGCCAGTACGTCAGATATCTCGGCAGGGGGTATTTCTCGGCGGCCACGGCTGCCTTGAAGTTCTCGGCCTTGATGACGCCGCCCACGATCGCCAGCAGCTCCTTCTCCAGCACGCGAGACGTCGGAGGATCGGCCGGGTCGATCTGGTCGAGGTAGGCGGCGGTGACGTAGGTGACGATCTCGTTCTGCGGAGCCATGTCGTCGCGGTTCGAGAAGTACCCCATGACGCTGGCCAGGACGTCGGCGACGGGGTTGGTGCGCGGTCCGGCGCTGGAACCGGCGGCGGGTACGGATGTGGGGGCATCACTAGGCGTCATGTTGCTGCTTTCTCGATCGTGATCGAATCCTGCCGGCGATGAGTGGGAAGCCGATTGGACTCGTAATCGAATGGAACGCGATCTTGACCCTATGTCATCAGAGTCGCCTTTCGCAATGATTGAGTCTCCAGCCAATGAGCGTGTCCACTGAGGTCACGGATGGCCGCCAAAGGTGGTCACGATTGGGCCGGGACAGGGATTGGAGAGGGGTGCCGCGACCACCACGGCCAAGCCACACACGTCACGAGCCTGGGTGAGACGTGAGAAGCCAGTGACTCCGTCGGGCGCATGCCCTCACGGAGTCACTGGCTTCTCATGCTCGACCACGCACCCGCGGGCGGCGTGAGCCGCCCGGCCTGTGATCGAGGTTCGGAGGAGTTCTTCTGACCAGCCGAGCCAGCCGTCACCAGAGCATCGACGGGATGCCCTCCAGGAGGGCCCCGAAAGCTGCATACACCGCAGGGGTATACGAGCCTGTACCACTTGACGTGGTACACCTGTTTCCCCAGGTCAGACCAGGAATTTTGGGAGTTCAAGAGCAGGGTGTACCACGTAGAGATTGTGCGTGGTACAGGCATTCCCCCAGGTCAGACAGGGTTATATACCCTCCGTACCACTTGTACCAGGAAATGACGACTAGATACACGCGCGGGGGATATGAGAGCAGACTGGCGAGCTAGGGGCTGGCGCTGTGTGGATTGCTCCCGAGCGCATCCCCTATGTAAACGGTCACAAATGCGTGGTACTCGTGGTACACGGGCGGGATGCGCTGGGTGACCAGGTAAAACGTCGTACCATTTCGATGCTCTCAAGTGGTACGCCCGATGCGGGAAACAGCCTCGTGGTACAGATGTTCGCCCAGGCCAGACGCGGTTTTCAGGGCTGTACCACGTCTCGTGGTACAGCTGGCAGTTCGATGCGCCGCCTGGCGACCAAGCCGAGGCGCCTCCCGGGCCGGGACGCCGTACGACTCTGCGTCCCGGCCGAGCCTCAGGGAACTGGAAGCCGTATGGGACATCACTGGCGTCCCGAGGCTCACAGAAGGCTGCTGACGCATCCTCCGGGCGCAAGTCGGAACTCTGTCCGAGTTGTTCGCCCATAAGGCTCCACTGGAGACGAGAGGGCATGGGACTGGAATTCGCTGCTCATTGCAAGTGATCCATGACTGCTGCTATCGTTGGCGCCAGGTGATCGATGCTGCACTGGAACGTGAACCCAGAGAGGCCGGAGAGCATCCCCGTGGGAAGGGAGCTCGCCGGCCTCTCTGCATGTGCTGACGTGCGCAAGGCGTGGATGGCGCGAATCACCCAGGGGTGACCATGCTTCAGCTGTCATCCCGCCTTGGAGGCCTCGGGACTGCGCCTACGGACTCGATCGTCTGTTTCGACAACGTAGAGGATCTCGTAGGAAATCGTGGTGTTGAGGTTGAGCCGGTTCTTACTCTGGCTCTTCTCCATCGTGATCTTGCGGAAGCCTCGGACGGACTCAGCGCGATCGAAGAACCGGAGCAGCCTCGCGTTCACTCGCTCACGGGCCTGTTCGGCCGTGATGCCCATGTCGGAGACGACAAAGACGTGCGTGTGACCGCGATCGAAGGTGGGTTTCTCACCAGTGTCGAGGTCCAGACGGATCTTCGCACGGCTGATGTCGAGCGCGTCGGGACGGACGAGCTGTCCTCGTGAGTCGTACGTGCAGGTGCTGACGACAGCCATGATGAGATCCTCTCCTCTCCTGACGAGTATGACTGAGTAGTTACTTTCAGTCATACCCCCGGTGACCGGAACACCCCGGTCACCACGAGCATGCCCTCCGCACGCGGGGCCGGCGGCTGAAAGGCCGCCACTCCCGCACGGAGGGCACCATCGTCTTGTTCAGAAGAGAGGCTGAGTACCTCGTTCACTCCATCGCGGACTCGCCTTCCGCGCCCTGGACTGAGCCCGGCGCAGTCCCGCCGACGACCCGCCGGTAGAGCCCCAAGGCACAACCAGCGAAGGCCAGGCACAGGAACACCGCGGAGACAGGGTTCGCCAGAACGCCTAGCACCTGTGCTGGGACAAGGGCGGCAGCGAGGTTGAAGCCCAAGTGCAGGAGCACACAGGGCCAGAGCACGCGCGTGCGTTCGTACACCAGAGCCAGGAGTACCGCCAACGGCAAGGTCGAGGCGAACTGCATGGCATTACCGTGCACCAGGCCGAACACCACAGCGGTTACCAGCGTTGAGGCGAGGATGCCCACCCGCTTGCGCAGCAAGGGGTAGATCAGCCCTCGGAACAGGAACTCCTCCCCGGCGGGAGCCGCGACCAGGGTGAGCAGAAGAGTTGCCGCAGCCCCGGCCGCATGCCTGGTCTGGTTCGAGGCGTCGAAGCCGGCAGACCCGGCCGTCACGTAGATCCACAAGGATGGCGCCTGGCCGGCGAGGAAGGCCAGGACCGCGCAGCCGAGGACGGTCCACCCGAAGCGTGGGATCTCCGGCCTCGGCTGCGGGGCCGGAGCATGCGCGAGCCACCGGGGCCGCTGGATCCTCATCCAACCGACCAGGACGACGACGAGCATGCCCAGGACGGCGGTCGCGACGATCGGCTCTCCGATAAGAAGGACTGCGAAGGTGCCGAGGCCGAGGTAGAACGCCATGACCACGAACGGCACAAGGACGCACCAACCGATGCTGAGCAGACGCGAGGTGATCGGTGAAGTCGTCAAGGTCTCCCCCTCTACGGATCTCAAGCCGCTGTGGTGATCTGCTCGTTGATGACGGCCTGGACGCGGGTGTCGCCGCGGAAGGTGTTCAGCTGCAGTGTCGCCGTGAAGCGCAGCGTCCCGAGCTGGGTGCGGCTGGCGCGCTGCACGAAGCCCCGGAGCACGTCGAACTTCTCCTCGGCGACGTTCCACCACAGGCAGGACAGGCCGGACCGGGTGACCAGGCGCAGGTGCTGCGATTCGGATCCGATCCGGTCCACGCGCAGTCCCAGGGGCTCGATCGCGATCTCGACGACCGGCGCGGTGAAACCGTGTCCGAAGGGCTTGAGTCCCTCGATCCGGCGCACCAGCTCGAACAGCGGCTCCAGATCCTCGAGGCCGGCGTCGCAGTCGGCGTCCGGGCCGAGTACCAGATCACCGCTCGGTCCCTCGGTGTTGACGGCGAGCAGGGCGACCTGGGTGGCCTCCTGCAGCACGGCGACGAGGTCACCGAGCTTCTCAGCCTTCGCGACGCGGACGCCACAGGCCTGCTGGTGCCCGATGGCGCTGAGTCCGTCGTGCGGTTCCAGGCTGGTGATGAAATCGAACCACCCCGGCGCGCGACCGGAGCCGCTGACGAAATCGTCGGGGCCGGCGGGCAGGTTGACGACGACGACCGGGTGGCCGTTGAGCTCCATCATCCGGTTGGCCAGCAGCCCGTACATGCCCGGGTAGGCGTCCGAGAAGTACACCCACGGGGCCAACGGCTGGTCCCCGGTGGTGAGTTCTTCCATGTGCTCGATGACCAGCTGCTTGCGCAGATCGTTGCTCTCGATCACCTGGTGGGCGACCTTGAGCTTGACGTCAGCACCGGCGGCCGTGAACACCGCGAAGCACGGCTCAAGCGAGGCCCCCGTGCGGCGCGGGCTGTTCATCGCCGGGGCGAGGTAGAAGCCGAAGAAGCCCTCGTCGAGGTCGTCGACGTCTCGAATCTTGCCGATCTGCGCGAAGGCCTTGAGCACGATCGCGAAGCCCTCGAAGGCCCGGAGGAAGACCGGATGATGTGGCTCGGTGCGCAGCAGCTGCATCAGGATCGACTGCTCGACGTCGATGGCATCGGGGTCAGCGTCGAACCCACCCCAGGGATTGGGGATCGTCTTCGGCGCGGCAACGCGCAGCAGGCGGGCGATCGAAATTGCATCGCGCACCAGCTGGCGGTTCTCGTACAGAACGGGCATGACGTCGGAGACGGTGCCAAGGCCGGCGAACAGGCGCAGTAGGCGGATTTCCCAGAGCTTCTCGGGCCGGTGCACGCGAGTGTAGGCCTCGATCACCTGGTAGAGCACGTGGGCACCGCAGATTCCGGTGTGGGCGTAGGTCTCGTCGATCCGGCACGGGTCGACGGTGATGTCTGCGGTCGAGCCCGGCGCGAGCTCTTCGTGGTGATCGGTCACCAGCGTCGTCCAGCCCAGGGCGCGTGCGGCGGCGATACCGCGGTGGGAGTTGACTCCCCCGTCACAAGTGAGCAGAACCCGCGTGTCGGGCCACTTCGCGTGGATCTCGGCGACGTCCTCGGGTGCGAGCTCGTGGCCGCGGCGGTAGTCGGGCAGGTGTAGCTCGACGTCGAAGCCGAGCTCGGACAGGCCTGCGTAGCCGAGGACCCCGGAGGAGATGCCGTCCATGTCGAAGTCGGGGGCGATGGTGATCTTCTTGCCCGCGGTCCGGGCGTCATGAAGAGCCTCAACCATCTCGGCCAGGTCCAGGAGCTCATCGTGCTCGGTGGACTCGATCTCCTTGAGGTACTGATCCGACCAGCCCCGGCGCTGGCGCAGCACCTCGAAGAGGTCGGTGTCCTCGTCGGTGAGCGAATGGTCGTCGACGGTACGGAGCGTGGACATGGCGGGGACCTCTCGATCGGGGTTGTTGGTCGGTGGGAACGGTGCAAAAACCCCCTAACCGACACTGCGATTTTAGCAGTGACATTTGCATCTACTGCCCAATTAGCAGTACTTCCGAGTCTTACTCGGGCTTTCAATGGCACACTTATCTCGAATGGCTGCGACAGACTTTCCAAGGTCCTTGTGCATCGGCTACTATCGCCGGTATGGCTATTAGGAGCATTGTCGAGTCAGATCTCAGTGGGAAGCCGGATGCGGCGACAGCTATGTTCGGCCTGGGTGACACTTGGTACGAAATCGATCTCACCGCTGAAGAACAGAAGAAGCTTGAGGAAGCACTGAAGCCGTACCTCAAGGCCGGCCGGAAGGCCGGGAAGACAATGCCGGTCAAGAAGCGAGTCGTACCCGAGACGACTGCCGAGGAGCGCGACAAGATCCGTGAGTGGGCCAAGAAGGAGGGCTATGAGTTCGCGGAACGGGGGCGCATCCCGAAGAAGGTCATGAAGGCCTATGACGAGGCGCACGGCATCGATCGGAGCAAGTAGCGCTGAGCCTGGTGTTCACCTCCCGGCCGACTCCTCCCATCCGTCCTTGAAGGGCCCTGCAGCACACTGCAGGGCCCTTCGTGTGTCTTCAGAACGGCGGAAGCGACGGATGGAGCACGGTGGTCGTCTCGATCTCCGCGGCTCGCGCGCGAGACCTGCAGTGGATCGTGCCGTGCGAGAAGTGCCCCGGTGCATGCGGCATGAGCTGCTCCTGGGCTCGCTGCGGACATCCTGGCTTCCGGCAGAGGTCGAGGAAGGCCGTGCACAGCACCTGAGCCCCAGCCCCGCGGAAGACCTGGGCGGCGTCGACCATCTCCTGGTTGCGCTGGAAGCCGGCCCGCTTCCCACGCGCCAACCAGTCGGCGGGGAAGGGGAGGATCTTGAAGCCGGCGGCCCTCCACAGGCGCTCGGCCATCGCGTCGGCGCCCTCGGGGCAATGCCCCGAGATGAGTACCGGCCGGGTGACGTTCTTCGCTCCCCAGTCGCGCCAGGCGTCGTTGAAGGTCGAGCGCATACTCTGCTCGTCGTTCCAGCTGCGGGAACCGGTGACGAGGACGACATGCGAGAACGATTCTGGAATCATTTCAGCAATCATTTGAGTCTCCTCTCCTTGTGACTCGGAGGTCTCCACAGCTGGAGTCGGGAGCTGTGGCCATGATGTCTGGACAGGCGTGACGGCCTTCATGTCGCTGGCTCATACCGGTCGGCTGGTACTGAGATCGATGACGGCCTGGTCCTTCTCCCGGTGGAGCTCGACGCGGATCTGCTCGTCAACACGTCGGCATGAGGGTGTACATCCCGTCATCGCTGTGGGAGACGTGCAGGGGGACGACGGTGCTGTCTTCGTCGTCGGTGAAGTCGACGTTGCGGCCTTCGCCTTCGCGGGAGCGCATCACCTCGGCGACGGCTTCGTTGTTCGGTTGCCACAACTTCGGCTCGCAGCGGGCTCCGGTCTCGTAGGGCGAGAGTTCGGGCTGGGACTGCGTGCTGGTGGCGTCCCTTCGTGGACTCGGGTGCGAGTGGCGACCATCGAGTGCGGACCCGCTCGGGGCCGTGTGATCTCGATGATCGATCCAGCCCCCGTGCCAGCTTTGCTGGCTGACGACCCTGAAGAACTCGCTGGCGTGATCTGCTCCCGGATGGATCGCGCAGCGAGCCGGTCGCACGGGTCGGCACTTCCCGCCTGCGCCAGGCGCGCAGCGCCAGGCGATCCACCACTGCTGCACCCTCTGCTGCTCTCCGCATCTGTGGACAGCTACAGCGGGGCAGTGGTGGGGCTTCCTCTCTCAAGCGCAGCGCTGGGCATAGACGGAGGGAGCGCCAGCGACCGACGGACCAGCGAGCGAAGCGAGCGGTGGAACCCGTCGGCTATGCCGACTGACACGTCCTCGGAGCGCAGTGGAGAGGCCGAGCGAAGCGAGGGTCCGCAGGACACGTGTTATCAGGTTCCCTTATGCCCTTTTGCTTTCTTGTCGTCGTTGTCGCTGTTCCACGGCTGGAGCCTTAGCGGAAGCCTGGAACACCAGGGGAAACGGTCCGTACCCTCTTGATCCGTACCCCTCCCCCTTTTCCGCGCAGCGGGTGTACGGGTCTGGCTGTTTCGCCTGGTCATCGCACCTTCTGGCTGTACTGCTTTTTCGACGTCCGTGATACGGCCGTACCCTACGCTGATCCGTCCTCGTGAGGCACGAGCGAGGCGGGGGTACGGGTCTGCTCCCGACGGGGCACAGCCCCGGTTCATCGCCCTGCTGCCGTCGGCGACACCGCCTTCGCCGCGCAGCGGATCCGTCCTCCCGCAACAGGACAACGCTCTCCTCCACCGCTCGCTGCGGCGGCGCAGCCGGCCTCGCCCCGTCGCGTTGTGCTGGCTGCACCGACGTGGATTCGCCTCGCTCCGGTGGTTGCTCCGGTGCTGCCGCGGCAGCGTGCCATCACCTCACGCACCGCGTCCGAGGTGGGCGTTCGGCACTACCTTGTCGTCGCACGATCCGGCCCCGGGATGTGCTCCGTCTTGCGCTTGCGCGGCGAGCCCGGGGTGGTCCTTCGTGGACGCATCAGAAGAAGAGTGGCCGGACTGCTGCGATCAGCTGACCATCGCGCAGCGAGCAGCTGCACCTTCATCGGGCTGTTGTCGTCTTCCTCCAGGAGCCTTTGCTGCGGAAGCAAGTCGTTCCCCGCTCGCTCGGTGCGTGCGGGGACCTACTCCCCCTTCGCACCTTCACCCTCTGCTCGACCAGGACGGCCCGATGGCACCCCTGTACAGACCGCCGCAACAGCATCGTGCCGACGGCTCACCGGCCGGTGTGCTGATCTCACTCCGCCGGCGCTTCCGTGGCTGCGCTGCCATGCCCACCGACAGGCTCTCGCGAGGGGCACAGACAGGCTTTTCGAACCCATGGAACAGCGTCCCCCGCGTGTCTCTGGGGCGACTCATCGGGACACGCGGGGGACGCGACTGGGACACACATAGGACACCGATTGATGCCGGTGTACCTCTTGGAGTTCTGCCCACGTCCTTACGGTGTCTCGCGCGCGCCCTGTCAGTGCCACACTGGCGTCGCACACAGAGCCTGCGAAGTACTCACCTGTGCAGGGATGCCGGGTGGCGTCTCCCGGGAGGCGCCACAGGGACGCCAATAAAACCTCATCCGCACTTCGCTGCGCCTCTCCTGGATCAGTGTCGGTACCTCAGGTGTCTCGCAGGTGTCCCGGGTGAGCATCTGCTGCGTCGCAGTTGGGGCGCTGAGGCGTACGGTGCCGGCGGCCTGCGTGCGGTCTCCCCTGATGGAGGCATGGGGGTGTCTCACAAGTGTCCCTGCCGGTACTCGACAGGGACTCGGACAGCGTCTCCCTTGCGTATCAAATAGGGCTTGCATAGGACTCGATAAGGGCACTAGAGTGAGCTCGCGTTGGTTCGCATTCGAGAGCAAACGCGCAGGACGGTGAGTCCATATGGCACAGCGAGAGGCATCCGGCGAACGACCGGATGAAGCGCAGGTGCGAGGGTCGGAGCGAGGTGAGGGCAATGGCGAATCAGCCGGGTGAACCTCGTAAGATCCGCTGGACCGTGCCCGCTGCCGACACCTCGGTGATCGAGTGGCTCGATCAGCAGGAGAACATCTCGCAGTCGCTGCGACTGCTCATTCGGGAGTCCATTCAGCGCGACGGATACATCGACGTCTTCTACAAGCCCGTTGATCAGCTACCGCGTCGCGGCCGACCGCCGCTGGAGAGCATCGAGCAGCGCGAGGACGACGAGGCGGTCATCGAGCGTCGTCCGACCGCCAGGCCGGTTCAGCCACAGCCCGCAGGCGCCGACGAGGTCGAGGTCGGCCCAGAGGCCATCGCCGAGAAGACAGCGCCAGCGCCGGTAGCCCAGCCCGAGCCGGTTCCCGCACCGGTTGAGACGGCCGAGGAGCCCGCGGCAAGCACGGCCAGCTCTCCACCGCCGGAGCCGCCGAAGCAGGCATCCATCGACGAAATCATGGCGAGTACTCGGCGCTGAGTGACGCGGTGAATTTCATTTTCCAGGCAGACACCACAGATACCGAGGGATCGAATTCATGAGCGCCAACAGCAACGACCTCATCACTCTCACCGGCGGCATCGACGTCGGCAATGGCTACGTCAAGGGCGTCATTCAGAACACGAAGCAGGGGACTTTCGACGAGATCGATTTGCCCAGCGCGGTCGTCTCGACTTCCCGTACCTCTCCGAAGGTGCCGCTCCCCGACGCGGATGCGGCCTCCGTGCTGGCCGGCGATTTCTACAATCATATCGACTGCTCGCTCACCACTCCCCTGGTGGCGGCCAGCGACCGCCGGATCTTCGGCCGCGCAGCGCTGTCTGTGCGCGGCTCGAAGTTCACCGAGTTCGAGGTGCTGGGCAAGCACTCCAAGGCCGATCAGGAGTTGAGTAAGGTTCTGGTCCTGGGTGTCTTCGCCGCGAAGGCCCTGCGCGACTACGTCCGCGAGAACGGCGCACTGCCCGATCACGAACTGCGCGTGCAGGTGCGCGCCGGCCTGGCGTTGCCGATCTCGGAGTTCGTCGCGCGTCGCCACGCCTACGCCGCCGAGTTCATCGGTCTGCTGGGCAGCGCGGATCCGACGGTGCACCTGGTGACGATCAAGAACTTCAGCACCCCGGTCTCGGTGCGCCTGCAGTTCGCCGACGTGCAGGTGATGGCCGAGGGTGCCTCCGCCCAGTTCGCCATCACCGATAAGGGCGAGCCGCTCGCACAGGCCTTGCTCGATGATCTGCGCGCCCGTGACGCGTCCCTCGTGGAAGGTGTCTCTGCCTCCGATCTGGTGGCGGTGCAGAACACCATCGGCGTCGACGTCGGCGAGGGCACCGTGAACTTCCCGGTCTTCACCGACGGCCGGTTCAACCCCGAGGCTGCCGACACCCTCGAGGAGGGCTACGGCACCGCGCTGATGAATGCCATGGAGCGCATGAGCGAGTCGGACGCCACGCTGCTGTTCTCCTCGCGCAAGCAGCTGGCCGACTTCCTGCACGCGGAGCCGTCGGTGCTGGTGAAGAACCGTCACCAGCGCGCCTCTGGCTTCGTCGAGGACGAGGCCAGCTACCTGGTCGACGAGATCGTCTCCTCCTTCGGTGACGTCCTCTCCCAGGCCGGCGCGACGACCGAAGTCGTCTACGTCTACGGCGGCGGCTCGGGCCCGATCAAGCACCTGCTGCACCCGGCGCTGCTGAAGGCCGCCGGCGACGTGCCCGTGCTCTACCTCGACTCGAGCTACTCGCGGCACCTGAACCGCGAGGGCCTGTACATCGCGGCGCGCCACGTCGAGCAGCAGGCCCTCGCTGCGAAGCCCGCGGGCAAGCGCAGTTAACGAGGTGGCTTGATGTGTGAGGCACTGGATGCGACCTCGAAGGCCGAGGCCGGGAAGACCGGCGACTTCGTCCTCGGTGAGCCCGGGCGCTCAACGAGGCCGGGACAGCAACGCGGCACCACTGTGGCTGCCACGAGTACGCACGAACCACCGGCCCGCATCGCACGCGGCTCCGGCTCGCTGGGCCGGCTCGGCCCGTGACGTACCAGGTCATCCACCACGCTGTGAAACGCGGTTGCGACCGTGACGCTGCCGAGACCGTGACCTTCACTCACGTCGAGCGCGTCGCCTGACTGCAAGACGGGAGAACTAGGCATGGAGATCGGCAAGCTCACATCAGCGGCCGTTGAAGCCCTCCAGCACCGTGAATCCACCGGCAAGGCCGTCGCCTCCGTCACGGTCGAACCGACCAGGGGTGGCTCGGGCTGGATCAGTTACGAGGACACCGCCCTCGTCACCTACCACGACGGCGAGACCCAGAACCTCAACATCCGCGACACCGCGCTCTCTGCCGCCCTGGAGCAGCACGCGCACGACGAAGCCGAACTCGGATCCGTGCCGACTGTGGTCATCCCCGTCCCGCTCCCCAAGGTCGCCCCGAACAACCGGGTCCGCTGCGAGGAGCATCCCGGCGTGCACATCGAGACCGTCGCATGCCGATGGCCGCACAACGTCACCGCAGACGGGGACTATCCGCAGGTTGGTCATCCCTACCGCGTCACCGACTGACTGCCGCCGACACGCTCCAATTCACCATCCAGGTCTAGGAGAAGAGACGTGATCACGGAACCCACCCTTGACGAACTGGGCACGGATGAGCTGCACGCCTTGATGACCGAGGCCATCCGCGAACTGCCCGAGACGAACCCGGTGCGCAGGCTCTGGGCGCGCTTGGACGAGATCCTTGCCGCAGGTGGCATCGAGTGCTTGCCGGCTCCCTGGGACGGGTACAGCGAACCGGAGGGCGAGGAGCGTGCTCCCGCCGCCAACAACGGCTGTCTCCGCTCTGCTGTCACCGATGGGGTTGGCGCTGCTATCCGTAGCGTTCACCAGCGCGGGTACGAGGTTGCCCTGCCCCTGGAACTGCTGGAGTTCCTCACCGGCGGCGCCGAGACCGCCGCGGTGGGTGAGTCCGAGGCACTCCCCCGGGATGACTTCGAGGTCGTCAACTCCGCGCTCAGCGACAACTGCCAGGTGGCCGAGGGTTTGCGGTGCACGAAGTGCGACTCCATCACCACCCAGGCTGGACACGAGGGGCAGGGGTGGACGCTGGCGCGCCTCGATCTCATGGCCGACCGCCACCGGTGCTCACCTCGGGTCCCCGACACCGGCTCCCTGGATGAGGTCCAGGACTTCGGGCCTCGTCCCGCCCAACTGGACGCACCCGGTGACGTTTGATCCGGAGCCGCCAACCCGTATGTCCAGGATTTCTGGAACCCGCGGGCCTACGCCGCACGGTGAACGCCCCCATGGTGGCCGCCGCGGCCTCAGCAGAGCACCACTGTCCGCTCCGAGTCCGTAGGAACGTCATGACCAACCCGTTCGCCCCGCCCATCGACCTCAGTCACCTGCCGAACTTCCGGCAGGCCGACACACGTCCTCGCCGCGCGGTGTTCCTCGGCCGTGTCTCCACCAAGGACCGGCAGCTTCCCGCCTCGTCCATCCCGCGGCAAGTCGTCCTCGCCGCTGAACGCCTCGATCCGGGTGAAGAATTCGTAGCGCACTTCTGGGATGTGGAGTCCGGGATGTTGCCCACGCACTTGAGGGGCCTGGGACCACAAGAGATGTACGACGGGCTCGGTGTTCCAACGCCCCGGGACGGCGGCCTCCAAGACCTCGTGGACCGTGCAGAGCAGATGGGCGTCACGCACGTCCTGGCCGAGCGTTCCGACCGCGTGGCACGTGCCATGCTGACCAGCCTGACCGTGGAACACGAGCTGGAGCGCCTTGGGGCAGAGGTGATCTACGCCAACGAGCCGACGGGCGGTACCGAGTCCGGCCGGCTGCGTACCCGCAGGTACGGGCAGGCTGAGGCGGAGATCTACCGCGCGACGATGATCGAGATGTCGATGGGCGGCCAGTTCCAGCACGCCATCAACGGATGGAACCACGGCTATCCTCCCTACCCCTACGTCGCGGTGGTCGACGAGGATGCCCCGGTTCGGGGGCAGGGCCGGTTCGGTGAGATGCGGCCGAAGAAGAAGCTCGTTCCGCATCCCGACGAACGCCGGTTCGACGCCGCCCGGGAGCTGTGCCGCCTCCGGCGCGAGGAGCACCTGAAGGGCCCGGACATCGTCGCGATCCTCAAGGCGGAGCCCGACCGGTACCCGATCGACGGCGAGTGGACCTACAACAGGGTCGAGGGTCTGGTCGCGAACCCAAAGCTGACTGGATATCAGGTGTACAACCGGCGGGCGAACCGCACCGGCCGCGCCGGGTTCTCGCGGCGCAACCCCATTTCCCAGTGGGTGTGGTCGCCGAAGGTCGTGCACAAGCCGGTGGTGAGTCTGGAGGAGTGGACGCGGGCCCAGGAGGTCACCGCGGGACTACGCGTGGGGGCCGAAGGCGGACCGCTGCTGCGGATCCGGGCCGCGGCCTCCCGGCTCGGGTTCACCGTCTCTGCGGTCAGCAGCAGCTCCACGCACGCGCTGTACCGGATCGGGAACCGGCAGATCGTCCTGCCCTTCCCGGTGCCGGACACGCTCGTCCAGCAGGTCATCGAGGACTTGGGGAGCTCGGAGTGAGCGAAACCATTGAGGGCCAGGCCCACCGGCGCGGCCGGACCTGGGTGGCCCACCTTGCCGAACACGGTGTTTACGCACACGGGCGAACGCTACGGGCGACGGAGGCGAACGCCGTGGAGGGGCTCGAACTCGTCGGCGTGAGTGCAGAGGTCACGCTCACCCCGGTGACACCGGAGCTGGAGACACTCCGGGCCGCCGATGACGCCCGCGAACAGGCCCTGCGTGCCGCGGTGCACTCCCTGGCCCTGCGCCGTACCACGAGGCGCGACATCGCCATCGCAACACGGGCACCGGCCTGGCTGGTGAAGCAGATCCTCGCCGAGCAGGCGAAGAAGGACGACTCACAGCCCCCCGCTGAATCAGCCACGACAGCCGAGGGCACGGTATGACTCACGCCCGCCCGTACGGGTTCCTGCGGGCCCGCCGCTCAAGGTGCCTGAAACCTGCACGTCTTTCCTTTCGATCCGGAGGCCCACCGTGTCGTCCGGACTCCAAGGCTCCGACTGTTGTGGTGCCGAGCGCATGAGCGGCTACCGGGAGATCGTGAAGCTGTTGGCGGCGAACACCGGCGCGAGGCGGATGAGCGAGGTCTTCGACAACTTCGTCGAGATGGTGGCGCTGGCGATGCGTAACGCCGTGGACGTCCGCGGGAGCGAGATCTGGCAGGCGCGCGAGGCTCAGTACCTACAGATCGCCGGCCGTTACGACCGCGCCGAGCTGGACCGCTTCGCGCACGCTCTGGCTCTGGTGACCACAGAGATGGAGCGCGAGCCCTGCGACGTACTCGGCCGCCTCTACATGGAGTTGGAGCTCGGCAACGAGCGGCTCGGCCAGTACTACACGCCGTATGACATCGCCCAGCTGATGGCCGCGACGCAGATCGACACGGTGGTCGAGCAGGTGCAGCGGGGCGGCTTCGCCGGTGTCTATGAACCCACCTGCGGCGCGGGCGCGTTCGTGGTTGCTCTGTCGCAGGCGATGCTCGAGCACGGTCTGAACCCTCAGACGCACCTGCATGTGACGGCAGAGGACATAGCACCGCAGGCCATGCACATGATCTATATCCATCTGACACTGCTGCACATCCCCGCGGTGGTACGTCGGTCCGACGTCCTCACCCTGGAAATCTTCGAGACGTGGCCCACTCCAGCCCATGTCCTGGGCGGCTGGAGTCGGAGGCTCAGGCTGGGCCAGGCCGTCCGTGGATCACGGCGGATGAGGATCGTGTCACCTCAGGAGACCACCGAAAAACCCGCTGCTGCTCTGGAGGTGCAGCGATGACGATCTCTGACGTCGAGAGCGACGACGTTCCGGCCTGGCGCGGGTCGGCTGTCTCCGCGCCGGTCACCGGGCACGCCCCCGGCACGGCCGACGGCCGGAAGCTCATTCGGCACTCTGCGCGCGAGGGGGGCGCCCTGGCGCACCGCAAGACGACGGCCGCCCCCTTCGGGGCGGCCCCCTGCTCCCGGCTGGCGCTGGTCCCTAGCCCCCAGGTCGCGGCCGGCTCGCAGGATCCGGACAGCGACGCCGCGCGGACCATGGCCGCTCTCGGTTGGAGCGCTGCGTTCGTGGCGACGGTCCGCCTGGCCGCAGCCGGTGGTTTGAAGGCCGACGGTTCCGGGTTTCGCGCGGTGGATGCGGACGGCCGTACGGGCCGGCGGGTCAAGAGTGAGCGGGTGTGGCTACTCGCCCGCTGCGGATACCTCGCGCGCCACTCGTCGGGCTTGGTCGTGGCGACAGAGGACGGATACGAGGCGCTCAGGCTCGCCGAGGCTGCCGGGCCGGGCGTGCTGCGCGATGAGGCCGACGTCATGGCGTCCGTTCGCAAGGCCCGCCGTGCCCGCCAGTGGGACAGCCTCGGCGGGCAGGACGCGCACGCCTTGCCGGTGCTCCCCGGGGGTGGTGAGGAACGCCGCCGTCTGGCCGTCGCCCGCAAGGGCGCGGAGCGGGCGGCCGTCGAGGCGGAGAAGACGCGCAAGCGCACCGAGGCGCTGATGAGGCGTGCGCGGATCCGGGACCGCCGGGAGGCCCAGCGTGAGGCGGCCCGGGAGGCGGAGGCCAGGGCGCCGCGCCGGTGCTGCAGGGGGGTGTGGCCGATGGAACGGCGGTGCGGGGAGTGCCGGGAACTGGCAGCGCGGGGGATTGAGGACTTCCCCGCTCTTCCGGCAGGCAGCACGAACACACAGCAGAGCAGCCACGACGCAGAAGGATTTGGGGGCACGGTGGGTAGGCGGCGGATCACGGTGGAGCGGATCACTGACGGCCTGTGGCACGCAATCACGTGCGGCGAGGTGTACACGGTGGTTCATGAGGACCGCGAGGTGTGGCCGTGGATGATCGTCGCCCCGAGCGGCGACCGGATCGGCAGCCCGTCCGTGATCGACGGCGAGTTTCTCGTTGAAGACGTCCGGGACATCGTCCGCAGGCACGCCGACGGTGAGCCGGTGGCCGTCCCGGTCGTTGCGTCCGCCCCCGAGCCGTCCGCCGCCGACGACGGCAACAAGGCCGAGCCGATGGCCGTTGGTGAGGCGTACACCGGTGAGGCGTTCGCCCGGGCCGCCGCGTTCGACCTGGCGCAGACCCGTTGGGGTGTCGAGTGCACCCGGCATGCCCCGGTGACGGTGTGGGTGGACAGGTTCGGCGACGGAACCGAGTACGAGAGCGCGGCGATGCAGTTCGACAACCGGGTCGACGCCGAGCTCGCCGCCCAGCTGCACGCCGACGACCACGCGCGCCGTGATGAGGGTGTGGTCACACCGGCCGAGATCGAGCAGGCCGCAGCCCTGAGCTTCTCCCGCGACCAGTGGCGGGCGCTGGGCTGGATCCGTGAGGGCAAGGTCCAGGAGACGCGCGGGGGGTTCAAGGCGTACGACGTCAGCCCGGACCGTGCCGACGTGTCGGCCCGTATCAAACGGAACCGTATCCCGGCGCTGTGGTCGGCCGGGTACGTGAAGGTGTTCGCCGTGGCGCCTGGCGTGCGCGCCTTCGGCCTCACGGAGGACGGTGAGCGGGCTTACCGCCTGTGGTCCCGGGTGATGAAGGCGGAGGCCGTCACTGAGCCGGAGACCGACACCGCCCACAACGGCGTGAAGGGGCAGCCGTACCGGCTGCTGTCCGCTCGTCAGTACTGGCCGGGGGAAACGCCGGTGGACGAGGAGATTGAGAAGGCCGAGAAGGCGGCGGCCGAGGAGAAGGCGGCCCGCCTTGATGAGGAGTCCAAGCGACTCCCGGCAGAAGCGGTCGCGCTCATCTCCGAGGCCGAGAAGTCCGGCCGGTGGACGTCGCGCACCCTGGTTCACCCAGCGAGTGCAGCCGTGGTGCAAGTTCACGACGTGAACGAGGACCGCGGCCGGGTCGTGCGGATGCTTTGGGAGTGGACGCCGGACGGCTGGGAGTTCTCCACGGGCGGCACGCTCGACGGAAAGGGGGACCGAACCGAACTCCAGGCGATGTCAGAGGCCCGCGCGTGGGTTCTCGACATTGTGATGTTCGTGGACGACGACGTCACCTCCGATGAGGACGACGACCAGGCCAGCGGCGGCGAACCCCTCCATGTCTCCCGCGAGTTCATCCCCACCGCAACCCCGGGCATCGATGCCGAGATCATTCACTGAGCTTGGCTGATCATGTCGCTGGTGCTATGCCGTATTCATAGGAACGGGGCAGCGTGCCGGTGAGTTTCTCCGGGCCAGGGAGCAAGACGCCTGACGGCGGGCCCCAGGTGCCCTCCGTGCCGGACGAACTGCCGTTGATGATGAGGTTGTTGTCGGACGGCAGCCGGTACGAGGCGTACAGGCCGGCGCCGCCGCCCGCCGTCTTCAGGGCGTTCGCGCGGCGGATGATGCCCTCGGTGACGCCCTCCATGTCGAGGGGCTGGCCCGGCTGGTAGCCGGGGACGTCGACGGAGACGGTGATCTCCAGAGCGCGGGTTCGGGTACTTCGGCAGCACGTGCGGCTGGTAAACACGGACGCAGGACAGGTCGAGGGCGCGGGACTTGACGACCGCGGAGGCCGTCACGGGCCCCTTGGCCGGCTCGGGCTCTACGACCGGCTCGGTCTCGGTCGGCTGCTCCGGCTCGTCGGAGGCGGTCTCGACCCTCTTCTGGAGCCACAAGTGCCTTGTCAGACTCAAACCCCAACTCAGCGGCCGCCAGGCGCCTCTGCCTCGCAAGCATAGTGAGGACGCCTGGCGGCCGGACCGCCGCTCTCGCGGCAGATAGGACGGCAACAGATGCTGACGCCCTCTTCACATGATGACCCCCGCCACCCCTTTCGCCGCAAGCCTCGTCTCAAGCTCATCCTCGTCGGCGTGGTCGTGGTCGCGGTGGCGGCGATGCTCCCGGCGGACCAGGTGAGTGCTGTCGCTCAGGCAGTCGGTGCAGCCGCCGCGTCCACGGTGGTGCTGCGCGGCACCAGGGAGGACGGGCTGATGCTCGGTTAGCCTGAGGACGAGGCGAACCTGAATGCGCCGACGGTCACGCCGCTGACAGCGTCCGGACGGCAGGGGTCGCGCATCCCCGGCCGCCGGTGCCACCCGCCCCGATCTGCGGGCCCCCGCAACCCCGAGCGCGGGGGCCCGGCAGTGCTTTGTCAGTGCCCTGCGGCACGATGCCGCACATGTCGACCCTGGATGACCTCCCGCCATACCGCCGGGCCAAACTGCTCTGGGACTACGCCCATTTCGGCATCTACGGGATCGAGGACATGATCCGCGAACAGGCCGGAGAACCCTGCCCCCTGCCCGGTGTCCCCGTGCCCGCCTCACCTCGCGTGGCCATCCTCGGGTCCGACGGCCGCCGTCACCTGATGAGCGATGGCCAACTCGTCTGCTCTGAACGCGCATCGAAGCAGGGATGGGAGCACAGCCAGCACTGCTCCTGGAGGGAGACACACCAGGAGCCGGCCGAGGACACCCGCGGGACCTACCAATGGATCGAGAGCAGATGGCTCGTGCAACTCGTGGACGAGGGCGTACCTCCTGACTCGGTGCCGGTCGAGCAGCGGTGCGGCGGCGGGAGCTACGGGGGCTTCCACTACTGGCCGCCTCCCCCAGCCAAGACGTCAGTGGTCCGCAGGCTGCGCGCCGCCCTGGTCAACGCCCTCGGCCCGGAATGTCATCTGTGCCACGCACTGCCCGGAGCGATGGTGGATCACGACTACGCGACCGGTCTCGTGCGAGGGCTCCTCTGCAAGTTCTGCAACCGGGTCGTCGAGGAGTGTCCGCACGTGGATGGCTGCCCGAGAGCCGACTACATGACCGATCCGCCAGCAGCACACCTTGCGCTGCGCTACCCGCCCTATCTGTGGTGGAAGCCGAAGGAGTCGACACGGCAGCAGAAGATCGCACTCCTTGGCTTCGATCCGCTCGCACAGTGGCGTCCGAGCTGACCGCCGACCTCCGACACTGCTAGAACAGCGCCAACGTGTCGATGCCCTGCTCCGCCTCGTCGGCCTCATCGCCGTCCAGGCCGAGGTTAAGGGCCAGCTGCTCGCCCGGCCGGGGCAGGTCCACGATCGCCAGCGACCCTGTACAGGACACCAGGACGTTGCCGAACTCGCTCGGCTGCTCGGCGGGGTCATGCCGCCACAGGCGGCCCTTCTTGGGGCGCCCGGCGACTATCCCGGCGGCGATGTGCCGCTCGCAGTACGGGCACTCAACTCGGGGCATTTTAACGCAAACCAGTGTGACAATGCCCGGCCTGCCGCGTACAGCAGACCGCGCATCGGCGTGCTGAGCGGTCGCGTTCCTGGCCGCGGCAGCACGCTCACCGGTATTCCCGTGCACGAGTGCACCAACTCCTGCCACCCTTGCTCCCTACGCGCGCAACTGCAGGAGTACAGACGGTGATCATTCTCGATTCGTGCATTCTCCGAGGCCTGTCCTTGGAGGACAGCAACACAGACCTCCTGCGGGCCATCCGAACTTCGCGAGCCGAGCGCGTAGCCGCGCCCTGGATGGTGCTGGAGGAACTGGCCGCCCAGAAGGCAGTGGCGTACCGGAAGAAGTACGACGCTGCTATCCAGGCCGTGACGTCCCTCGAAGACGCGACGCCCTGGGACTACGAGGCGGTTCTGCCGCAGTGCGATCTGGAGCGGCTACGACAGCACTGGCGCGACCAGTATCTGACCGTCGTCGAGGAGTTGCCGACCAGCGAGCAAGCACTCCGTGAGGCGGTCTTCCGGGAGGCCAACGCTCTGCCGCCGTGCAAGGAAACGGACGGCGGACGGTCGGCGAAGGTCGGCTCCCGGGACGCTGCGATTTGGCTGTCCGCCATCGAGTACGCCCGTCAACACCCGAAGGAGACTGTCTACTTCGTCAGCTCCAACACGCGGGACTTTGGCGACGGCGCCGCGTACACGTGGCCTATGGATGCGGACGTCGCTGACCTCGGTGACCGCTTCCGGCACCTGACAAAGATGGACGAGGTGATCACCCGGTTCGCCGAGCCGACCGATACGGATGAAGAACTGGTAGCCAAGACTCTCCGTGCAGCGAATCTCCTGAAGGCGGTGAAGAAGGCGGCGAAGCGACGGCTTGTGGGCGACGAGCGTCTGTCTGAGTGCTGCTTTCTCGCCGGTTTCTCCGGAGGCGAACTGGAGATTGGCGCTGCCCTGTCCTGGGTGACGATGAAGGCGCAGTTCCACTCCATGCGAGACGTCAGGACATATCGAATCGGTGAGCACGAGTGGTGTACGGCCGTTGTCCGGTGGGACCTTGCCGGCACCGCCTTCGTCAGCCCTTCGACCACTGACACCGCGACTTCCATCGCGACTGCTGGTTGCTCCTGGACGACGTCCGTGATCTTCAGGCCGGACCCGCACGATCCACGTCTCACCGTCCTACGGCACGACCCCACACGCGCCCTGAACCGGGACGAGTTCGAAAAGCTGGAACCATCCAAGGCTCCCGCCATCACCGTCTCGATGCTGTCCGAGTACCTCGCGCGCGACGGCTACAAGCTACCGCTACCGAGGCCGGAGGGAATGTACCCTCCTCCTCCGCCGTGGTGGGCTGAGGCTATCGGTAATGCCGTCCTGGACAGGGAACTGAAGGCGACCCAGGTTCTACGCGAGAGTGCACACCAGAGCGCTATCGAGCGGCGGCTCAACGCTTTGCTGGAGGAAG
This sequence comes from Streptomyces sp. NPDC006335, assembly GCF_040612795.1. Lineage (NCBI taxonomy): Bacteria > Bacillati > Actinomycetota > Actinomycetes > Kitasatosporales > Streptomycetaceae > Streptomyces > Streptomyces sp. NPDC006335. The sequence continues at coordinate 162,671 of NZ_JBEXQX010000018.1, forward strand.
CAGAAGAGTCGTAACCCGGACGAGGGGCTGCCACCAGCCTTCCCGGAAGTACCGGGCAGGGCGGAGGTGAACAGCCCCCCATGCTCCGTCCGTAGGTCATCTGTCGGGCCATGTCCCGAACGCCCGGCCGTATGTCCGACGCGCGGGATCGGCCGGTACCGCGTAGATGTGAAGAGGTGACCTTGTCTCCTCCCATCGAGCCGATGCTGGCCGAAGCGTGGCGCGAGCTGCCGTCGGACAGGGCGTTGCCCGGGCGCCTGGTCGCCGAGCAGAAACCTGACGGGTTCCGGGCCGTGCTGTTCGCCCGGGGCGACAGGGTCATGCTCCAGTCGCGCAACGGCGCGGACCTGACGCCGGCGTTCCCGGAGATCGCCGCCGCATCGGCGCTCGAGGAGGACTTGGTCCTCGACGGCGAACTCGTCGTGCCGCACGAGGGCCGGCTGCACTTCGGCCAGCTGCAGAACCGCGCTCGCCGACGGGGCCGTGGCGCGGTGGCGGCCGCCGTCGAGCACCCCGCCTACCTCATCGTTTTCGACGTCCTGGAGGCTGCTGGGGTCGAGCTTCTGGACCAGCCGTACAGGGAGCGCCGCGCCCTGCTGGAGGACCTCTTCGTCCGTACGGTCCTCGCCGGGCCGTTCACGCTGTGCCCGGCCACCACAGACAGGGCGACCATGCTCGACTGGCTGGACCCGGCCTGGGGTGCAGCGGGAATCGAGGGCGTCGTCCTCAAGGGCAGCGAGCAGCGGTATCTGCCGGGCAAGAGGGCGTGGATCAAGGTCCGGTCGCGCGTGACCGCCGAGGGAGTGATCGGCGGGGTCACCGGCACACTGGCGGCTCCCGCGTCACTGCTGCTTGCCAGGTACGACAGTGCGGGCCGTCTGCGGCTGATCGCGAAGTCCACTCCCCTGCCCGCCGCGGTGCGGCGAGACCTCGCGGGACGCCTCCGCCCTGCCGGGCCCGAGCATCCGTGGCACGGGCGGCGCTTCTCCGCCGGCTGGGGCACGCAAGGCGAGCTGCAGTACCGCCCCGTGGCGCCGGATCTCGTCGCGGAGTTCCTGGCCGATACCGCGGTGGACGACGGGGTCTACCGTCACCCGGTCCGGTTCCTACGTCTGCGAGGCGAGCTGGGCGTGGAGGACATCCCGCTGCTCGGCGCGTAGGCACTGCCTGTTGCAGCAAGCGCACTCATCGCGGGGCATCGTCACGCAAACCAGTGTGACGAAGCCCGGCCTGCCACATGCAGCAGACGGGGCAACAGGGTCAGCGGTCGGCGGGGTCGAGCCGCTGGCACCCGCACTCCTCGGGGCGGTGCTGCGCCCCGCCGAGGTCACTGACGGTGGTGTCGGCCTGCGGGAGAGCGGCGGCGTTTGTTCGTAAGTGGGGGCAGTGGGATTCGTGCAAGGTCGGCTCAGCGCGATCGGGCTGTCAGGCCGGCTAAGGGACGGGCGGGGGGAAACCGGATCGCCTCGTGCGCGCGGCCAGCGGTGATCCTAGGTTTCCGTGAGAGGCATTGCCGAGCCGCTACGGTCCGCGAAGAATAGACCGCCCGGCTGCCGTGATTCTTGGCGGAGCGCAGCAGCCGGGCCGAGCGAAGGACATTCGATGATGACCCTCACGGCCATTGTGGCGCTATCACTGGCGGCGGGAACCGCCTTTCTCGTCGACAGGCGCGGCGAGGGCCTCGGCCCCGCCATCGCGGCAGGTACCGCCGTGCTGGCTGCAGTCTTCCTGATGCTGAGCGGCCCGGAGGTCACTGCGGGCACGCCGTTCCGAGCGCCCGACTCGTCCCTGACCGTGCCGCTCCCGCAGGGCGCCACGCCAGACGGCACAGAGGCTACGCCTTCCCACTGAACGCTCACGGGAAGCCGTTCGGGCCGACCATCACCGACTGGGAAATCGGTACCTACGACGATCCCCCATGACGGGTGCTCGTCGTGCAGGACCTCATCCCACGCGGTCTGCTGCCTTTCTGACCCGCCGGCTCATCGCCCGATCCTCCTGAGTCCCCCCGTCTTGGCGGGCGCTCGCGGTTCGGGCTCACGGAGGCACCGGGCGGCCCTCTGTGTGTCAGGCCTTGGGGTGGGGGAGTTCGCCGGGCTTGATCGGCAGAATCTCGATGCTGGTGGCGCCGGCCTTCTCCAGTTCGGTCTTGCGGTGGTCGGCGGACCTCTCGTCGTAGGAGACGGCGGAGGCGCGCGGAGTCCCGTCGGCGTCGGTCCAGGTGAGGCCGTAGTTCTGCATGGTGATCGTCATGGGGTCATCATCGCTGGCGGCACTGACATCGCCGAATGAACTACTTCTGGCCGAGATCTTCCCCCGTGGCTGGTTTTGGGCGCATGCTGTGCGTCCGGGTGCTTCCCCTTCCCCCAGGTGGAGTCCCTGTTGGGCCCTGCTGTTCGCTGCGAGCAGCGGGGGCCCGCCGCCCCTCCCGGTCCTCCCCGCGGGAGGGTATGCGGCTGTCCGCATGCGACGCCTCGCCGTCGGTCATACGCTGATGCTGCTCGGGGCTCACGCGGAGGTCACCCATGCCCCGAACGATTTGGAGCGGTGCGATCAGCTTTGGGCTGGTCACGGTACCTATTCACGTCCAAAGTGCCACCGAAAACCACTCGATCCAGTTCCACATGTACCACCTGGAGGACATGGGCCGGGTGCGCACGCGGAAGGTGTGCGAGCTGGAGGACCGCGAGATCCAACAGTCGGAGATCGGCAAGGGCTACGAGTACGCCAAAGGCAAGGTCGTCCCCATCTCGGACGAGGAGTTGCGGGACCTGCCCCTGCCGACCGCGAAGGCCATCGAGATCGAAGCGTTCGTGCCCCTCGACAGCATCGACCCGATCCAGATCGGCGACGGCTACTACCTCGCCCCCGACGGCCAGGTCGCAGCGAAACCGTACAAGCTGCTCGTGCAGGCCCTCGGCCGGTCGTCGAAGGTGGCCGTCGCCAAATACGCCTGGTCCGGCAGGGAACGCCTCGGCCTACTGCGGATCCGCGACGGCGCGATCGTCCTGCACGCCATGCACTGGCCCGACGAGATCCGCGACCCGTCCGCCGTCGACCCGCCGAACGAAACGGTGTCGGAGGAGGAGATCGAGGGGGCGCTCGCCCTGATGGAGTCGATGACGCGCGAAGACCTCGACGGCCCCGACTTCGAGGACACCTACACCGACGCCCTCGCGAAAGTCATCGAGGCCAAGCGGGACGACCGCGAGCTCCCCGAGGCGCCGGAGCCCGAGCAGCCAACCCAGGTCCTGGACCTCATGGCCGCGCTCAACCAGTCGGTGGAGAAGGCCCGGGCCTCCCGTGGCGAAGACGCCGACGTACGCGAACTGTCGATGAAGACCGCAGCCAAGAAGACGGCGAAGAAGCAGCCGGCCAAGAAAAGTGCGGTGAAGAAGAGAGCCGGGAAGGAGGCGACCGGCCGCCGGCCGCGCAGCGCCTAGGATCGGTCACCTGGCGCTGATCTCACCAGGTGGTTGCGTCGACGGTGCAGGCGGCTACTCCGGCGGAAGCCCCCGAGCGCCGGCCCGCTTCGTGTCCGACAATTTCACGCCACTCAGCTGCGCGCCACGAAAGTCGGCGCGCCTGGACGCGGCCGAACGCCCCTGGCGCCGAGACCGACCGACGCGACGGCGCCGACGGGCGCGCCGTCGAAGATCATCGATGCTCGTCGTCCTTCCCACCCGTTCATCGCATCGCACACGCCCGGCCACAGCAACGCTTGCTACTCCAGGAAGACGATCCAGGTCTATCCGCTCATCCAGCGGCGACACCGTCCGCAGACAGATCGTGCCGCGCATCGCCCGCCGCCGTGTCGTGACCGACCTGATGGCCTCGCCGCCTCACCGGCGAGGCCATCATCTCCTGGCGCGACCCAACATCTCCAGACCAACTACGCATACCAGGATGAAACAACGGGAGAAAGCGACCTCTTAGCCGGGGATCTTGTACAGATTGACGTCAGTGAGTCCTCTGGGGCAGTCGCAGCCCAACCATACCCAGAGCCTCCGAGTGGAAGCTGACTTCCATGGCGACCAGCCCGTCGACGACCTGCTGGGCCGCTTCGCCGAGCTCGCGCACGGCGTCGCGGTTGTTCTTCCCGAGGATCTGCTCTACGCCATGCGCCTGCGTGATCTGCAGGTTGAGACGCACGCGACCGTCAGGTTCGCAGACCGCTGCGAACACATCCAGCTCCAGCTCGCCGGCGTACCCGCCGATGCAGTTGTTGAGCATCGCACCCCAGCGGGAGAGCGTCTCGGCATCACGGGCGACGACGAGGCTCAGACCAGGGGCTGCTTCCCGACCGTCCAGCAGGGCGGCCGTCTGCAGTGCCCATTGGTGGCGCCGGGCCTGCTTCGTGATCCGCTCGAGACGGCGGGCCGCCTCGCGTTCGTAGCGCTCACGATCGCGGGCAGCCATCAGCTCGCGCCGACGGTCCTCGATCAGACCCAACGCCTGCACGCGGAACGCCTCGTCCTTCCAGAGGTCCCAGTCAGCGGCCTGGGCCGTGCCCTCGGGAAGCAGCCGGATCTCGCGGTTGTAGTGCTCCATCTCGCGAAGGGCGTAGATCTCCTCCTGTATGACACGTTGGGCCGTGCGGCCCCGGGGGTTGTGCCAGCGCTCGATTGCGGGCAGGTCCCGGACCAGGTGCTCGAGGTCACGGGAGCCGCGGACTCGGCGCTGCCCGCGGGCAGCGATGATCTCCGGAAGGAGGTCGAGGTCACGGGTGACGGCCAAACGGTGAGCCGTGCAGTCGGCTGCATCGGCCAGCGTGCGCCGCGCCTGGTGGACGGGCTCGTTGAGGATCCGTCGCAGCACCGGCTGCGGAGTCCGGCGCAGGATCGAGCGAATGCCTCGCTGCTGCAGGGATGTGAGCGACAGCTCGCGCATCAGGCTGCGGCCGTCGGCTGTTTTCGTGGTGCGCATTGCGTCGATGAGCCAGTCCACAGGCACCAGTCCGCGGAACATGGCGAACCAGCTCAGGGTGCTGTTGTCCAGACGTTCCACCTCGCGGGCCAGCGGCCGGCGGTAGGCGCGCACGCCGAAGAGGTTCTTCGCGACCTGCGCATGGTCGTGGGCATCGAGATAGGGCAGGTAGGCGGAGGCCGGACGACCCTGCCAGCCGTCCTTGAGCAGCGGGAAGCGGTCGTTCCAGTTCGGTAGCCCGCCGATGTGTTCGCGGATCGCGGCGATCGCCTGGTCCACGGCGTTGTCGACTCCCTCGGGCTCCGGTCCTTCGAGCCGGCGGGCCAGAGGGTTGCTGCGCATCCACTGCTGCAGCGTCTCGGACAGCCCGTGGATCCAGGACTCGACCAGGGTCTCGGAGAAGACATGGCGGGTGGTGGATTTGCCGGTGCGGCGGTCGATCTCGCGCAGGACGACGAGGTTCTTCTTGGTGCGTGCCATCGACGTGAGCTTCTCGGAGGTCCAGTAGTGAAATGCCTTGCCCGAGGCGCGCATGCGGTGCACGCGCTTGTAGAGCGAGACAGCAACGGACGTCCGGCCGTCAGGTAGAGCCCGCGCCAGGATCCTCAGACTGATGCCGGAGATCGCGCCTTCGACAGCGGCGACACCCTGCTCGGCAAGGGCGTCGTCGACATACTTGATATAGAGCAGGGCGTGCTCGGCGCGCTCGGGCATGGCGATCTCCCCCGGGAAGATGTGATGGATTCGGCAGTGAGAGCCCCGGCGCTGCTTTGCAGCGCATTGCCCGCGTCTCATCCGATTCCCTCTCCCCCAGCTCGCCCCCCTGTCAGGCCATTTGGGATCACCTTTCGATTCGAGGCCATGTCACCCGAAGGGCCTTTCGGTGGATCTCCTTCCGGCAGCGGCGGGGCTGCATCATTCGGTCGTCACGGTCAGTCGGTGCCGATGCCGGGGCACCAAACGCCGGGCCGGTCGTGCCACTCGTGGGCGTCGTGGAAATCGTCGTGGCCGCACGGCCGGCGCCCGTTCTCCTCATCGGCCGGTTCCCTGTCGGGTCCGGCGAGGTTTCGGCAAAGTACGGTCGCGTGTTCGGTATCGAGCTCCAGCGAGTACGGGCGCCGCTCCTCGTCGGACATGAGGACGATCACGGTGTCGTCGTCGCCCCACAGGACATCGTTCAGGCCCCAGCGGAGATGCGTCGGGTCGTCGGCGGCCGCGAGATCATCGGCGGTCGGGGCGGCGGGCGGCATGAGTCCGGCGGCGACGGCAGCGCCCAGCCATGACTCGGCCTCGCTGACGAGGAACTGAAGGGTGCTCGGGAGGAGTTCGTCCCAGGATTCGGCGACGGTCGGCCCGTAGCCGTTGCGGTAGCGGGACTCAGCGAGCTGGACGGCTCGGGAATCGGTGTCGGTCATCAGAGGCTCCACAAGGTCACTGCGCATTATTCGAAGACGAGTTCTTCCTCGCCGGGCATTTGGTCGTCGCGGCTGCTTGTGCGGATCCGGGCCGGGATGCCGTTGAAGCGGCGTTCGCAGACCGGCTCGTAGCCGGATGGGGTGCGGTGCTTCATCTGGCGTTTGCAGCCGCGGCACCGGGGCGGCTCACTCCACCTCAACTCCAGTGTGTTGCGGGGATCAATAGAACCCGCCACAACCCCGGGCATCGCTTCTGCTGTGACGATCAGTCACCGGATGGGCTTCCCACACTGGTCGCAGTGGTACGCGTAGACGTCCATCAGGTCCGCGCGTCGCGCGGGCATCAACGACTCAATGTCGTCCCGCTCCCGTGCGCAGGGCGGGCAGACCCAGAAACTGCCCATGAGGTACGCGACGGTTTCCTGCTGCGGGTCGCCCTGGTTGGCGTTGATCTCAGACATGGCCCGATCCTTCAGCGCTGCGGCCCGGCGGTGTAGTGGTAGCAACCCTCCAGCGACATCGCTGGCTGCTCGGCGCCGAAGGGAGCTTGCGGTCGATGGACCACCACGAGCGTTGGCGTCCAGCGCCCTCGATAACCTGGCCGCGCGTCGTGGTCGGTGAGTCCTCAGCCGCCTTCCATCTGAACGCCGTCGCTGGGCGGGGTGCGGCCGGGTTCGCCGCAGTCGAAGGGTGCCATGTCGATGCCGAGGGCGGCCGCTTCGAGCGCTGTGACGGTTTCGAGAATGGCGTGGGCTTGGCGGAGTCTCACGTCCAGTCTCCGTTCAGGTATGCACGGGCTGCGGCTTCGACGTCCCACATCCGCCCACCGGCGATGGCGTGGATGGGCGCCATGTTGTCGAGGTGTGGGTTCATGCCGACCATCCACGCGCGGGCGGTCGCCTCGCCTTCCACCTGGGCGAGCTGCTGAAGGATGCGAGCGGCGTCTGCTTGCTGCTGCGGGGTGGTGAGACGGGCGGCGAGCCGTGGGCCGAGTTGAGCGGCCAGGAAGCCGACGGGGTCGGGGACGCTCACGTCGGGAACACCTCCGGCTGCGCGGCCTTCCAGTCCAGCCACCGCTTCGGGTAGATGTCGTGGTCGCGGTCCATGGCCTGCTCCAGAGACAGCGGGCCTACGGTCTGGCGGGATTCGGATCCGGGCGGGCCGGGCACGAACAGCGGACCGTACTGCCAGGTGACGACGCGATATCCCCAGTCGGCGGCCCCGTACTTGATGAAGACGCGGGTGACGACGCGGCCTTCGACATCGAGCGGGCGTTTCAGCATGCGCTGCCGTTCGCGGTCGCCGAGGAAGTAGTGGATGTACTCATCGATGTACGAGGCGAGCATGGCGGCTTCGGCGTCGGTCGGCCGTTCCTTGCTGCCCCAGCTGTACGGGCCGGTGTCGACGTCGATGTAGGCGGCGATGTACTTCCACTCAGGGTTGAAGCTGGTAACGACGGGGATGCGCAGCTTGGTCAGCGGGTCGTCGCGGTCGGCGTCGGTGCCGAACGGCCAGTCGGTGGTGGTCATGCTGTTCCTATCGGTTGAGGTTCGTCAGGTCCGCCCATCCGTTGACGAGCCGGGGGTTGCGGGCGGCCAGCACTTTGTTCGCGACCCGAATCCGGGCCTCAAGGCGCTGCCGGGCTTCCGTGTACTGACCGTCTCGGCAGACGGCGCGCAGGCGGGCAGCCTCCGCACCATGACCCACCGCGGCCTGCACGCGGGCCGGCTGCTGCCCGGCGGACAGGCCGGCGACCGCATCCGGGACGGGGATCGTGGTGCGCGGGAAGGCGATCACGGCTGGCCCTCGGCGACGCGCCTGGCTTTGGCCATGTCGGCGTCGGTCTGCGGGGTGCCGCCGCCGTTGACGAGGAGGTAGAACGCGGCCTCGTCCGCCTCGGTGGCGCAGTCCTTTGTCTCCGCCACGAGCAGCGAGCAGTAGCGCTCCATGAAGCGCTGCCCCTTCGGCGCGAGGCCGTTGTGCCGGACGTAGGGGCCGTCGTCGGTGTCCTCGGTGACGTCGACGTGATCGCCGGGCAGCCAACTGGCGGGGATCGCGAACTCGCTGCCGAACCACATCACGGCGGTCGTGAGGCGCTGCTTGCCATCGACGACGGCCCACATGCCCTGGCCGGTCTGCCACGGGTCATCGCCGATCCACGCACCGTTGCCCCGGTCGGCAAGGATCACGACTCCAGCAGGGAGACCGCGCATCCAGGTCTGCACGAGGGCGATGCGCTGATCCTCAGTCCATACGCTGCCGCGCTGGTAGGACGGGTTGGCGTCAATCTCACCCTCGACGACGCGGCGGGCGAGCCAGCGGGCCGACTGGTACGAGGGGTTGAGGCTGACGTGGTCGAACGGGGCGGCGGTCTGGCGGGTCATCACGGTCTCCTAGTTGGCGGGCGGTTTCGGCGTCTCGGTGCGGGCCGCGTACAGGGCTTCGCGGTGCTGGGCCATGGCCTCTTCGCGGGTGCTGGCCTTGTCGACAGTGGTCTCGACGATCCGGTCGCCGAGCAGCCAGCCTTCAAGCCGCTTGTCGGGGGTGTTGTCGAAGACGGTGGTCTCGTAGGCGCGGAAGTCGACCTGGATGGTGGACACGGTCAGCGTCCACTCGTCGCCGCGCTTCACGGATGTCTGGCGGACGATTCGAGAGATACGCATCGAGTTCTCCTTATGCAGCCAGCGCAAGCTCCGCTGCGGCGAGGCAGTGGGCGGGTTGATAGTGCGCAGGAAGGCGATCATGGCTGACGGCTGGCCCCGGTCATCTCGGGTTCCTCAGGGTGGTGGGGCCGGTGCGCCGGGGGAGCGGGCTTCACTGGGATGCGGGCGGGCTCACTCGCTCCAGCCGATCAGCCGGAACTCAGTTCCTTCACTCTCCAGCTCCTGCTTCGAGCTGAACTGCTCCGAGCCCCAGACGAGGCGGAGGATCGCTCTCCGTGGGACGCATGCTGGCCGTGTGGCGCCGGACCAACCGGCCGCGCACCGCGGTGATCCTTACCGTCATCGTGGCGGATCCCGCCTCAGTAGCCCTTGCGGGCCGCCGCGCGGGCCAGCCCTTCGGAGTCACGGTCGGGGATGGTGGCGAGGAGTTCACCGGGGCTCGCGGCCCTGGCGAGGGACTTGGTACGGGCCGGGTCGGCGTACAGAGTCCACACGTCGCCGCCCATCCGGGGTCGGTAGGAGAGCTGCCAGAACCGGCGATTGGCGTAGCAGATCCGCCAGGAACGCGGACCGGACGGGTGCGCGCTCACACCAGTTGGAAGGTCCGGTAGTTCCGGCGCGGGACCGTACGCACGGTCTATGTAGGCAAGATGTTCGGCCGTCGCCGTAATGGCGACGCGCACCGTGTGCGGCCACCGGTGCCCCTCGGGCAGCATCGGTACCCACTCCTCCCACTGCGCCTCGCTGCTCGCGCTGCCGGTGTACGGCACCCAGGCCGCGCCGGGCGCGTAGTTGAAGCCGAGCCTCATCAGGTGCCAGCCGGCGGCGGTCTTCAGCCCTTCCGTGTTCGCGCCGTCGATGATGGCGTCCAGGTAGATACCGGCGGGGTCGTTCTCCCGACCGGCCGCGCCCCGGTCCATGAGCGGGACCGTGTGGCGTTCGGTCGTGCTGCCTTCGGAGGTCATGAGCCGCAGCGTGGCGCCCCCACCGGCGAGCAGGTACGCCATCCGGATTTCCGCGACGGCCGGCAGGGCGACGAGCTGGCCCGCACGCATCCGCTCTAGCCGCTCGGTCAGGGTGGCCGACACCTGGGACCTCATGCTGGGTTTCCTCTCGGGTTGCTGCCGTGGTCGGTTGTGTGCTGAGTGGCCCCGGGCCGGTCTCGACCCGGCCGGCCGCCCGCACTCGTCGCAGGGCAGGGCGCCATGCGGCCTAGAACGGGGGGCAGCACAGGGGGCCGGTGCACTCGTGGGCGGCGGCCTGGGCCCGCGCGGCCTGGCGTTCGCGCTCGGCCTGATCGCTGCGGATGATGCGTCGGGCGACACACGGGGCGTTGTCGCACGTGGTGTGCCCCTTCAGGGCGTCGGTGGAGTCGTCGAAGACCTCGATCAGCCCGTAGTCCTCGCACCAGCCGCACAGCGGCTCAGGGGCGTGCAGGCTCTCGCCGTCCACGCATCCGATCCAGTTGGACGAGTCGTACCAAGCGCCCTGCCCGTCGGCCTCGATCCACTCGATAACGCGCGCGCAGTGCAGACAGGTGTACTCAGGCTCCGGCACCGGCAGCCCGAAGTGGCCGGCCACGGCGGCAGCACACTGCCCGGCCTGCATGCCCGCGCTCGCCGTGGGCTTGCGCTCGTCGCCAAACCCGTTGAACACGAACCGGGTTGACTCGTCGTCGGTGACCGTGGCGGCGACGGCCCACAGTGCGACCGTGGGCAGGTCGTAGTGATCGGCGAACTGGCGGCCCTCCGGGGTGCGGGCGGACGGGTCGGCCACGCAATGGATCCACACCCGTGCACGCCCCCGCACGCTGCACACCAGGTACTCCGTAGGCAGCCCGCGCCACGGCTGGTCCACGTGGTGCACGATCCCGAGCGCTTCGAGTGCCTCGCGGAGCATGGCGCCGGTGTGCCCGTCGTACGCGGGGCGCGTCTTGGTGAGGCTGGGGCGTGCGATGAGCGTGGACATGCAGGGCTCCTCCTTGGGATTGGTGCGTGTGCCGTGGCCGTGGGGCACCGCCGGTCGACGGCGCCTCGTGGGGAAGGGATGAAGAGCGGGGCGCCGTTGTCGGCGGTGCTCGCCGGGGTCAGTCCGGCGGTGGCTGCCAGGGCGCGCGCCGCGCGCCGGTCGCTCGCGTTTAACTCGGCGACCGCCGCTATGCGGGCTGCCTTGCCGCGCGCCGTGCATGTGTCCTCATCCACTGAAGACCAGACCGGATCAGCTCCGCTGATCAGGCAGACAAAGAGAGACCTCCGTCCGGCGAGCATGATGCTCAGCCGACGGGGGCTCCGCGGGATTCACCTGCCGACGCCCAGAGGTGAGCCCCAGTCGGTTACGGCTGGATGCTGCCGTCCGGCACGAGAATCGTGATCTGGTCCTGGCACAGCTGCTGGCCGCCGTTCGAGAAGAGACCAGTCAGGCTTCCTGCGTCCGTGCCTTCCTGGTCGGGCCCGATCTTCAGCCGACTCCTGACGTGCGGGTCGCCGGTGTAGCTCGGCTTCGAGGGGTCGATGGGCTGGACCGTGCAGCGCAGCCGCTCCAGCCGCGGCGTCCGGTCCGCTTCGTGCGGATCGATGATCCGGACCGTGATGTCGTTGGCGAAGGTCTTCTGGGACCAGAGGAAACCCGTCGGCCTCTGCTCCTGGGTGGTCACCGTGCCGTGCACGACGACGTCCCGGTCCTGGACCGTCGTGTAGTCGTAGCTGATGTCGGACGGATACTCCGAGGCGGTCGTGGCCCTGTAGTAGCTGCCGTCGGCACGCTCGACGAGCTTCTGCACGGGGTCCGCGGCGTAGACGATCTTCGTGTTGGCCATGACTGCGCGGTCCTGGGCTTCCCGGCTTCTCAACTGGTTGCCCCAGATGACCAGGCTCGCGACCAGGACGGCGATGGCCGCGATCGCGATCGCCCAGCCGCGAAGGAACGAGCGCCCGCGTAGGGGGGTGTTGTACATGGTGGTGGTCTCTCTCTTTCTGCTGGTGCTCAGGCAGTTCCGAGATCGCTGCGCACGCGCAGCCGCTTGGCGAAGAAGCCGGCCTCGATGTCGAAGTGGCCCTGATGCAGCTCGTAGAGCGCAGGGCAGCCGGGCTCGGAGACCCAGGCCTGGATCGCTTCCGGGAAGAGGGCTTTGCCCTCCCAGGCGAGGTGCCAGGCTTGTCAGTAGTGAACGAGCTTCTGGAGCTTCATCTCGGTCCACGCCGGCCGGTCGGGCTCGGCTGCGGCGCGCTTCTGCAGGATGTACTCGGCGACGTCGAAGGCGGATGTCAGGGACTCGGCCACCGCTTCACCTGTCATCTCGCTCTGGTCATCACCACCAGTGCCGGAACAGGTAGTCACCGCGCGGCAGTTCGCCGCGGCGGATCAGATCGGCCAGGACCAGCCGCAGCGACGGCGAGAAGGCACGATCGGCGAAGAACCGGTCCTCGAACACGGCGTTCTCAAGGTCTTGCGTCGCCGGCGGGTTCGCCTCGACGGTGGCTGGTGTGTTTTCGTCAGCGACGCGGATGCTCAGCCAGTAGGCCAGCTCCGTCGTGCCGGTCTTGAAGACGCTCTCGCCGGTGCGTGAGTCCCAGCCCAGGTAGATCTCGGCGTCGTCGAGGTCGCCGAGTGCCTGCAGGTACTCCCCGTCGGAGGTGAGCTCGTAGAGCTTCACGCTGTCATTGCCGATGTGCTCGTCGTCCCGCTGGCATCCGCGCAGCGAGCTGTACGGCTTGCCGTAGACGCGCTCGGCGATGGCCTCGATCGCAATGTGTCCGTTCTCGACGGTCACAAGATCAGCGTGCGGTTCCAGCGTGTAGACGCTGCGGGGCGTGTATTCGGGTGCATCAGGCATGACCGGGCCCCTCTGTGCGGTTCGGAGATGGTTGCGGGGACGAGCCCCTACGGGCTCAGTGCTCGCCTCGCAGGAGGTCCGCCAAGGCCTGAGCATGGGCGTTCTTCGCTTGTTCAACGGCAGCCTGCTCCTGGAGGGAGTGGATCTCCTCCCCCGCCTGGATGCGCTCGTCGACGGCGTCCATGGCGAGAATGGCGGCAGCGAGTTCGAGCCGGGCGTCCGCCACGCGGCGCTTCAGTTCGGGGTGCCGCTCGGACATCACGCCCAGCCGGTGGACGGCGTCGACCTTCTGCTCTTCACCGACGGTGGACATAGCGGAACTCGCCTTCTGCTGGGTGGTGTTGAGGGGCGTGGCGTCAGACCTGGGCCGGTACTCCGGCGAGGTCGATCCTCCGGCCGCGGGCCAGCTCGGCGGCCGGGACGACGATGCGGTAGCCGCCGACCGGGTAGCTCGGGTGGGTCGAGAACACCACGGCGCACATCCAGGAACCGGAGTGGCGCTTACGGGGCACAGGCTCCTCCTCGACGCCGTCGGGCAGAGCGTCCTTCCGGAACTCGATCGGCACTACGACGACGCGGTAGGACTGGTTCGTGCGCGGCGGCTCCCAGGGCAGCTCGACGAGTAGGTCCCTGGGCCACTCTTCGATGGTCACGGGCAGGGTGGACAGGTAGTGGTTCGTCGAGCCATCGGGTGCCTGGCCCAGCCGAGCCCGCTCCTGTTCTTCGGTCTCGATGAAGCCGATGCGGCTGAGGAAGCTCATGGCGATCAGTACTCCCTGGGTCAGTGGCTTGTGCTCGGCTCGGACCGCCGGCATGTTCGAGGAAGACGGGCCCGTCGCGCTCGCAGCGCACGCCGTAGACGTGTGTCCAAGGCGGCGAGGACCTGGCCCACGAGGTCGTCCGGCTTCGTCAGCCAGTGGACGAACACCCTGGTGTCGTCAATGCGGTTCCAGGAATGCCGGACGATGACGCCGATGCGGCGGGGGACTGCGCCGAACGCGCATTCGAGGTAGCCGCTGGTCTCAGCGAGGAGGACGTAGTTGCCGACTGCGGGCCAGACACGCTGCTCGGTCGTGCTGCCGTGGTTCTTGGCCCTCGGCTTCCGTCCGATCAGGTCCGGCAGGAGGAAGGCGAGTCCCATCGTCGCGAGGGCAGCGGCAAAGACGATGAGAATCATGGGCAAGCGGTCTAGAGCATCTTCATCGGCGCGGTTTCCTTCGAGACCACAGTGGAGGGGGAGAGAAAAGACAGGGCGAAGAAGCCACTGGTCAGCGAGTCTCGCTGTAGCCGCACTCGGAGCACGTGTGCGTGACCTTCTTGGTCTTCTTGCCGTCGCGGACACCGTGGGTGCTCGACTCCATGTCGGTGGCGCAGTTCGGGCAGTTCATGGCCGGCTCCTGGCGTGACGAGGATGTTCTTCAGCGCCAGATCCGGATCAGCTCCGCTGATCCCTTGTGCTCACTGCCGTCACGGGACGAGCAAGGCGAGCCACGAAGAAGAAGAAAAAATACGGCACCCCGGCGCAGCTGCTGCCCGAAGACAGCGTGCACCGGGGTGCTACAGAAGCCGGAACCGCGGAGATCTCCAGGGGCGCAACGCATGGATCAGCTGCAGTCCTCAGGTGTGCTTACTGGAGTACGCCGGGGATCAGTCGACGCACCACGGGTTCGAACCGGTCGCTCACAGCACATCGGGGGGGCGTGCGGGGCATTGTCCGGCTGAACCAATGTTGGCCAGAACGGCCCCGGCCGGGTCCCCTGGTCAGGGGCCCCTTTTCGCAGCCAGGCATTCAGCCCTTCTTGCCTCCCAAATTGATCCGGACGCGGGAGCTCGGTTCCTTCTCTTCCGCACCCTTCGGACTCTCGTCGCGCAGGTGGATGCGGACGCGGGAGATGGGTTTGTCGTCGGCCCTTGTGCCGAGGTTGATGCGAACACGGGACTTGCTCACGGGTCGCTCCCTTCGTTCTGAGCGGGTGACGGATCCGCCACCCCGCGGGGGTTACGCAGTGGCCGGTTGTGGCACTTCTAACAGTTCGGCGAGGTGGCACACCGGGCGAGCTGCGCGCACCATCCGGCCGCGGCATCCCTGACCGGAATCCGGCAACGTCGACGCAGCAGACCGGACGGACGGCACGTCTCGCCGCCGCGGCAGCGGCCGGCTGTCGTTCCCGGCTGGCTTATCGTGGCTCGGCGAGCATGCTGGCCAGCGCGCGGTCCAGGTTCGTGAGAAACCCGGGCGCTTCCGCCTCGCGGCCGTAGGGGACGGCCTTCGCGGTCCGTCGGAGAAAGTCGCCGAGAGCCTGACCAGGCAGGCTCAACTCGGCGCTCCCGTGCGGGGAATCCAGGCGAAGGCGCACTGTGTGCGAAGGCAGATCGGTGGGGTCGATGTGCACATCGCCCATTCCCGCAGGCCCGCTCAGTCCGTCCCTCAGCAGCTCCCGACCTAGCGTCCACATCACTGGGGTATGGTCGCCGCCCAGGTCGAAGGTGACATCGACGCAGTAGGGGGTGTCCGGCGAGTAGAACAGGCGGACCAGGACACACGCAGCTGCCGGGAAGTTGAGGTGCGCGTAGAACTGCGTTTCCATTCGGTGCTCCGTTGGAATGTTGACCCCAGCGGGCCGGTGCGTTGTCGCGGAGGCGCGCTCAGAGTCTGCGGTGTGGGGCTTTGTCATGCCAGGCCAGCCCGGGCGGCGTGCGCGTCCCGCTCCGGACTGCTACGGGCGGCAGGTGAGCATGGAGGTCGTGCGGCTTTCGGGGCAGGTGTGAGCGTCACGGCCTTGAGGAGCGCGCGGACGACGTTGGTACCTTGGGCGCGCCGCGGGTGCCATCGTTGCCGTGGATGATCTCGGCGCGCAGTACCTTCCCGCTGGTCTTACCGACCTGGATGGTGCCGAAAGTGCCGTGCACGCCGCCCGCGTCGTGAGTGATCTGGCGGGTACCCCGGTAGATGCCACAGTCGGATGATGCCGACGGTGTAGGGCGTTGGGCCTATCAGGTCGATCGGGTGGGGCGCGGAAACCGGACCTGCCGTCCAGCCGGTCCGCTTCGCCTTCTCGCGGGGGCTGCGGTTACAGGTGGGTGTTGCTGGCGGCCTCGTCGGCCCAGTCGGCGGCCTCGTGGTCGTCACGGTCCTCGATTTCCGCCGCGAACGCACTCCATCCGCCCATCGCTTTCGCGGCGCTGAGGTAGCCGTGTGCCCACATCGCGACGGCGGTTGTGTCTTCGGGGAAGGCGACTGGTTCGGATGTGCCGTGCCCGGTGAGGTAGAACCTGTGGTGTTCAGCCTCGCTGGGGAACCAGGCGAGGTCGGCGATGACGAATTCAGCCTCGGGGTAGCGTGCGACGACATCTGCGGTGGTCATTCTGCGGTCCTGGTCGTGCTGTGTCGGCTCGTGCCACACGATGAGCAGGTCCGGGTCGTTGGAGCCTTGGCTACGCCAGACTTCTTCGACTCTGGCGGCCGGAGAGGCGCCGCACTGGGCCGAGGGAGTCGTGCTGCGGGGAACCCGAGAGGTCATGATGCTCCTGTTGAGTTGACGGGGTCGCAGGCTGACCGCCCGGGATGGTGGGTGTATCTGGCCACCGGCGGTGCAACACACGCAACAGGGCGTGCTATGAGTGCAGTTGACGTCACGCGGTCGAATCTGGTCTTGAGGCAAACCAGGGCCGGCCCCGCACCGATGCGGGGCCGGGCAGGTGCAGGTGGCCCCGGAGCGACTAGCGCGGACCGGGGCCAAAGGGCAGCTGCTCGTCCTGTACGGCGCTGGCCTGCGCGACGGCGACGGGCGCAGCAGCGGCGACCGGGGTGGGGGCCTGGGCCTGCAGGTTCTGGTTCTGGGCCTCGGCCTTGGTGACGCGCTCGGCCAGGCGGGCCTGGGTGGTGGCGCGGGACTCCAGGAAGGTGATGTCCTCGGAGATCACCTTGAGGTCGAATACCTGCTCGCCCCCCTTGGCGTACCGGTCCATGCGGAGCGAGAAGCCGACGGCGACAAGGTCACCCCTGTGGACGTTGGCGTAGGGGCCCAGACCCTGGGTCTGGGCCCGGACGAAGGCCTCGACTGGCACGGCGTCCGAGTCGCGCTGGTTCTGGGCGTTGGTGTAGGCACGGTCGGTGAAGACCGTGAAGAGGACCTTCTTGGAACCGTCCTTGTTCTCGAAGACCTTGGGGTCGTTCGCGAGGCGGCCGATGAGCTGTCCGTTATTGCGGGGGTTCGACATCAGTTCTTCTCCTCGAGTACAGCACAACGCCCGGATCGACGTCGTCGTCCGCACGCAGTTGGGTTGGGTTGGGTTGAGCTGAGCTGAGACCTTCAGTTGTCTGTCATGCCACCATCCGGATCAGCTTCGCTGATCAGATGATGTCCTCTTTCAATGCTTCATCCGAATCAGCTGTGCTGATCGAATGCCTTGTCATTCCGAGTCCCGAATCGGCTCCGCCGATCAGGCTCGTGTTCTTCAGTGAGTTACCGGCCACTTCCCCGACCAGACCTCCGGCGTGATGTCCGGATGCCCCTCAACTCGGCCTCCGGTTGGTCCGCTCGTGCGGTGTCGCCGGCCTCGCAGGCGAGCCGGTAGGAGTATTCGAGATGGGCGCTCTTTCCGCGGTGGACGACTGCCAGGGTGAACTAGGGTCCGTCTTCAAAGATCATCAAGTTGGTGGATCATGGTGGGGTGATACGCCGCCATGAACTCACCGATCAGGAGCGGGAGTTGCTTGCTCCGCTCATACCGCGGGCCGCGACAAGCCGTCCGCGAGTGGAGGACCGGCAGGTCGTCAACGGGATGGTCTACAAGATCCGGACCGGGATCTCCTGGCGTGACCTGCCGGAACGCTACGGGCCATGGCAGACGGTCTACACCCGCTTCCGGCGCTACGCGCTGGACGGCGTGTTCACGCGAGCTCTCCAGCAGATCCAGGCCCACGTCGACGCGGCCGACGACATCGATTGGCTCGTCCAGATCGACTCCACCATCGTCCGCGCCCACCAGCACGCCGCCGCAACCGGCCCCATGGATTCCAGCACAACGGTGGGATTCAAACCCACGAACCAATTGCGCTCCTGGGCGAAGGGGATGCTGATGCCTCTGCAGATTTACTCCCGGATCGACTGCGTCGATCCAGATCAGTCACCTGCCAGCGCCTGCTCGCGATACAGCTCGCCGATCCGGGCAACGGCTCCAGCTGGAGGCTCATAGACGGGCGGCAACTCGCTGATCATGACGTCGAGTTCCCGAGCACCTGGCATTGGCGCGGGCCGCGGCATGGCCTTGCCCTCGGCAGTGTCGAGGAACTGCGAGATCGCGCGCTCGATGCGCTGATTACGAGTCAGCAATCTGTTGATGCCGTTGACCCCGTCGAGGTCCAGGTCGAGGGTCACCGCCCGGTTGAGTGCCCGGCGCATGCGGTGCTCGATGGTGCGGTGCGCGTTCAGATCGATGGTGGTGTCCTTGTAGCCGAGCAGCACTGCGTCGAAGACGCCCTCGATGCTGTCCGGGAGCTGCCAACCGGGGAGATGCCCGAAGGTGCCGTCCGTCTCGCGGTCGTCGGCGTCGAGCAGATAGTTCCAGTCGTCGCGCCGGCGCTTCCACTCGTCCTTCCGGATCTCCTTCGGTCGGTCAGCCTGATCCTGGTAGTGGTAGTCGGCGAGGACCGGGTGACCATCGGCTTCGAGGGCCAGGAGCGCATCGGTGTACGCGCGGTTCCCGGCAAAGGGGTAGGCCAGCCGGCGCGTGCCGTACCCGTCGTGGACCTGACCGAAGACGATGCTGAAGCGCAGCGGATCGTGGAACGTCATGCGGTCATCGAGCCCTGACTGCTCGTCGAGCCAGAGCTTCCGGGCCCTGTAGACGAGATAGTTGTGCAGGGGGCCGCCCATGTTGCGTTCGCGTACCTCGGTGTCGTCGACGACGCGGGCGACGTTCCTGGCGATGATGGGTACAGCCAGCTCGCGGAAGACCTCGCGCATGCGCTTGGAGATCAGGCGGATGAGTTCGAAGAGGTCGGGCGCGTGCGCGGTCAGCCGCAACCCGTCGTACAGCTTGACGCTCATCGGAATTTCCGTTCTCGGGACGCCCATATAGCTGTCAAACAGCTGGAGCGGGGTTGTTTTGAATGATGTGCGTGGCCGGTGTGCTGGTCAGAGCACGGTGGACTTCGCAGGCGACGATTCGCTTGTGGCAGCGAATGATGTCCTTCTTGAACCGCCCGGCCTTGGCCCGGCGTTCGACATAGGCGCCGGTGCGTCCGTCGAAGCGCATCGGGACCAGCGCGATGGTGTGCAGCGCGTTGGTCGCGGTCCGATCACCGCCGCGGTGAGGCGGTAGAAGTGAGTGCGGGAAGAAGTCGGGATCCGAGCGGCATCGGCGAGGTACACGAATGCCTCCTCGGACCACATGCGTTCGGGATTGTCCCCGGCGGAGGCCAGCTGGCCAGGGCGGCGGTCTCGGGGCTGATTCCGAACAGCTCGGCTTGACCTGCGGGCCGAACTCGGCGTCCAGGGCCTGGTGGCGGCGGGTGGTCCACAGCGCCCTCACCGCCTCGACCACGCCGTCTCGGCTCTTTGGCGTGCCGGTGGCCAGCCGGGCAGAACGGCCATTGCGGCGGCGTACATCACTTCGCCGACCATCCGACCGACCCGATCCCGCCGTCGAAGATCGGCGGGACCCTGACCAGAGTCAAGGCAGTTCAGCGCCGCGTCGGCCCTGACGGCGCCGACCGCTCCTCCTACGGGACGGGCGAGCCCGCCGGTACTTCGACGGTTTCCTGGTGGCCGTTCTCCAGCGGGCCTTCGCCCTGGCCGACGCTCGTCCCGACCTGCTACGCGGCGAGCCGTCTGGGACGGCTGCCTGACCGGGCGTGGTGCACATCAGGGCCAGACGGTGTCGGACTCTGGACGCAAATCCGGCCAATCGGCCAGGAAGTGGGTGACCTTGTCGGCAGGCACGACGACTCCGGAGCACTGTGTCAGGAGACGCACGTACTCGACATCTTCGACGACCGCGATGACCTCCTCCCAGGTGACATCGTCGAATGCCTGGAGCAGCCCGTAGCCGGCGTCCGTACGCTCCAGACCGGCGCCCCAGCAGAACTCGCGGTAGGCGTCGGCGTCCAGGGTGGCGGGGGTGACGAGCGCTACCCGACGGATGGTGATCATGCGGTCTCCTCTGTGCTGGGGCGACGTGAACGGAGCTGCCCTCCGTACTCGGGCACGGCGAGCGGCTCGGCACGCATGAGCCGGCGACAGGTGTGTGGCTGTGGCGCGTGCGTACCTATAGGGGGCCCTGTGACAACACTTCGGAGGCACTGGTCACCCTAATGAGCGACAGGCCGAACGTGATTACCCGATACGTGCGCCGGAGGCGTGGGGGGGGGGGGGGGGGGGGCCCCCCCCCCCGCGCCCCCCCAAAAAAAAGCACGGGGGGAGAAGGAAGACAAAAACAACACAAAAAAAAAAAAAAAAAAAAAAAACGAGAGAG